>CAMQYL010000005.1:0-113448 GCA_947039275.1 uncultured Bacteroidales bacterium | reverse complement strand
GATACCTGAGGATTGATGATAAATTTATTCAAAATCTCTTGTCCGTGCAAATGTAGGGACATGCCACGGCATGTCCCTACATTTCATTTAACCAACGTATTGACATTATAAGATTTATATGACTTATCAGCCCTTATCAAAAAAAGTCGTAAATTTGCGGATAAATATAACTAACAAAAAAATCACCCTATCATCATAGCATATGGAACGCAAGGTCAGAGTAAGATTTGCACCCTCTCCAACAGGTCCGCTGCATATCGGCGGCGTACGCACAGCATTGTTTAACTATCTCTATGCCAAGCGCAATGGAGGCGAGATGGTGCTGCGTATCGAGGACACTGACAGCAACCGCTTTGTCCCCGGAGCCGAGGACTATATATGCGAAGCCCTTGACTGGCTCGGCATCCGTTTTGATGAAGGCGTCAGGCAGGGTGGTCCTCATGGACCCTATCGTCAGAGCGAACGTCGCGACATCTACCGCCGCTATGTCAAGCAGCTCCTTGACGATGGCAAAGCATACATAGCCTTTGACACCCCCGAGGAGCTCGAGGCAGCCCGCGCCGCCACCCCCAACTTCCAGTATGATGCCAAAACGCGTGGCAATATGCGCAACTCTCTCACTCTCGGCGACGAAGAGACCCAACGTCTGATCGATGCAGGAGAGAAATATGTAGTGCGATTCAAGATCGAGCCTGACCGCGATGTGGAAGTCAATGACCTCCTCCGTGGCAAAGTGGTCATCAATTCCAGCATCCTTGATGACAAGGTGCTCTACAAGAGCGCCGATGACCTGCCGACATATCATCTTGCCAACATCGTCGATGACCACCTGATGGAGATTACCCACGTGATCCGTGGCGAGGAGTGGCTGCCGTCGGCGCCCCTCCATGTCCTACTATATGAGGCTTTCGGCTGGGCTGATACGCGCCCTGAATTTGTGCATCTGCCGCTGCTGCTCAAGCCCGACGGCAAGGGCAAGCTCTCCAAGCGTGACGGTGACCGTCTTGGCTTCCCCGTGTTCCCCCTTGACTGGCATGACCCCAAGACCGGCGACCTGTCAAGCGGCTACCGCGAAGCAGGCTACCTCCCCGAGGCAGTGGTCAATTTCCTTGCCCTGCTCGGCTGGAATCCCGGCGATGACACCGAAATAATGTCGATGGACGAACTGATAAGCCGTTTCGGTTTTGACCGCTGTTCGCGAAGCGGAGCCAAGTTTGACTACGAGAAAGGCAAGTGGTTCAATCACAAATATCTCCAGGAACTCCCTGACGAAAAGCTCGCCGAGATGTTCAAGCCTGTGCTTGCAGAGGTTGGTGTAGATGTCAGCGCATATACTGACGAATATATCGCCAAGGCAGTCGGGATGGTCAAGGGGCGCATCAATTTCGTTAAAGACCTGCTTCCACATGCCGGCTTCTTCTTTAAAGCCCCTGAAAGCTATGCGCCTAAGGATATCAAGAAGCGATGGAGCGAGGATACTCCGCGCATTATGACCGAACTGATCGGAGTGCTACGCAACCTCCCTTCATGGAAAAGTTCCGAAGCCGAACCTGTAGTGCTCGGCTGGATTACCGACCATGGCTATCATATGGGCAATGTCATGAACGCCTTCCGCCTCGCGGTAGTCGGCGAATGCAAAGGTCCGCATATGTTTGACATCACCGAGTTGATGGGACCTGACGAGACCATCCGACGCATTGAGAAAGCCATAGAGAGCATCAAACCAGGGGAGTGATGAATCCGCTTTACGACACATCCATAGCTCTGCTCCGAGGCGGCATACGTCTGTCCAAGGGATTCAATGCCAAGTCCCGACGGATGCTTGAGGGTCACAAGGAGACATTTTCGACCCTTGAGAAAGCCCTTAAAGGCAATGACTCGCCTGTGATGTGGATTCATGCTGCTTCGTTGGGCGAATTTGAGCAGGGGAGACCCATGATTGAGATGGTCAAGAAGGAGCATCCTGACTGGAAAGTGGTGTTGAGCTTCTTCTCCCCGTCAGGCTATGAGGTCAGGAAGAATTTTCCGCTGGCTGATGTGGTCGTCTATCTGCCGTTTGACACACCGGGTAATGCTCGCCGTTTTGTCGAGACGGTCAATCCGTCTGTCGCCATTTTCGTCAAATACGAATTCTGGGGCAATTATCTCGCCGCACTGAAGAGGCGCAGAGTGCCTACCTATATAATATCGGCGATTTTCCGTCCTTCACAGGCTTTTTTCAAGCCGTGGGGCGGTACGTTCCGCCGCATGTTGCGTTGTTTCACCCATCTCTACGTGCAAGATGAGGCATCGCGTAATCTGCTTGCCGGCATAGGGGTGACAAATGTCACCGTAGCTGGCGACACGCGCTTCGACCGAGTGGCTGATGTCCGTTCGTCCAAGTGCAAGATCGAGTGGATTCCGCGCATGATGGAGCATGCCGCCATGCGTTTCATCGCCGGTAGCTCATGGCAAGCCGATGAGGCTGTCTATGCCGACTGGCTCAATGCCCGCAAGGATGTACGCTTCATCATTGCACCCCATGAATTTGACGATGCCCGTTTGCAGCATCTCAAGGAATTATTTCCCGGACGTAATGTCATGCTCCTATCCGATTGGCAGCAGGCTGGCAGTCCAGCAAATGTCGAGGGGCTGATTGTCGACAGCTTCGGCCATCTCTCAAGCTTCTACCGCTACGCCGATGTGGCGTATATAGGCGGAGGTTTCGGCACCGGGATACACAACATCAATGAGGCTGCCGTCTACGGCATCCCTGTCGTGTTTGGTCCGCACCACCAGAAATTCCGTGAGGCTGCGGGTCTGATACAGTGTGGCGGCGGAGTGTCGGTCAGCAGCGTCCACGAATTTGACGATGTGATGGACCGCTACCTTTCCGATCCCGAAGCCTTGAAGCAAGCCGGCGAAGCCGCCGCCCGATACATCGCCGACAATCTCGGCGCCACCCGCCGCATCTACACCAGTATATTCCCCGCACAGAAGTAGCGAGGCTGCATATGAAATTTTGTTCTCGTTGACACGGCTTGCCGTGTCCATTCAGTATATTTAATATAACCGATATTTATGATCAAAGCAGGCATCGTCGAAGGCACCGGGTACAAAGCCGGCGAACTGATACGCCTTCTCCTCAACCATCCCGATGTGGAACTGATGTGGGTCAGTGCTGCCGGACGCGACGGCGTACCAGTAAGCCGTCTCCACAGGGGGCTCACCGGCGACACCGACCTATGCATCACTGACCGTGGCGACCTCAGTAAGGTCAATGTGGTGTTCCTCTGTCATCCTGACGGCAACACCGCCTCATGGCTGGCTGAAAACCGACCTGCGGATGATGTCTGCGTCATAGACCTGTCGGCTGATTACCGTGTAGACGATGATGTCGCTACTGACAACGGTATGGTCTACGGCATACCTGAATATAACCGCAAGCCGCTTGTACGCGGTGCCAAAAGGGCTGTATGTCCAGGCGAACTCGCCATGGCTCTTGAGTTGTCGCTGCTGCCGCTCGCCAAGCATCTGATGCTCAACTCCGACATACACACCACAGCTGTCATAGGCAGCAGCGGTGCCGGCGAAAGCCTCAACGAGGATGTGCACACAATGCGCTCCGACAATGTAAGCCCATCGGCACTCCTTGCCCATGATGACATAGAGGAGGTAAATTGCCTCCTCGGTAAATTACAGACGAGTTTCCAGTCTGACATACATGTGGTAGGGCTTAACGGACCCTTCACCCGTGGACTGATAGCTGTCACATATCTTAATTGCGCGGTGGAGATAGAGGAATTGCGCCGCATGTACGAAGAATACTATGATGACCACAGTTTCACATTCCTGTCGGACGTGCGTCCCGACCTCAAGGATGTGGTCAACACCAACAAGTGCATGCTCCATCTCCAGAAAGTCGGTGATGAATTGGTCATCGTGGCTGTCATCGATAATCTCCTCAAAGGCTCAGCCGGCAATGCCGTCCACGTGATGAATCTCCTCTTCGGGCTTCAGGAGCAGACAGGTCTGCGCCTCAAAGCCTCAGCCCTGTAATCCATGCTATCGGATTATACAGACTCTCGACATCTACTGCGTCTGCCTAACGGTCTGAGGGTGGTCCATGTCCACCGTCCTGGTGCGAGAGTGGATTACCTGGCTCTGAGCGTCAATGTCGGTAGCCGTGACGATGCCCCGGGATGTGAGGGGTTGGCACATTTTGTGGAGCATACTATATTCAAGGGTACAGACATCCACCGATCGTCGTATATCATCAACCGCATGGAAGCTGTAGGCGGCGAACTCAACGCCTACACTACCAAGGAGGAGACGGTGGTCTATACTGTCGTACCGTCGGGCAATCTGCGCCGCTCTGTGGATCTGATTTATGAGCTGATAGCCCATTCTTCATTTCCGCAGGCGGAGATAGACCGCGAGCGCGAAGTGGTGCTTGACGAGATAGCAAGCTATCTTGACAGTCCGTCAGAAGCCGTTGTAGATGATTTTGAGGACATGATGTTTCCTGACAACGGTCTTGGTCACAACATTTTAGGCACAAGAGACAGCGTGAATGGGCTGTCGGGCGATATATGCCGCGAGTATCTTAAGCGGTATTTCGTGCCGTCAAACATGGTGCTCGTTTATGCCGGATCATCATCGGCAGATGAGGTCATGAAACTCGTGGAGCGAACATTCGGGGTGCTTGACCATCCGCATCCGTCATTGCAGCGTGTATATCCTGGAAATCTTGCCGTGGTGCATGATGAAGTGAAAGATTTGGATCTCCACCAGTCTCATACAGTGGTAGGAGCTGTCATCCCTGGTGCGAAAAGTCCTGATCGGCATGCCATGTCGCTGCTTGCCAATATGTTGGGCGGACCAGGCATGAACTCGCTGCTCAATGTCGAGTTGCGCGAAAAGCGAGGTCTGGTGTATTCGGTGGATTGCATCATGGCGATGTTTAGCGACTGCGGATTGATGGAGATATATTTCGGATGCGATGAGGATGACACAACCAGGTGTCTGCGTCATGTCCGATCCGTAATAGCGCGCGTATGTGACGGATATATTACTGACACGAGGCTGTCGCGAGCCAAACGCCAGTATCTCGGACAGCTCGTAGTCGCCAACGAAAATGTCGAAGCCCGCGTCCTCTCTTTAGGTCGTCACGTGACCCTCTTTGACTCCCTGCCCGACCCACAGCGCACCATTGACGCCGTCAATCGACTTACCACTGACGACATAGCCCATGCAGCCTCGTATCTCGCCCCATCCTGCCTGTCGCGCCTTACCATCTAAAGACCTTAAAGTCTCTAATATATGCTTGACAAAATACGCAAAATACTCCGAGCCTTGTTTGCCCCGGTGGCAAGCAATCCCCTGTTTTTCATCGCTATAGTAATATTCAGCCTCTCATGTGTGGTTGCTGAAGCCGTAGCTATAGGTAATTTCAGGAAGTGGATTGCTGTCTATGACCTGATGCAGAGCTCCGTGTGGGCATACTTGTTGTCATGGCTGGTATACATGTGGGACAAGCGATGGCTTAAGGGTGTGATAACAGGTGCATGGGGGCTTGCAGCCTTGGTAGAAATAGCCCATTTTCTCCTGTTGAAGCATCCGTTGGATGTGCAGTCCCTATCATTGGCGCTTGACACTAATCCGCGTGAGATTGGCGGCTTTTTCCGCCAGTTTTTCACGCCCTCGGTCATAGCCGCATTTGCAGTAGGTGTCGTGGTTGTGACGGTGATAGCCATAGGAGTCAGTAGGTCAAGGATGCGGGTGACGAAGCTGATGTCCGTGTGGTCTCTGTTGACCATGGCATTGGTTTTAGGAGGCGTGTGGCGCATCGCGCGTATAGCTCCGATGCTCTGGATTGATGACATTGACGCATTCACGATATGGGCATCGCAAGACCCCGGAAACCCAGAGCTTGCCAACATATTTCAGATGAACTATGCCGACCCGGTGGTCAAAAGCACGTATATAGCTAAAGGCATTTCATTGGAGCGGCATGTATATAACCATTGGGCGCGGTTGCAACCAGTGGCTTTTGCTGATGAGGTCATGGCAGCCTCGTCGACGGCTGACAGCTTGCAGATAGTAGTAATAATAGGGGAGTCGTTTATCAAAAGCCACTCGTCGCTCTACGGATATCATCTCCCCGTCAACCCTCGGCTGGAGAAGGAGAAAGCTGACAGTGCTCTTGTAGTGTTTTCTGATATGATTACGGCGGGTAACTTTACCAATATGTCCATAGCTAATCTGATGAGCCTCAATAATCTGACTGACGATGATCCGACGCGTCGGGATTGGTGGCAGAGCGTATATTTCCCTCTTGTATTCAAGAAAGCGGGGTGGAGGGTGTCGCTGTTTACCAACCAGTATGATCCGCAGTCGCGTTCGTCTGATCTGGGGCGTCTGTTTTTTGACCCGTTCATCATCGGGACATGTTACGATGCCTATAACGATGGTCAGGAGCCCTATGACGGTGATTTTGTCAGGTCAATGGTTGCCCGGCACGGTCTTGCGGCTCTTCCCTCGGCTGATGCTTTGACCATCTGGCATCTCAAAGGGCAGCATTTCCCTGCCCGTCAATATTTCCCTGACGATGCCTCGCATATCCGCTTCACCATGTCGGATATACCGGCTGACAAGTCTTGGCTTGACGATGATAAGCGTCAGCAGGTTGCAGATTATGCCAATGCGACTCTCTACAATGACAGCATAGTCTCCTCAATCATTGACCTCTATCGCGGGTCCGATGCAGTGGTGGTGTATTTCTCCGACCACGGAGAAGAGATGTGGGACACCGCGCCTGCAGGCAACCGCAACAAGCAGCAGCCTGACGATGCCGAGTGGATGCACCGCCAGTTTGACATCCCCTTTGTGGTGTGGATGTCAGAGTCGTTCCGTGGTAAGTATCCGGAAATGGCTGACAGCATCCGCAGAGCCGCTGACCGTCCAGGCTCCCTTGACAATCTCGGTCAGATGCTCCTCCACATCGGCGGTATCAGGTCAAAGTATCTCCACCCCGACGAGTCCATCATCTCTGACTCCTATCGTCCATCGCCTCGCATCTCCGCCCAGGGCTATCCCTATCCGGAGACCAAGCGATAGTCGCATCAGCGTTTCCTCCTTGTGGACGCGGCTTGCCGCGTCTTTCCAGCACAGTGGCATATATTTCCGCAAATTTCCTTATCTTTGCATCTAAGAAACCGACATAACATATGGAAAAGAAATTCAAGCGCACACTTGTCACTACAGCACTCCCTTATGCCAACGGTCCGGTGCACATCGGACACCTTGCCGGCGTGTATGTTCCGGCTGATATCTACGTCCGTTATCTGCGCCTCAAAGGCGAGGATGTGGTCATGGTCGGAGGCAGTGACGAGCATGGTGTGCCCATCACCATAAAGGCACGACAGGAGGGCGTCACTCCTCAGGACATCGTGGACCGCTATCATGCCATCATCCGTGACTCCATGAAGGAGCTGGGGGTGTCGTTTGACGTGTATTCGCGCACCACTTCCGACATACATCACGACACTGCAAGCGAATTTTTCCGCCATCTCTACGACAAGGGGGAATTCGTGCAGAAGACCTCCATGCAGCCCTATGACGAGCAGGCTGGCGAATTTCTTGCAGACCGCTATGTGGTAGGCACATGCCCCCACTGCGGCAGCGACCGCGCCTACGGCGACCAGTGCGAGGCTTGCGGTACATCGCTCAACGCCACCGACCTTATCAATCCCCATAGCGCGCTGACTTCAAGCCCTGTGGTGATGAAAGAGACCACACACTGGTTTCTCCCTCTCGACAAGTGGGAGCCGAAACTGCGCGAGTGGATACTTGAAGGACATAAAGAGTGGAAAACCAATGTCTACGGTCAGTGCAAGTCATGGCTTGACATGGGCTTGCAGCCACGCGCCGTCAGCCGCGACCTGTCGTGGGGTGTCCCTGTGCCTGTAGAGGGCGCGGAGGGCAAGGTGCTCTACGTATGGTTTGATGCCCCCATCGGTTATATCTCCAACACCAAGGAAATTCTTCCTGACAGCTGGGAGAAATACTGGAAAGACCCCGAGACACGTGTCATCAACTTCATCGGCAAGGACAATATTGTGTTCCACTGCATCGTGTTCCCAGCCATGCTGATGGCATACGGTGACGGCTTCCAGCTTCCCGACAATGTGCCTGCCAACGAGTTCCTGAATCTTGAGGGCGACAAAATATCCACATCACGCAACTGGGCTGTGTGGCTTCACGAATATCTCAAAGATTTCCCCGGCAAGCAGGATGTGCTCCGCTATGTGCTGACTGCCAACGCCCCGGAGACCAAGGACAACGACTTCACATGGGCTGACTTCCAACAGCGCAACAACAGCGAACTCGTAGCCATCCTCGGCAATTTCGTCAACCGCGCTCTCGTGCTGACCCACAAATATTTCGGCGGCGTAGTCCCTGCGGCAGCTCCTACCGAGGTGGAGAAAGCATTGGAAGCCGAAGTGCTTGACCTCAAGGCTCAGATTTCGGAGGCTCTTGACACATTCCATTTCCGTGAAGCTCTGAAGCTCGCCATGGATATGGCTCGCGCCGGCAACCGCTACCTGCAGGAGACAGAGCCTTGGAAGCTTGCCAAGACCGACATGGAACGCACCGGCACTATCCTCAACACTGCCCTCCAGCTTTGTGCCAATCTTGCCATAGTATTTGAGCCGTTCCTCCCCTTTATGAGCGAAAAACTGCTTAAGATGCTCGGCGGCGACAAGATTACGTGGGATATGCTCGGATGCTTCGACCTTATACCTGTGGGAGCCGAAATCAAGCAGCCCGAACTCCTCTTTGACAAAATCGAAGATGACCAGATACAGGGTCAGCTTGACCGTCTTGCTCGCATCAAGAAGGAAAACGAACTCCGCAACTACCGTCCCGAACCTCAGGCAGAGCCTGTTGATTTCGACACATTTGCCAAGTGCGATTTCCGCGTAGGCACGGTGCTTGAGTGCGAGAAAGTACCCAAGGCTGACAAGCTCCTCCGTTTCCTCATAGACGACGGCATGGAAAAGCGTACCATAGTCAGCGGCATCGCCAAATACTACAAGCCTGAAGAACTCGTGGGCAAGCAGGTATGCTTCATCGCCAATCTGCCTCCGCGTAAGCTCAAGGGCATAGAGAGCTGCGGCATGCTCCTGTCGGCTGAAAATGCCGACGGCTCTCTCGTGCTTATCTCTCCCTCGGCGCCCGTAGTGCCTGGTGTGAAGATAGGCTGATGCCACATACACACCCATACCTATGAAACCGCGAATCCTTATAATCTATACCGGCGGCACTATCGGCATGATTGAAAATGCCCAGACCGGTGCCCTTGAACCTTTTGACTTTGACCACCTTATAGACTGTGTGCCCAAGGTCAAGATGCTCGACTATGAAATTTCTCATATACAGCTGACCGAACCGATTGACTCCAGCAATATGACTCCCCTCCATTGGGGAGACATTGCTGGAGCGGTCGCCGACAATTATAACCGTTATGACGGCTTCGTGGTGCTCCACGGCACTGACACGATGGCTTACACGGCATCGGCTCTGTCGTTCATGCTCGAAAACCTAAGCAAGCCTGTCATTATCACAGGGTCGCAGCTTCCCATAGGCGAGGTGCGCACCGATGGTGAGGAAAATCTGATTACTGCTCTTGAGATTGCCGCATGCCGCACTCCCGGGGGCGATCCGCAGGTGCAGGAGGTGGCGATATTGTTTGAAAACTACCTCTGGCGCGGTAACAGAGCCAAGAAGCATTCGTCGACCAATTTCAATGCTTTCAAGAGCTACGACTATCCTGAATTGGCACACATCGGTCTGAGCATTGACTTCAATCAGGATGCGCTGCTGAGATTGCCTTTCCGCCGTCCGCTTAAAGTCAACCGCACGATGGATGTCAATGTATGCTTTGTTGACTTGTTCCCAGGGTTGAGTCTTGACGCTATAGAGTACAAATTGGCGCAGCCGGGACTTAAAGGCATCGTGTTAAGAACCTATGGCGCAGGTAATGCGCCTACCGATGAGGCTTTTATCAATCTGATGCGCCGCCGCATCGCCGAGGGGCTTGTGGTGGTCAATATCTCGCAGTGTGATGCCGGCGGTGTGATGCCTCACCGCTATGCTGCCGGCGATGCTCTCGCTTCGGCTGGTGTGATATCAGGCGGTGATATGACCGGCGAGGCTGCCATAACTAAACTGATGCACCTCTTTGGTCTCGGGCTGTCCTCCTCCGAGGTCAGCAACCTTGTCGGTGCGAGTCTGTGTGGCGAAATCACGGTCTGAACGGCTTATGAGAAGTGTTGTCGCTGTCGGATGGTTGCTATGTCTGTCACTGGCAGCATCGCAGCTGCTTGCAGCGTCTCCTCGTCGCTGGATAGAGTCATTGCCTTCTGCATCGGAGGTGATTGACGGCTATATGTCTGATGGAGTTGAGGAGCGGATAGCCATTGCAGCCTCCAATCCTATTGAGGATGTATGGAAACTGGTGGCAACAGGCGGGTTGATAGCAGTGGAGCGTATGGAGTCTCATGGCGCGGATGTAGGTTTGACGGATTGCTATAGGATGATAGTGCTACGCTCACCTGACAGGGCGATAAAACCTGGCACCGTGATGGGTTATCTGCAACCTACGGCTGCCAACGGCACTTTCGAAGCCCGCATTTATACTGATACTGACGGCAACGGCACGCTGACCGATGCGAAATCGTTCAGAATCGTGGTGACGGAGGATGCAATGCAATTTTACCGCGTCCGTTCGGGGTTGAGTGTCAACATCTTCCGGATGCTCCCCTACATGTTTCGCCGCGCAGTGGATTACCGTCCCGATGACCACAATGGTCTTGACGGTTGCGTGCGTTACCGCTCCTGTTCCTTGCCCCGCTACTTCTGAGAGCTTAAACCTTAGAGGTTTTGGTGGTGTTAATAAAGTGATATGATTACTTCGTTTATACCATCACATGAAGTGGCGCAGTGGCTTATGGGCATCATACGCCATTTGCTTGACATCATCGGGCTGCGCCATGAGCCACGCATTGAGGCTTTCCTATATATAGTGATTGTGGCTGTAGTGGCTATATTCATCGGCTGGCTCATACGCAAAGGCATCCTATATGTCGTGCGCCGTCTGGCAGGCATGCGTCATACTATGCTTGACGATGACCTCCTCCAGAGCCGTGTATTCACCAAATGCAGCCATATCATAGTGCCGATAGTGCTGCTGTCGCTCGTGCCCTTCACGCTCAACTATGGCAGCCAGTTGCGCATGATAGTTATGAAGATTCTCTATATCTATGCTGTGCTGGCTTTTACTTACGCTATGGCTGCTGTAGTGGACTTCATATGGGTAAGATATAACCGCAAGGAAAACACGCGCAATCTTCCTCTCAAGGGCATCGCGAACACTATGAAGGGTATCCTGTGGATCATAGCTTTCATAATAAGCGTGTCGGTGCTGATTGACAAATCCCCGGCGGCGTTGCTGACCGGCTTGGGCGCGTTTGCGGCAGCGTTGATGCTGATATTCAAGGATTCGATACTCGGATTTGTGGCTGGAATACAGCTTAGCCAGAATGATATGGTGCGTATAGGTGACTGGATTGTGGTACCTGATACACCTGTCAACGGCAATGTCATTGACATTTCGCTATCTACCGTCAAAGTGCGCAATTTCGATAATACCATTATTACCTGTCCCCCCTACATGCTCGTCCAGCACAGTTTCCAGAACTGGCGCGGAATGAGCGAGAGCGGTGCACGACGCATATTTTATAATCTGACGGTTGAAAACAGCACTATCCATCCAGCTGACGATGCTTTCGTCGAGTCAATGGTAGGCAGGTATCCGATACTCAAAAATTGGGTAGACGGATTGCGCTCATCAAATGCTCAAGTGGCATATAATAAGGACAAGATGAGCGTCAACGGCACGATTGAGACCAATCTCGGACTGTTCAGAGCCTATGTATGCCTCTATCTGATGAACCATCCCCAGGTGGCGAAAGACCAGCAGATGCTTGTGCGTCTGGAAACACCAGTGGCACAGGGTACCACTCTCAACATCTACGTGTTCACCGCCACCACCAACTGGACTCTCTACGAGGCGATAATGAGCGAACTCCTCGAACACATCACCGCCATAGCCCCGACATTCGGCTTGCGCCTCTACACCCCCATCACAGGCGTAGCCGGTGGCGTCCTCAATCCCACCGACATCGCATCCCCCCTCCGTCCAACACCCCCCTCTTCCGCCCCTACAAAATGAATAAAACTGTAGGGACATGCCATGGCATGTCCGCCAACTGCAAAAAAGCTAATATTCTCGCCTGCGACGCGGACATGCCACGGCATGTCCCTACAAATTGACGAAAAAGAATCAGGGAAATATCTCCATGGAGATATTTCCCTGATTTGTTGATGTTTGTTTTGTCGGAATCTTTACTTCACCGGCTTGATGCTGATGGCGTAGCCGCCTCCGGCAAGCGCATGCAGCTTGAGTGTGCTCTTGTTGGTGACGGTCTTGGTCGTTATCTTGTAACGTGTCTGGCCGTCAACGGTATTGGCATCGGGTGCCTCGGCGTAGATGGTCGCGGTGTACTTGCGTCCCGGGTCAAGGAACGACAGTGTGATCTTGCTGTCACGGTCGGCGGTGCCGGCTGTAGAGCCTACATACCACTCGTCGCTGTTCTTGTCCTTACGAGCCACGGTCACGTAGTCCATCGGCTCAGCCTCAAGATACACTGACTTCTCCCACTCCACAGGCACGTCCTTGATAAATTGGAAAGCATCCATGTGACGGGCGTAGTGCTCGGGGAGGTCGGCTGCCATCTGGAGCGGACTGTACATGGTCACATAGAGGGCGAGCTGACCGGGGATGGTCGACGCTATCTTTGAGTTGTTGTGGCGAGAGAATGTCGAGAGGTCAAACTCGAATATGCCGGGAGTGTAGTCCATCGGACCGCCTTGCAGACGGGTGAAAGGCAGTATCGAAGTGTGCCACTTGGCGTTGCCTCCCATAGCCTGGTATTCGGTGCCACGTGCGCTCTCGTTGCCGATGAGGTTGGGATATGTGCGGCTCAGACCTGTGGGGCGGCTCGCCTCGTGGGCGTTGACCATGATATGATGCTTTGCAGCCTCGGTGATGGCATAGAGGTAGTGGTTGTTGCTCCACTGGCTGTAGTGGGTCTCGCCGCGAGGTATGATGTTGCCCACATAGCCGCTCTTTACCGAGTTGTAGCCGAGGTCGTTCATTAGCTTGTAGGCTGCGGGAAGATGACGCTCGTAGTTGCGTGTAGAGCCTGAGGTCTCGTGATGCATCATCAGCCTGACACCTTTCTCCTTGGCGTATTTGTTGAGACCCTCGAGGTCAAAGTCGGGGTATGGGGTCACGAAGTCAAACACATAGTCCTTGGAGTTGCCGATCCAGTCCTCCCAGCCTTCGTTCCATCCTTCCACGAGCACCTGGTCAAAGCCGTGTTCGGCAGCGAAATCGATGTAACGCTTGACATTTTCGGTGTTGGCAGAGTGGTGTCCGTGAGGTTTGGTCTTGGTGTAGTCGGTTTCGCCGAGCTTGATCGATGCGAGGTCGTTGGTATATGACCAGTCACCCTTGCCGGCAATCATCTCCCACCATACGCCCATGTATTTGACAGGCTTGATCCACGAAGTATCCTCATAGGCAGTAGGTTCGTTAAGGTTGAGGATGAGGCGCGATGCGAGGATGTCGCGGGCATCGTCAACCACCATGATGGTGCGCCATGGAGTCTCCTCTGGTGTCTGCATGTAGCCCTTCATGCCCGTGGCATCAGGGGTCAGATGCGAGGTGAATGTGTTGGTCGCTTCGTCAAGATTGAGGTGCATCGTCGGATAGTCCTTTACACCAGCCTCGTGGATGTTGAGGTATATGCCGTCATCAGTTTTGAGCTGCAGGGCGGTCTGAACGCCTGTCGGAGAGAACAGGGTCGATGACGCATTGGCAGAGCTTTCCTTCTTGTGCTGTTCCCATGAGTCGCGGATGTGGCTCATGCGGCTCTTGGTGTAGTTGTATTCCTGTGTGTCATAGTCCCCGGGAATCCAGTATGCCCAATGGTCGCCGGTCATGGCAAACTGTGTGTTTTCCTCCTTGATGACGAAGTAGGTCATATGGGGCTGCGCCGGGAACTCATATCGGAAACCGAGTCCATCGTTAAACACACGGAATCTGACGATCATGTAGCGGTCAAGGTCGGTCTGCGTAAGCTTAAGAGCCATTTCGTTGTAGTTGCAGCGGATGGAATCCTCCTCGCCCCACACGGGGACCCATGTCTCGTCAACGGCGCCGCGCTCGATGTCGGTTACGGCAAATCCGCTTGTCATCTGGAGCGCATCGGCAGAAGTTTTTACAGCATCTGCGCTGAAGTCGCGGCGGCTGCTCTCGCTCGCCAGCGTGAATCCGAGCCGTGACGGCAACACCACAGGTTTCCCCTTGTAATCCACCTTGTAGGTGGGGATGCCCCCGGCAGCTATGTCGACGTCTACCACCAAGGCACCGTCAGGACTCGTAACCTGCTCCGCCCCGAGTGCCAAAGGTACTCCGACAGCCGCCAGCATCAGTAAGTTTTTCATTTTTCCTTCCATAAGGTAATGCTAAATGAGATAAAAATTAAGGATAATCGTAACACCAACAAAGATACTAATAAATCCCGAAATATAAATCTCCATTTCCCGATGTAGTGATGGTATGTTATACCAAAAAATCCGTAAATTTGCAGATATGATGAGTGGTGCTTCTTTTTTGCGATTGGTGAGGGCTGCGGTGCTTGGGCTGGCTCTGGTGCTGGCGGTGGGCGATGCTGTGGAGGTTTCGGCTGCGCCTGTGGCGGTGTCGCAGACTCAGGGCAAGAAAAGGGCTCCTGCCAAGAAGAAAGCTCCGGCGAAGAAGGCGACTCCAAAGGGGAAGAAGGGCACTGTCAAGAAGAAAAAGACCACGAAGAGAAAGGCTGCTAAGGCTCCGGCGAGAACATCGAAGGATGTCAAGCGCGAGCAGCAAGCTACAGCAAAGGATATCAAGGAGACTTCAGCCAAACTTGACGAGAACCGCAAATCCACAGCCTCGCAGCTCAACCGTCTCAACGATCTCCGTTCGCGCATAGCTCAGCAGACTTCGGTCATCGCTGCCACTCAGGCAGATGCCGCAGCCATATCGCGCCGAATAGAGATGCTTGACGATACCATCGGGCAGATGCGGCAACATGTGGAGAAACTGCGCGAGAGCTACGGCAAGATACTGCGTCGCTCGCAGGGTACGGAGCGGAGGTTGGATCACCTGTCATTTGTCTTTGCAGCCGAATCGTTTCAGGAAGCCGTGCAACGCATGCGCTATCTGCGTCAGATAGGACATTGGCGCAGAGCCAAGCAACAGGAGCTACAGACAGCTGTGGAGGCTCTGCATGCTCGTCAGACCGACATGTCGGAGCTGCTTCGGCAGAAAAACGCGCATATTGTCAGGCTTAACACTGCCAAGGCGAGCGTCGAACGCGACTCCAAAGAGACATCGCAGATAGTGGAGCGTCTCAAACAGGAAGGATCGCAGCTTCAGGCGCACCTCGCCCGACAGCAGCAGAAGCTACAGAAACTCGATCGCGAACTTGACCGACTCATCGCCGCCGAGCAGCGTCGCATGGAGCAGGAACGTCTGCGCCGCGAGAAGGCTGAGCGTGAACGTCAGGAGCGTGAACGTCGCCGTCAAGAGCAAGCATCGCGCAATGACAAGGGTGGCGCGAAACCGTCAGCCGGCAAAACGCAAGAGAAACCCGCCAAGCGCGGTGGTCGCGGAGATGTCCGTGAGGCAGCTCCGCTCACAGCCTCGGCTTCGGTATCACAGTTTGCGCGCATGAAGGGGCGTCTGCCTTTCCCTGTAGATGGCAAATACCGTGTGATCAGTGCTTTCGGTCGTCATCCGCATCCCGACTTCCCTAACATCGAGGTGCAGAATTCGGGTATCGACATAGAGATGCTTTCGTCGAGCCGCCGTGCGCGAGCCATCGCTGACGGCACGGTTTCGGCGGTATTCAACCAGCCTGGTTACAACAATATCGTGATGATACGCCACGGAGAGTACATCACTATCTATGCAGGCATCAGCAATCTCGCCATCAAGACAGGCGATACAGTAAAGACCGGGCAGACAATCGGGCAGGTACAGCCTGACCCTGACAATGACGGCCGTCATGTACTCCACTTCGAGCTGCGCCACGAGCGTGAGAAACTCAATCCGCTCCTGTGGGTGAGATAAGCCATCACTGACACTAATGGCACACAAGAGCAAATCAACCGCACTGATAGTGAAGACTATGGGCGTTTTCTCAGGCGTCCAAGTCATCAGTATTCTCGTGTCGGTGGTGCGTACCAAGCTCGTGGCTATATGGATAGGAGCGGTAGGTGTCGGTCTGTTTGGCGTGTTCAACACCGTGCTTGACCTTCTCGGTAATTTCGCTCAGATGGGTATGAACACAGTGGCGGCGCGCGAACTGGCAGCACACGAGGAGCACACCCAGCGAGTGCGCTACATATTGATGGTGCGCCGCATCTGCTTGTCGCTCGGACTGCTGTTTGCGCTGCTGACCATAGGGTTCTCGCCATTGCTGAGTCGGTGGGCTTTCGGTGACGGAGGTATGACATGGTGGTTTTGCCTGCTGTCGGTGGCGATATTCGCCATGGCTGTGTCAGGCGGCGAAGGTGGCATACTGATGGGACTTCATAAACTCAAAGGGATAGCTTTGGCTACCACGTGGGGCAATGTCATAGGTCTGGCGGTCACGGTTCCGCTTTTTTACTTCTGGCGCGCCACCGCCATCGTCCCGTCGATAGTCATATTGTGGGTCATCACTACGTCTATCATGTGGCATTATGCCCACAAGGCTACACGTGACATCCTGTCTGTGGGCTGCCAGAGCATAACATGGCGCAGCAGCATGACGGATGGATTCCATATCATAAAATTAGGATTCTACATCATTATTTCCATAATGATGATCAATCTCGGCGCGTATCTGTTTCTGGTCTATCTCAACCGCACCGCCGACACTGCCACGGTAGGGTATTTCCAGAGCGGCTTCACGCTTATCAACCGCTATGTCGGACTGGTATTTGCGGCTTTGATGGTCGACTTTTTCCCGCGTCTGAGCATGTGCCAGCGGTCACGCAGAGCCATGTCAGCCACGGTAAGCCAGGAGCTTGGGGTCATAATGGGGGTGATGATTCCGCTCGTACTCCTGTTTATCGCCTTTGTCCCCGTAATAATAGAGGTGCTCTATACGCGCGATTTCCAGATAATCCAGCCGATGGTCTACATGGGCATCATAGGCACGGTGTTCCGGGCTTTGTCATGCACGATGGCGTATGTGATGCTTGCCAGAGCCGACGGCTTGGTGTATATGGCGGTGGAAGTGGCAAGCGCGGCAGTCTATGTCGGGGCAAGCATCCTATGTTTCAATCTGTGGGGTATCCCGGGCATGGGCATCGCATATATAATCTGGTATGTGGTCTACACTGCCGTGGTAGGTACATTATACCGTCTTCGCTATGGGCTTAAACTTTCTGGAGCTATTTTAAAGCTGTCCGCGTGGGCTGTAGTTGCGGCAGTTGGCAGTTGCGCATTGGTCATGTTGTCCGGCGGTGCGCTCATCGCTCATTGTGCGGTGGGATTGGCTGGAGTGATTACCGCCATCATTATCCTGCCCAAACTAATAGGTCGTAAAAAGAAGACAAGCATATGAACGAATCCATACAGAATGATTTCAATGAGATAAAGCAGCAGTTCATGCTGATGAAAAACGGCGTTGTGTCCGACTCCATGAACGCAGCGGGGCTGCCGCACCGTATAATCTGGGGTCTTAATATGCCGCAATTGCGAGAAATCGCCGAGCGGTATGAGCGAGACAAGTCTCTGTTTGATGCGTTGTGGTATGACACGGCTACACGAGAAAGTGTCATCATCGCTCCGATGCTGCTGCCATATGCCGACATCAGCGTTGATGAGGCGATTGCCCTCATTGATGAAGCTCCGACGCTTGAAGCCATAGATTCCCTGACATTTAATGCACTGCGTCACCGCTCAGATGTCTGGGATATGATAGCCCGTCTTGATGGTGCAGAGTCGCTTAACCGCAGGTATGCCATGATGAGGTTGCTTGCACGAGTGGTCCGTGAAAATCTCCCTATGGCAAAGTCTATCGCCGAAAGTGAAGCCGCGCGCCAAAATCCTGCCACATTTACTGCCGCAGATAACATCCTCGCCGACATCGATTTCATGTCTGAAAGTATATAAACGTAGGGATTGGACATCCAGGCTCTTGCTTAAGTGTCAATGCTTAGGTCTATTTCCCTAATAAAAACGAGGAGAGACACAATGATGTGTCCCAATAGTTTACTTAAACGTTGGAGACTCAAATATTCAAGACCTCCGGCGGAGGTCAACATATTAGGCCATGGTCATACAAGCCAGTAGGTTTGTATGACCATGGTAACACCATCCCTTCCCACAATCAATGCCTCCATAGGAGGCACACAACCCATGCAGGAGCTGTGCGCCACCTACAGCGGCGGAAATCGGAGGCGTGACAATAACACGGGTCAGCCAAGCTTAAAGCTTGTATGACCCGTGCCTAATATATGCGACCCCGCTGGGGTCATTGTATAATCTCTGCTTAAGTGAACAGCATTGCAGTGCGTCCTCTCGCGTTTTATGGTTAGGACGGATTGTATGTTATTTCTTGGGGATGGTAAGTTTCTGCCCGGGGCGGATGCTGCTGCCTTTGATGCCGTTAGCGCGCTGCAATGCTTTGACTGTGGTGCCGTTGCGCTTGGCTATGCGTTCGAGGCTGTCTCCTGATTTGACGGTATAGGTTTTGGGCTTGGTTGTTTTTTTTGCGTTTTTCTTTGTTTTTGATTTTGAAGCCTTGTCTGTTTTATTCTTGGCGTTCTTGTTTGATGTTGAGACCTGTTGGTTGGCAGCTTTTTCAGTGGCTTTAGGCTTCTCTGTTGTGGCAGATGTTGCAGGCGCTGTGGTGGTGCGCTCTGATGAGCCATACACCCTGCGTTGTGGCACACTTGGTGTGGTTTCGTTGGCTGTGGTGGTCTGTTCCGCAGGGGCTGCCGGGACTATGGTGACTGTTGATTCCTGCTTCGGAGCCGGAGCAGGGACCTGAGGCACTGTTTCCATCGTACGGCGGTGAGGTGCCGGGACAGGAGTGCGGCTTGCCATTAATGCTTCGGTATCGAGCTGGCTTCGTGACGGGATGGCGGTCATGTCAGCCTCATATGTCTCTATGACGAGCTTGTCACCCTCTTTCACTTTGCCGCGGCGAAGGTTGTTCCAACGCTTGATGTCGGTGGCACTGACTCCGTATTGCCGGGCTATGTCGCGCAGGTTTTCACCGCGTGTCACCACATGCGTCTTCTGGACTGGGCGGTCGGTGAAGCTCTGCACAAGGTCGAGATTGTGGGTGGCGTTGAGACTCTGTGCCATGTCGGGCTGCTCAGCTCCCGGATCGATGTATTCGAGACCCTCGCTGCCGTCTTCGGCTGTGCGGGGTTCTACATATGTGCGGAGGCGGTAGATGTCTTCGTCATAGGCGAGAATCTGAGGCTCGCTCATGACGTAGCTGAGCACCTGCTGAGATGGGAGCACAAGGGTGTAGGGCTTGATGTCACCGGGTATCACATCCTTGCGATACTGCGGGTTGAGCATCCTGATTTCATCGATAGGGATGTTAAGTACCTGCGCTATCTGGTTGAAGTGCACACGTTTGTTGACCTTGATGGTGTCGGTCACGAGCTGGTGGCTCACCACGCGTGGCTGTATATTATGCTCCTTGTAGTAGTTCATCGCATAGTTGGCGGCGATGAAAGCAGGCACGTAGCCGCGGGTCTCGGCAGGAAGGAAACGGTAGATTTCCCAGAAGTCCTTTTTGCCTCCGCCAGCACGGCGCAGAGCCTTGTTGACGTTGCCTGGGCCGCAGTTGTAGGCAGCGATGGCGAGTGACCAGTCGCCGTAGATGTTATAGAGCTGCTTGAGGTATTTGGCAGCATTGCGTGACGATATGCGCGGGTCGCGGCGTTCGTCTACAAGCGAGTTGACTTCCATGCCCAGTCCTTTGGCGGTGGCTGGCATGAACTGCCACAGACCTGTAGCCCCCACGCGGCTGACAGCATTAGGTTTCAGCGCGCTCTCTATGACAGGGAGGTATTGCAGTTCGGTGGGCATGCCCTGCTTCTCCAGCTCCTCAAGGAAGATGTTGCCATAGTAGTTGTGGAGGGCGAGCATGTCGCTTACCATGCCGCGACGCTTGCCCACATACATGTCTATGTATTTGCCTACCACCGAGTTGTACGGCATTTCTATCTCGGCAGGTAGTTTGCTCAGTCTCTCTTCATATTCCTGGGGCGTGCCGAGTTTCTGCGGCATCTCGTCGCTTGAAGTTCCTTTGGCATAGTTGCGGAGGTAGAAGCTCTCCTCAAGCTCGCGGCATTTGGTCTCGAAGCTTTCGGGTGGGATGATATTGTCATCGGTGATGGAGTGCTTGATGTCAAGGATTGACGGAGCGGCAATCGCGTATGCCGCCGCGGAGAAGGATATCAGAAAAGCTGAAATGCGATTTTTCATCATGATCTAAAAAGAGAGATGTGCGTTTTTTTTAAAAATTCAATGCCCACTGCATGCCTACGCCCGGGAATGTGGCACGTGCGTCGGGTATGACCGCCGGGGCTACATCCATGGAGAGGTCGGGAGTGATGTCGAAGTGGGAAAGTGAGGCATCGACATAAGCGTCGACTATCGCGAGGAGATATACGCCTACCATCGATATGATGCAGAGGTCGCGGTTGCGTCGGTACATCTTACGTCGGCTGTCAAATATGCGTTGCAGATCGGCAGTGTTGTAGTCATCGAGGGTGGTCCCTTTGGCAAGGAAGTCAAGATAGCTCTGCGATGACGGGTCGCCGTCCACCAAGTCTACATAGGCGCGGGTGTAATCGCGGAGCATTTTGTTGTTCCATGCAGTGCCGTAGCCAAGTCCCATGAAACCTCCGACGATGATGGGAAGCTTCCAGAAACGGCGGTTGTAGACCTGCCCGAGTCCGGGACACAATACGCTGAGCCATACTGCACGCGTGGGGTCGGGATTGAACACTTTGACTCCGGCGGCATCAGCATCCCAGCCGGCTTCATCGGCTGGGGCTGCGAGCACAAGCTCAGGCGCGAGCACAGGCAATCCGTCGGTCAGACTGTCGTTTTCGATGTCCTGCGGCAGCACTATGCCCACCTGCAGCGAGTCGGGCAGTGCTCGCACCGGTGATTCGCGAAGGGAAGTGCGCCCGGCTGGTTTGCGCCCGGCTGGCTTGTCGTTATCGTCAGCCCATAATGAAACCGCCTGCGTTGCGGCAAGCATAAGCATCAGAGCCATTGCTATAAAACGTGACGATATATGTTTGAAGCCGTGAGCCGAAATGTCCATTTCCAAAATAACCGAAATCTCAAGCCTGATTATGGTGCGCTTGCCAGTTATGGCAGGCTACACTATGGCAAAAGTAGCCAATAATCTCAGTATGTGCAAGATTGACAGACCCTTTTAAACTTTTTTGACGGCTTGCAACTATCGTTGTCACGGCCGGCCATGACCTGGTGGCGGTCCCATCGGCCCACGGCGCAAGTCATTGTCGACTTTCGGCTCGTTGCCTTTGCCGAAACTGTTGAAGGTGTAGGCAAATGTCACCATGACGTAGCGGGTCAGGGTGTTGAAACGACTATCGTCGATATAGTTGGCGGTGACATTGCGCTGCACGTTGCTGCGCTGCCCGAGTATGTCGTAGCCCTTGAGGGTAAGTGTCGCGGCTTTGTTGCGGAGGAACTGGTAGCCTATCGAGGCGTTCCACATCCATGTGTTTTCGTCAAAGCCGGAGGTGTAGCCCTTGGTGCCTTCATATGACAGTTCGCTGTTGAGCACGATGCCCCAAGGGGTGTACCACGAGGCGTTGAAGTTGGCTCCATAGGTGTGCACGGTCATGTTGCCCACGGTAGGGAGGGAGTTAGTGGTGTGTTGCAGCGAATAGCGGGGGCGGAGCTCAAGGTCTATGTCCTTTGGCCGCCATGCTATAGAGGGCGAAATGTTGAGGCGCAGCGTTCCGCTACCGTTGCGCAGACCGTTGTTGAAGCCTATCTGTCGGTCGTAGCTGAGCATGACGTGGCTTGTCATCAGCCATAGTTTGGAGGCTCCGAGTGGCTGCGAGAGCATGTTCATCAGGCGTAGGTTCCATACTCCGTTGACGTTTTCATAGGTCGTGAGCCGCGCTCCTGTCACATCGTCGAAGGTAGTCCGTGAAACTACGCTGTTCTGCACCACATTGCCCATGAGCATCACGAGAATGGACCGCTGGGCCTCGGCGTTGTAGTCCTGGAAACGCATGCGCATGCCGTGGGTAAACGAAGGGTCAAGGGTCGGATTACCCACGATTACGTTCATGGGGTCGCTCTCGTCGGCTACGGGCTGCAGCTGTGTCAGTGACGGCTGCGAGGATCTGCCGAAGTAATTGACGCGCAGTGACCGTGTCTTGCTCCAGTTGTGGCGGTAGCGCAGATAAGGGGCCACGTTGAGCACATGGCGGGTGGGAATGCTGCGGGCATCGTCAAGCAGGTTGATGCTCGTGCTGCTCTGGGGTACGAGGGAGATTCCGGCATCTATGTTGTATTTCGTAGTGATACGTTTGAAGCCGAGACGTATGTCTTGATTGAAATAGTTGTTGCGGAAGCGGTTGCTAAGCTTGTCAGACGGATAGTAAATGCCCGTCTCTGTATCAAGTACATCAGTCAGTCGGTCAGCGTTGTTCCATCGGTACTCAGCCTGGTAGGCTGCAGTCAGGAAGTTGCCTTTGCGCCCTATAGGCTCGGTCCATGTGATGCGTCCCGACAGACGGTCGCTCCACTCGTGGTCGTTGCCGAGCTGGTCCGATGTCTCATCCTCGTCGATACCTGTGGCTGAGGCTGCCTCCTCCAGAAACAGGCGTGTCAGCGAGTAGTCGTCGCTGTGGCTTTGCTGGTTTGAGTGGTTGATATTTGCCGTCACCGAGAGCGAACGTCCGCGCTTGGAGGCGAATGAGTGCGAATATATCACGCGGGCTCCTGCCTCAAAGTTGTTGTTGCGCTCGGTGTTATCGTTGAAGTTGCGGCTCAGAGGTGCTAAAGCATCACCGAGGTTGAGTGTCGAATCCATGACTGCTGATTTCTGACGCCCATAGTTGATGCGCGGGCGCACCTCAAGGGTGTTGAGGCTGTCAGGCTTCCAGAGTATGCGGAAATCTGCGCGGAAATTGTGGGTGTTGTCGTGGTTGCGGCTTCCTATCCGTGCCGCGCTGACGCCTCCGTCGGTCAGATACTGGCGGTCGGTAAATTCTGTGGAGTTGCGGTCGGCGTGGCTGTAGAATACGTTGCCGCCCACGCGTAATATCTCCTTGTTGCCGACATTGAAGTTGAATCCGAGGCTCTGTGACTCTGAGATGCCGTTGTCATCGCTGCGACGGCGCCATCGCGCACCGCCGTCGTTAAATCCTATGTCATTGATGTTGTTGGCGTTGCCGAGGATGGTAAATTGGTTGCCGTCCCAGAACCGGTTGACTGTGAAAGCTCCTTTGTATCGGCTGTCGGTGCCGTAACCGCCTTCTACGTTGCCTGTCCATCCGTTGTTCTTCCCTTTCTTGATGCTTAGATTGATGACGGTCTCGTCTTCGCCGTCATCCACACCTGTGAGCCGTGCCTGGTCACTCTTGCGCTCTACGATCTGTAGCTTGTCTACGATGTCGACGGGCAGGTTCTTTGATGCCACTGTTGGGTCGTCTCCAAAAAACTCTTTGCCGTCAAGCAATATCTTGGTCACTTCGCGTCCGTGGGCGGTGATTTTGCCATCGGAGCTGACTTCCACTCCCGGCAGACGCTTGATAAGGTCTTCGACCACGGCGTTGGGGCGTGTCTGGTAGCTGTCGGCATTGTACTCGACGGTGTCACCCTTGACTTTGACTTGTGTTTTGACAGCCACGACCTCCACTTGGCTGAGCATCAGCGACTTCTCAGAGAGGCTGAGAATGCCGAGGTCGATGTGTTGTGACGCCGAGTCAATCTGCACATCCGTGTCATAGGGTGCAAATCCAGTATAGTCGGCTTGGATGATATATTTGCCGGGATTGACGTCGGCAAACGAAAACTTGCCGTCGAAATCGGTCACTTTGCCGCGTATGAATGTGCTGTCAGGGCGCAGCAGGCGCAGAGTGGCGTTGATGACAGGTTCGCCCTGCTTGTCGGTTACCGATCCGGTTATGTCGGCTCCGTATGCGCTAAGTGTCAGCAGCGCGAAAGGAAGCGACAGAGGCAACAGACGCATGGCGGCATTCCTTTTGGGTCGAGTTGGCTTGGTCATTTGGTGTCGGATGATCAGGAATAATAAGGCGGTGATGACTTGCCGTTGATGGCTTTTCAATCAAAATAACATCATTATTGACACAAGTTTAGTCAAAAGGTTTAATCAGCTGTGAAAAAATATTTTTTCAATAGGGGACTGCGGCTATATATCGTAATCCGCTTAAATGTTGGTGGCTCTTGTATTCAAGACCTCCGGCGGAGGTCAACATGTTAGGCCATGGTCATACAAGCCAGTAGGCTTGTATGACCATGGTGACACCATCTTGATCCAATCAATGCCTCCATAGGAGGCACACAACCCAGGCAGAGCAGTGCGCCACCTACAGCGGCGGAAATCGGTGGCGTGACAATAACATGGGTCATACAAGCCCAAGGCTTGTATGACCCATGCCTAATATATGCGACCCCGCTGGGGTCGATATTGTATCATCTCTGCTTAACTTAACAGCATTGTGCCCTGTCCCTATTGTGCGCCGTGTTTGGCGATGATTTCCTTGGCGAGCTGGATGTGGCTTGTGGCTCCGCGACTGGCAGGGTCATAGAGCAGGGCGGGGAGCCCGTGCGAAGGGGCTTCGCTCAGGCGTATGTTGCGGGGGATTACGGTGTCAAACACCATGTCGGCGAAGTGTCCTTTCAGTTCCTCGTAGATCTGGTTGGCTAAGCGCAGTCGTGCATCATACATCGTCAGAAGGAATCCTTCGATTTCAAGCGAAGGGTTGAGCTTTGACTTTATGATGCGGATGGTGTTGAGAAGCTTGGTGATGCCTTCCAAAGCGAAATATTCGGCTTGCACGGGGATGATCACTGAGTCTGCAGCCGTCAGGGCATTGACTGTGATGAGCCCCAGCGATGGCGAGCAGTCGATCAGTATGTAATCATAGGCATCATGGGCAGGGGCGAGCAAGCGGCGCATGACCGTCTCGCGGTCGGGCTTGTCTATCAGTTCCACTTCGGCTCCGGCAAGGTCGATGCGTGACCCTACGAGGTCAAGTCCGTCCACGCATGTGGTGACTTGGCTGCCCATGAGAGGGTATTGGTCCACTAAGCATTCATAGATGGACGATGTCATCGAGCGCGGGTCTATGCCGTATCCCGAAGTGGCGTTTGCCTGTGGGTCGGCATCGATGATGAGCACTTTTTTCCCCTCGTTGGCAAGTGATGCCGCAAGGTTGATGGTGGTGGTAGTCTTGCCCACACCGCCTTTCTGGTTGGCTATCGCAATGATTTTACCCATTTAATATTGTATGTTAAGGAGATTTGCGATGCAAAGTAATCAAATATCGTCCGTTCGTATGCGCTGATGGCTCAAAATTCGTCTGTAAATGTAGATAACTTTTTGTGAGCCTGTATCACACTGTCTCTAAGCATCTTCGCCGATGCGGTCTATGTTTGCCATCAGCCTCTCAAGCTCTTCTTCGTTGTTAAACGGGATGGTGATGCGTCCGCGGCCGCGTCGGTCCATGGTGAACTGCACCGGTGTCTTGAAACGGGCTGACAGATGGTCGCGCAGTATGTCGAAGTCGTGGTTGGCAGGGGCTGCTTCTTTGTCCTTCTTCATTGGGGTGCCGTTTTGCAGTTCTTTGGCTATGGCTTCGACTTTTCTTACAGACAGGTCTTCCTTGAGGATGCGTTTGTAGAGAGCCAGCAGATCGGCAGGAGTCGGCACAGAGAGCAGGGCGCGGGCATGCCCTACATCGATTTTCTTGTCGCGAAGACCGAGCTGGACTTCGGCGGGGAGGTTGATAAGGCGCATGAAGTTGGCTATGGTAGTGCGCTTCATGCCTATGCGCTCGCTCAGCCGCTCCTGGGTGAGCTTATACTGGTCTATCAGCTTCCTCAGCGTCAGGGCGATTTCTATAGGATTGAGGTCCTCGCGCTGTATGTTCTCGATTAGAGCCATCTCGGTCAGTTCGGTATCTGACACGGTGCGGATATAGGCTGGCACTTTCTGAAGCCCGGCAAGCCGTGCCGCCCGGTAGCGGCGTTCGCCGGCTATGATCTGGTAAGCATTCGGTCCCGTCTTGCGCAGGGAGAGCGGTTGTATGATGCCCAGTTCGCGGATTGAAGCTGCCAGCTCGGCAATTGATTCTTCATCGAAGTCCCTGCGTGGCTGGTCGGGGTTGGGGGTGATGAGGGAGAGGTCTATGTCGTTGATGGCAGATGTGCCGGCTGCGGGCACGTCGTCCATGGATATAAGTGAGTCGAGGCCTCGCCCGAGGGCTCTGCGTTTTTCTGTAGCCAAATCTGTTGAAGTTTTTTTGTTGATTGTATTTATGATGCAAAAGTAGTCATTTTTCTACTCACAGCAAGGGTGTGAGGCTCATTTTCACCTTAATTATATATGGGAGATATCTTCCCAATGCGGTCTGAGGTCTTAAGTGTCATGTCAGATAAAAATTTTTTCACCTTTTTAAACCTTTTGCAAACTGTCTGCGTTAGTATTGTAGCTATCACAAAGCAAAAGAATGTTAAACGACTGTTATTAAAATAAATTTAAAAAATTAAACAATTAGTTTGCTGTTGTGCACAATATTCGTATCTTTGTGCCGATAATCAACGTTAATTACACTAAAGATGAAAAAGATTCTTCTCGTCGCTGCAGCTGCTCTCGGCATGCTCTCAGCACAGGCTCAGCAAGCGCTTGAGTACTCGAATTTCGGCCAGAACTGGTCTCTTGGTATCGATGGTGGTGTCACAACTCCCATGGTAGGCCATGCATTCTGGGGATCTATGCGCGGAACTGTAGGTATCCACCTCAGCAAGCAGGTATCTCCCACATTCGGCTTCGGTTTTGAGGCTAACGGTGCTTTCAACACCTCTTCTTGGAACCCCAGCTTCGTGTCTGACAACAATGGCCGCAGCACCACAGCTTTCGATCAGAGCTATGTTGGCGCTTTCGGTACAGTGAACCTTTCTAACCTCTTCTGCGGTTACAAGTGCGGTGGCCGCTTCTTCGAAGTAGAGCTCCTCGCAGGTGCAGGTTGGGGTCACGAATACTGGAACAAGGGTGTGTCTCCCTACTATGCTGTAGGTTCTCTCACTGACCCCAAAGCCAACAGTGACTACAACTACTTCATGACTAAGGTAGGTTTCAACCTCAACTTCAACGTTTCTAACCACGTTACCATCGCGTTCAAGCCTTCTATCGCTTTCAACATGACTGGTACTCCCAACACTCCTCTTAATGTAGAGGGTACTAACGTGGCTTACAACGTTCACCAGGCTACTTTCAACGCTGCTGTAGGTGTTACCTACAACTTCGGTCCTGGCTTCAAGTGTGTTGACACCAAGAATCAGGCTGAGATCGACGCTCTCAACGCTCAGATCAATGACCTCCGCGCAGCTCTCGATGCATGTGGCGTATCTCTCGCCGCTTCTCAGGCTGAGGTTGCTGCCCTCGCTTCTGAACTCGAGGCTTGCAAGAACCGTCCCGCACAGGTGGTTAAGGAAGTCAACAACAACCTCAACAGCGTCCGCTACGTATTCTTCAAGAAGTCATCTCACGTCATCACAGCTGACCAGATGCCTAACGTAGAAATGATCGCTTCTTACCTCAAGAATCACAAGGGTTCAAAGGTTGTCATCAAGGGTTATGCTTCTCCCGAAGGAAACCTCGAATTCAACCAGAAGCTGGCTGCTAACCGCGCTGAGTCTGTAAAGAAGGCCCTCATCAACAAGTACAAGATCTCTGCCGACCGCATCACTGCTGAAGGCGAAGGCATAGGTCACATGTTCACCGAGGACTCTTGGAACCGTGTTTCTATCTGCACAATCGAAGACTAATCCCATTAGGAATCTCTAACCTACGCTGCCCCGCTCTCAAAGAGCGGGGCAGTTTTCGTTTGTTCATATCAGGCTTTGTTTATAAGTCTTATAAGATTTATATTTGTGACTATGGCACTGTCTTTGCCGTTTTGTAGAAAATGACTAAATTTGTATATTCTGACATATAGGCTTCCGTTGCCTCGTGGTGATTCTTATACCATATTGAAATACAAATACTTAATCATATGAAATTTAATGTACCAAGCAAGTCGCTCTACTCGTTTGTATCGGCAGTCAACAAGGTAATCAATTCCAAGAATGCCATGACCATCCTTAACAACTTTCTCTTCTATCTTGAAGGAGACAAGTTGCAAGTGGTGGCATGCGATATGGAGAACACCCTTGTGGCGCGCATCGATGTGATGGATGCCGAAGGCGGTGGCAAATTCTGCATTGATGCCGCCCGCATCATCGAGTTGCTCAAAGAGCTTCCCGACCAGGGGATACAGTTCGTGATCAATGACGAGAATCTCGCTGTGGAGATCATATACTCGTCGGGTACATTCAATCTCATGGCAATCAACGGCTCGGAATATCCCTATGACCCCGAGGCTGCCACAGTCAACGACTCAGAAGTGGCTTCGTTTGAACTTCCGGCTTCCAATATACTGCGAGGCATAGACAACACTATATTCGCTGCCAGCCACGATGATCTCCGTCCACAGCTTGCCGGTGTGTTCTGGGACATCCATCCCGAGGATATCACATTCGTGGCATCGGACACCAAGCAGCTTGTCAAGTTCGTTGACCGTGCTCTCAAGACAGGATACGAGACATCGTTTATACTCCCCTCCAAGCCTTGCAACGTGCTCAAGAATGTGTTTACACGTGATGGCAATGTCAAGGTCAACCTTTATGAGAAGTGCATCGTGTTCGAAAGCTCTGAGTTCTGCTTCACTTGCAGCCTGCTCAAAGGCAGATTCCCCGATTACAATCGTGCCATCCCGCAGAATCCATCGTACACCGTGCTCGTTGACCGCGAGGAGTTTATCCGTGCGTTGCGCCGTGTATCGGTATTCAGCGGTGGTCAGGGTCTGGTGAAGTTCAAGATATCACAATCGTCTATCAAGATGCGCACCGACGACAGCGGTACCTGCGGCAATGCCTATGAGGAAGTGGCATGTGAGTTTGACGGAGACTCGCTTCTGATCGGTTTCAGCTTCAAGTTCCTGATTGACATGTTCAATATCCTCCATGGTGATGAGGGCATTATCAAGCTCACTGACCCCAGCCGTCCAGGACTGATACTGCCTGTGGAAAATGATGAAGATACGGAGTTGATAATGCTTCTGATGCCGATGACTGTCAACGAATTTCAAGACTGACAATGAAACTGCAACTTAAGAAACCTATCATATTTTTTGACCTTGAGACCACGGGCATCAACCTTATGAGTGACCGCATCGTGGAGATTTCGCTAATAAAAGTCATGCCCAACGGGGAGGAGATAGAGAAGACCCGGCGTATCAATCCCGGTATCCCCATCCCCGAGGAGGCTTCGAAAGTCCACGGCATCTATGACGAGGATGTGGCTTCATGTCCGTCGTTCAAGCAGGTCGCCAAAGACCTTGCCAACATATTCACCGGATGCGATATTGCCGGATTTAACAGCAACCGCTTTGATGTGCCTATGCTCGATCAGGAGTTGCGTCGCGCGGGCATCAAATTCGACTTCTCCAAGGCTTGTTTCATCGATGTGCAAACCATCTTCCACAAGCGCGAACCCCGTAATCTCATAGCAGCCTACAAGTTTTATTGCGGCAAGGATCTGACCGATGCACATTCGGCAAATGCCGATACACGTGCCACATACGAGGTGCTGATGGCTCAGTATGACCGATATGGGGATCTGCCCACCGACATGGCGGAACTCTCGGAGTATTCGGGCTTCCACCACTGTGTCGACCTCATGGGACGTCTCATATATGACGAGCAGGGGCGAGAGGTCATCAACTTCGGTAAATACAAGGGCTGTGTGGCTGCCGATGTGCTCCGCAAGGATCCGGGTTATTACAGCTGGATTCTTCAAGGTGATTTCTCGGAGAATACCAAGGATGCCTTTACCCGCATCAAGCTGTCTCTCAAATCTTGAAAACCCATATCAAAGTCATGTCTGTTGTCGGCAATCCTTCTGATGCGCCTCTGCAAGGCAAGCATATCATCCTCGGCATATGCGGCGGCATCGCTGCATATAAGTCTGCATCGTTAGTGCGCCTGCTGGTCAAGCAGGGTGCCGAGGTGCAGGTGATAATGACCCCTGCCGGTCGGGAGTTCATCACTCCTGTGACGTTGTCAACACTGTCGGGAAAACCGGTGATTACGGAATTTTTTACAGCCAACACCGGTGAATGGCACAGCCACGTCGACCTCGGTCTGTGGGCTGATGCCATGGTGATAGCCCCGGCTACTGCATCGACTATCGGCAAGATGGCAAACGGCATTGCCGATAACATGCTTGTCACTACATATCTGTCTGCTAAAGCTCCGGTGTTCGTAGCTCCAGCCATGGATCTTGACATGATGGCTCATCCGTCGACCACACGTAATATCGCCATGCTCCGCTCATATGGCAACCATATCATAGAGCCCGCTGAGGGTGAACTTGCAAGCCATCTCATTGGCAAGGGCCGCATGGAGGAGCCAGAGAATATTGTGGCATATCTTGCTGATTTTTTCTATCACAGCCATGATGAGTCATCAGTTGATGTGAGCCTAAAAGGCAAGCGCGTTCTGATTACTGCAGGTCCTACATACGAGAAGATTGACCCGGTGCGCTTTATAGGCAATTACAGCACAGGACGCATGGGCTATGCCATAGCGCGGGAAGCGGCACGGCGCGGGGCGGAGGTGACACTGGTCAACGGACCGGTGAGCCTGTCGATGGACAATCCCGCCGTGGATATTGTCCGTGTGGAAAGCGCACGTGAGATGCTTGCAGCATGCGAGAACGTGTTTGATGACTGTGACATTGCCGTCATGTGTGCTGCCGTAGCCGACTATGCACCGGCTACATATGTCGACCATAAAATCAAACGCGAGACTGACGATATGCCATCAATTGCATTGGTTAAGAATCCAGATATAGCCGCCTCGCTGGGTGCGCGTAAGCGGGCTGACCAGATACTGGTGGGCTTTGCTTTGGAAACTGACAATGCCGATGCCAACGGCGCAGGGAAGCTCCGACGCAAAAACCTCGACATGATAGTAGTCAACTCTCTCAAGGATGCAGGCGCGGGCTTCGGCACTGAAACCAACAAGGTAACCATCATCTCGGCTGACGGACATAAGGAGTCTTATCCTCTCAAATCCAAAGATGAGGTGGCTGCCGACATACTTGACGCCATATCGTCGTATGCCGGGAATAACAAAGAATGATAAACACCCTCTAAGCAATGCTCTCACGCTTTCTCCTCTTCATCGCGGTCATTGTCGCAGCTGTGGCTGTCCCAAGGACGGTTACGGCACAGGAACTGATATGCGATGTGCAACTCAACACCAACAACATATCCACCGAAAACGACATCTTCACGGAGCTTCAGGAATCCATCAAGAGCTACATGAACGATACGAAGTTTTCATCGGCGCAGATTGCTACGAATGAGCGCATAAACTGCCGTCTGAACATCAACATCCAGGAGGTCAAGGACGGCACCATCAAATGCGACATACAGATACAGTCATCACGTCCGGTGTACAACGCGTCTTATCCCACCACTGTGCTCAACTATCATGACACCAAGGTCAGTTTCCCCTTTGAAAGCGGGCAGCGCCTCAACCATGTCGAGAATGATTGGGACTCCGACCTGACGGCTCTGCTCGATTATTACGCCTATCTGGTGCTGGCTATGGATTTTGATTCGTTCGCGCCTCGTGGCGGACAGCCCTTCTGGGATATCGTCAACAACATCGTACAGCTTGCCCAAAGCCAGGATGCTGAGGGATGGAAGTCGTTTGGCGACACCAAAAACCGCGCTGCTGTCCTTGCCGCTTTTACCCAGCCCTCCACGGCAGAACTACGCGACCTCAATTATGCCTATCATCGCAAGGGACTTGACGAGATGACTGTCAGCCCTGACAAGGGGAGGGCAGCGATTACGCAGTCGCTTGACATACTTGACAAGGTGCACAAAGTGTCGCCGATGAGCGTCGGGCTGACGCTGTTTGAGGATGCCAAGTTTGACGAGATAGTCAATATCTACACCAAGTCGTCAGACACGGAGAGAAAGACAGTATATGATCTCATGCGCAAACTCTACCCCACGGAGACTCAGAAGCTCGAGATGCTTAAAAACGGCACGAACAAAGTCAATAATTAATCTCCTTTAACCCTGTAAGCCGAAATGTTATCCCGATTACATATAACCAATTATGCACTTATCGATGACGTGGATGTCACATTTGGTCCTGGCATGAACGTCATCACAGGCGAGACCGGAGCCGGCAAGAGCATCATGCTCGGGGCTTTGTCGCTCATACTCGGCGCGAGAGCTGACAGCCGTGCTGTCAGCCACAAGGATGCAAAGAGTGTCATCGAAGCGACATTCCATGCTGCTGACGTGGCTTCGGCGCGCCGCTTTTGCGAGGCTAACGACATTGACTGGGACGATGCGGAGTGCATACTCCGTCGCGAACTTACCCCCACAGGGCGTTCGCGTACGTTTATCAACGATACCCCCGTTACTGTCAGCCAGCTCCGTGAACTGGCAATGATGCTCGTGGATATCCATTCACAGCATCAGAATCTCCTCTTGGCTGACCCCTCTTTCCAGCTCAGTGTGATTGACAATATGGCCGGTAATGCAGCCCGTCTGGAGGAATACACGCGCCGCTACAAGGTGCTACGCGATGCCATGCGCAAGCTCCGCAATCTCCGCGAGGAGTTGCGCAAGGGTCGCGATGATGAGGAGTTCACGCGCTATCAATACGAGCAGCTTGATGCCCTCAAGCTCGTCAAGGGCGAGCAGGAGGAGCTGGAGCAGCGGCGTGATGTCCTTTCGCATGCCCAAGAGATAAGCAGTGCACTTGACAGTGCTCTCTCAGACCTTGATACCGATGATGACAGTGTGACCGCGAGGGTCTCTGCTGCCATACGCTACCTCAGTGCGGTTGCTGAGCGTCTGCCTGACGGTGATGAGCTTGTCAGCCGTCTGGAATCGGTGAAGATTGAGGTGGAGGATATAGTGGAAACTCTCGGCGATGTTGCGGCATCGCTTGACGCTGATCCGCAGGAGCTTGGCGACATAGAGGATCGTCTCAGCTCGATATACTCCATGCAGTCACGCCACCATGTCGATACCGTAGAGGAGCTTATTGCGTTGCACGAGACTCTCGGGCAGCGTCTTGACAGCATACAGAACGGTGACGAGGAGGTGGCAGATGCCGAGAAGGAGGCGCGTCGCGCCATGGCTCTCGTCAAGGAGGCTGCCGCAGCCCTGTCCCGTAGCCGCAAGGAGGCTGCCGGGCGTCTGGCTGCTGACTTGCGCGAGGCTGCCGCGCCATTGGGCATGAAGAATCTCCAATGCGAGATCCGTATCTCTCCGGCTGACATATCCCATACCGGGGCTGACAATGTGGAGTTCTTGTTTGCGTTCAACAAAAACCAGCCTCTCATGCCTGTGGCAAAGACTGCCTCGGGCGGCGAAATATCGCGTCTGATGCTCTCTCTCAAATCCATCATCGCGAGCCACATGCAGCTCCCTTCGATTATCTTTGATGAGATTGACACAGGTGTGAGCGGTGACGTGGCATGCCGTATGGGCGAGATGATGAGCGGTATCGCTTCCACCATCCAGGTCATAACCATCACCCATCTGCCTCAGGTGGCTGCCAAAGGCACCAGCCACTTCAAGGTCTACAAAGAAGATGACGATAAAGCCACGCATACACACATCTCGCGCCTTGATGATGAGGCTCGTGTGAGTGAACTGTCACTGATGCTCAGCGGTTCTTCCACTGACGAGAAATCGCGTCAGGCTGCCATCTCTCTCCTCCAAAAATAACAAACTGAAAAAATGGAATCAACTGACTATATATTCGGCATACGCGCTGTCATCGAGGCTATCGAGGCTGGGCGCGACATTGACAAGGTGCTAATCAGCAAGGATTTGAACGGACCCCTCATAGGCGAACTGCTTGAGGTCATAAAGCGTGACCATGTGGTGATGCGCCGTGTCCCCGTAGAGAAAATCAACCGTATCACGCGTAAAAATCATCAGGGGGTCGTGGCGATGCTCTCGGCTGTGACATACCACAAGCTCGAGCATCTCGTGCCTGAGCTGTATGAGGCTGGCATACTGCCGTTTATTGTGGTGCTTGACGGCATCACTGATGTGCGTAATTTCGGCGCCATTGCCCGTACATGCGAGTGTGCAGGGGTCGATGCGATAGTCATCGGCGAGCGTGACAGTGTGGGCGTGGGTGGCGATGCGGTCAAAACTTCGGCTGGTGCGCTCAACCACATCCCCGTATGCCGTGAGCGTGACATCGCATGGGCTGTCCGTTTTCTCAAGGACAATGGAGTGCAGGTGGTTGCTGCCTCCGAGAAAGCCACAGTCAATTACACCCAAGGCTCTTATGACACGCCTGTGGCGATAGTAATGGGCGCGGAGGATACAGGAGTGAGCCAGAATGTGTTGCGCCTCTGTGACACCCAGGTAGCCCTACCAATCATGGGCAAGATAGAGTCACTTAATGTGTCAGTGGCAGCCGGAGTGATGATGTATGAAGTAGTGCGTCAGCGTCTTAATGCTAATCTTGAAGTCATATGAAAGTAGGTATCATACAGCAGTCCAACAGCGCAGATGTCGCTGAAAACCGTCAGCGCATAGCCCGCGAGGTGCATCGTCTGGCATCAGAGGGTGCGGAGCTTATAGTCAACCGCGAGCTGCATGACTCGCTCTATTTCTGCCAGGAGGAGAATACTGATAATTTCGACCTCGCCGTAGCCATCCCTGGGGAAGCCACGGACTTCCATAGCAATCTGGCGCGTGAGGCTGGGGTAGTGCTCGTGACCTCGCTCTTTGAGAAGCGCGCCCCTGGGTTATATCATAATACAGCTGTGGTGTTTGAAAAAGACGGCTCTATTGCCGGCAAATATCGCAAGATGCACATCCCTGATGACCCTGCATACTACGAAAAATTCTACTTCACCCCTGGAGACCTTGGTTTCGTGCCGATTGATACGTCGGTAGGCAGGCTGGGCGTGCTCGTATGTTGGGATCAATGGTATCCCGAGGCTGCGCGTCTGATGGCTCTGCGTGGGGCAGAGATGCTGATATATCCCACCGCCATAGGGCTGGAGAGCACCGATACGCCCGATGAACAGGAGCGTCAGCGCGAAGCGTGGACCACGGTACAGCGCGGACACGCCGTTGCCAACGGTATTCCGGTCGTGACCGTCAACCGTGTCGGTCATGAGACAGACCCGTCGGGTCAGACCGGAGGCATACAGTTCTGGGGTAGCAGCTTTGTAGCCGGACCACAGGGCGAACTTCTCTATCGTGCGCCTGCTGACCGCGAGGAGTCAGTGATAGTTGATGTGGATATGAAGCGCAGCGAACAGGTACGCCGCTGGTGGCCATTCCTCCGTGACCGCCGCATCGACTGCTTCACCCCTCTCACCCGCCGTTTCATCGACTGACAACAATATCTATTTATAAGATTTATAAAAGAGAGCGCCCCATCAAGCATTTGCTTGATGGGGCGCTCTTTCTTTTGAGCCGCGAGTGGGACTCGAACCCACGACCTTTTCGTTACGAATGAAATGCTCTACCAACTGAGCTATTGCGGCTTGATGTGGTGCAAAGGTACTAATTATTCAGCGATTGTTTGCTATATGTCATCGTAATTTTTGCATTGGCAAGGTCAAGTTGTGCCATGCGTGGTTCACCTACATAGGGCGAAACGTCGGTGATATACGAGGTGGTGCCGTAGTAATAGTCCTGCACATCTTCGGTGGTGACATTCACGGGCATCAGCACAAACTCCATGTCCTCTGGTTTTATCTCATCCTTGGCAAGGAGGTAGCGGATGTAACCTCTCATGTCCGAGAACTCATAGGTGTTGGTGGCGGAGCCGAATGCGGCGTAGAATGAAGTTTCGTTGTCAGGGATGGCGTTTTTGCTGAAAAACTCATCCTTTTTGTTCTTGAGCACCATCAGCAGATAGCCCGGAGGGCGTATGCCGAGCTGATTGTCGATAGCGGCTGCCGGGATTGACATCTTGACGGCATTTATCACAGCCAGAGAGCCGGTATTTGCGCGGTAGTGGTCGACTAATTCTGCGCCGGGATATGTCATCTCGATGTTATAGCCTACGGGACCTACGAGGATTGCCTTTCCGTCATCAGCAAGCTTGGAGATGGCTGTCGATGGGGTATATGACATCTTGCTGTCGTTGAGCACCTCGGGCGATACAGCCATGGGCATGAACGTTTCCTCGCCGTAATAGAGCAGGATGCTGTTGGCTTGGAAGCGCATCACGCGTCCGCTGCCGAAAGTGGTGGTGATGTAGAAACCGGGATACTTCTGGATGAATGATTTCAGGTTGCTGAACAGACCGGGGTTGTGCACGTAGTCGTCGGCAAGGCTCTTGCCATAGCTGTCGGGGAGCTTGACACGCAGATAGCGCACTGGCAGATTGAGCAGCGAGTCGCTGTTGAGTCCTATGGCTGACGGTACTGTGACAGCCGAGGTCAGTGGTGTGGGGTCAACGTACTGCGACAGGTCCTGGTCGCTGAAAAGAGGGGAGGGTAGAGGTCCGTTGAGCTTGTGGATTGTCACTCCCATAGGCACAAGAGAGTCGCCAGTCATGGCAGTGCTGTACATGGCAAGCTGGAGCACTGTCGAGTCGGGCTGTTTGCCCTTGTATTTCTCGTCGATGCCGATGGCGGGCATGTACTGGGTGTAAATCTCCGACTCTAAGCGTCCGTAGTCATCGGCAGATAGCCGTCCGAGCAGCTGCATGATGGTGCGTGACTGTATGGATGCGTCTCTGACCGAGATGCCTGTCGGCGCAGACGCCGTGTAGTTGACCACTTCCACCTGATCCTCTATGAGAGAGGATCCGATGGTGTTGTTGTCGTCGTCACAGGCTGCCAGAGCGAGTGAGGCGGCTAAGGCAGGTATGATTGCCGCTTTAAGATTCATGTGCGGATAGGGGTGTTACTTCTTTAGCAATTCCTCGTAGAATGCCACGAGGCGTGGGGTGCGTTCCTCTTCTGAAGTGAATTTCAGGAACGGTTTGCCGGATTTCTCGGCATATTCGATGAGTTCGGGGTCTACATCGGCATCGGCTTGCATGACGGCATCGGCGTAGTCTATAGCGAGTCGTGTCAGAGCCTTGTGGTCCACGTCGCCTTTCGCTATCGCTTTGATGTCCTTTTTGGTAAGCCCTTCCTGCAGGAGCTTCTCTGCGAAGCGGCTGTCAAACGCGCCTTCAAACGCATCGTTGTGGAGGGTGTAGACTATCTTGCTGTTGCAGAATGACGGTTCGTCGCTGTAGAGACGCTTGAGATACATCGGTGACAGGGCGGTGATCCATCCGTCACACTGGATGATGGCAGGTTCCCAACGCAGTTTCTTGACCGTTTCAGCTACACCGCGCACATAGAACATCGACCGCTCGTCATTGTCCTCCTTGTCGGTCTCTGTCTCGAGCCCCTTGACAGGCGGCTTGTGGAAGTAGTCATCGCTGTCGATGAAGTAGACCTGCATCCTGACCGGGAGCAGTGTCGCTACCTTGATGACCAGCGGGTGGTCATTGTCATCGATAGGTATGTTTAGCCCTGAGAGGCGGATGACTTCGTGGAGCTGGTTGCGGCGTTCGTTTATGGCCCCGTACTTGGGCATGAATGTGCGCACTTCGTAGCCGCTTTCAGCCACTCCCTGTGGGAGTTCTCGTCCGAGGAGTGTGCGTGGGTTTTCTGCGAGATAGGGGGTGATCTCCTGTGAGATGAATAATACTTTGGTCTGGGCCATTAGAGCGTGTCTTAGCTTTTAGTAGTCCCTCCTTGCGGTCATCAATGCCGGAGGGCGCAGTCAGGGGAAATTAACCGCCGCAAAGTTAGCATTTTTTTCCCAAATACGAAAGCCCTTTCCGCCTCTCTGCCCCACTGCGCGCAGCCGAAGTATTGCAAAGCAGGGATTAATACGTTATATTTGCAAATCGAAAGTCGCACTTTTAATTTGCAAGAATGTTAAAATATATTCCGCGTGCCATTACTCAGTCAATCTCGGATGCACACAAGTATTATCCGGTGATAATATTGACTGGACCTCGTCAGACAGGCAAGACAACATTGGCAAGACATATGTTTGATGATTACGTTTTCGCTAATCTCGAGGATATTTCTGTAAGAAACATCGCACTTGCCGATGTCAATGGTTTCCTCGATAATCTCGGTGGCAAGGTCATCCTTGATGAAGTCCAGAACTATCCAGAGATACTGTCAACCATACAGGCTCGTGTTGATGTCAATCCGTCATTGAGATATATACTCACTGGCAGCAATAATTTCGCACTTCTGCATCATTCTGCCCAGTCGCTTGCTGGACGCGCAGCCCTGTTCACGGTGCTGCCATTTTCATTTAAGGAACTTGACCGTGATGAGCTTGACATTGACACATCCCTGCTTATGTGGCGTGGTTTCTATCCGGGCACTATAGCTAATGGCATCCCTCCGGCTATGTTCTATAGAAACTACTATGCTACCTATATCGAGCGTGATGTCAGAGGGCTGACTCAGATACAGAATCTTGACAGTTTCCAGCGGTTTATAAGGCTATGTGCCGGACGGGCTGGCTGTGAACTCAATAAATCGTCGCTCGGTGTGGAAGCTGGTGTGACTGCTCCCACAATATCTTCGTGGCTATCCATTCTCGAAGCATCATATATCGTCTATCTATTGCAGCCCTATTATGCCAATGTCAATAAGCGGCTAACAAAGACTCCCAAGATATATTTTTATGACACAGGGCTATTGTGCTATCTGCTTGGTATAGAGACCTGGCAGCAATTATCGGTGCATCCACTGCGGGGTGCGGTGTTTGAAAACATGGCAATGAATGAAATGATTAAAAATCGCTATAACCAGGCGAAAGAGCCCAATGTCATGTTCTATAGGGAAAACTCTGGGAAAGAGGTAGATATTGTGCAGTCCGAGCCTGACGGGCTTCATATATATGAAGTAAAGGCTGGAAAAACTTTTCTTGCCGATTTCACGGCTAATCTCAACTATCTGAGGTGCCTGCTCCCTGATGTGAAGTCTGCTGCCATCATCTATGATGGCGATAGCATGGGAGAGTCGGTGCTTAATGTCAGACAGCTCTGACGCCACTCTGCCCACTGCGCAGCTGTTTTGTCGGCATCGGGTTTGCAAATCGAAAGTCTGACTTTCAATTTGCATAAATGTTAAATAGTATGAGCGGCGAGAGATGATTGGGTGTCGGCTGGCAGCGTGGCGAGATGATGGTGTGGCAAGAAAGCATCAAGGCATCCGCCAAACGCGGATGCCTTGATGTAAGTGGGTGTATTTGACATGCTATGGCAATGTCAAATACTTCGTATTATTGCCAGATCAGGCGGATCGGCATGTACTTGTAGACTGACTGTTCGGTCAATTCGAGGCTGGCGGCGCGGTTGGCGATACGCATGTTGCTGAAAGTGACCTTTGAGCCGTACACGTCAAGATAGCGATACCAGTAGCCGAACTCAGGGCTGTTCGTACCGAAACCCTGGGTACCAGAGAGCAGTGTACGCGTCCATATATTGGCATGGGTCTCATACTTTGGCGAGGTTGCCTCGTAGTAGCCGCCATGAGGGATATATACCTGAGCATATTGGCCAGCGGAGGTATTGACAGTGGCAACCAATGACAACTCTCCTGATGTGTTGGATGTATTGGCTGATTTGACTCCCCAAGACGTTACCTGATCTTCAGTCGGAATCTGGAAGTTGCTTACGCCTAAAGACGGTATGATGGTCTTGGGATCATTGTAGCTTGAAGATTTTTGAGTCGAAATCTTGAAGTAGGCTCCTATGGCATCCGCATTGTTCTTGAAGCCGGCATATGTGGATATGTATGGCTTGTTGGAGGATGCCCCGAGGTTGCGGTCAAGGATATAGCTGCTGCCTACCCGCACCACTTCATAGTAGAACCAGCCGTTGATTTTCTCCTCCTCGCGCTGATACTGGTTGGTCGAAGAAGTCAGCTGGTGAAGATAACCGGTCTGATAGAGCGGGTAGCGGATTGTCGCGCCAAAGGAGTTGACTACCGTAAACTCACCAATCTCAATATGCGGAGTATCTGTGATTAGGGACGTAATCTTATATTTTCCGCCGACAACTTCATATTTGAAATTGCCGTTTATCCTGGGATTGCGGTCTCCTGACAGTTGAGGTATGTAGTATGTCAGGGTGTATGCCGGCACAGCAGGGAATATGAGTCCCTGGTTGCGTTCAAGTCCACTGTAGCTGTCCTCAGGACGAAGGCCTTTGCACTGCTCGTCAACAAACTTAAACCAGTTGCTGATAGTGCCGCCGGGGAGTCCCTCAAGAATCACGGCTCGGTTGTCGTCGCGCTTGTAATTACGTCCGGCTTGGTTGATTTTTACAGTTCGTGTAAGGTCACCTGAGCGCACCGTAAGCTCGGCGGTACGTGTTATATTGGAGTTCTCGTTTTGTGTGATAGGCACATTTAACACGTATGTGGTGACTTTTGCGCCGGCAGTACCGTAATCTTGTAGGGTCTTGCTGGCTTCTGTAATGCCACTCACAGTCACCCATGACATGCTGGAGCCGGATACGGAGATTTCGTAAGGCTTGCCGTTTGACGCATGTGTGCCGGTCCACGATGTAGCTACAGTGATTTGCGCCACAGCGTCATTCCATGCCACATCCACATCGTCACCCACGCCGAGCATATAGTCACGGTCGGCTATGATGTCGGTGATTTCGGGGGTCTTGTCGGTGATGTACACAGCGATACGGTTGTCAGGCTCGGCATTTTTTGCTTCCTCGATGGTGGCATAGCCCTGAGCTCTGACCTCCTTGATATTGACAATGTAATGGTGGTTGCGCAGGATATGCAGAGGACTGTAATGGTGATAGTCGGGGATTTCAGAGCCGGAGGAGGAGCCGCTGCGTTCGCGGAAAGCCACGGTATAGTAGCCTTTGACACCGTTATATGTACCCTCGATGATGATGCGGCTACGTGTGATATACTCAAATTCCGTACCAGGCTTCTTATCATCTGCCATTGTCTCAAACACACGGATTTCCGATGACGCGCTCTGGAGGGTAGCGGCAGTGGATGATACGGCATCGTCAGGGATAGTGGGTGTGGTCGGTTGGAGATTCCAGCCTGTAGGAGCTACGGTACCTTTATCAGACGTGCCTGTGACAGTGAACTGGCTGAATGTGAAGTTCTTGGCTCCATTATTTACAGATACCTTGGCAGTATTGCGCAACATGGTAATCGATGAGCCCTTGGCTATGATGTCTTTTAGGTCTTTGCGTCCCCACATGATGCCGCCATTGACATCGCTTGACAATATATCGGTAGGGTTTGTGTCGGTGTCACTGACGTTGGCATTGACCACGAGATGAACCGACTTGGTGCGCTTGTGGATGGGTACGGTGATTTTGTAACCGCTGCCAGCCGTTTCCCAACCTGAGGTCAGAGTGGTGTGCTGGAGATAGTTGCCTGTGGTGCCTGTCTGGTCGTAGCAGAACACTGTCACCGACTTTATGGTTGGGTCGCCAGCGGCGCGTGAACCGATATTGACCACCTCATGGTCAGGCACCGAGAGGGTGAGCGTCAGTTCAGAGGGTGCGTCCACGTCCATGTCTGCTCCGGTGGTTGACGGCTCATTATCGTCTGAGCATCCGGCAAGCATCAGCGCCGGGACTGCCCAGAGAAGTTTGCTGATATATCGTGATAGTTTCATGATCAGTAATTGGTCGAGAGTTGATGTGCAAGATTAGAAGGATGTGTGTGTGATACCTGAGGGAGCTCCGCCAGTCCATACACCATTGTCATATGTGCCCACATGATTGTAGCGTTCAAACGAACGGCCTCCGAATAGAACCACGCCGTCACCGCCACCTGAAGGCTGGGTGCCATATTTCTCCCAGTAGCTTGCGTTGTCGGAATAGGTAAGCTTGGTGTAGCCATCAAGAGCCATGCCGCCGCTGGTGTGTTGCTGGCTGCGGTTATTATTTTGGAAGATTACATAACCTCTTGCAAATTTAGCCGGGATGTCGTAGTAGTAATAGTCGATGCCGTTCTCGGTCTTCTCTTTGGTCATAAGAGGTGTCGCGCTCCAGTCAGTCAGTTTGTCACTGTCACTGTTGTAGATATATATGCGAGGATTGTCATAACCTGCTTTTCCAATGACGCGGGCATAGTAGGCTCGTTGCTGCGTTGTCGGGGTGGATGAACCAGGCGTGAGTCCGGTAAGTTTGATGGCTTTCTCATAGTCACCGTTAGAGACTTTGAGCTTGATTTTAGTCTTGTACCATCCGTTTACCTGACGATAATCAGATGATTGGATATCATATTCGATGGTAAACTGCACAGGTGTGCCGGTGATGGCATTGTCGTTTGAGGCTACACCGTATTTGTTCCACCATGATGTAATCTTGCTCTTGGAGTAGACGTAGTATTCGATGTCCTCTACATAGGGTTTTTCATCATAAATATGGTAGTAGGGAGCAGTGGTGGGATCGTAGACGATCCAGCCCTCGCGGTCCTCGTAGTCAAACAGGGGGATGCCCGGGTCAAGATGGTGGGCGGCGCGGTGGAGGGTGTAACCCTGGCCGATGTCGTGGTTTGAGTAGAATAGAAGCAGTGTCTTGCCAGGCTCTGGTTTACGTTCGCCGGTAGCGCCATTTTCTACCCAAGCGTTGGGTCTATCCATGGCAAGGTCGTAGTAGTACCATCCTCGGTTGGTCTCGTCACCTGTCATTTTTGACTTTATGGTGCGTTGTTGGTCCTTATGCCAGTAATCATCATTGCCATAGCCAGGAGAGAAACCCCATACGGGAGCATTGGTAGATGTGCCCTCGGTTTCTCCTATCTGTGTGTAGACATAGATTCGATGGTTTTCGTTGGCGATATTGTTATAGGTGTCATCCTTCCACCAGTCGTTCCAGTTGGGGCTGGCACCTGCACCAGCATGGTAGTCTTCGGCAGGCCACTTGCTGTAGCTGTTGTCAAGGAATTTTTTCGATGATGAGCCACCGTTGTAGTGGTGGTAGTCGTTGATGGCACGGAAATATATGCGGTAATCACCCAGGGGAGGCATGGTTGTCACCTGTACACGTATCATCAGATTCTCGCGGCTGTAATCGCTTCCAGGCACTCCGGTGCGCGGATACACGTTGAAATAGTGGAGGGTGGTGGTCTTAGGATCCTCGCGCAGACGCACGGTTATGTCGCCTTCGGCAGCATTGGGATTGGCAGAAATCTGTATTCTGGAATTGGCAACGATATGCAGGCGTGATGAGGCTTCGGCATTGAGGATGACATTGCCGCTCGTGCCGCTGACAGAGCCATTGACACATTCCATGTCGATACCTTTGAGATTGGTACGGAAATGGAATTTTTTGGTGTTGATGACACCTTCGTAAGTCTCATTATACTGGATTTTGAGAGCTACAGGGGTTATTTCGAAGAATGGGGTGATGTCATATTTGATTTTCACTTGTTTCTTGATATTACCTGCCTGGATGTAGCCAAATGCCTCGCCTTTGGTAAGGTCATTGCTTGGTGTGCTCTGCTGGACGAGTTGTACGATATTGACGGCGGGGTTAGGCTCAAAAGTGATATTGCCGTTCTGTATGGTGGCGAGGATGGCTTTGACTTCAGTGCCGTTGTCACCGGGGAGTGTGGTTTCGCAGACAAATGTTGCGCCTCCGGTGCCGTCGGTCTGATAGGCTATGGCATCTTTGTCAAAGGATGTTACCTCGGCTGTGGTCTTGTCGAGTGTCAGGAAGGTGTGGATCATGTCGACCGGAAGGATTTCTTCCATCCAGTCTTTGGCTACGATGGTTGCATCGAGTTCGGCTTCGCCGAGACCCTTGATTTTGCCGATTACCTCGTAGTAAGTGCCGCGTGGCAGCTCCTTGCAGTCGGGGTCGTCGTCATAAGCACCCAGGGGTATGGTGTAGCGGCAGCGGACGTTGCCGTCAGCTCCGGTGGGATCGGTGACTGTGGCAGAAATCTTGAGCGTGGTCTGCTTGTCGGCGGCGTAACGCTCTGGGAGATAGATGATGCCCTCATATGCCCACTTGGTCGTGGGTGCGGAGGGGCGTCCTGTCGATGAGGGCTGTGAAGCATTTATTACATTGACCCCGTGCTTGTGGGCATTGTCGGGAGTTTCGGTATAAGCGTTGTAATGCTTGCCGTTGCCGCTGACTCCATCACGGGTCTCGGCATGCTTGTCTTTGTTGGTGACGAGATATGCGGTCTTGGCTACGTTGTCTACGGTGACGCTGTTGATGACCATGCCGTTGTTGCCGAAGATGTCCTGATTAAGCGTCTTGTCAAACAGCAGGTCATACTTGACTTTGACGCAGGCAAACTGGAGCGACAGCGTGGCTACGGCGGGGTTGGTGGTGGCAGAGGAGGGTATGGTGACCTTGCCCGACGGTTCATAGACCATGGGAAGATTGCCTGGTGCGAGCTGGTTCTGACCGTCGAGGTTGATGATGACTTCCTTGAGTGCTTGCTCTGTCTTGATGCCGGTGACATATTGCTCAAGGTTTGCCACGAGGTATATGTTATAATCGCCGGGCTTTACATCGCGGATTTCGTAGATGGCGGTCTTGTTGGGGCTGACAGGCATCTCCTCAGGGATGAGGAGACCGCGGTTGATTACCGTGGTGCCGTCTGCCGAAAATGCGATCAGGCGCAGCGAGTTTATTTTGCCCTCGTTGCCGGTGATAGGCATCGTGGGGTCGGAGTCATCGCCCTCGGCGCGTGAAGCTGTCTCCATCGTCTCGGGCACTGCAAGGTTGATGACCAGCTGGGTGCCCGGGGTCGCCGTCTGTGACGGGCGCGGAGCGTCTATCTCCTCGTTGGAGCAGCCGGTCAGCATCGCTGCGCCCATGGCGGCTGATGCTATCAGCGTGTAGATATGTCGTATATGCCGTATCATATGTTATGAAGAGGTGATATGTTGGTTTGATGCAAGAAATTATGTGGTGCTGTAGGGAGGGAGAGGGAGAATGAGCGTCAGAGGTCTACGTTTTGTATGCGTTTTGACCATGAGAGTATGTTGACGTTGACCTGTACCCACTTGGGTATCGGGTCGCCGAGAGGGAAGTCGAGGGAGTACTCGTATTCGCGGTCGAGATACTCCTGCTCGCCCCAGGGGAAGGGGTTCCATGCGTCTTTGCCCTTGGCGAGCAGACGGGGCACGTAGTCAAGGTGGCTCACGTGTCCGGTGTTGCGGTTGGTGATGACGATGCGGGTGTTGTGGTCAAGCATCATGCGCGGGAAGCTGAATTCGGCATAGACGCATGCGGCGTTGTTGCCGTCGATGTTCTTGTTGTCGGTCCATGTGCGCAAGGGGGTGTATGTGATAGCCTGGTCGTGGTAGGTGGTGCCGTTGAGATCCAGGCGGCTGTTGCCCTCGGGGAATGAGAGCTTTATGTCGTAGTGTGAAGGGTCGATTTTGGTGGGGAAGTCGGTCTGCCAGAAGGAGATGACTAAGTGGTTTGTGACGCGCATCAGGGGCACTGTGGCGGTCACAACGGTGTCGGGCTTCTGCACGTCGCCTTCGATGGGCTCAGGTACAAAAGGCACATCAAGAGTCTGTCGGCTCAATGTTGCCCAATGTGGGTCGAGTTGCTGACCTTGGTTGACAACGAGTCCGTTGTTGTGGTCAAGGCTGAGGAAGTAGCTGTCGGCAGGGTTGCCGGCTGCCAGAGGAGTGCGGCGGAATTTCGCGCCCTGCTCCTGAAGAGATGCCTGATAGCCTGCCTGATGGCCCTGGGCTACGGCATAGACGTTATATTTTCCTGGCGCGAGGTCAAGGTCTATCTGGAAGTCCTTGCGCTTGAGTGCGTCGGAAGATGAGGCGTTAGCCTTCTCGATTTCGGTGATGTATTTACCGTTCTGGTCAAACACGTACAGCGTCACAGCACCCACATGGTCGTTAAACATGTCCTTCGTCTGGGTGTTGTAGTCGTAGACGAATTTAACACTCGTATGGGTAAGGGGTCGGGTAGCGCAGTCCTCGAGGTCGTCGTGCATCAGCCCGCAGCCTGTGAGCGACGCCGCAAGCATCATCGATGCGAGGGTCGGGAGGAAGAGATACCTTTTGCCGTTAAGTGTTTTCATTTGTGTTGTGTAGAGATGTGTAGGAGAAAAGTAAAAAAGAGGAAAGACTGCGGAAGCCCTGTCGGCGCGGAAGCCGGGTAGGCTTCCGCAGTCTTGGTTTATAGGGAAGTTAGTTTCTCGGATTAGAGGTCTACGTTCTGCACACGCTTAGCCCATGCGAGCATGTTGACCTCGACTTGGATGTAGTATTCGTTCTCGTCATCGGGGGTGTCGGGCTTGATGACGGGCACGTCGGGCGAACCGGGGTTAGATACAGACTTCACGTCAAGCTCATACCATGTGTTGCGCACCATGCCGTAACGGCCGAGCCACTTGTCGTTGTTGCCGCCGTAGGTATCATTGCCGATCTGCCAGGGAGTCTCGGCATCGCCGAAGTGCTTGATGCGGGCGATGTAGTAAACTGTGCCCTTGTCATAGGTAGCGATAGCCTTGTCATTGGCATTTGCGAGACCGAGGGCTGTTGCAATCTTGGCATACTCAGCATCGGAGATAGCGGCAGAGCCGTTCTTGATGGTGATTTCCTTGAGAGAGTGGAAGCCCTTGGTGGTAGCTACTGCGCCGAGGTCGGCAGTCACGTTGTTAGAGTTGAGGGCGGTCTTTGCCTTAGCCTCTACTTCAGCCTTGAGGTTGGCAGTGCTCCAGAGAGCGGTGCTTGCGCCGATCTTGTAGAAGTTTTCACCGGCGGGGATGCCGTTGGGCTTGTATGTACCCTTGAGTACCACACGGGTTGTCTGACCCTGCATCTGGTGGTTGATGTCGAAGGTGTTTTCAAGGCAGTAAGCCATGGCGGGAGCAGAAGTGAGCGCGCCGGCGTTGATTACGTTGAAATCAGCCTCAACAGCGGTCTGGCTCAGTACGTCCTTGCTGTAGTTGGGGTCGATAGCCCAGAATGCGCGGGCAAACTTTGTGCCTCCGAAGAAGCGGTCCTTGTTCCAGATGTCGGCATAAGAAGCTTTGAGTCCCTCAGTAACCTGTACGGGGTAAGAGCTCTTGTTAGTGATGTCGAGAGCCCATGCGTTGATGGTCACTTCGTCAGATGTGTAAGCACCACCGGTGGGAGTGTAATTGTTAAGGGTCTTTACAGTCACCTTAGAAGTGGCACGCTGTACGTGGATTGTTCCGGCAGAACCAGAGATAGTGGCTTCTGACTGTGCGATTTTGCTCTTGTCGATGTCAACAAGCACGGTGGGTTCTACGGTTGCTGAAACATACTTGGCTGCATTGCTCATGGTCAGGTAGTTCTTGCCGCCCTGGGCGAGAATCATGCTGCCGGTCTGGGCTTCCTTAGACCATGCGCCAAAAGTCTGGTTGGCAACGGGGAACTTGAACTGGTCATTGTAGTTGAGCACGATGACAGCGGCATACTGGCTGTTGTCGGTGAGGTTGATATTGCTCAACTGTGCTACTGTCTTTGAGGTAGACGTGATTTCACCGGGAGTGGCTGCGCTCCAATTCATGCCGGTGAGGTCAGCTGTGCACACGAAGGTGGCAGCAGCCTCGGTAGCGGCTTTCTTGAACACGATGATCTTACCGTTAGTGACAGCATACTCATCGGGTGTACCTTCTTCATAGCTGACAGCACGTGTGCCGCCCTGGGTCTGGGGCAGTTTGATGTCAAATTGAGCGAATCCGGATGAAACGGCACCCTGGTCATTGCCGGGGGCATTGGCGTCGAGAGCGGGTTCGTCGCTGCTGCACGATGCCATCATTACGGCTCCGGCTGCAAGCAGTGCATACTTTGTAACTTTCATAGAGTTGATTAAGTTGGAAATGGATTATGATTTATGAGTGGATTTTTTGATTGCTGTGGGGAGTCCTTAAGGTGATTAAGGTATTTAAGGACTTTAAGGGGGAGCGAGGGTTATTCCTGGTTTTGGCGGGCGAGGCGGCGGAGACGCTCGAGAATCTCGAGGTTGGTCTCAGCTGATGCTATGCCGGCGTTCTTGGCTTCGGTGAGGTAGCGTTCTGCCTGATCATATTCCCCGCGGTTCATTGCCAGGACACCGCGGGCATGGGCTGCCTCGGGGGTGTTGCCGGCTTTACGGAGGTAGTTCTCAGCCTTGTCCCAGTTCTGGTCGTTGAGGGCGGCGCATGCGGCGTTGAGGTTGGCGGTCTCGTCGTCGGGGTAGGTAGCCACGGCGATGTCCATGACTTCGTTGAACTCAGGAGATCCGGGCTGCAGTGTCTTTGCCACGAGGAACATCTCGTTCAGGCTGACCTGCTTGGGGGTCTTGAGCATGATTTCCTTGGTCTCCTCGACGGTGAATGGGCGCACCACGTAGCTGACGGTGTAGTCAGAGTGGCGCAGACCGGGATACCAGTTTTTAAGCATGAACTGATAGGTCTGAGGGAAACGGCGGCGTATCTCGTGGTCCTTGGCATCGGGATCCATGGCGGTATCGTCTATGAGGGCGAGTATTTCGGTCTTCTCCTTGAGGTCGCTGCCAACTACCAGGCGGCGCAGACCTTCCCAGTCCTCAGGAGTGGCGTTGGAGGTGAAAATGTTTTCGGGCAGCGTATAGAGACTGCGGACATATTCTTTGAGCGAGGCGGCACGACCGTTGGCGAGGCGTGTGTTGTTGTCATACGGACCTTCGGGCGATGCGTAGCCGTGTATGTTGATTTCGGTGATGGAGACGTTGGGGTCGTTCTTCACGAGGTCAATTGTCGCTACAATCTTGGCAATCTCCTTACGGTTGCCGCGGTAGTCGGGGAGGATGTTGGTCTTGTTGACCACATAGTCCACGAATGCCGAGCCTTTTTCGGCACGTGCCTTGACAGCCTCTGCCTTGGGGGTGACGAATGTCATGGATGGCTTAGGCGCGGGGCGGTTGTCAAATTCGCCTACCGGCACGCGGTCCTGGTCCTGGAGTGTGCCGCATCCGCAGAGGTCTTCGGCGAGGTAGAGCTTGGAGTAGTTCATCCACTCGGCAAAGGGTACAGTCTCTGATACATTGACTGTCTGGGCGGTTCCGTTGTAGCGGCGCATGGTATTGGCTCCGGCTATGCGACGCTGGGGTTCACGCTCCTCTTTGAGGGCTACGTTGCGGCCGTTGAGCACAATCTTGCCGAATGCTATAGAATCCCCTTCTCCTACGAGCACGGGGGTATAGATGATCTGCTGGTCACGCTTGAGTTTCAGGTCTGTGACATCCACGTCAAAGGTCACGGTCATCTTATCGCCCTTGCGCACAAGGTCGACATTGGAAAATTTCACAGCCTGGAGTGTTGCCTGGTTTTTTTGTCCCGCCATGGCAGTGGGCATGATGGCTGCCACTGCTGCCAGTGAGAGTGCGATATGCTTGATATTCATGATGTTATGAATGTATTGCTTCGTTGGATGTGTGCGATATAATGGGTGTGGGATGAGTAGCATCAGAACATGTACATGATGCTCAAGCCTACTTTGGTCAGTCCGAAGTAGCTGATTTTCTTCTCTTCGATGAGGGTGTTGCAGCGACCATACAGTTTGAGGGGTGAGTAGGCGTATCCTGCGCCAATCTCGGCTTCAAGGTTCCACCGCTTGCTGAGCATCCACTGGTAGCCGTAGGTCAATCCGGCTCCGACATACCAGCCTTCCACATGACGAGCTTTCATGACCCCGTCGTTGGTCATCATAGGCCCGTTTTCCTCGTTGGTCAGGTCGGGGAATCCGCTTGCAGAGCCTATCGGCGGAAATTTGACGTTACGCATGTTGTACTGGCCGCCGAGAGCGTGTATACCCACAAAATGTCCGTTGAACTTCTCGCAAAAGAAATAACGGTATTCAGGCATGACGTTCCAGAAGCGGTAGCGCTTGAGATCTCCGAAATCCCAGGGGTTGAGCGTACCGAATATCTGCACGGTCGACTTGCGCCCCACACCGAGTTCGGCTCCGATGTTGAGATTGGTGGTTGCCCAGCCGATGAGGTTGGTCTTGACAGCGGCTGTCTGTGCGTTGAGAGCTGTAGTTGTAACCATCAGGAGTGCGGTCAGCACAATCCATTGACGAAATTTCATAATGACGGTAAGAAGTATATATAAATATGTATGTTTATATGCAAGAGAGTGGAAATCTATCCCCTATAGGGGATATAAACATGGCATGCCATGTTTATATTATTAAGACTGCTTGTATGATGCTTTTTGGGGAAGCAAGATTACTGCAATGTATCGTCAGAATTGAGAGCGGAATGCGATTTGTCAGAATTGAGAGCGGAATGCGATTGCAGGCAGAGATGTAGACTATCTGCCGTATTGATGTACTCTGTATAATATTTCCGATTGCAAAATTAGTGAAAAATTATGAAATGGAGAAACATTTTTGCGATGATTTATAGTGATTGCGAAAAATTTTGCAAAAATATGTTGCATAACAGTTTTTATGAGGGTATGGCTGCCTCTTGAAGCTATTTTAAAGATGTATTGATGTTAAAACAGAGATGAAAATTTTCTAACTTTGCCATAGAGTTATAAATATACTGATCATGCCGCAACATACACGACAAGAAAAAATAGAGGCTCTCGGACGTGTCATCGATACCCTTGACGAGCTGAGGGTCAAATGTCCCTGGGACCGTGTGCAGACCAACGAATCCCTTCGACCTAACACCATAGAGGAGGTCTACGAGCTGTGTGACGCTCTTCTGGCAGAGGATGATGTCAACATACGCAAGGAGCTGGGCGATGTATTGCTTCATGTGCTTTTCTATGCCAAAATCGGGGAGGAAAAGGACGCATTTGACATCGCTGATGTCTGTGATGCCCTTAATGACAAACTGATTTTCCGTCATCCTCATGTGTTCGGTGAGCGTTGCAAGGTCAACGATGCCGGCGAAGTGATGCAGAACTGGGAACAGCTCAAGCTCCGTGAGAAGGGCGGCAACCGCACTGTCCTCGCTGGTGTCCCTGTATCGCTGCCGTCTCTGGTCAAGGCTTTCCGCATCCAGGAGAAGGCAGCCCATGTGGGTTTCGACTGGGACGAAAAGGAGCAGGTGTGGGACAAGGTGCGCGAGGAGACCTCCGAGTTTGAGGCGGAAGTGGCAAAGGGTGACCATGATGCCATGGAGGCGGAACTGGGCGACATGCTCTTCAGCCTCGTAAATCTCGCGCGTGTCTATGGCATCAATCCTGACACGGCTCTGGAGCGCACAAACCGCAAATTCATCAGCCGATTCAACCACATCGAAGCAGCAGCCAAGGCTCAGGGACGGTCCCTCAGCGACATGACCCTCGCCGAGATGGATGCCCTCTGGTCCGATGCGAAAACAGCTACGACCAGTCAATCGTAGGGACCGGTTAACGTTACGTAATGTAATAATGTGTCGTAAATGTGGAAAATCATTACTTTGTAGGGACATGCCATGGCATGTCAGCCGATGCCCCGGTGGATTAATCCACTATCGGATGGTATTTTCAGACATGCCATGGCATGTCCCTACAAATGAATATCCAGTTCTGCAACACCATTCCTGCAAGTCCATAACCATCCCTATTGCAATCCATAAATGAAACTCTGCATCACCGAGAAACCTTCAGTAGCTGCCGATATCGCCAAGATACTCGGGGCTTCGACGCGCCGTGACGGATATTATGAGGGGGTGGGCTGGAAGGTCACATGGACTTTCGGGCATCTCTGTACCCTCAAGGAGCCGCATGACTACACTCCGGCATGGAAGCGGTGGGCTCTCGGTGCGTTGCCGATGATACCGGCTGGATTCGGCATCAAGCTCATCGACAACGACAGCTACCGCCGGCAGTTTCATGTCATCGAGACTCTTATCTCTGAGGCTGAGGAGGTCGTCAACTGCGGTGATGCCGGACAGGAGGGAGAGCTCATACAGCGGTGGGTGATGCAGAAGGCTTCGGTCAGTTGCCCGGTGAAACGGTTGTGGATTTCGTCGCTGACCGACGATGCCATACGCGAAGGATTCGCACATCTGCGTCCGCAGGCTGACTTCGACAATCTTTATTATGCCGGACTGTCACGTGCCATAGGCGACTGGCTGCTTGGCATGAACGCCACGCGCCTATACTCGCTCCGCTACGGTCAGGGTGCAGGGGTGCTGTCGGTGGGACGTGTCCAGACTCCGACCCTGGCTCTGATCGTCAACCGCCACCTTGAGATACAGAATTTCCGTCCTGAGGACTATTGGGAAGTCAAGACACTATATAGAGGCGTCACTTTCAATTCCACCAAGGGGCGATATACCTCGGAGGATGATGCCAACCGCGCCGCGCAGTCCATAGCCGGAGTAGACCTCTATATCACTGATGTGCAGGATAAGAAAGGGCGCGAGGCACCGTCGCGCTTGTTTGACCTGACATCGCTCCAGGTAGAGTGCAACAAAAAGTGGGGGTGGAGTGCCGACGATACTCTTCGGCTCATACAGACGCTCTACGAGAAGAAAGTGACCACCTATCCGCGTGTCGACACCACCTATCTTAGCGAGGACTTGTATCCCAAGATTCCTGACATACTGCGGCGTATGACTCCGTATGCGGCTTTGACTGCTCCGGTGCTCGCTTCGAGGCTGCCCAAGAGCAAGAAGGTCTTTGACAACGCCAAGGTCACCGACCACCACGCCATAATACCTACAGGTCAATCGCCTACGGTGCTTGTCGGCGATGAAAAGAAGCTCTACCATCTGATAGCCCGCAGGTTCATCGCTGCGTTCTATCCCGATTGCATCTTCAACTCCACGACAGTCATGGCTAAGGCTGCCGAAGTGGAGTTCAAAGCCACAGGCAAGGTCATTACTGAGCCTGGGTGGCGCAATGTATACGCTTCTGATGCCAAGGAAGCTCCGACTGATGGCAGTGACGATGCCGAGAATGCGGCTATGCCCGAAATGGCCGTAGGCGAGCACGGTCCCCATGAGCCGTCGCTGCTCAAGAAAGCCACACAACCCCCCAAGCCATATACCGAAGGCTCCCTGCTCCGTGCCATGGAAGGGGCGGGGCGCACGGTAGAGGATGAGACTCTGCGCGAAGCGATGAAAGAAAACGGTATCGGACGTCCATCTACACGTGCTTCCATCATAGAGACGCTGTTCAAGCGTAAATATATCTACCGCCAGCGCAAATCCATACTTCCCTCGCAGGCTGGTATAGACCTCATAGCCACCATCAATGAGCCGCTCCTCAAGAGCGCAAAACTCACCGGTCTGTGGGAGAGCAAACTGCGCCGCATCGAGCGTGGTGACTACGCCCCTGCCGATTTCATTGCCGAACTGAAGCAGATGGTCAATCAGACTGTCATCAATGTGCTGTCTGACAATTCAGGACGCACCATCGCCACGGCAGCCGAGAAGCCAGAGCCAAAGGCATCCGAAGCTGAGAAGCCAAAGAAGCCGCGCAAACAGTCAGCTCCGCGTGTACGCAAGCTCGAAGACATAAAGTGCCCCCTCTGCAGCGAAGGCCATTTGCTCAAAGGCCGCACAGCCTACGGATGCTCACGCTATGCCGAGGGCTGCCCCTTGCGCCTCCCCTTTGACACCTACCCCGCCGACCTCACCCCCGCACGCCTCGCCACCACCCTCCGCAAAAATCCCCCTACGGCATGATGGAAACGAGCATATTTGTAGGGACGCGGCTACTACTGGTCAATCTTTTGCTGTTATGTAAGGGGAATCGTAGAAGTGTAGGGACATGCCGTGGCATGTCCGCCCATCAGGCGTTGCATTTGCAAGTGCTGCTGAAAGCAGACATGCCACGGCATGTCCCTACAAGAGTTATAAGTGCTTTAGAATAGCAGATCGAGATAATCTCATCTCGTCAGGCACACGCAGCAAAAGATTGACCAGAAGTAGGGACGCGGCGTGCCGCGTCATCAAGCACCTGCTTATCAGCCTTGATACGTTGACGCGGCACGCCGCGTCCCTACGTCCATGTGATTTCCATGTTCGTTAAGGAATCGGCATTTCTCCATGTCCCTGCCTATCGGCGGTGGTATTTGTCGAGGAGGTAGGGCAGGGCTATCCAGAGATGTATGATAGCTGCCGCTGACATAATCAGTCCGAGTATGTAGTGCCATAGACCCAGGTGGGGTATCTTGACAGGGGAAAGCAGCTTGACGAGACCTGTTGCCAGAACGGCGATGAAAAAGACCAACAAAATCCATGTGTCAGTGCAGAACCATCTGTGCCGGCTCTGCATGGCAATCAACGGCTTGAAATATACCGTGGCATGGAAAGCCATGCATGCTGTCATCAGGAATCCAAGAATATAATGGATAGCTTTGAGCACTGGGCGTGGCTGTATCAGTATGCCGTGGCTCTTGAGATGCAGCATTATGCCTGTTGCCAGTACGAGAATGAAAGTCACACATAGCGTCGTGTCGACCGTCTTTTTTAATGTATTACCTTGTGTCATATCTTATACGTTTTCTGCAAATATAGCAAAACAACCTCTAATCATCAATGGTATAGTAACAGCAATGGCTGCGACACTGAAGCCGCAGCCATTGGCGATATTGATGCTGGGAAGCAGTGCGCTCCCTTTAGGTCAGATACTTAGTCAGCAAATTTTGCTTTCTCGAACTCGCGGTTGAGGCGGGCGATGTTGCTCAGAGGCACGTTTTTGGGGCACTCGGCTGCGCATGCTCCGGTGTTGGTGCAGTTGCCGAAGCCCAGTTCGTCCATCTTGCGCACCATGGCACGGGCGCGACGGGCACGTTCGGGGTGTCCCTGGGGCAGCAGCGCGAACTGGCTGACCTTGGCACCTACGAACAGCATTGCCGAACCGTTTTTGCAGGCTGCCACACATGCGCCGCAGCCGATGCAGGTAGCAGAGTCCATAGCCATGTCGGCGATTTCCTTGCTGATGGGGATGTTGTTGGCATCGGGAGCGCCGCCGCAGTTAAATGATACATAACCGCCAGCCTGCTGGATCTGGTCAAAGGCATTGCGGTTGACCATGAGGTCACGGATCACAGGGAATGCAGCCGAACGCCAAGGCTCGATTGTGATGGTGTCGCCGTCCTTGAACTTGCGCATGTGGAGCTGGCATGTAGTGATGCCCTGCACCGGACCGTGGGGATGTCCGTTGATGTAGAGCGAGCACATACCGCAGATGCCCTCACGGCAGTCGCTGTCAAATACTACAGGCTCTTCGCCTTTGTCTACGAGCTGCTGGTTGAGCATATCGAGCATCTCAAGGAAGCTGGAACCGGTAGATACGTTGTCAAGATGGTAGGTGACGAACGCGCCCTTCTCTTTGGGGCTGCGCTGACGCCATATTTTCAAGTTTACGCTTATTGAATTTTCCATGACGGGATAAATCTCTTGAATAAGGGGGTTGAAGAAAGTTGATTTACCGGTTAAGACTTGTAGTTACGTGTCTGTACCTGGATTGCTTCATACTTGAGGGGCTCCTTGAGGAGGATGGGCTTCTCATTGTCACCTGTGTACTTCCAGCAGCTGACATACATGTAGTCCTTGTCGTTACGTGCTGCTTCGCCGTCGGCTGTCTGGTATTCCTCGCGGAAGTGTGCGCCGCATGACTCGTTGCGGTGGAGGGCATCGATAGCCATCATCTTGGCGATTACGAGGAAGTCCTCAAGGCGGAGAGCCTTTTCGAGCTCGGTGTTGAGGTCGTCAGCGCTTCCGACTATGCGGAGGTCGGTGTAGAATTCTTTCTTAACCTTCTCGATTTCGTCAACCGCCTTTACGAGACCCTGGAGATTGCGGCCCATGCCCACGAGATCCCACATGACGTGACCGAGACGCTTGTGGATCTGGTCGGGGCTCTTTGTACCCTTGATAGCCATGAGCTTGGCGATGCGATCACGCACACCCTTCTCGGCTGCGTCAAATTCAGGGGTGTTGGTCTTGAAGTGGGGCACCTTGATCTGGTCGCTGAGATAGTTCTGCATGGTGTAGGGGAGCACAAAGTATCCGTCGGCGAGACCCTGCATGAGGGCAGAAGCGCCGAGACGGTTGGCACCGTGGTCGCTGAAGTTGCATTCGCCGATAGCGAAGAGACCCTTGACCGATGTCTGGAGTTCGTAGTCTACCCATATGCCGCCCATGGTGTAGTGGCTTGCAGGGAATATCATCATAGGTGTCTCGTAGGGATTGTCATCAGAGATCATCTGATACATGTCGAAGAGGTTGCCGTAGCGGTCAGCCACGACATCCTTGCCGAGACGGTCGATAGCGTATTTGAAGTCGAGATATACGGCGTTGCCTGTGCCGACACCGTAACCGGCATCGCAGCGTTCCTTGGCGGCACGGCTGGCGATGTCACGGGGGCAGAGGTTGCCGAATGCGGGATAGCGGCGTTCAAGATAGAAGTCGCGGTCCTCGTCGGGGATGTCGGTCGGACGTTTCTTGCCGGCGCGTATGGCTTCGGCATCTTCTTTCTTCTTGGGAACCCAGATGCGGCCGTCGTTACGGAGCGACTCGCTCATGAGGGTGAGCTTTGACTGGTCTTCGCCGTGTACGGGGATACAGGTGGGATGGATCTGAGTGAAAGCGAGGTTGCTCAGATAGGCACCCTTCTTGAATGCCTGTACGGCAGCCGAACCGTTGCAGCCCATGGCATTGGTCGAGAGGAAGAATGCACGTCCGTAGCCGCCTGTAGCGAGCACCACTGCGTGAGCGGCATAACGCTCTATCTCGCCAGTGATGAGGTTGCGCATGATGACACCGCGGGCGCGACCATCGATGATGACGATGTCGAGCATCTCACGACGGTTGTAAGAGCGCACTGTGCCTTTCTTGATCTGACGGTTGAGCGATGCGTAGGCACCGAGCAGCAGCTGCTGACCTGTCTGACCCTTGGCGTAGAATGTACGTGATACCTGTGCGCCGCCAAATGAGCGGTTGGCAAGCAGACCGCCGTATTCACGCGCGAAAGGTACACCCTGTGCCACGCACTGGTCGATGATGTTGTTTGACACCTCGGCAAGACGGTACACGTTGGCTTCGCGTGAGCGGAAGTCGCCGCCCTTGACGGTGTCGTAGAATAGGCGGTACACTGAGTCACCGTCGTTCTGGTAGTCCTTGGCAGCGTTGATACCGCCCTGGGCTGCGATGGAGTGAGCGCGGCGGGGGCTGTCCTGGATACAGAAGTTGTAGACATTGAAGCCGAGTTCGCCGAGTGAAGATGCGGCGGATGCGCCAGCCAGACCGGTACCTACGACGATAACATCGAGGTTACGCTTGTTGGCGGGGTTGACGAGCTTCTGGTGAGCCTTATAGTTTTTCCACTTGTCGGCGACGGGACCTTCGGGAATCTTGCTGTCTATCTGGTATTGGGGGAGTTTGGCAGATTCGATGTCGGCGTAGTCCTTCATTATAGGAGTCGAGTCGATCATGCCCTCGAGATTTTTTATATCAGCCATTGTGATGTAGTAGGTTTAATCGTTGGGGAGATTAAGATGAGTGAGTGTGGCGTTGAAGTATGACTTAAGTCAGAGATTATTACTCAACGACAATCAGGTCAATTTCAGACTCCGAACCCTCGAATCCGTTGACGGGACCTCCGTTCTGGTCATCCTCGCAGGCAAATTCCTGATACTGCTCGATGAGGACGGGATCGGTGGTGTAGAGACCGCGGTGAGCCTGCACGGTAAACACGATGGCTTCGGCGAGGAAGAGGCCTACGACGATGGTGGTCCACCAGTTACCGATGCACTTGAGGCGGGGCAGCCAGGTGTCATTGTTCCATCCTGCGCTCTGGAACATTGACCAGAAACCGTGGGTCATGTGAAACCACAGGGCGATGAAGCCGATGACATAGACGATGAGTGTCCAGGGCTGGCTGAAGGCGATCTGCAGGAAGAGTGTGCCAGCCTGGGGAGGAACGGCTACGCCCTCGTGCATGTAGGGAGAGTGGAAGATTTCGGCAAGCTGCATCTTTGCCCAGAACTGGATCAGGTGCACTACAGCGAACGCCAGAATCACGATACCGAGCACGAGCATGTTTTGCGATGCCCATTCTACCTGAGCCGGCTTGCGCACTACGGCATAACGGTCGTTGCCGCGGGCTTTACGGTTCTGGATGGTCAGCCAGCAAGCGTAGACAATGTGGAGGAGCATCAGCAATCCGAGGCCCATTGATGCAACGAGTGCATACCAGTTGGCTCCGAGAAACTCGCATACTACATTGTAGGCTGCAGGCCAGAACAGAGCCACGCCATTCATTACAGCGTGAAAGGTAACAAATAGGATGAGGCACGCGCCAGTGATGGCCATTACGAGCTTACGTCCTATGGATGAACATGTTAACCACATAATAGTTTGGTTGGAAAATTAATTATTTAATTGATTTCTACTTCTTCATGGGTTCAATTAGTCCACAAATTTAGCTATTATTTATGGATTTTTCAAAATATTATGATGGAGTATGTAAGACGCAGTTTGTGAGTGTTTTGATTTTTAACAGAGTCGTCAGAATGTAGGGACATGCCGCAATGCTGTTCACTTAAGGTCTGATACGGATAGATACGTCGGAGACGTATCAGTCGTGCGAAACCCCATGCACGGAGCGTCAGCGAACGTACATGGGGTCAGATGACATGCCATTATGACCAACCTCGGAGAGGTTGGGGCATACCCGCGTCCCTGCATCGCCATTTTCATTTTCCGCTTTAAATCAACAACTTACACATAATTATGCGTACCACAACCTCTCCGAGGTTGGTTTTACATGGGCATCCTGTGTCCCCCCATGTACGTTCGCTGACGCTCCGTGCATGGGGTTTCGCACGGCTGGCACGTCTCCGACGTACCTTTTATATTTGATTGCACTTACCATGCTTAAGTGAACAGCATTGGGACATGCCGCAATACTAATCTTTACCCACAAATGGGTTAACTATTTGATAATCAATATGTTGCTAAATTAGCTAATCATCTAATAATCAGCCAATTAGCCTATTTGTGGGTAAAGGCTAGTGCCGCAATAGCTTACATAAGCGTTGGAGGCTCGTATATTCAAGACCTCCATCGGAGGTCAACATATTAGGCCATGGTCATACAAGCCCATAGGCTTGGCTGACCATGGTGTGACATCCCCCCTTCCAGTCAATGCCTCCATAGGAGGCACCCAACCCGTTCAGGAGCTGTGCGCCTTCTACAGAGGCGGAAATCGGAGGCGAGACAATAACATGGGTCAGCCAATCCTGACGGATTGTATGACCCATGCCTAATATATGCGACCCCGCTGGGGTCGATATCCGGTCATTTCTGTTTAAACAGCATTGCGCCGCGTCCCTGCGTAATGGTTTTATGCTTTAAGGGGTGTGGACGGAGAGGGTGATGTCGTCTGCTTGGCAGTAGAGGGTGAAGAGGTGGCTGGCGAGGTCGGCGGCGGTGTCTAAGGGCATGTCGGGACCGAAGGCATGGATGGTGACGGCGATGCGCGAGGTGGAGAGCGATGTCTTGGTGCGCTCGTTGTCGGTGGTGGGAGAACCTATGGGTCCGTCGGCATCGCAGACTACCGGTAGCCCCTCTATGTTGACCGGACCGCGTCCTATGCCTTCGTAGGGTTGTCCGGCACGACCTACATCTATGCGCAATGTGTCTCCGACAATCTTGTCTGCGTCAAACACCCCTACGGAGTAACCGGACATTAGCGACAGCAGGTTGCCTGTGTCGACGAGAGCACTTACTGTGTAGAGCCCCTGTCCCTTGAGGAAGCGGCGCATCATCTGTTCCTGGCTCGGGCGGTAGCGGTTTGGCTCTTTGCCGAGAGCCTTGTAGATGGCGCGTGTGGCTGCGATGCCTGGACGCCGCGCTATGTCGGGCATCTCAAAGAGCGCAGTTATTGACTCTCCGTAGCGTTTGATAGCTGCGGTAAGTTCCTCAGGAGTGGGACCGTTGACCACATCTGCGGTCAGCAGCAACATCTTATAACTGGGGCAAGCCGATGCTATGGCAGGGGCGATCGTAACCTCCATCTCTTACTTGCAAAATTGCGGCAGATGCTCCAATGCCTCTGCGGTAGATGATACGATCTCTATGCGTGTCAGGATCTTGCGGTCAAGGAGACCGATGTCAGCCATTTTTTCAAACTGGTCTATCAGATGGTCATATATACCGTCAATGTTGACTATCATGATGCGTCGGGCGGGATCAGTGATGGTAAATGACATCATGGCAAGTGTGGCGAGAATTTCGTCAAGGGTGCCGTAACCTCCCGGCAGGGCTATGAACCGCTCGCCGAGATTGATCATTATGTCTTTGCGCTGGTTGAGGTCTTCGGGAAAGAGGTTTTCTTCATTGCCGTCCCATTTGTCGCTGTGGCGCGATGACGGCACCACGCCTATTACTTTGCCGCCGGCGTTTTTGCAGCTTTCGGCTACCAGTTTCATGTCGCCGATACCTATGCCGCCGTAGATGAGTGTATGGCGGTTTTCGCCTATCCAGCTGCCTATTTTGATGGCGCTTTCGTCAAAAGATTCACGCAGTCCGCTGCGTGAGGAGCAGTAAACGGTAATGTTCATTGTGGGGAAGGGGGTGTAGTTGCAGATTCGTCAGTATTGGTGTCTTTTGGCTTGACAGCTTCGGGATATGACACCCGGGAGTGGTAGATGGTGCGCAGACGTTGTGTGAATATCTCTTTGACCATCTTTATGTCGCGGAAACTCAGGGGAGAGTCATTGTGGAGCCCGTCGGCTATCTGTTGGTCGATTATGCGGTTGACAAGGTCTGATATGGCTTGTGCCGAGTGGTCTTTGAGCGAACGTGATGCCGCTTCCACGGCATCTGCCATCATCAGGAGCGATGTCTCGCGGCTTCGTGGATTGGGTCCCGGATAGGTGAACGGTGTGGGGTCTACCTCCTCGTCAGGATGTGACTGGCAATAGGTGGTGTAGAAGTATTTTGCCAGCCCTCGCCCATGGTGTTCGGATATGAAGTCGCGTATCACCTGCGGCAGTTTGTGCTTGTCGGCGAGCTTGAGACCGTCAGTGACATGGTTGATGACTATGCGCGCGCTCTGCACGGGGTCAAGCACATCGTGGGGGTTGACACCGTGCTGGTTTTCGGTAAAGAAGGCGGGATTGTTGATTTTACCTATGTCATGATACAAGGCGCCTGCACGGACGAGCTGTACATTGGCTCCGATGCGTACGGCTGCTGCAGATGCGAGATTGCTGACAGCCATGGAGTGCTGGAAGGTGCCGGGACACTCTTCTGACAGCTCACGGAGTATGGAATTGTTGATGTCGCTCAGCTCCACGAGGGTCACTCGTGACGTGAAGCCGAATACTTTCTCGAATATGAAAATCAGGAAGTAGGCGAATGATATGAGCAGGGCGTTGAAGCCGAATGCCACAAACATGTGTGTGCTGAGTTTGTCAAGTGTGCCGAGATGCAGAAGTTCGAAGGCTACGTAGCTGATGGCGTAGGCAAGGAATATGAACACGGCGGTGCGCACGAGGTGGCTGCGCTTTGACAGTTCGCGTATGGAGGTGATGGCTGCCACACCTGCCACAAACTGTACCATGACAAACTCCAATGGGGCTGCAGCAGCCGTCGCCACTATGAGCACCATGACAAGGAAGATGAACATAGCCGTGCGTGAGTCGGCAAATATGAGCACCATGATGGGCAGTATGGTCAGGGGCATCACGTAGAGTCCGCTGGTCACGGTGGCGTTCATGATGAAGCTGACAAAAGCGAATGCTGTCAGCGTCACCATCAGGAATGTCATCATCCTGACATTGGCAAAGTAATCGGGGCGGAAAAATGCGAGAAACACATACAGTGCGCTCAGGAGTATGACCACATAGAGTACCTGACCGAGCACGGGGTAGAAGTGGTCGGTCACAGCCGCATGGCTCCGCTCTTGCTGTAGCTGCTCGAATGTGTTGAGGATCGATTCAAGTTGCGGAGTGACGATGTCGCCCTGGTCTATGATGCGTTCGCCCTGCTGTATGACGCCTATCGGTGCCATCGCTTTCTGATAGAGCTGCTGGAGTATGCGTTGGCTCTCTATGGAGTCGTATGTGATGTTGGGCTGGAGGGCGGCGGCGAGTTCGGCTGGGGTGAGGGAGCCTTGCAGATTATGCTGGTGCAGGGCGCTGTCAAGAGCTGCATATGCCTGACGCACCGACAGATACCCCGATGTGGATGCCGAGATGGCAGAATTGTTGACGATGAAGCGCACACGCGGCAGGCGTCCGGCTTCGATTTCTGCGTAGGTCGACTGGTCTACGATACCCTGGTTGTAGAGCTTTTTGAGCTGGGAGATGAGCAGGTTAAGGCTCTTGCGCTCGGCAGAATTGCTGCTGTGGTTGCTCAGACGGCGAGCATAATCGTTTTCGACGCGCAGCTCCATGCCGGTGTCGCGTGTGTACACAGGGTCAAATGTGCGGTCGATGCTGTCCTTGACCATGCGTGCACTCACGGAGTCAAGATGTATGGGTATGTCGTAGGGGGCAGTCAGCAGCGGATAGTTCCACGGACGTGATACTTCATAGACGTAATGGTTCTCGTCAGCTTCGGGCTGGAAGTAGATAATCAGAAACACCGAGCAGACAAAAAGCAGGCATTTTGCCCAGAAACTCTTATCTTTCATGTGTGATTATGAATTTACTCTGACTGCGCTCATTATGCCTTTGACTTTGAGCAGACGCGATGTTATATCCTCTATTGCCGAGGTGTCGGTGGTCAGAACTGTCAGGTCTCCGGTAAACACCTCATTGCTTGCCTCGATGCTGAGTCCGCGTATGTCGACATGGGCTATCTTGGAGATTACTCCAGTGATTTCCTGAAGGATGCCACGGCGGTCGATACCCTCCATGTGGATGGTGGCGCGAAATGACGCACTTACATCCTGCCACTTGGTGGCGATGATGCGCGGACCGTAGGTGGCTTTTAGTGCGGCGGCTCTCGGACAGTCCAAGGCATGCACCTCGACCTTGTCTGCGGTGTTGACGAAGCCCATTACATCATCGCCAGGGACGGGCGAACAGCAGTCGCATATGATGAAATTGCGCTCTCTGCCGTTGTCGATCAGCATGTAGGTCTCCTTGGGGTTGATTTTAACCGGGACCGTTGTCATGGATGTCTTAGGGGCTTTCCCGGCGTTGCCACGTCCAAATGGCCACAGCCTGCCGATGAATGCTTTCTTCTCGGCGGCCTTTTTCTCGTCTTGCGGAGACTTGAATGAACGTATGATATAGTCGTCAAGCTCTATTTCCTCGGCTCCGAGGCTGTAGAACAGTTCGTCTTTGTTAGGTACGTGGAAATGTCCCAGGAGCTTGGTAGTTACCTCGTTGCTGTCGGTGATGCCGTTGCGCGTCAGGTAGTCGTCGTAGATTTTGTGACCTCGCTCTATTACCGGCATGCGTTCGCGGCGCAGTGCATTGCGAAGCCGTGTCTTAGCCTTCGCCGTAGCGAGAAATTTAAGCCAGTCGGGACTCGGTTTCTGTGACTGGGATGTGAGTACCTCTACCTGGTCACCGCTCATCAGACGGTGGGAGAGGGGGACAAGTTTATGGTTGACTTTGCCGGCGATGCATTTGTTGCCAAGCTCGGAGTGGAGGTGGTATGCGACATCGAGCACGGTGGAGTTGGTGGGCAGTGTGATGAGTTCGCCCTTGGGGGTGAATACCACAATCTCGTTGGCAAAGAGGTTGAGCTTGAGAGTGTCGAGGAAATCGAGGGCGTTGGGGTTGGGGTCGTCAAGCACATCCTTGATGGTCTTGAGCCACACGGTGAGTTCGCTTTCCTCGTCACCTTCACCGATTTTGTAGCGCCAGTGGGCTGCAAATCCCTTCTCGGCGATATCGTCCATGCGGCGTGAGCGTATCTGCACCTCCACCCAGTTGCCGTCAGGACCCATGAGCGTCACGTGCAGAGCCTGGTAGCCGTTGGCTTTGGGAACGGAAATCCAGTCACGTGTCCGTTCGGGATGTATCTTATAGAGGTCAGTCAGCGCAGAGTATATGTTCCAGCAGATTGATTTCTCAACAGAGGGGTCATCGCAGTCGTAGATGATACGCATGGCATAGAGATCGTACACCTCCTCAAAGGGGATGTGCTTTGTCTCCATCTTGCGCCATATGGAGTAGACGCTCTTGAGACGGGCACGTGCTTCAAATTTGATGCCCATTTCTGACAGCTTCTGGGTGATGGGGGCGGAGAAATCGTTATAGACGGCTGTGCGACGACCTTCCGACTCTTCGATCTGGCGTGTGATACGCTCGTAGGCTGCAGGGTGTTCGTACTTGAAACTGAGATCCTCCAGTTCGGTCTTGATGGCATACAGTCCCAACCGGTGAGCCAGAGGCGCATATATATATAAGGTCTCTCCGGCGATTTTATACTGTTTGTTGGGAGCCATGCTGCCGAGGGTACGCATGTTGTGCAGACGGTCAGCCATCTTCAGGAGCACTACGCGTATGTCTTCGCTCATTGTAAGCAGAAGCTTGCGGAAATTTTCGGCTTGGACTGATGCGCGGTCACCGAATTTGCCGCCTGAAATCTTGGTCAGTCCGTCGACTATCTGTGCTATCTTCTTGCCGAAATGCTGCTCTATGTCCTCTACAGTATAGTCGGTATCCTCTACCACGTCATGTAGCAACGCGGCGCAGATGCTCGTGGAACCGAGTCCTATCTCCTGGCTCGCAATCTTAGCGACTGCAATGGGGTGGAGGATGTAAGGCTCGCCCGAGCGCCGTCTGACACCCTTGTGGGCTTCCTTGGCAAATTTGAAGGCACGCTCTATTATCTCGACTTTCTTGCGGTGGTTACTCGAAAGATAGCCGTTGAGCAAATCTTGAAACTCCTGTTGTACCAGTTTATCCTCTTCTTCGGGTGTCATGCTCATTCGTATGTTAAATAACTACAAACTTACATATTTTTCCGCGTTATTGGAGCAAGAAAAGCGATAAAAGTGGACTAATGTGTATGTTCGCCATGTTCGGCTGCCATCGATGCTATGTAGAAGGCATTGGAGGTGACTACTGTTGCGCCTTCGGGAAGCGGCTCGGAGGGGGTTATGCCGGTGTAGCCGAGCTGGGAAACTCCGGGTATTACCTGCATACGGGCGAAGTGGTAGAGTGTGTCGCCGTCGCTGCCGGGAGTCTTGCTTTCAAGCACGAATATGTAGTGGTGTCCCTCGGCAGCCACGATGGCATCGTCTGGCAGGGCTTCGGTCTTGTCGCTGCTGCGGCTGATCATGCCGGTGACAGCCATGCCGGGTATGAGTGATGCCTTGGCATGGGAGTCTGATGTGAGCTTGACTCTGACGTCGATTGATTTGTTTTCGGGATTCATGCTGCGGTTGACTGCTGCCACGCTGCCATGAAGGGTGATGTCTGGCTGGTTGGTGAGCTGTATGTCCACTGTCTGTCCGTGGTTTACGAGGTTGACATCCTGCTCGAAAACGCGGAGGTTGCAGTAGAGGGCAGAGTTGTTGGCGATAGTCATCAGAGGTGTCTGCATGTCGGCGAAGCTGCCGGTACGGGCGTTGATTTTGTTGATAATGCCGGATATGGGTGCTCTGACCGGGATGCGTGTGGCTATGTTACTGTCAGATATGCGCGCGGGGTCTATGCCTATTTGCGCTAGCTGCTGGCGCAGGGCGCTCTTTTTGGTTTCAGCCATCAGTGATGATGCTTCTGCCTGCTGGAGATTTTTGAGCACTCCGGCTCCCTGGGCATTGAGTGCCTGCTGCCGCTTTAGCTCGGTGGAAGCGAGGGCAGCCTCCTCTACGGCGGTCAGGTATGACTGCTGCATGGACACGATGTCGGTGTTCTCAAGGTATGCCACGGTTTGCCCGGCTTTGACTGCCTGCCCTTCGATTACGCTGATCTGCTTGATGATTCCGGCGATGAGTGGTGAGACCTCGGCTGCGTCCTGGGGATCCACGGCGAGCGTACCGTTAGCGCGTATGACGCTACTCATCTGCCGCTGCTCCACGGGACCGAGCGTGATGCCTACGGTTTTGAGCTGTGTGGCGGTCAGTTCTATGTCGTCGTGGGTCTGGTCGGTGTCGGTGGTGACGTGGTCCTCAGTGTCGGGGTGTGTGCTGCCAGTAGTGGAGCATGCGGTGGCAAGCGTAGCCATGGCAGCCAGCAGGGTGAAGTATGCGGTCTTTTTCATAATGTGCCTTGTAGGTGATTGATTGATATTACTGTCTGGTTATAGGTGTTGACTGCTGCGGCATAGTTGGTGCGTATCCGTGCCGAGGTTTCTATGTTTTGGATATATTCGGCATATCCGATTTCGCCGAGGCGGTAGGAGGCAGATGACAGACGTGAGATTTCGTCGGCTTGCGGCAGTCCTTCGGCGATGTAGTAGTCAAGGGTCTGACGGGCGGTGGCAAGCTGGGTGAGATACGATTTGAGGGTGTTGTCGGTGTCAAGCTGTGACTGGAGCTGGTTGGCGCGGGCTATCTCTACATCGCGCCGCGCGGCTTTGGCTTTGGCGCGTTGCGCTCCGAAGAAGAGCGGCACAGTTATGCCTACCTCGAAACTCATGAAGTTGCCCTTGTCAAACCGCTGTCGGTCGACTCCGTAGGGGTTGAATCCGCTTATGACCGCCTGAGTGGTGGCTCCGACGGTGAATCCCGGGAGAAATGCCTGGCGTGCCACTGTGAGATTACGCTGGTTGACCGCAACCTCTCCGGCGGCAAGCAGCCCCTGAGGTGTCGACGAGAAGTCTATGCCGAGAGCAGGTGCATCCATGACTGGCAGAGTGGTGTCGGCTGGCACTATCGGACTGTCGGTGTTGAGGAGCCTCTGCATGCCGGCTTGACGCGCCTTGTATTCGTCACGGGCGTTGGCGAGCTCGATGCGGTTCTGGCTGAGCATCTGGCTGGCGTTGATTTCTTCTAAACGGCTGGTCTCTCCGGCAGCATAGCGGGCGGCGGCGTAGCTGAGAAATGCGGAGTAGACGCTGTCTTGCATCTCCCTTATTTTGACGATCTGGCGTGCATAGAGCATGGAATGGTATGTGCTTGTGACATCGCGCACGAGGTCGTTGGCGGCGGCTTGGGATTTTATGCGCTCCAGTTCGGTCTCGGCTTTAAGTGCTTTGTGCTTCGCCACGTAGACAGTCGGAAATTCGAAATCCTGGCTGAAGTTTATGCCGTTTTCCGGTCCTCCGCCCCCTGTGGCGTCCTGGCTCAGGGTGATGGCGGTGGGAGGCAGGTCGAGTGACGCTCCCTGCATGTCATGGGCTTTTTCTACTGAAAGGTTGGCTGCCCTCAGCCCTGGATTGTCGGCGATGGCTATGCTGATGCACTGCTCCAGCGTCAGCACATGGGGCGCGGTGTCTGACTGCGCACGGGCTGTCAATGTCGTCACGGCTGCGGCGAGCAGGGATAGTATGATATGTCGTATGTTCATTTTCGTTGTCTTTTTGAGAATGTTTCGTAGATGGCGGGGAGCACCACGAGCGTCAGCACGGTTGCTGTAAGGAGTCCGCCTATCACCACCGTGGCGAGCGGTCGCTGCACTTCTGCGCCGTCACCGTGAGAAAGTGCCATGGGCAAGAATCCGAGCGATGCCACGAGGGCGGTCATCAGCACTGGGCGCAGACGGCTCTGACATCCTTGCATGACGCGCTGGCGGATGTCGGCGATACCGTTCTTCTCCAATGCGTTGAATTGCCCTACGAGCACTATGCCGTTGAGCACTGCTACTCCGAACAGGGCTATGAATCCCACGCCTGCCGAGATGCTGAAGGGCATGCCCCTGAGTAGCAGGGCGAATATGCCCCCGATCAGCGAGAGCGGTATGGCTGAGAACACGAAGAGCGTCTCGCGGACATTGCGCAGAGTTGCATAGAGCAGACAGAGGATGAGCACGAGGGCTATGGGCACTGCGATGGCGAGACGTCCAGTGGCTTCCTGTAGGTTCTGGAACTGACCGCCATATGAATAGTGGTACCCTGGGGGTAGGCGGAGTTCGCGGTCGAGTATGCGCTGGATATCGTCGACGGTCGACTGTACATCACGTCCGCGCACATTAAATCCGACATAGATGCGGCGTTGTCCCTCGTCGTGGGTAATCTGAGCCGGGGCATCCTTGAATCCGATTTCGGCTATCTGATCCATGGGCACCGACCCGCTGCCTGGTACAGGTACGTGGAGGTTACGGATGGCTTCGATGTCGTTGCGCAGGTCGTGGTCCATGCGAAGCACGAGGTCAAATTTGCGGTCACCCTCATAGACGCTTCCGGCTGTCTTGCCGGCAAATGCCGTCTCAAGCACATCATTTGCCTGCTGTATGGAGATGCCGTATTGCGCGAGTCGCGCACGGTCATACGACACCTGTATTTGTGGCAGTCCTTGCACTTTTTCTACGAAAGGCTCGGATACCCCGGGCACGTCGCGTATGAGGCGTGCCACCTTCTCGGCGCTTGACGAGAGCACATCGAGGTCGCTGCCGTAGATTTTAACTGCCACGTCCTGCTTTATGCCGGTGATAAGCTCGTTGTTACGCATCTGTATGGGCTGCGTCATCTCGGCTTCCATGCCCGGGATGGCGCTCAGGGCATGCTCCATCTTCTCCATGAGCTCGTCTTTGGTGCGTGCCGAAGTCCACTCTTTTTTTGGGACGAGGGAGATCAGCATGTCGGCGCGTTCGACCGGCATGGGGTCGGTGGGTATCTCGGCACTGCCTATGCGTGTGACGGCTTGCTTGACTTCGGGAAACTGCTCTTTGAGAATCTTCTCTGCCATAGAGGTGGTCTTGACCATCTGTGACAGGGAGGTGCCTTGTGCCATGCTGATTTCGGCGGCGAAGTCGCCCTCCTCGAGGTTGGGGATAAATTCGCCTCCGAGACGTCCAAACACCCATATGCTCACTCCGAACAGTGTTGCCATGGATGCTATGATGGTTTTGCGCCGGTTGAGACACGCGCTTAGCACTGGTGCATACCAGCGGTGCAGTACAGCCATCATGCGGTCGGAAATGTTAGGCTTGTGGCTGGTCTTCTTGCTGAGAAACAGCGCACTTGCCATGGGTACATAGGTCAGCGACAATATGAATGCTCCGAGTATGGCGAAGAATATGGTCAGAGCCATGGGCTGGAACAGCTTGCCCTCGATGCCTCGGAGTGTCAGCAGCGGCAGATATACTATCATTATTATGATTTCGCCAAATGCCGCGCTGTTACGTATCCTGGATGCCGAGGTGTAGACTTCGCGGTCCATCTCCTGCTGGGTGAGCATGCGCCCGGCGTATTTGTCGCGGCTCAGGAATATGTGGCGGCACACAGCCTCGACTATTATGACGGCTCCGTCGACTATGAGCCCGAAGTCTATAGCTCCGAGACTCATGAGATTGCCGCTGACACCGAAAGCCCGCATCATGCCGAATGCAAACAGCATGGAGAGCGGTATGACCGATGCCACTATGAGCCCGGCGCGGAAATTGCCCAGAAAGAGCACAAGGATGAATACTACGATGAGTCCGCCCTCGATGAGGTTTTTGGATATGGTTCCTGTCACTCTGTCGACGAGCTGGGTGCGATCGATGAACGGCTCTATGACCACCCCTTCGGGCAGGGTCTTCTGGATTTCAGCTATCCTCTGCTTGACGTTTTCGCTGACATGCTGGAAATTCTCGCCTTTCAGCATCAGCGATATTCCTGCCACTACCTCCCCTTCGCCGTTGCGGGTGACGGCTCCGTAGCGTGTCGACGATCCGAGGTTCACATCGGCAACATCGCAGACCAGAGTGGATATGCCGCCGGAGGTTTTCACGGGGATGCGGCGTATGTCGTCAAGCGAGTTGACCACTCCGAGCCCGCGTATGAAGAACTGGTTGCTGTTTTTCTCTATATAGCTGCCACCAGTGTTGCCATTGTTGGCTTCAAGGGCTGCATAGACCTCGGGCAGGGTGATGCCGGCGGCGTTGAGGCGGTCAGCGTCGATAGCCACCTCATATTGCTTGACAAAGCCGCCCCAGCCGCTCACTTCGGCTACGCCTTCGGTGCCCGAGAGCTGTTTGCGCACCACCCAGTCCTGGAGTGTGCGCAGGTCGGTGAGGGTGTATTTGTCCTCGTATCCCGGGGCTTGGCGGATGGTGTAGTGGTATATCTCGCCGAGACCGGTGGTGATGGGAGCCATGCCTATGTCGGCTTTCCCGGCGGGCAGCGAGCTTTCTGCTTCCTTGAGAGCCTGATTGACCTGCTCGCGCGCCCAGTATATGTCGGCACTCTCTTTGAATACAAGTGTTATAACTGACAGTCCGCTGCGGCTGATGCTACGCCGCTCTATGACTTTTGGTATGTTGGCAAGCGACATTTCCACAGGCGTGGTGATGTATTGCTCAACCTCCTGTGCCCCTAACGACGGTGCAGTGGTAATCACCTGCACCTGGTTGTTGGTGATGTCGGGGGTGGAGTCAAAGGGCAGCTGTGACAGCGAGTATCCTCCCCAAGCCATCAGCACTACCGTCAAGATGCCGATTATGAGCTTGTGATGTATTGAAAATTTTATGAGTTTTTCAAACATTATGTAATATTGAATATATATATGCGAATTAGGAACCTGTGCAGATATGGCAATTGATTGCCGTGCACGGGTACGGTGTAGTAATCGTAAAAAAGTATAGGGGATAACCGACGGTTATGCCACCGCCTTCGCAGGCGGTGCGCGTAGCGGTGAATGTGTCAGGCTGCATGCTGCGTATATGGGCACGGAGCGGCTGACATGGGGTGAGACATCATGGACGGAAGAGGCGTCAGCAAGGTCGTAACACAGCAGATTAAGAATCCATACGTGTAGAGTGGGGGCTCTGTCAACCGAGGTGGTGGCAGGAGCTTTGTCGACATCCGATTGCGGACCGCATTGGCTGGCATGTGATGACGATGGGTCGGCTGGCGTGTCGCATTGTGAATATAGGCTTGCGCATACATTGCCCTCATGGTGATGGTGCGTGACCATGAGCGATACCGCCATAGTCATGACAATAGCGATAAGTGCGGATATGTATGGCTTGAGTCTCACTGCCTTGTTTAACGCTCTGGTTTCGCTTATATTGTAAGGGCTGCGTTACTTCTATGTTTTTTTAACAAGTCAGGGCTATCAAACGTGCATCGATGAGGAAGTCGGAGGGAAATGTAGTATCTTTGCATATCTCTTCATACCCCCTAATGCTATATCAACGATGCCGTCATTACCATCTTGCCCCCGATTGAAGCTGAAAGCTCTGGCTATATTGTCGCTTTACACATTTGTTGTGATGCTGTTTGTAAGCAATGATTCTCCGCTCGCAAGCGTCAACAACCATGTGGATTCTGCGATATTCTTCATGTCTGGAAAGGCATGGGCTAACGGGCTCATCCCTTATGTTGACTTTTCTGACAGCAAGGGTCCGCTCCTGTGGTTTATAGAGATGGTGGGATACTGGATTTCCCCGACCGATTACCATGGCGTATGGGTGCTGTCTGTAATCGTGATGACATTGACCTTCTATGTCTGCTGGCTGACCGCTATGCAGGTGTTGTGCCGTCCGCGACTGTCATTGTGTGTGGCGATGACGATGGCAATCCCTTATTTTCTTGGCTTCTCGTTCCTGGAGACACGTGCCGAGACCTGGTGCAATCTCCCGGTTGCTTATGGGATATATTTGGTAGTCAGGTTGATAAAGCAAAAATCTAATGGTTATGTGCCATCGTTGACTGTGACCCAGGGAGCCATGCTCGGTGTATTGGTTATGGCGTGTCTGCTGATTAAGTGGTCAATTGCCGCGATGATGATGTCGCTCTGCCTGGCAGTGCTTATCCTGTCGTGGAAATCGGGCAAGAAGCTGGTCATTTCGTTGGCTGGTTTTGTAGGCGGAGCAGTGGTTGTGGCGCTTCCATTTGTAGTGTATTTAGTCTGTGTCGGAGCTTTTGTACCGTTTTTGCAGGAATACTTCATGGCAACTGCTACTACAGTAGGAGTGGGTGGGTCTTTTGATGTCTCCGGGTTCTATCTTAATCAGGCTCGTAAGATTTATCATTCACCTCTAAGCATGATGGCAGTATTGCTCTCACTAGCTGGTGCTTATTTGCTGTTCTATAAGAACGGCTGGGTTAAATGGCTTTTGCCTCTGTGCTGCATCGTGTTTTTTGCAATCGGAAGCTTTAGAAACCATTGGTTATATTATTTGCAGGCATCTCTGTCGTTTGCAGAGCTTGGTCTGATATGGATAGCCAGGGTCTGGTCGTATAAAGCGATGCCTGTGGCAAATATGGCGTATTATGGATTGTGTACGGCGATATGGGTTATCTATCTCCATACCTTGTATCCCATATACCATGATGATCGCTATTTTGTTGATGTGGATTCTATTGACCGTATTTTGAATGGTTATTTTAGTGACGACAGCAAGCCTACTATACTTTGCTATGAATGTTTAGACGTAGGAATAGGAATGAAAGTGGAAGCTCTCCCTGCAAATAAATATTGGTTTAAACAGAATGGTGCGCATGAAGAAATGCTAAAAAAGCAATACAATGCGTTGAGAAGTCGGTGTGCCGACATTATCTATACATTTACAGCAGAACATGACTCACTCATACGCAGTTACGGGTATGTCAGGATCTATGGAGCTGCTGACTCCATCCCGTTGGGGAAAGTAAGGGTGTATATAAAATCTCCTAATCCGTAGTTCTCGGATTAGGAGACATATTTCTCTATTATTTTTTGTCAGGAAATATTCCTATTGAAGGGAGTGTTCAGCGGCGGCGTTTTTTGCCGTGGCGCTCGTCGGTGTGTGGGTCTTTGCGGGATTTCTTGCCGTTGCGCGGGGAGTGGGAGCGGTCGCGTTGCTCGAAGAGGGGGGTACCTTCGTCATCTACAAGGATGAAGTCAAGCTGCTTGCGGTCGAGGTCGGCACGTGCCACTTTCACTACCACTCTGTCACCGAGGCGGTAACGGGTACCGCGGCGGCGACCCACGAGCGAGTAGTTCTTTTCGTCAAAATCGTAATAGTCGTCGGCGAGGTCGCGCACCGGCACGAGACCTTCGCATAGGTTCTCCTCCAGTTCGACATACAGACCCCACTCGGTCACGCCGGAGATTACCCCTGTGTAGACATCGCCGAGATGGTCAGCCATGTATTCCACCTGCTTGTATTTGATAGACGCGCGCTCGGCATTGGCGGCAAGCTGCTCCATGGTCGATGAGTGCGAGCACTGCTCGTTGAGCTTTTCGAGGCTTGCGCTACGTCCGCCGGCAAGGTATTTCTCAAGCAGACGGTGTACCATCATGTCAGGGAAGCGGCGTATGGGCGATGTGAAATGGGTGTAGTAGTCAAATCCGAGACCATAGTGGCCTATATTGTCGGTAGAATATACTGCCTTCGCCATCGAACGGATAGCGAGAGTGGAGAGGTAATTTTCCTCTGCACGTCCCTTGACATCTGCAAGCATCTTGTTGATGGAACGATTGACCTCCTTCGCAGAGCCTGAAGTCTTGATCTTATATCCGAATGCACGTGCCACTGTGGCAAGATCTTGGAGTTTGCCAGGGTCTGGCTGGTCATGTACACGATATACGAAAGCTTTGGGCTTCTTCTTGGTCTGTCCTCTGCCTATGTATGTGGCAACGGTGCGGTTAGCCAGTAGCATGAACTCTTCGATGAGCTTGTTGGCATCTTTCGACTCCTTGAAATATACTCCAGTGGGATGCCCGTCTTTGTCTATATCAAATTTGACCTCTGCGCGGTCAAACTCTACCGAGCCGTTCTGGAAGCGCTCCTTGCGCATGATTTTGGCAAGGTTGTTGAGCGTGGTTATCTCCTCTACATAGTCCCCTTTGCCTGTCTCGATGATTTCCTGGGCTTCCTCATAGGCATAGCGGCGGTCGCTGCATATGACTGTGCGGCCTATGCGGCTGTTGAGGACACGGGCGGCAGAGTCCATCTCAAAGATGCACGAAAACGTAAGTTTCTCCTCATTTGGACGCAATGAGCAGATGCCGTTACTGAGATGTTCGGGGAGCATGGGGACTACGCGGTCCACGAGGTAGACCGAAGTGGCACGTTTCTGCGCCTCGCGGTCAAGTATGGTGTCGGGATGAACATAATGCGTCACATCGGCGATGTGCACGCCTATTTCATAATTGCCGTTGGCAAGCAGACGAAACGACAGTGCATCGTCGAAATCCTTGGCATCCTTGGGGTCGATGGTAAATGTCAGCACATCACGCATGTCCTCGCGCTTGGCAATCTCCTCGGGGGTGATGCCTGCATCGATTTTCTTGGCGGCGCTATCCACGTTTTTGGGATAGCGGTAGGGGAGTCCGAACTCGGCGAGAATGGCGTGGATTTCAGCATTGTTCTCGCCTGTTTTGCCGAGGATATCTATTACCTCCCCTTCAGGATTCTTGGCATCATCGGGCCAGGATGTTATTTTAACCACCGCTTTGTCGCCGGTCACTCCGCCCTTGAGCTTGTTGCGGGGGATGATGATGTCGTTAGCAAGGAATTTTGAGTCGGTGCTGAGATATGACAGAGTCTTGTCTACATGCAGGGTGCCTATGAAGGTCTGATCAAGCGGTTCTGTGATTTCGATAACCTCGGCTTCGGGTTCCACGCCCTGCCGACGTGCTGCCACGATGACTTTCACCTTGTCACCGTTGAGAGCGTGGAGCGAATTGCGCTCGGCTACGAATATTGACTCCCCGTCGGCATCGGTGATTACGGAGTTTTTGCCGTTGCTGCGGCGCACGAATGTGCCGGTTGTGACATTGCTCCGTTGTGGCAGTTTGTATTTGCCAGGAGATACCTGCAGCAGGTCGCCGTCAAAGTCCATCTCGGCAAGAGTCATGGCTATGTTGCGCAGTTGTGACTGTGCGGTTACTCCGAGGGCTGCGGCTATCTGTTTGTAGTTGAATGTGCCGCGTCCCTGCTGGTTGATATAGTCGCGCACCTGCTGACGCAGGGATTTGTTATCTGATGAAGACTTTGCCATAGATGGAATATGTGATTATAAAGCTGTTACTCTTTAATTAACGCTCCGGGAGGGAGTAATGTTGCTGTAAGGTGGAGTGCCCTTAAAGACTTTAAAGACCTTAAGGTCCCTAAGGACTTTAAGGTCTCTATGAAATCGGAGTTATGCGTCGATGTTGGCGTAGTTGGCGTTGGCTTCGATGAAGTCTCGGCGCGGTGCCACGTCCTCGCCCATGAGCATGGAGAAGATGCGGTCAGCTTCGGCGGCGTCACTGATGGTGACACGCTTGAGCAGACGGTGCTCTGGACTCATGGTAGTGTCGCGGAGCTCCTTGTCGCTCATCTCGCCGAGACCTTTGTAACGCTGTACCTCGGTGCGCTCGCCATGTTTGGCTATGAACTGTGCCACCTGAGCATCTGTCCAGCAATATTCCTCCACCCCACGCATCTTGCACTTGTAGAGCGGCGGAGTCGCGAGGTAGAGGTAGCCGTTCTCAATGACGGGTCGCATACGGCGGAAGAAGAATGTCATCAGCAGCGTGGCGATGTGGCTTCCGTCCACGTCGGCATCGGTCATGATGATGATCTTGTGATATGCGAGCTTGGAGATGTTGACCTCCTTGGGGTCATCCTCGGTGCCGATGGTGACACGCATTGCCTTGAAAAGACTTGTTATTTCCTGGTTTTCAAGGATTTTGTGATCCATGGCTTTCTCCACGTTGAGGATTTTGCCTCGGAGTGGTAGGATGGCTTGGAACGTGCGGTCACGACCCTGCTTTGCTGTACCGCCTGCCGAGTCACCCTCGACGAGGAAGAGCTCGCAGTCCTCGGCTGTGCGGCTGGAGCAGTCGGCGAGTTTGCCGGGCAGACCGCCTCCGCTCAGCGGTGACTTGCGTTGTATCTTGACACGCGCGTTGTAGGCTGCGTGGCGCGCCTGGGCGGCAAGGATGACCTTCTCCACGATGGTCTTTGCCTGGCGCGGATGCTCTTCAAGGTATGTGCGGAGTGCCTCGCTTACAGCCGATTGCACGGCACCGGACACCTCGCTGTTGCCGAGTTTGGTCTTGGTCTGTCCCTCAAATTGGGGTTCCATTACCTTGACCGAAACCACCGCAGTCAGACCCTCGCGGAAGTCATCGCTTGAAATTTCCACCTTGGCTTTCTCAAGCATCTTGTTGTCTTCGGCATACTTCTTGAGAGTCGTGGTCAGTCCGCGACGGAAGCCGGTCAGATGTGTGCCGCCCTCGATGGTGTTGATATTGTTGACGAAGGAGTAGACGTTCTCGTTGAAGGTGTTATTGTAGGTCAGAGCCACCTCTACAGGGATGCCCTGCTTGTCGGTGTTGAGGTGTATTACGTCATCGATGAGCGACACCTTATTGCTGTCGATATACTGTACAAATTCGCGCAGACCGTCCTTGCTGTAGAACACTTCGCTGCGGAAATTGCCCTCGGCATCCTTGTCGCGGCGGTCGGTGAGCGTCAGCTTGATGCCGGCGTTGAGGTAGGCGAGGTCGCGGAGACGGTTGGCGAGGATGTCATACTCGTATTTGGTGACGGTGAATATGGAGCCGTCGGGCTTGAAAGTGATGCTTGTGCCGGTATGTGTGCTGTCACCGATGATCTGCAGCTCGGTGGTGGGCTTGCCGCAGGAGTATTCCTGCATGTAGGCTTTGCCGTTGCGGTGCACCTCGGCGCGTAGATAGGTCGAGAGCGCGTTGACGCACGATACGCCTACACCGTGCAGACCGCCGGAAACCTTATAGGAACCCTTGTCAAACTTACCTCCGGCATGTAGCACGGTGAGCACCACCTCAAGGGCGCTTTTGTGTTCCTTTTCGTGCATGTCCACAGGGATGCCGCGGCCGTTGTCTACGACGGTGATCGAATCGTCCTCGTTAATGGTTACCTCGATGTCGGATGCGTATCCGGCGAGAGCTTCGTCGATAGAGTTGTCAACTACCTCATACACAAGGTGGTGGAGGCCCTTGATGCTGATGTCGCCGATATACATGGCGGGACGTTTTCTTACGGCTTCAAGGCCCTCAAGCACCTGGATGTTACTGGCACTGTATTCTTTGGAGTTCTGGTCTTCTATATTCTCTGACATATCTTTTTATACTCTAAAAACGGGAATGGAAACCCGGCGTTTTTGACCTAACAAAGTTACGAAAAATTATTGAAAACAGGAAGTTTTTTCAAGCGATGCAAACCGTTTGCGGACGGAGGAAATCACATGGACGTAGGGACGCGGCGTGACGAATAATTCGTATTGATTCTACGTCAAACGATGCGTTATCCGTAGGGACATGCCGTGGCATGTCCGCCACATCAGACGTTGTGTTTGCGAAAACTGGCAGCAACGGATATGCCGTGGCATATCCTTACGCTTTTCCGAGGCGGCGGTGGAGCAGATGTGTGAACTGGTAATTTTTCAGACCCCAGCGCGGGGCTATGAGCAGGTCGGCTGGCGACTGGCTGACAAAGCGATCGATGGCGATATCGGGACGCAGACGGTGCACGATGTCACAGCAGAGGTCAAGATAAGCTTCAAGCTCGAACACGCCGATGTCGGTGCCAGGCGTGGCATATTCGCGAGCCATGCGTGTCCCTCTGAGTATCTGGAGCTGGTGGATTTTAACCATGTCGACCGGGAGGTCATTGACGGCATCTATCGTGGCAAGCATGTCGTCGCGTGTCTCTCCGGGCAGCCCCATTATCAGGTGGACGCCCACGGGGATGCCGGCGGCATGTATGGCTGTCACAGTCTCCACGGTGTCTGCCCACGTATGGCAGCGGTTGATGCGCTCTAATGTAACGTCATGGCTCGACTCGGCTCCTAATTCTATCATGACGCGTCCTCGCTGTGTACGGTTGATATCTGTCAGCCCTCCAAGCAGCTGTGGCGGTAGGCAGTCAGGGCGCGTGCCGATGACGATGCCCTCGACTTTATCAACCGACAGGGCTTCGTTATAGAGCTGAAACAACCGCTGATTCCCTGCAAGGGTATTGGTATATGTCTGGAAATAGGCAAGATAGCGCATGTCGGCATATTTCTTGCCGAAAAATGCTTTCCCTTTCTCTATTTGTACAGTTACCGAGTCGGAGGGATCGCAATAAGCCGGGGAAAATGATGCGTTGTTGCAATACGTACAGCCTCCGCGTCCTATCGACCCGTCACGGTTTGGACACGAGAAACCGGCGTTGACCGACAGCTTTTGCATCTTCCACGGAAACAGTTCGCGGAGCAGATCCGCGTAGTCGCGGTATGGTTTGGCTGGCTGCGTCATCGCTTCCGGTCAGAGGCGCGTGGCTTTGTTGAGCAGATAAGCGTCAAGCATCGCCATAGCCGCCATCGCTTCAACTACAGGCACGGCGCGAGGCACCACGCATGGGTCGTGACGCCCGCGGGCTTTAAGCACGGCTTCGCGCCCCTCGTCGTCTATGGTCTCGACTTCGCGGAGCAGTGTGGCTACAGGCTTGAATGCCACGCGCATGGTGATATCCATGCCGTTGCTCAGACCTCCCTGTATGCCGCCCGAATGGTTGGTGAGAGTGTATGCGCGGCGTGCGGTATGGTTGTATTGCCAGTTGTCAAGCACCTCGCTGCCGCGATGGGTGCTTCCCTCAAAACCCATGCCGAATTCTACGCCCTTGACTGCGTTGATGCTGAGCATCGCTGCTCCGAGGGTGACATTTAGCTTGTCGAATACTGGTTGTCCCAGTCCGGCAGGTGCTCCGGCTATTATGCAGGTCACCACACCGCCGATTGTGTCGCCATCTTTTCTGACGTCCATTATCAGCTCCTCCATGCGCGATGCCATGTCGGGGTCAGGGCAGCGCACAGGATTGCTCTCTATCTCTGCCATGTCAAGGTCACGGTAGGAGGCATCTAACTGCAATGGTCCCACCGCGCTGGTATATGCCGTCACGTTGATGCCGGCATGAGAGAGAGCCTGCATGGCGAAAGCTCCTGCCACCACACGCGCTATGGTCTCGCGGGCGCTGCTTCTGCCTCCGCCGCGGTGGTCGCGTATGCCGTACTTGGTCTGGTAGGTGTAGTCGGCATGGCTCGGACGGTAGAGGTGGCGCATATTTTCGTAGTCGCTGCTGTGCTGGTCGGCATTGCGCACTATAAATCCTATCGGAGTGCCGGTGGTCACGCCGTCCATGAGTCCCGAGAGCACTTCCACCCGGTCTTTCTCGTCGCGGGCGGTGACGATGCGTGACTGCCCCGGACGGCGACGGTCAAGCTGTCGCTGCACCTCCTCGAGGTCTATGGAGATGCCTGCAGGCATGCCGTCGATTACGCCCCCTATGGCTGCGCCGTGTGATTCGCCGAATGATGTGAGTCTGAATATCTGTCCGAAAGAGTTCATCGTTGGTCAGGATTTGGTGAGATCGGTGACTGTGGCACCGGTATAGTTGATAAGGTCGGCAGGGGAGAGGTGGAGCTGCAACCCGCGTTTGCCAGCCGATACATATATGGTGTCGTAGTCGGTGGCTGTGGTGTGGATAAACACCGGAAATGGCTTCTTCATCCCTATGGCGGTGCACCCTCCGCGCATGTAGCCTGTCAGAGGCAGCAGCTCTTTCATAGGGATGAGGTCTGCCTTCTTGGCTCCGGCTGCTTTGGCTGCCTTTTTGAGGTCGACTTCCGCATTGCCCGGGATAACGCAGACGAAATGACCTGCTTTCTCGCCTTCGAGCACTAAGGTCTTGAACACCTTGTTGATGTCCTCGCCTAACTCTGCTGCCACATGGTCAGCCGCCAGATTGTCAGGGTCCACGGTATACGGAATCAGCTCGTAGGCTATCCCCGCCTTGTCAAGCAGCCGCGCCGCATTGGTCTTCTCTATTTTCATACCCACAAATATACACACATCTCGCGGATTTTGCATCGTACCACCCCCAAGTTTCCCACTATAATCTCACATTGCCTCGCAAAAATATTCCACACCCCCTTGACAACGGCTTTCTGAGATATTAACTTTGAGAGCAGACACCCCCAAACACTTGATCATATGGTCATGTATACCACGGACGAATGAATTTGTAGGGACATGCCGCAAAGCTGTTTACCCAAGGACTATGTGTCTAATAGAGTAAGGTACGTCGGAGACGTGCCTGCTGTGCGAAACCCCATGCACGGAGCGCCAGCGAACGTACATGGGGGAACAGCATGCCCCAGTCGGATCAACCTCGGAGAGGTTGTGGCATACATGATTACACGTCTAAATCGTTGATTTAAAATGAAATATGGTAATGATATCTCAGGAGCGACAACGTGGCACAACCTCTCCGAGGTTGATCGTGAGAGTACATCCTCTAGCCCCATGTACGTTCGCTGGCGCTCCGTGCATGGGGTTTCGCACGACGGATACATCTCCGATGTATCTATCCGCATCAGTTCTTCATTAAACTATTGGGGCATGCCCGCTTTCCACATCGTTGACAAGAATAACGACTTATGAACTTTGATGTTCCCGTGGACGTGAGGACATATCCCAGCTATATCCCTAAACTCAGATGCTTATGAGAAATGAGAAACAAAATCTATGGGAGTTCAAAAGCGATACCCCAGAGGAATTTGAACATGCCATCGCTAACGCTGAAACCCCCAATGAGAAAATCTTCTTTGAGAAGATGAGATGTAAGATATTGCATGAAACTGCTGCCAGTAACGATATCATCATGCATGACAATAACAATGAAGATGGAATCTACATCTTGAGAGTCGGTACTGATGATTTTCAGATCGGAAAAATTATGGACGGACATATGGTGGAACCATGTGAAGAATTTTCTGGGCTTTTCTTTTTTTTGACTCAAGATTTGGATCGGCTCATACACCGCCATGTCACAGTTGGCGAATGGCTTAAGGAGCAAGATTATTCAGGCATCAGTTATGATGCAAATAATGACTACATGTAATCGCTATGGGAAGTCAAAGACAATATTTAGGAACGGGCGGTTTCTCATCATTCCTATATAGGCAGAAAAGAGACTCTATTGTTGCATCCAATGGAGTTGTGGGAAAAATTGTTGAGAAAATAGATGGTACGGCTTATGACGGACTGCCAATACATTCTAACACGAGCGAGGTGTACCTTAAAATGAATCAAGAGGGTGCGATTGTTCAGGCACGTGTCTATAATTCACGCGATCCTGTCGTTGACTTTGATTGGGACCATCCACACGCCAATAAAGATGGCTCTCGTTTTCAATATGGTGTTGTACATGTGCAAAGCTGGAGGAAAGATGCCAAAGGAAGATGGACTCGTGATTCAAAGAATGCTCGCTATATGACCGATGATGAAATCAAACGTTTTGGTGAACTTCTAAAAAGAGCAAATCCTAAAATAAGATTCAAGCCATGAATAGTCGTACGGCTGATGTGATCGGCGACTGAACTTTAGGGCGCATACCGGCGTTTAATTGACAGTGGGCTGAGGCTCCTTCAGCCTGCTGTCAATATGAATGTTAACCAACTAAAACCTATAGACACTATGGAATCTATCATCAATTCCCAGCTTCCCGAATTCAAAGTAAAGGCTTACCACAACGGCAACTTTATCGATGTCACCAACGAGGACATCAAAGGACACTGGGCTGTATTCTTCTTCTATCCCGCTGACTTCACCTTCGTATGTCCGACCGAACTCGTGGACCTCGCCGAGAAGTATGACGAGTTTAAGAAACGCGGCGTGGAGGTCTACTCTGTCAGCTGCGACTCACACTTCGTCCACAAGGCATGGCATGATGCTTCTGACAGCATCAAGAAAATCAACTACCCGATGCTTGCCGACCCTACCGGACTGCTTGCCCGCGCTTTCGGCGTGATGATTGAGGAGGACGGCATGGCTTACCGCGGCACATTTGTCGTGGACCCCGAGGGTAAGGTGAAAATCGCCGAGGTGCAGGACAACAGCATAGGCCGTAACGCCGATGAACTCCTCCGCAAGGTCGAGGCTGCCCTGTTCGTAGCCGCACACCCCGACATGGTATGCCCTGCCAAGTGGAAAGAGGGAGCTGAAACCCTCAAGCCCAACATCGACCTTGTGGGCAAAATCTGATTTGTATAACCTCTAACACATGACCTGACACACTATGTTAGATCAGAACACTTTAGAGCAGGTGCGCGGTATATTTGCCGCGCTTGCTCATAAATATACCTTCCGTATCGCGTCAGATGCCGCCGATACGCATCTGGCGGAAGTCAAGGATTTTTTCGGTGATGTGGCGTCTACATCCGACAAGATAGATGTGGAGACAGTAGAAGCCCCCGGCACCGAACTGCGCACAGAGCTTCTCCGTGACGGGATAGAAACCCGCATAATCTTCATGGGCATCCCCAACGGGCATGAGTTTACCTCCATGCTCCTCGCCGTGCTCAATGCCGACGGCAAGGGTAAGAATCTCCCCGATGATAGCCTCGCACGTCGCATCGCTGCGATCAAAGGTCCAGTCAGGCTTGACACGTATGTCAGCCTGACATGTACCAACTGCCCTGACATAGTGCAGGCTCTCAATGTCGTGGCTCTCTATAACCCCGACATCACCAATGCGATGATTGATGGTGGCTACTATCCAGACAGGGTCAAGGAACTCAACATCCAGGCTGTGCCTACAGTATATGCCAATGGTGAGATGCTCCATGTGGGTCGCAGTACGCTTGGCGAACTCGTAGGCATGCTGGAAGAGAAATTCGGCATGGCAGAGACTGACCCTGGCGAAGCTCCCGTGCGCGAGTATGATGTGATAGTGCTCGGCGGAGGTCCTGCCGGAGCGGCTGCTGCCATCTACAGCGCACGCAAGGGGCGCCGCACCGCCGTCATAGCCAAGCGCATAGGCGGACAGGTCAAGGAGACCGTAGGCATCGAGAATCTTATCTCTGTGCCGCAGACCACCGGGGCTAAGCTCGCCGACGACCTGCGCAACCATATCGGATACTACCCGGTGGAACTATTTGAGGACCGCGAGGTAGAGCAGGTTAATCTGATAGAGGATGTCAAGGAAATCAATGTCAAGGGTGGCGAACAGTTCCGCGCTCCGCAGGTGATTATAGCCACCGGAGCGGGATGGCGACACCTCAATGTGCCTGGAGAAAAGGACTACACCGGGCGCGGTGTGGCGTTCTGCCCCCACTGTGACGGACCTTTCTACGCCGGAAAGCCTGTCGCCGTCATCGGCGGCGGCAATTCGGGCATCGAGGCGGCGTTGGATCTCTCAGCCATATGCAGCCATGTGACTGTCATAGAGTTCCTTGATTCTCTCAAAGCCGACGGTGTGCTTCAGGATAAGCTCCGTGCCGCTCCAAATATCGATGTATATACCTCCACCGAGACTGTCAGCATCGACGGTGATGGCAAAAAAGTCACAGGCATCACCGTGCGTAACCGCCAGAGTGGCGAGGTGCGCACCATCAGCCTTGACGGCGTGTTTGTCCAGATCGGACTGAGTGCCAACAGCGCCCCGTTCCGTGACCAGCTCGACACCACCCGCATCGGCGAGATAGTGGTCGACTCCGCATGCCGCACGGCTGTCAAGGGCGTATATGCCGCCGGCGATGTCAGCAATGTCCCCTACAAGCAGATTATCATAGCCATGGGCGAGGGTGCCAAGGCAGCCCTATCAGCCTTCGACGACGTAATCCGCGGCATCTGCAAGTGACTTTGATGGATGAAACATGATGAGGCAGGGACGTAGCATTGCGCTGCATCCCTGCTTTTATGTCTGTAGCTGTAAATTTGATTAATGTATGTTAAACAAAATCTGTTAATTTCTTGTTTGATGATTGAAAATTCTTTAATTTAGCATTTTCAAAAGTAACATAAGACACTCAGATCTTTAATTACATAACCATTACACTCTTTTTCACACATTATTATTTATGAACAAAGGTATTTCCCGCACGTGCATAGTCCTTGCCGTCGTTTCCAGTCTCACGATGTCGTCGTGCATAGGCAAGTTTGCTCTTACTAACAAGCTCCTGACATGGAACCGCACTATCGGCAACAAATTCGTCAACGAACTCGTGTTTTTCGCATTCTGGATTCTGCCCGTATATGAAGTTTCCGCATTGGCTGACATCCTTGTCATCAACAGCATCGAATTCTGGAGCGGAAGCAATCCCGTGGCATCCGGCACTAAGGTCATCAAGGGCGAGAACGACAACTATCTCGTGGAATGTGACGGCAAAGGCTACACTATCACCTCTGAAAGTGACAAGCAGATCGTGCGCCTCGATTTTGACGAGGAGATGCGCCAGTGGGACGTCACTGTCGACGGTCAGACCTACCCCCTGATGACATTTGTTGATGACACGCACGTGGCTCTGCCTGGTGTTGACGGCGCTTCGCAGATTGTAAGCCTCGACGAAGCTGGTCTGACTGCATACAAGCAGACCGTAAGCCAGCTCAGCCCCATGGCATTTGTGGCACGCTAACCTAAAGAAATAGCGCAGGGCATCTACGCCGTCACCTTCCGCGGCGCCTTGCCTACTCCCTCATATCACCAAAACAAGGAAGGACTCAGGCTCTGACCCGCGGCCCTCGGCTAAGTGTCCGGGTCTGAGTTTTTTATGATGTGTAAGAGCTTTTTTTACGGTCAGATTCACCTTATATTACATAATGACTGTTAATAAATGCGATTTTATGCATATATTTGCATAAATATTATATAAGACACTTAAATTGTCATTTCACATTAGTATTCCTAATCATTATTGTTTTATCAATCATTGCTTATGAAAAAGTTTTTTACTCTCGCTATGTTGGGGTTAGCTACACTGTCGGCTTCTGCCATAGGTCCCGACATCTTCAACAAGCTCGGAGCGGGCGTAGGTGTCGGCACCACCGGTGTGACTTTTGAGGTCGCTACACCCATCACTCCTTTTGTGCAGATGCGTGCAGGTCTGTCATGGATGCCTGGCATCACCTTCAATGCCGATGCCGACTTCACCTACTGGGCTCCTGATGCCACAACAGGCGTTGAGCGCGAATATGACGGCTCCGTACAGCTCAAAGGCGACCTCGGCAGAGTGCAGGGCGAAATCATCTTCAATGTCTATCCTGTGCCCAAAGTGCCTTTCTATGTGGCAGCCGGTGCATATTTCGGAGGCAACAAGCTGCTGAAAATCACCGGTCACAGCGAGGATCTCAAAAACGCTGGTGAGGCTATCATCGGCGATTACAAGATTCCAGCCGATGAAAACGGTGACATCAAAGGCGGTTTCAAGGTCAACGGCTTCCGTCCGTATCTCGGTCTGGGCTGGGGTCGAATGATTCCTGGCAAGCTGGTCAATTTCTCATGCGAACTGGGTGTGCAGTTTGAAGGCAAACCGAAACTCTACACCGACTACGGCGAAATCGACCAGTCACTCGTGGAAGACGACAACACATTTGAGAAAATCCAAAGTGCCCTCAAAGTCTATCCCACACTGACATTCCGCATCAATTTCCGCGCCATCTAATCAAATTATCAGACAAAAAAATCCGGGCAGCCGACCTCTGATAAGTCGGCTGCCCGTTTCGTCTCCCCTCATCCTTGCTGTGATAGATGACTATGTGGATTGCAGGTACATGCCACAATGCCTTTAACTTAAGCAAGTCAACATATGCTCTGACGCGCCCGCAAGGGGCGCAGTATCCATTAAACGCTTAAGTTAACAGCATTGGAACAAGCCACAATGCCGTTAATTTAACCGGATATGATGCAATATGCGACCCCAGCGGGGTCGCATATGTTAGGCATGGGTCATACAAGCCGTTAGGCTTGGCTGACCCATGTTATTGTCTCTCCGCCGATTTCCGCCACTGTAGGTGGCGCACAGGTTTCTGTGTCCGCTACTTGAGGTTATCCCTCACCGAGTCAAGGTATCGCTGCATGGCTTCCGAGTCCCGACGCTCGACGATGGCGCGGAGCTCTTCAAGGCGTTCGCTGATGCGCTTGAGCTGGTCGGGGGTGTTGGGGTTGAAGAGGATTTCGCTCAGCAGGTAGTCGTCCTCGCTCATAAGTCCGTGGGCTATCGCCAGATGGCGCTTGAACGTGGTGCCCGGCGCATCCTGATGCTTCATTATGCTTCCGAACACGAGGGTCGAGGCAAACGGAATTGACAGCGAGTAGGCTATCGTCTCATCGTGTTGCTCGAAAGTGTACTCCTCGATATGGAGGTTGAGGCGCTGGTAGATGTCGCGGAAGAATATCTTGCCGAGATGGTCGCCCTCTGAGATGATGATGGCGTTTTCGTTGCTGAGGTTGGAAAGCGATGCGAAGGTCGGTCCAAACATCGGGTGGGTGCTGACATACGGATGTCCGCACTCTGCATAAAATTCAGGCAACCCTGTCTTTACGGACGCTATATCGGAGATGATGCAGCTGTCAGGTATGTGCGGCAATATCTGTCGGAATGCATCAAGAGTGTATTTGACCGTAGATGCGTTGATGACCAGCTCCGGGGAAAACTCATCCACCTCCTCAAGTGATGCGAAGCGGCGCACACCGAATGTGAATCGGAGTTTGTCAGGGTTGGGGTCATAGACCGCCACATCGTGGGTGGCAGAGAGGAGATCGGCGAAAAACGACCCCATTTTGCCGGCTCCCATTATCAATATCTTCATGGCCAATTAATCAGCATATTATTTACATGTAGGGACGCGGCGTGCCGCGTCATCAAACGCAATACGCATAGCCTCGGCACGCCGCGTCCCTACATTTGATGTCATATCTCCTGTTATCCGCGGTTGTTGTTGAATATTTCTACCTGCTGGCGCACTGACTCCTCGTGGATGGCTGAGAGGACTGTGCGCATGAAATCTGCCGCCATGCCCATCTCCTCGGCAAGCCGTGCACGTGTCTGCATGATTTCGTCATGGCGTCCGATCTGCAGCACGGGCATGCTGTGTTCCTTCTTATACTGACCGATTTCGCGTGACACTCTCATGCGCTTTGACAGGAGTTCTACAAGCTCGTTGTCGATGCTGTCAATCTGCTGGCGCAGGGCTGCGAGGCTCTCGGTGCTCTGCGATGAAGTAGGCGTCACGAGTGTGTTGAGGATAAGACCCAGGGTTTCGGGAGTCACCTGCTGTGATGCGTCGCTCCAGGCGCAGTCTGGGTCGCAATGGCTCTCGATGATGAGACCGTCAAAACCCATGTTCATGCTCTGCTGTGAGAGTGGGGCGATGAGTTCGCGCTTGCCGCTGATGTGGCTGGGGTCGCATACGATGGTGAGTTCAGGCATGCGGCGGCGAAGCTCGATGGGTATGTGCCACTGGGGCATGTTGCGGTAGAGATGCTTGCCATAGACCGAGAAACCGCGGTGTATCGCTCCGAGTCGGCGTATGCCGGCATTGTAGATGCGCTGGAGCGCACCGATCCACAGTTCGAGATCGGGATTGACGGGGTTCTTGACCAGCACAGGCAGGTCGGGCACCTGTGCCTCGGCAAGTGTGTCGGCTATCTCCTGCATGGCAAAGGGGTTGGCTGAGGTGCGGGCTCCGATCCAGAGGATGTCTATGCCGGCTTCGAGAGCCTCCTTGACATGCTGGCGTGTGGCTACTTCGGTGGCTGTGAGCATGCCGAGCTCCTCCTTGACACGGCGCATCCAGCCGAGACCTTCTGCACCTACGCCCTCGAAGCCTCCGGGCTTGGTACGGGGCTTCCAGATGCCAGCGCGGAATATCTTGATGCCGTTTTCAGCGAGCTGGGCTGCGGTCTCCATGACCTGCTTTTCGGTCTCGGCACTGCACGGACCGGCTATTATAAGGGGTTTGATGTCGTCGACGATGGGTTTGAGATCTTTCATAAGATGATATGTTTTTTATTTATTTGATTACTTGTTGAGATTCTGTACGCGCATCAGGGCTTCCTCCATCCGTTCGCGCGGAGTGCAGAGTGAGAGGCGTATGTATCGGTCGCCGTTGCTGCCGAATATGCTGCCAGGGGTGACAAACACGTGTGCGTCATAGAGCAGGCGGTCTGACATAGCCTCGGCTGACTCGCAGCTATCGGGGATGCGCGCCCACACAAACAGTCCCTGCTGGCGCGGATCGAAAGTGCAGCCGGCTGCGGTGGCTATCTTTTCGGCTACTTCGCGTCGTTCGCGGTACACGCGGTTGACCTCGGCATACCAGCTGTCGGGCTGGCTCAGGGCTTCGACGGCGGCGAGCATCATCGGGCGGAACTGTCCGGAGTCTATATTGCTCTTGACTTTAAGTATCCACGATATGAAGGTCGGGTTGGCTGCCACCATGGCTATGCGCCATCCAGACATGTTGTGGCTCTTGGAGAGCGAATTGAACTCTATCGCTATATCCTTTGCTCCAGGGGTGGAGAGTATGCTCAGCGGATGCTCGTTGAGTATGAAGCTGTAGGGATTGTCATGGACTATGACGATGCCGTGTTTTTTGCCGAATGCCACGAGTTTCTCAAACAGCTCTGCCGATGCCGGAGTCCCTGTAGGCATATTGGGATAGTTGACCCACATCAGTTTGATGCGGTCGAGTGGCAGACGCTCCATGGCGTCGAAGTCGGGCATCCATCCGCTCTCCTCGGTCAGGTCGTAGCTGTGTATCTCAGCACCGACAAGGCGGCTGACACTTGTGTAGGTCGGATAGCCGGGATTGGGCACGAGCACGCCGTCGCCGGGGTTGAGAAATGCCAGCGACACGTGGAGTATGCCCTCCTTTGACCCGATGAGTGGCTGTATTTCGGTAGCCGGATCCAGTTTGACCCCGTAATAACGGTCATACCAGCAGGCGAAAGCCTGACGCAGCTCCGGGATGCCCACGTAAGGCTGGTAGGAGTGTGTGTCAGGGCGCGAAGCCTGCTGGCTCAGAGTGTCGATGACTGACTGTGCCGGCGGAAGGTCGGGACCTCCCACGCCGAGCGATATGATGTCAAGCCCTGAGGCTTTCATCCGGGCTATCTCACGCAGCTTGCGTGAGAAGTAGTATTCTTTGACCTGGCTTACGCGGTCAGCTGGTATGATGTCTTTCATATTTCGTTTTTACATTCTTTATATTCTCCAAGTATCCGCAGGTCGTTGAGCAGGGGGCGCACAGCCTCGATGCTCTGGCGGTAGCGCACATAACTGTCATATGTCACATCTACGTAGAAGCGGTACTCCCACTCGCGGCCTATGATGGGCATTGACTGTATTTTGCTCATGTTGATGTCGTAGAACGACAGTATGGTCAGTATGTGGCACAGCGACCCTTTGGCGTGGGGGATGGTGAATACTATCGATGCCTTGTCGGTGTCCTCGGGGCGCGGAGCCAGCTCATGAGCCATCAGCGGGTCGCATACGAAGAGGAAGCGGGTGAAGTTGCGCTTGTTGGTCTCTATACCGCGGTCGAGGATTTCAAGACCGTAGAGCTCTGCGGCATATTCGCCGCACACGGCTGCATGCCCCGTCAGGTTCTGCTCGTAAATCTCCTTGGCGCTCCCAGCGGTGTCAAATTTCTCTACCTTGCGCAGGTTGGGGTGCAGGTTGAGGTAGTTGGCACACTGCATAAGTGCCATCGGATGTGAATTGACCTCTGTCAGTTGGTCTATCCGCTGTCCGGGCAGCGCGCACAGGGTGTGCGATATGCGCATTTTGTGCTCGCCCACGATGACGAGATTGCTCTTGCGGAGCAGTTCGTGATTCTGGAGCAGCGCGCCGGCTATGGTGTTCTCTATCGCCACGGCTCCCACCATCGACGCGTCGTTGGCGAGATGGTCAAACTCAGCGTCAAACGTATCAAACGCCACCGGCATTATGTCGCGGTCGGCAAAGTAGAGGTGTGCGGCTGCATCGTGATAGCATCCGGGCACACCCTGTATGCCCACTCTGAGGGCTGAGGCTGATATGTTGTCGTCTGATGGTCGTGTCATATGAGATTGTGATGTTAATAAAAAATCCCGTGCCGCTCGCTGCGGTCGGGATTTTATATCGTTGTCGCCTCATGGCTTGAGGCTGTGTAACTGTCGGAAGTCTGTAGGCACATATAAAATCCCTTTCTTATCTCTTGCCGAAATAAAAATAAGAATAAAAGTAATATGTGCTAAATCGCTTCATCGTTTGTAGATTATAACCCTATTGGATTATTTGCTGGCAAAATTAGAGAAAATTATGGTTTGGCACAACAATTTGGCAGATAAAATGTGTCATTAAAGAAAAATTAACAAAATCTGCCATCGCTCTTCATGCGCGCACGTATCAAAGTATGGCAGAATGGAATAATTTTTGTAACTTTGCATGTCCGTTTCGTGGGCAACAGAAACGTAATCAATCATAAATCAATAAAATACAAATACACAAACCAACAAATCCCCTATGGCAACGACCGCAGATTTCAAAAACGGCATGTGCCTCGATATCGACGGCAACTACTTCTTCATTGTCGAATTTCTCCATGTTAAGCCCGGCAAGGGTCCGGCTTTCGTGCGTACAAAGCTCAAGAACGTGCGTACAGGCCGTGTGCTTGACAAGACCTGGAACTCTGGCGTGAAGGTCAATGAGGTGCGCATCGAGCGTCGTCCCTACCAGTTCCTCTACAAGGACGAGATGGGCTATAACTTCATGCACACTGAGACTTTCGAGCAGATTGCCATCAACGGCGAGAGCATCGACGGTGTCCAGTTCCTCAAGGAGGGTGACATCTGCGAGGCTATGGTCGAGGCTGCTTCAGAGGAAATCCTCACCTGCGAGATGCCTGTCAACGTGGTGCTTGAAATCACCTACACCGAGCCCGGCATCAAGGGCGATACAGCCACCAACACCCTCAAGCCCGCTACGCTCGAGACAGGTGCCGAAGTGCGTGTGCCCCTTTTCTGCAATACCGGCGACAAGGTGAAAATCGACACCCGCGACGGCTCATACGTAGAGCGCGTCAAGGCATAAGCCGCTCTCTCCAATCATCACACATAGCTAATACCATCAGGGGCATCCCGCTTTCGGCGGGATGCCCCTGATTCTTTATAAATCTTATAAGACTTATAAGATTTATAAAATTTATCAGATACTACTGCGGCACCTTGGCTTTGGCGCGGTTATAGTAGTCCATGACTTTGTTGACATAGGCGTAGGTCTCTCTGCCTCGGCAGTAGCCGTATTTTACCACTGGGTCGTTGTAGTATTGCGGATTGGTCTTCATCAATATCGCCTCAGCCACGTTGCCGTCCCATTTTGTGGGGTCTTTGCCGTATTTCTTGGCAAGGGCTATGGCATCCAATATGTGCGCGGGACCTGCATTGTAGGCTGCGAGGATAAACTTGTTGCGCTCCGCAGGGTCGGGTACACGTGACTTGAACATGTCGTTGAGGGTCTTGATGATGTCGGTGGCGGTCTTGATATTGGTGTTGTTGTCGGCAATCTTGTTGACGCTCACACCGTAGGCTTGGGCGGTCTTGGGCATGATCTGCATGATGCCGCGGGCGCCTGCCCAGCTTTTGGCGTTGGGGTTGAAGCGGCTTTCGGTGTGTCCCTGGGCAGCGAGCAGTCGCCAGTCCCAGCTGATGTCTTTGGCGTAGCGGCGGAAGAGTGCGTCGTAGGGGGATATTACCCCGTTTTTAAACAGCATCGCTCCCGGGTCATTGGGTACGGTATTGGAATTTTTGCTAAGCTCGAAGTATCGTTTAAGCAGTTCGGCACGCGCCATGCGGGGACGTTCCATCTTGCTCCATGTATTGATGGAGTCGGCAAGCCATGGGGTCATCGGTGACACTCCCCACGCCGAGCGTTGCGGATAGCTCAGCTGCATGGTGATGTCGAGGTCGTTGTAGTAGGTCTTATTGATGCGCGCTATGTCGGAGTCCACCACCGTCAGAGGGATTTTGCCTTCCGACACCATCTCTATAAGGTCTTCGGTGATGAGGGTGTCCTTGTCGATGGCGTGTATGTTGATGCCGCCGCCAAGCTCTGAATTGAGATTCTGCATACGTGCCATATACTTGGAGTCTTTCTCCACATATACGTCACGACCTACGAGCTGTGTCACATCGGTGATAAGGCTGTCGCCCTTGGGCTGTACAAGCACCTGGAATGTGATGTTTTCAGGACCGGCTGGTATCACGCGGTCGGCATATTCGGCGGTGATCGGCACCTCGAAGGCTATGAGGTCTATCAGTCCCGAGTCAAGCATCTCCACCGCGCGGTTGAGGTTGGGAGCCACCTTGAGGTCGAGGAGCATGTTCTTGTCGTGGGCGAGCTGGTTGAGCAGGTCGTAGTCATAGCCCATCGGCTGGTCGCGGTAGATGAAATATGACAGCGGGCTGTAGAGGGTGGCAACGCGCAGCGTGTCGGGAAATCCCGTAGCAGTGGAGTCTGAACCGCTGCCGTCAAGCCTTGCAGCCTTGTTGCGGCATCCCACTATGGCTATCGATGCCAATACTATCACGGCAAGCAATATCGGCAGCAGTCGGAGTGTTTTCATGGACGGAATATTAGTGTATATCAAACATAAAACGCTCTAAGCGCATCATTTTATCGCCTAAAGATACAAAAAATCCGCCGGTATAGCCAGAATACCGGCGGATATGTGGCAATTATTACACCGTCTCCTATGACTTGGCGCAAATATCACCCTCCCTTGAATAAGTACATATACGAAACCCCCAGGATGTCAAGGCCGTCGGTCGGATGTCTGCCATCAGTACGGAAAATATGACGGTACTGCAACGTGACCTTGTTGGATGCACTTGGATAATAACTCAATCCGGCAGTGAGTTGGTGTGTTTTCATACTGAGGTGTTCACAAGGGTCGAAGAGTAGTTCATAGTAAGTAAAGGGCCGCAGAGCATCGTGATATACGGGACGTTCGACATAGATGCGGCTACGCAGTCTCTGGACCCTGTTGCCCCCATGGTCATGCCACAGCACTATCTGGTACATCTGCCGGAAATTGAAGTTGAACCCATACCTGCTGTAACGTGGCATTACCGAAGCAAAAAGCCGGTGTCTCGGCTGCCAGTAGCGTGTATTGTCTCCGGCATAAGCATGGTTATATAGAAATGTGTAACCGGCAAACAGTGACAAAGCAGACATCGGACGATATTCTTCTTGTATATTGGCAGACCAGCGGGCTGTGCCTCTGAGATGATCCTCACTACGGTGAAAGATGCCCAGCGTGGAGCGGAATCTGGACCCGTGTGTGGCCTGGACCGACACGGAGGTCTGTAATGACTGAGGACAGACGCCCCACGAAGCCAGGACGATTGTCATGCACGAAAGGAGGTGACGTCTGATCATCATCTGAATAACCGGGGCGCGAATATGAGGAGATATTGGCGCCAGTTGCTCCAGACGTGACCATTGGGTGAACTGTGAAAGACGGTGTTTACACCGTAGCCCTTCATTCTGTCGGCGAAATCGCGTGCTTTATCGTGGATTTTAAACTGGTCTTCGATGCCGCATCCCACCCAATAGAGCTTCATGCCCTTGGATGCCTGTGCCTTAAGTTTCCGATCCATATCGGCGTATGCGGGCAAAGACTCGTCAGGCGAGGGGAAGCCCGCAGAGAAAAGACCTACATAGTTAAACAGATCGGGATAGTTTGCCGAGATGGTCAATGAGTGAAAACCACCCATCGATAGGCCAGCTATGGCACGGCGTGATTTGTCGGGGACAGTTCTGTACCTGCTGTCGATAAACGATACTATTTCCGGAAATGACTCTTCGTAGGCTCCGTTACGAAATCCGGGGAGATTGTTGGACATTGTAGGCCTGTATGCCAGATTCCGGACTGTCTCCCCCGGCGCAGCCTGCATGCCCGGATTGCCGTTGGGCATGACTACTATCATCGGCTCAGCCTTCTTTTGGGCGATGAGATTGTCCATGATGCGGGACACATTGCCGAGTTCTACCCAGGCATTTTCATCCCCGCCGCTGCCGTGGAGCAGGTAGAGCACGGGATAGTTGCGCTCTGTATGGTCATAGAATGGCGGCGTGTACACTTGCATCCGGCGATCCATCCCGAGGCGATCGGAGTGATACCACACCTCTGTCATCTTGCCGTGAGGCACATCATGTACCTGATAATTGTCGGCAGTGCCCCCATCGATGAAGAATATCGAGAACAACGAGCCTACATCGCGTCTGGCAAAGGGATTGCCAGGGTCAATTATGGTCATGCCGTCCACTACATACCGGTAGGTGTACATTTCCGAAGCAAGACTGTCGGTGGAGAATGACCATATGCCGCCGCGACCTTTGACCATCTTTGCTCCTGAGGTGTCTTTGCTCCAGTCGCCTATGACTCTGACATCCTTTGCTTTGGGTGCATACAGACGGAAGGTCACTGAACTGTTATCATTGATTATGGGCGACGGCAGATCGTCGCCCGTGTTTCCGACATTCTGCTGGGCTTCTGCCCCGGAGGGCAGAAGCAGTAGCAGCAGAAATGCTATCCTTATAACAACCTTGTGCATTGCAGTTACTTAGAAATTGATATTGAGTCCAAACTCGGCCTGGAACGGACGAATGTATGTGCCGGCTATGAGCGACCCCGCAAACTGTTCGCCGTCGGTGATGAGGGCTGACCCCGGTACATTGCCCGCAGGGCCTGTCTCATTGAGGAAATTCACTACATTGGCGTTGAACGTGACATACTTGTTGATTTTGTAGCTTGCTCCTGCAAATGTCTCCCAGCGTCCCTTGAAATCTATGGAGTTGCCGACATTGGCATATTTCTTGCTGGAATAGCGTGCGCTGAGCCAGATGTTGAAACCTTTGTATGTGTAGCGTGGGTTGATTTCAAGCAGGATTTTGGAGAGATTAGGCATCTGCATGCCCGCGAAGTCGTAATCCTTGCCGAAGGCGGAAAATTTATACATGGCAAGTTTGGGATTTTGGAGGGTGAAAATCACATTGAGAGAAAACCCTTTGAATGGTGTAAGCATGAGATCCGTCTTCCATCCCATAGTGCGGATGGACTGCTGGTATGGCACCATCACCGACCCCTCGTTGGGATTATCGCTCTGCACGTTGATTCGCCCCGAATCGCCTTTGCGGAAAGAGTAGGTGAACGATGTCACGACATTGAACAGCTTGTGGTTATAGAACAGTCCGGCACGTCCCAGAGTATGGGGACGGGTGTTGGACAGCGGTGGATTCGCTCCGAGGAAGCCCTGTATATGGCGATACATTGTGATGTAGTTGATTTCACCGTCAAAACCGAAATCCTTAGTGAAATTGATGGTAGGGAGAAATGACACCGCGTAGTTGAGTCCATGGAGATGGTCTTTGGTCAGTCCCACTGTCCCGTTGCCGTCTTTGGTCGGCCCTCCGAGATAGAAGCCTGCGAAGCGTGCATCCTGTGAGTAGTCGACGTTAAGATTGAAGTATTCCAGACGGCCGCCATAGGAGAGTTTCACGTAGGGGTGGACTCTCCATGTGTCGAACATGAACACTCCGACCTTGTTTTCCAGACCTTTGGCATATTGTGCACTGGCATTGTAATTGAAAAACTGGTTGCCCTTGAAGCGCAGACGCAGAGGATTGGCTTTGACCTCGTGGTCATATTGGGCAGATGATGTGCCCCAGTCGACATGTTCCATGTAGTCAAACACGGCAAAGTCCCAGTCATGACGCTTGGTCTTCTTGTTAAGACGCGCCACCAGCATATAGTCCTCTATATTGCCGTGCCCGATTTGTGCCAGGCGGCGTTGCACACGCCCGGTGTATGAGCCTGACCCGTCGTAATATTCGCGGGTCTGCTCGGCGAGGACATTCTGGGTGTTGTCGCCTATGGTGTTGCGCTGGGTGAATGATGCCTTGGCTCTTACGTAAAGGGTGGTCGCTGCATCGAACTTATGGTCAAGCATGAATTTGATCTCGTGTGAGTGGTTACGTGCCAGGTCATTGTAGTTAGCTGTAACCATTTCGCCGGTACGCACATCCTTGTAGGTGATCACGCCATCGTTGTTGCCGTAGTTGTCCTTGCCGATCACGAAGTCGTCGAATTCTTTGATAGAGCCGTTGCCTACCCAGTAGAATGGTGCCTGCTTGACGGTGTTCGTAAGGTCCTGCATGTCTGTGTATTTGTAGAATACAGAGAATGCTGACCCGTTGGGATTGTACTGGTGAGTGATTGTGCCCGTGTAGAACTGTACCCGGTCAGCAAATCGCGTGAACTGTAACATCACATTCCCAGGGTCCATGTTGTTGTAGGCATTGAGCGAGAATGTCGTGTTTTTGAACAGTGCACCTGAAAGTCCCACATTGAATGAGTGCTTGCCGAGGGTGTTGAGAGCGTATTTGGCATTCCCCTTGAATTTCGTGGACCCCAACTTCGTATATGAGTCTACTCCCACACCGATCTCGCCCTCGTAGATGGCTGTCATGGACATGGGGAGGGTACGGGTGCGCTGTAACGACCCGTCCTGCCTCCAGTGGAGATTGGTGGCGTTAGGCTCCCAGAAATATGTGACAGGTAACCCGTCTTGACGTACCACGGTATAGGCTGAAGGCAACCCGATGGGCACCGCACGTGGCTCGCTCGCACTCTCGGCATTGAGCAGAGCTGTCTCGCTTTTTGATTCTTGAGTGTTTTCTTTGACGACGGTCGAGTCGTTCAGTGACGTATTGGACTGTGTCTGCCCATGCGTGGGAGTTGACAGGGCAGCTGCGATGACGGATAATGTGATTATATACTTTTTCATGGATGTTTTGTTTGATTGGTGTTTCGATGAGGCTTTTTTGATTTGTCCTTACTTTTTCACATCGAGATGATGTACATTCCTGTCAGCCTTGGTGTAGGGCTTCCAGTCGCCGCACTTGGTGCCGTTGGGATTGCCATACTTGGCAAAATTGGTCCAGTACTTCACCATGCGCTCTGCCAGTTCGTAGTCTGCTTTGGTCATGGGGCGGGTGCTGAGTTCCACCTGTCCGAACATGTAGGGAAGCTCGGCGGAGTGGATCGCGCCTTTCGCACCGAACTGGTCCTTGGTAGGGTTCTTGGGATCCTCGGGCTGAGGATGGTCGAAGCTATAGACATAGATCGGACGCCTGTCGAGGTTGTCCACCTGGTTGTCAGCCCATGCGCCGATGCTCTTGGGGAAATTGGCTTTGGGAACGTCGTCCTTTGTGTAACCGATCATATAGTCTATGTCAAGGTAGCGTCCGCCGAGAGTGGCGTCATTGAAATCCTCGGTAATCAGGTAGCCGTCTATGGCTGGACGGAATCTGGGGAAGAAGGCAGAGCTTTGATAGAGCTTCTGGAGAGTCACGGCATCGATGCTCCGCATTGCCTCGAGATTTGTAGCCCCTATGCTTTCGAAGAAGGCTTTGCCGAGCGCCTCGTTTTCCTGGAGAGGAAGGCATCGGGCATCTTCGCGGATAGCGCATCCGCTTTGAGGGATGGCACGCTGGAAGAGCCCCTTGGTGTCCCTGGCACATAACAGGCCCTGGATGTTGCGCGAACCTGCGCTTTGGCCGAATACCGTGATGTTGTCAGGGTCTCCTCCGAAAGCCGCTATGTTTTCTTTTACCCATTTCAGCCCGGCGATCTGATCATATAGGGCATAGTTGCCTGAGCCGTGACCGCTCTCCCGGCTGAGCTCGGGGTGAGCCAGATAACCGAAAACCCCAAGGCGGTATGGAATCGTGACGAGGATTACGCCCTCCTTGGCATATTTGTCGCCGCGGTACACCGGTCCGTCGGTACCTCCGACATGGAAGCCTCCGCCAAATATCCACACCATCACGGGATACGGCTTGTCGGATTTTCCTGCCGGGGCGAATACATTGAGATATAGGCAGTCCTCGCTTGTGGTGGGATTCATCTCGTCTGTGTTTTTCCACACTTTGGGTCGGCGGGACTTCATGTTCTGCATGGGTGCCGGGGCGAATCGGTCACAGAAGCGTACGCCTTGCCACGGTTGCACGGGCTGGGGCGCCTTCCAGCGCAGGTCGCCCACCGGGGGCTGTGCGAAAGGGATGCCGAGATAGGTGTCGACGCCGTCTTTGACCACTCCTTCGATAAGGCCGCCTTCCACCTTGACTGGCGAGGTTTTCTGCACTGCTGATGCTGTCATAGAGAGCAGCAGCGCAAAGGCTGATAAGATTGACTTTTTCATGATGTGTTTTTTAGAATCTGTGTATTGGTGTTATTTGCTGATCACGGGAAGGATGATGTCCCAGACCAGATTAAGCTCTTCGGCCATGTTCTTGAGGTCGGCGGTCACTGCTATCACCGCGTCCTGGTCGGGAAGCACGAGGATATACTGGCCGTTGGCTCCGTCGGCACGGTAGCTGTTGTGGCGTCCGCGCCATATCTGATAGCCGTATCCCTGCATCCAGTCGTTGTTCTGGGGGTCTTTCTTTTTGTACATGTCATCGGTCATACCGCCCGGGCGTGAGGATACCTGTGCCTTTGAAGCCTCCTCGATCCACCATGACGGGAGGAGCTGCTTGCCGTTCCATTTGCCTTTCTGGAGGTAGAACTGACCTATTTTTGCCATATCCTCAGTCTTCAGATAGGCTCCCCAGCCTCCGCAGTTGATGCCGGCCGGGCTTTCGTCCCAGGAGATGCCTGTTATGCCCAGTGGACGGAAGAGGCGTGTGGTGAGGTAGTCGAAAATGTTCTCGCCGACAGCTTTCTGCACGATGGCCGACAGCATGAATGTCCCCAGCCCATTGTAGGCATAGTATGTGCCGGGTTCATAGGGTACCGGTTCGGCAAGGAATGCCTCGACCCAGTCACGCTCCGTCTGCCGCTGGGCGGTGGTGTTGGCTTTAGCCTGGCCGGAAGTCATGGTCAGAAGATCACGTACAGTCATTTTCTTCAGATTGTCGCTCACTTTGGCAGGAAGTTTGTCCGGGAAAAAGCTGATTACTTTGTCATCAAGTTTCAGTTTGCCCTCTGCCACCGCGAACCCGACGGCGGTGGAGGTCAACGTCTTGCTGGCGGAGTTCATGATGTGCGGCGTGTGGGGATCTCCTGCCCCCTGCCATTTCTCGCCGATGACATTGCCCCCCTGCACCACCATCATCGAGTGGACGTTGAGGCCTTTCCCGGCTGTAGTCTGCATGTACTTGTCGATCGCCTGTTGCACCCTGGCTTCGTGCTTGCGGGGGAGCGACCGGGTGAGGTCGTTGACAGTGATGAGCTCCACATTGTTGTCGCGGATGGCCTTTTTGACACGCTCGCTCTTGTAGATGTCTGTAACCCCCTGGCGGTCGGCTGCGACATCCTCATAACCCACATGAAACACGCTTGCCATCTCCTCGTCGTCGTACGCCGGATGATCTATGAACATGTATTTTCTCCCTGGCTTGAGGTTCCTGAGCATGTTGATAAACGACGCCTCCTTCTCTCCGTAGGTCTTGTGTTTCCCCGGCATCATGCCGTAGGCACCGTCAGCATAGGATATGAACTCATAGCCGTTGTCCTTGGCGTGGGGTTTGTCCATCGATGCCAGGTTATATTCATCGGCGAGGCGGGTAATCATGTCATTGAGCTCGGGAGTGAAGAAGGTGCACCCCATGTGGCTTGAGATGTGTGTGACCTGGGGTAAATCCTTGATGACGCGCTCGATCTGTGCACGGAATTCCTTTTCGACCTCGTCAATGTCGTAGCCCCTCTCCTTGTATGACTGTCCAGGATAGGCAGGATGGGGATTGATCATCGGCAGGAAATAGCCGTTTTCGTCAACAAGGGATTTCGCATCGGTCAAGGGTCGCCATTTGTTGTTCTCCCATTCGCTTGTGATTGCAAGATGCACGCCCACATCAAGCCCGGGGGCGTTTTTCAGCATCTTTACTGCTTCAGGATACCATGATGCCACAGGCATGACCTCCACCGACTGTGAGATGCCGTTGCTGTAGATGTCCATCACGGCTTTGTTGACCGAATGGAATGCGCCCATATCGTCCATTCTCACTGCCAGTTGTGCCAGTTCCGCTGCATTTGCCATCAGGGCGAGACCAGCCATGGCAAGAGATGTAGAAATTGATTTTTTCATGTGTTTTTATTTAAGATGGATTGTTTATGTCAGATCACCCGAGAGCACGGAGGGCAGGCAGAATATGGTCCCATACAAGCTGGAGTTCTTGCTGCATGCGTGGAGTATCGCTGGTCATGGCTATGACTGTGTCAAGCTCCGGGATGACGAGCATGAACTGCCCCTTGGCACCGTCGCCTCTGAAAACATTGTGACGGCACATCCACATCTGATACCCGTAGCCCTGGATCCAGTCAGGGTCGGCTTGCTCTATCACCAGTTCGCGTGTGTTGATGCCGGCTGGCGCACTGTCTACCTGCTTTCTCGACATTTCGGCAATCCATTCAGCGGGGACGAGTTGCTTGCCGTTCCATTTCCCTTTCTGTAATATCAGCTGGCTTGCTTTAGCGATGTCTTCGGTGGTAAGATAAAGTCCCCAGCCTCCGAATGACTGTCCGTCCTTGGTCTCGGTCCACGTTGCATCCTTGATACATAAGGGTGTGAATATGCGTTCATTGAGGTATTCTAAAAGTTTCTTTCCTGTCACTTTCTGCACTATTGCCGAGAGCATGAATGTGCCGACACTGTTATAGCAGAACACTTCCCCCGGAGTGTATTCCACCGGATAGCTCAGAAACTGTTTCACCCAGTCAAGGGATGGATTCTCCTTGGCAAGCTGCTGCATCTCGTAGGTGTGGTCTTCGGCATGTCCGCATGTCATGGTGAGGAGGTCCCGGACATCCATGTCTGCAAGATTTTCGCTGACATCGGCAGGGAGCTTATCGGGAAAGAAACTTATCACCTTGTCATCGAGCTTCATCTTGCCGTCGGCAATCGCCATGCCCACACCGAGCGAGGTAAATGTCTTGCTCAGCGAGTTGAGTATATGGGGAACGTCTGGAGAGCCCTGGGTCTGCCATTTTTCATATATTACATCACCGTTTTTCACAATCATGATGCTGTGGATGTCGATGCTGTCAGCTTGAGCTATTGCAAGCATACTGTTGACTGAGTCGGCGACGACGGCGGGACTCTCTGCACGCGGCAGCTTTTCGCCGAATGTCCTTGTGCCGTCCGATTCATGTCTGCATCCCGCGAGCGAGGCTACCAGTGCGGTGGCGATCAGCAGATTTGGTAAATGTTTCATTGGTTTTCAGATTAAAGTGTACTTCAGGGTTAAGGTTTGTCACGACTGGCGTGATTGAAAGTGTCCGCAAGTTACTATGCCGTCATAGAGATGTCAACTTTCCTACCGTATATACCCTTGTTATATTGTTATATGTCTGATATATAGCGAGTTGATGAATTGTAAATATACCCTTGATATACCTCCGATAAGCCCTCCGCCAAGCCCCTGTATGAAAGAAATGCACCGCCCCGGACTCTACTGTGAGACCGGGGCGGTGCATGGTATGTCTGGCGTCAGCCGTGTCAGCCGATGACGATTGAGATATTCATCAGCCGCTCGTAGAACTCCTCCTTGCCGTAAAGCGAAGCATTGAGTACTCGTGTCTTGTAGCTTTTGATGGTGTTGAGCGAGTATTGCAGACAATTGGCTATGTCTTCGTTCTTCTTGACACCGATGCGCCACAGCGCGAAAATACGCATCTCTGCCGTCAGATGCCCCTTCTCGACATCGAATCGGCATTCCTCACGAAGAAGCTCATTGAACTGCCGGGCAAAATCGGGGAAAAAAGCAAGCAGCACCTCGTCCACCGCGAGATACGTGGAGGCTATCTCCCTGGTGTACCTTTCGGCTATGGATTCCATGCTGTCATATTGTCGGGTCTTGATTTTGACAGACAGTTCTCGTTTCATGCGGTCTATCAATTGCCTGCGTGTGGCTATGCCTGAGACCATCCTGGCCACGAGCATGCTTGTCACGCTGCGGTTATCTTCAAGCAGCCGGTTGGTTTTCTGGATTTCTTTGTTTTTTGTCTCGAGCTCTACGTTTCGCCAGTTGATGCTTTCCGCCTGTTCCTGCACCTTCTGACGCTGTCTGATGATATAGATGACACAAAGCGTAAGAAACACCAGCAAAACCGCCATAGCCGCAATCAGCACGTATGACTGCTTGCGGTCCCGGTCGATTTTGTTGCGGAGCTGCATCATTATGCTGGGATAGCCCTTGGAACTTTCGATGATTCGGTACTTCGAATTGAACTCAGTGGCGTTTTCCATGGCGAGGTTGATATACTTGGCAGCCCTGTTCAGATCGCCTACCACGTATTCCAGTTCGGCGATTTTGCGCAGCGAAGAGTAGTTGTTTGATCCTGAACGAATCCCGTACTCCGCCTCCTCCACCATCTGTTGCATGGCATCGGCATATTCGCCATAACCCATCTTGCTGAATCCGATGTCGCCGATAATCTTCATCCGCCTCGGTGTGTCGTTCTCTGTCTTGATGAGCAGGATATTGCCATAGTTTTCTGACTGCTTGAATTCATGGTTGGAGAACGCCATCAGCATTTTCAGATAATACATCTCGAAGGAATCGTCAGGCAGCATCGGGAAAATACTTTCATAGAGGCTCAACATGTTTTTGCGCCCGACATTGGGGCTGTACAACCTCCAGCCGAAGAAGAAAGAATTTTCAAACTCAAGATTGAATCGCGCTATCCATATCTGGATTTTCATGGAATCCGTGCATGAACTCTCATCAAAATCATAGATGGAATGGTCAGCCTCACGGAAATATCCTCCCTGGATATACAGGTTGCTGAGCATGATGGCAGCCCGCGCTCTGACATCGGGGTCGGACATCGAGCCGGCAATCTTCTGGAACTTATGTGCGTAAACGAATGCGGAATCAAAACTGCTGTAGATATATTCGTCATACAAATCGGCATATTTCGTCAGCAGTTCAGTTTCGGAAATCGCCGGACGGTTTTTGATGCGCGCTATTCGCTCCTGCTTCAGCTCCTTGTAGTGGCGTGCACTGTCCAGTGCGGCATCTAATCTCGTGGATTGCATCCTTACGGCTTGAGCAATCCGTGTCTGCTTGTCAGCCGGCAAGCTGTCAAACATGGATCTGAACCGGCGTATGTATATTTCGGACTGCCTGTCCGATGCAAGGCTCTCATCGGTGTGGCTGTCCGAGCATGATGACAGGATTGAGACTGCCAATAGCATCAGCACCCCAAAAGCATAGAGTTGTGAATGTAGTTTCATGGCAGTAGAGGTTAGCGCAGTCTGGGCTTATCCGGACGGTGTGGTCAGTATTCAAATGTGCCAAGCTCTGACTTGATGGTCAGGCGGTTGGCGGGGGCATCCTCCACTCTGCCTATCACCTGGGCTTCGATGCCGAAGGAGTTGGCGATGGCGATGATGCGGTCGGCATGCTGGGGCGCCACGTAGATTTCAAGGCGCATGCCCATGTTGAATACCTTGTACATCTCGGCAGGGTCGGTGCCACTCTGCTCCGCGATCAGGCGGAAGAGTGGAGGGATGGGCAGCAGGTTGTCTTTTATGACATGCTTGCCCTCGACAAAGTGCATCACCTTGGTCAGTGCACCGCCCGAACAGTGTACCATGCCGTGGATTTCGGGACGCATCTCGTCAAGAATCTTCTTGACCACCGGGGCGTAGGTGCGGGTGGGGGAGAGCACCAGCTTCCCGGCATCGATGGGCGCACCGTCTACTGCGTCGGTCAGATGCTTGGAGCCTGAATACACGAGGTCGTCAGGCACTGCGGCATCAAAGCTCTCGGGATATTTCTCGGCGAGATAGTGCGCGAAAACGTCATGTCGGGCTGAGGTCAGACCGTTGCTGCCCATGCCGCCGTTGTAACTGTCCTCGTAGGTAGCTTGTCCTGACGAGGCGAGTCCGACGATGACATCGCCTGCAGCGATGTTGGCGTTGTTGATGACATCGGCGCGTTTCATGCGGCAGGTGACGGTGGAGTCGACGATGATGGTGCGCACGAGGTCGCCCACATCGGCGGTCTCGCCGCCGGTGCTGTATATGCCTATGCCCTGGGCTCGGAGGTCGGCGAGGAGTTCTTCGGTGCCGTTGATGATGGCTGCGATGACTTCGCCGGGAATCAGCATCTTGTTGCGTCCGATGGTCGACGACACGAGTATGCCTTCGGTGGCACCGACGCAGAGCAGATCGTCAATGTTCATTACCAATGCATCCTGGGCAATGCCTTTCCATACGCTCAGGTCGCCGGTCTCGCGCCAGTAGAGGTAGGCGAGCGATGACTTGGTGCCGGCGCCGTCGGCGTGCATGATGTTGCAGTAGTCGGGATCACCGCCGAGGATGTCGGGAATGATTTTGCAGAATGCTTTGGGGAAGATGCCTTTGTCGACATTTTTGATGGCTGCGTGTACATCCTCCTTGGAGGCAGACACGCCACGGCGCATATATCTCTGGTCGCCCATGATTTGACTGTTGGTATGTGTGAAGATTGATTTGTGATTATGGTGCAAAGATACGGATTTTTCCGTGAAGTTGCATCAATAACCCATCAGTGCCAGGATGGTAGGGGTAAGCAGGGCTGTCAGCAGTCCGTTGACTGTCAATCCGAGCGATGACCACGCTCCGTAGCGGTAGCTCCCTTTCTCCATGGCTATCGAGGTGCCGACGGCATGTGCGGCGGTGCCCATCGAGAGTCCCTGGGCTATAGGGCTTTTGACGCGCGTCAGCTTCATCACTTTGAATCCCGACATGCCTCCGAATATGCCCACAGCGCATACCACGGCTGCTGTCAGCGACGGGATGCCTCCGAGACTCTTTGTGACCTCCATGGCTATAGGGGTGGTGACTGATTTTGCAGCCAACGATACGATTACCTCGCGTGTCGCACCGAAAAGTTCGGCAAAAAATACCACGGTGACTATGCCGACTACACACCCGGCAAGTTCTGCCATGATGATGGGCACGAGCTGCTTGCGTATGGTCGAGAGCTGTCGGTAGAGGGGCACACCCAGTGCCACTACGGCAGGTTTTAACCAGAATTCTATCATGCGGCCGCCTTCGCTATAGCGGTCGTAGGGGACTCCTGTCACCACTAAGAAGCCTATCAGGGCGACTATGGAGACGAGTATCGGGTTGAGCAGCATAAGCCCTGTGCGGCGGTAGGCAAGCTGTGCCATCACATAGGCTACGAATGTGACGGCGATGAGGAAGTAGCTGTTTTCAAGAAATTCCATCGTTCACGATTTTTGAGGCATGGACCGGTTATTGTTGTTGTGATGATGGTGGTGGGATGATTTGCGTATTATCTGGTGCACCCACCCGGTGATGCCGATGACTATGAACGTGCTGATGACAGATGCTCCCACTATCGCCACCCACTGCTCGCGTATGAGGTCGAAGTATCCGAGCAGTGCCACGCCCGCTGGCACGAAGAAAAATCCGAGATTCCCAACAAGAAAGTCTGCCACGCCAGCCACGTGGCGCAGCCTGATGATGCGGAGCTGCAAAGCGAGTGTAAGCAGGAGCATCCCGATGATGCTCGATGGCACCGGTATCTCCGTCAGGTACACCACCAGCTCCCCGATGGCGAGAAACAGAAACAGCACGGCTAACTGTATAATCAGCATAAGCGTAAAAATTTTTTAAGTCGGTCAAAATGACTGACAAAGGTACGCTTTTTGCCGATATTACAAACCTGTTACATCCTCTTTTTTGTCCATCCAATGGCAACTCTGAAGGTGTAAATTGTGTATGGAATTCTAGTGCTTCCCATTTAAATCATTCTCAAATGTTTATCAAGCAATAGTGCATTAAATATATGGCAATATATGTCGATTAGTGCGTTTTGTTTTTGATTTTTTTTGATAATTAGTGCGTTTTGTTTGATGCTATTCTGTATCTTTGCGACAAAAATAGCAGTATGGATAAGAGAATACTTGAAACGATACTTACTGATCAGGCGGAAGAACTGGCATTGAAACAGTCAATCCGCTTCTGCCAGCGAAAAGAGGAGGACAGTATTGACCTCGACAGTCCGCAGGCTCAAGTTGTTATTGGCGTGAGACGTAGCGGAAAATCCACGCTCTGCTATAATGCATTGATGAGGAAGGGAGTGAAGTTCGCATACGTCAATTTTGATGACGAGCGACTCATACATCTGACGGCAGATGATCTCAATGATGTTTTGGAGGTGCTGTATAAAATCAATGGTGATTTCAGCTACCTGTTCATTGATGAAATACAGAACATACCAGAATGGTATCTGTTTGTCAACAGACTTCTGAGAAAACAGATGCACGTCATAATAACGGGGTCAAACGCTAAGCTTCTTAGTGGAGAACTTGCCACACATCTTACAGGGCGGCATCATTCTATACCGCTTTATCCGTTCTCATTTGCGGAATATTGTGATGTGATGGATGTCGATGTCCGATCAAGATCCACGAAAGCGATCGCTGCCCGCAGAGCGGCATTTGACGAGTATATGCGTCATGGAGGATTTCCGGAACTTCAGTTTATAGGTAATGGGCGGGATTATATAGATAGCCTCGTAAACAATATATTGAAACGTGATATTGAACAACGGTTTCGGGTAGTACATACTTCGGCTTTCGAAGAGATGTCTCATCATCTTCTGAACGTAGCTCCTGCCATCGTGGTGGAGAAGTCCTTGCAGGAAACTTTCGGGTTCAAGTCGCAACACACAGCAAAAAATTATCTGAGTTACCTGAAACAGGCGTATCTGTTGGTGGGACTACATAAATATTCCACTAAAAGCCGCCAACGAATAACTGGTGAGAAGGTTTATCCTATAGACGTGGCTCTGATGAACAAGAGAAATGATGCATTTGTAGGAAACAATCTTGGGTGGCGGCTTGAGACAATAGTATATATGGAACTGTTGAGAAAATACAAGCGGCAGGGTGCTGATATATACTATTTAAATGACCGCTCAGGAGAGTGTGATTTTATAGTATGCGAAAATCGGAAGGCAATACTTGCGGTACAAGTCGCCTACGATATTTCATCAGAAAAAACAAGAAAGAGAGAAATTGCAGGCTTATTGCTGGCTGCAAAACGAACAGGATGCTCTGATCTACTTTTGCTGACAGATCATAACGACGAGGATGTGACATGCGACGGATACACAATTGCTATCCGCCCGGTCTTTGACTATGTGCTTACGTCATAGGGTAGTATCTGCAATTAATGAATTAACTGCATCTGTGAGATGGGCTAAGAGGGCGTTTAACAACAAAAGTTAAACGTCCTCTTAGACTCCTTATTTCTTGGTCTCGTGATATTCCTCCTCGGTGTTGACTGCCCAGAGTGACGACTTGTCGGTGGCTCCGGTCCTGATGGCTTTGACGGCTTCCATGGCGGTGAGCATGGAGTGGTCCATGTTGTTGTAGCGGTGCTGTCCGTTGCGGCCTATGCAATAGAGGTTGGGGATGGTGTCAAGAAACGCTTTCACCTTGTCAAGCGAGTAATATGCGCCATAATATGCCGGGTAGGCTTTCTTCATGCGGATGCGCACGGCATCTATGACGTCCTCTGATTTGATTATGCCGATTTTTTCAAGTTCGCCGACAGCCATCTTGATGAAATCATCATCCGGCATCTCCCACAGCTTGTCGCCCTCGGTGCAGAAGTATTCCAGCCCTATCCATATTGTGTTGGCATCGTCAGCCACCATGTATGGCGACCAGTTGTTGAACACCTGTATTCTGCCGAGCTTCACGTCACGCTCCTGCACATATATCCACATGTCGGGTATGCGGTCGTTATAGGTCTTGATAGCAGTGGTGTTCTTGATCGACAAGTCTTTGACGAGCAATCCCACAGTGATGAAATCACGGTAAGGCAACTCGGATGCCACTTTGCGCACATCCTCCGGTATCTCTATGCCGTCAAGTGAGGCGATGAGGTTCTTGATGGGCATAGATGACAGGAAGTAATCGCAAGCCACGGTCTTTGTCCTGCCGTCATTGTCTCTGACCGTAACCGATACGACACGCCCCTTGCTGACATTGATTTTCTCGACCGATGTTTCCATGCTGATGCTGCCCCCCTCATTCTCCACAGCCTTGGCAACTGTCTCCCACAGATGTCCTGGTCCGTACTTCGGGTATATGAACTCCTCGATGAGCGATGTCTCGACCTTGACCCCATTGCCCTTAGTCCCGAGCCTTTTCATTATCATGTCTTTGAGGATTTTTGACAGCGAGAGCTTTTTGACTCTCTGGCTGCCCCAATCAGAGCCGAGTCTGGAGGGATGGACTCCCCATAGCTTTTCGGTGTAATCCTCGAAAAACATCGAATATAGAGGTTTACCGAAGCGGTTTATATAGAAGTCTTCAAGGGATTTCTCCTTGCGCTTGTGGACGGTGCTTGCCAGATATCCTATGCCGGCTCTCAATGTTCGGCATAAACCCATGTTGACAAATGTCTGCTTGGAGAGGACTATGGGATAATCAAAAAATCTGCGCAGGTAATATATGCGTGACACGCGGTTGCGGCGGAGCATCACACAGTCGTTGTCTTCGCTGCCTGCAAGGCTTTGAGTAGGCAGAGCAGGCATCATCGCGTTCCACCAGTTAGTCACCTCCTCGCTCTTGCTGAAGAAGCGGTGCCCCCCGATGTCTATGCGGTTGCCCTTGTAATTCACAGTGCGTGAGATACCTCCCACGACGCTGTCCGCCTCGAAAACTTCGGGCTTTACATCGGTCTGGCGCAGCAACTCCAGCGCCGCCGTCAGTCCGGCGGGACCGGCTCCGGCTATGACTGCTTTGGGACTGTGGCGATATGAGGTATTATCTTGCATATAAACCTGAATGCTGGATGTCAAATGTAGGTGTCAACAGGGGGTGAATACTTCGCGGGCGGTGCGGGTCTTGGTGCAGAATGAGCATAGCTGCCCGAAGATCAAGATGAGCATCGGGAATACCGGAGTCATCAGCCGGTCAAAGTTCCAGTAGGCTCCAACCCATACGACTATGCCCTGGGCTATCCATATGCCGCCGATGAGCAACGGGACGGGCATGACCTGGAGGTAGCGTATCATGGACAGGATTGCCACCGCCAGATATATCATGACTAAGATGGCGGCTGTATCCATGCCGAGTGTCAGCATCATGCCTACGGGCCAATAGAGATACTGGCACTGGTTGGCGCGGCATCTCCAGAAACTCGGGAAAGTCCATAAAGTTGCATAGGCAAACTCGTCCTTGTGTTTGCTGATATTGGCGTTTACCCCTTCGTGGAAGTCTGTCGTATGGTGTATCCATGAGGGTATATTGTAAGTCCATATCGTATCGCCCGGCACAGAGTCGGTGTTAACCATGGCTGGCAGAAGGTAAGACGGGAAGCATGATGCATCGATGATGTCATACTGTACCAGACGGTAGTAATTGTTATAGTCTGAAACATCCGATATGGCGAAGAATCCGTGGCGATGCTCAAAGGCTGCTGCGTATCCATATATGATTCCGCAGACAACAGATGCGCCTAACAGTCCCATCAGCCCTTTGCGCCGGTTTCTCGCCATGATGTACAGGCATACGGCGATATAGATAGGAGGCAGATAGAGGAACGCCGGACGCAGAAATACCAGGATGAGAAGCCAGAAAGCACTCCACACGAGCGATTTCTTCTCGGGCTTCCGCATGGCGCGTATGGTATAATAGACAAAGAGGATGAGGAAGCTCTGTGACAGGGACTCTGTGCGTATCCAGTAGTTGACATCGATGACTCCCCAATAAGCCACATAGAACAATGTCATCCAGAAGGTGATGCTCTCGCTCCGGACGAGCATATGGGCAAGGCGTCGGAACCAGGGAATGACCAGGATGAACACTATCCACTGGGCAAAGGCTATGGATGTCAGCGGTAGAAGACCGTCAAGGCTCGTAAGACTCATAAACAGTGGATATACCGGAGTGCGGTAGCTGTCTATGAATGTTTCGGGACGCGAAAGGAAATAGAATTTCCATGTGTCGAAGTAGGTCCATGTATCATAATCGTCATTGACCAGCCCTGGGAAAATGAAGCAGAAGAGGGCTTCCACTACCGCTATCAGGTAGATGATGCGGTAGCGTCCAGAAAGTTCACGTGACACTGCACGTCCTGCTGTCTGTAGGGTCTGGCGTAGCATAGGATAATGACCGATTGATGCAAAGATACATTAAATTAATGATATATGAGGTGGCGATTTTCGCTATATTTGCAGACATGGATTCATTACGTGGCAAGATTGATATGAGGCGTGGGCAGATGTGGCTGTATGCGGTCATTTTTGTGGCTGCTGGTGTGCTGTTTTATCTCAGATCCGTTCCCAACATCCCGATGGAGGACAACCTTGTCTTTTCATTTGTGAAATTCAATGTGGAGGATGCGGCGTGTGACTATGAACCAGTCCCGATTTCAGGGGTGGCTGACATCATGCAGTCGCTTCGCGACATGTATCAGGGCTCCAACGGACGCATGCCGGTGCACTTTTTAGTCATTCTCTTTATGGGTATAATAGGGGTTGAGACATTTTACGTGGTCAACTCTGTGGCTTTCTTGATCGTAGCGTATCTGGCTGTCGTGTTTATATTCACTCGGAGAGGATTGACACCGTTCAGGCTGCTGGCTACTATGATTGTCCTGTTATATTGCATGCCGCAGACTGAGTCGCTGTGGTTTTGCCCGGCATATGGCATCAATTATCTGTGGAGTCTCGGAGCCACGTTGCTGTTTCTGCTGATATGGAGGCGTGACTCAATGCTTTGCTGGTGGCAGGTGGCGTTGCTGTGTCCGCTGTGTTACCTGCTGGGATGGACGCATGAGGCATTCGTGGTGCCGGTGTCATGCGCGCTGCTGCTGGCATATGCCGCCCGATACCGCAAGGTCAAGTCTTCGGCAGCCATCCTTGCTCTGGCGTATATAGCCGGCACGGCTGCGCTACTTAGTGCCCCGGCTGTGTGGTCAAGGGCTGACGGCAGCGTTGGCAATTTCCCCGGTTTGGCTTCGTGGACTGTCAATGCCATCGGTGGATTGCTTACCAATCTGCCTTTTGATTTGTCTGTAGCAGCAATGCTGTGGATGCTCTGCAGGCATAAATCTGATTTCAAACGCTTCTGCCGCAGAAATTTCGTGGTGCTTACCATCATCTTTTTTGCCACAGGCATGGTGCTTGTGCTGGCATCGGGATTTACACGCGGCAGCCTTGCCTTGTCGTTTTTCAGCGTGGTCGTGGTGCTAAGGATATTGGCGATGTATGTCAGATGGAAAGCGCGATGGTATGTGACCGCATCGGTTTTGGCGTTGTTTGTGCTCCATCAGTCGGCGATAGCTGTGGAAGCGCGCCGTCACTATCTGCACTATAAGGAGATGGTGGCAGATTTCCTTGCCTCGCCTACAGGGACAGTGGTATATGAGCCGTTGCCTGTCGCCATTCCGCTGACGCAGCCCTGGGTAGAGCCGTGGGCTATAGATGTCAGCAGCGGCAATATATTTGACCGTGCCAGAGAGAAGTGTATAATGTTCTACTACCGCCATCCGTGGCATAAGCCGTTGCGTGTGGTGCCTCCCGCAGAGGCTCGGGTGCTTAGCCGCCCCGAAGAGTTCTTCATCCCTGCCAACAGAGTTCCGGGCACTGGCGGATTCTATACAGTCGATGGCATAGACCATCTGCTACGCCGTGCAGATGCCGATTCGGCTGAGACCCAAACATTCACGGTCAGATATGATTTTTCGGACGGTGGCGCAGGGCTGCCGTTGCGCAAGCGGCTCAAATACCGTCTGTACGGACTGCCTGAGACGGAAACCCTAAGCTCCGGAAACTTTACATTCGGCGGACATGAATACACAGCCGTGGGCAAAGAGACGACACTTAAGGTGGCTGCTGTGGATATGGACTGACGTGGTCTAACTTATGCCGGGGTTGGTTTGTTTATACATCATATGAGACAAGCCACGTTATTTTCCGATTTTCTGACTCTGCTCCATGTGCCCCATACAGAGCGTTACAGCGATGCACGTTTCTGTGCGTACCCTTCCAAACATACATTTATCGCCCTGCAAGACCTTCTGGCTGAGTATGCGGTGCTGAGCACGCTCACAAATGATGAGTCCAAGGACGTATCCAAATTGTCCGTGCCGTTTGTGGCACGGATGGCTGACGGATTCATGATTGTCACCGACCTGTCGGACGGTCAGGTGCACGGGCTTGTCAAGGGCAGCCGCAAAGTGACGATGTCCCATGACGAATTTATCAGCAAATGGACTGGCGAAGCACTCACAGCCTCGCCTATGGATATCGCCTCCGAGCCTGATTACATCCAGCACCGTGCAAAATGTCTGACCTGTCGCGTGATGTCGTTGGCATTCAAGCTCATAGTAGCAGGGCTGATAGTCTATTTTATAATTCTCAACCGTACTTATGTCCACTGGAGCTGGCTTGTGGCATTGTTTCTGACCGCTGTGGGCACATATGTGTCGTATCTGCTTGTGCTCAAGGAGAGCCACGTGGTCAGCTCGGCAGCCGATGCCCTCTGCGGAGTCATCCAGAAGGAGGGCTGCGCCCACGTGCTCGCCTCCGACGGCTCGGCACTCTTTGGCACCATCCCCTGGTGTGAAATCGGCATCACATATTTCTGCGTGACATTCCTCGCCTTGCTCATCTTCCCCGCGCAGCTGATGCTCTACCTCGCCGTCATCAGCGTCTGCTGCCTCCCCTACACCCTCTGGAGCGTCACCTACCAGAAATTCAAGGCCAAAGCCTGGTGCACCATGTGCCTCACCGTCCAGACCATCTTCTGGCTCCTCTTCGCCACCTACCTCATAGGCGGCGACTTCCACGGCATTCTCCCCATCCGCTGGTCCCCCATAGCCCTCCTCCTCAGCGCCTACGCCCTCACCCTAATCACCATCCACTTCCTCATCCCCCGCATCTTCCACGCCGAACGAGCCGACGCCGCCACCCCCACCACCGACCCAGCCCGCTGACCGCAGATATACACATCCATCGTGTAGGGACATGCCGTGGCATGTCCGCCCCGCCGCTCCCATCATGTCATCCCATTGCACAGCAAGCGGACATGCCGTGACACACAGCTGTCCGGGGAAAATTTTAACAAATCCATATAACTGTCTGGTATACAA
>CAMQYL010000004.1:0-118406 GCA_947039275.1 uncultured Bacteroidales bacterium | reverse complement strand
CCTGTAACCTTCTGATCCGTAGTCAGATGCTCTATTCAGTTGAGCTAAGGAGCCAGTCCTGCATCGCGCCTGAGGGAGACATCGCCGCACCTCTGCGTTTGCGGATGCAAAGTTAAGTCATTTTGCGCAAACCGCCAAATTTTCGGATGGCGAATTTAGAGATTTTTCATGAAATATATAAAAAAGCGACCCTCCGGCTGGATTCTCTCGAATTGTTGCCAGAGGGCGGTTTCTTTTTAGAAACACATGAAAAAGTAGTGAAACATTAACCTTATGAAGCTCAATTAACATCTTTGTACTATTGAAACATCGGTTAACTTAAAAAAGTTCGCAGAGGTTAAATTTTTTCCGAGGTTTACATAAAATTTCTTTATACATTTGCATGTAAACTACCCTCTAACCCATCAACGTGATCCTTTCAGGTAAACCAAACGGACGTAGGGACGCGGCGTGCCGCGTCAACGTATAAATAGATGCGCATTGCGTTTGATGACGCGGCACGCCGCGTCCCTACACCATAAGAAAAACCGCAAGGGATTTCACCACATATAATTATATATTACACCATGCAGGAAACATTAGGCATCAGCGAAGTGTACCATGCTGCCCAGGTGCTCCGCGAAGTGGCGCGCCATCCGCGCATCATCGGCGTTACAGACCTCAACCCCGAGGCTCAGATATTCCTCAAACCCGAAAATCTCCAGCACACGGGGTCATTCAAGCTCCGTGGTGCATATTACAAGATATCACAACTTACCGACGAGGAGAAAGCCCGTGGCGTCATAGCCTGTTCGGCTGGCAACCATGCTCAGGGCGTGGCTCTCGGAGCAGCGCACAACGGCATCAAGGCGGTCATATGCCTCCCCGCGGGAGCACCTATAAGTAAGGTGGAAGCCACGAAAAGCTACGGCGCGGAAGTGGTCATGGTGCCGGGCGTATATGATGACGCATATGAGAGAGCCATCAGACTCCGCGACGAGGAGGGATACACATTCGTCCATCCGTTTGACGACCCCAAGGTAATCGCCGGTCAGGGCACCATAGGACTTGAGATACTTGAGGAGATGCCAGATGTAGAGGCTGTCATAGTGCCTATCGGCGGCGGCGGTCTGATAGCCGGAGTGGCTTTCGCGCTTAAGATGCTGCGACCTGATGTCAAGGTCTATGGTGTACAGGCAGAGGGCGCACCGAGCATGGCAAAGTCCATAGCCGACGGGCACAAGGTGCATCTTGACTCTGTACGCACCGTTGCCGACGGCATCGCCGTCAAAGAGCCGGGCGAACTGACCTACAACCTGGTCAAGGAATATGTCGACGAAGTGGTTACAGTCAGCGAGGACGAGATTGCCGCTGCCATACTCGCGCTGATAGAGAAGCAGAAACTCGTGGCAGAGGGTGCAGGAGCGGTCAGCGTGGCGGCTGCGATGTTCAACAAGGTGCCCATCAAGGGCAAAAAGACAGTGTGCATAGTGTCAGGTGGCAACATCGATGTAACGAGCCTCAACCGTGTGATCACCCGCGGGCTGGTCAAGAGCGGACGCAACTGCACCCTGACGCTCGACCTGGAGGACAAGCCCGGACAGCTCTCCATAGTGACAGGCGTGCTCGGATCGCTCGGCGCCAACATCATCTCCATAGCCCACGAACGCAACACGTCATCGACACAAATCCATGGCTGCATGCTCCGTGCCGAGGTAGAGACTCGCAGCCACGAGCATGTAGAGGACATCAAGAAGGGTCTGCGCGAAGCGGGATTCCGCCTCGTAGAGTAAGAGGTTATCTAAGCACAACCTCTTATTGCATATCAACATCTTACGGACGCGGCTGACGATTAACAATAATTATCAGCCGCGTCCGAAACATTATATCCTTCCACAGGGTTAAATATACTGACGGTCCAAAATAAGGATATGCCATGTTACTGACCGATACGTGACATTTTTGGCAGACACACTCCATATTTGGATTTGGCACAATATATGCTAATCAATCTGTGTCATCCCGATTAGATGACATCACAGCGAACAAAATCAATACAAAAACTAAAATAATAGACTATTATGAACATTAAACCGCTTGCCGACCGTGTGCTCATCCTTCCCACCCCAGCTGAGGAAGTAACCGCCACCGGCATCATCATCCCCGACTCTGCCAAAGAAAAACCCCTCAAAGGAAAAGTAATCGCCGTAGGTAACGGCACCAAGGACGAAGAAATGCTCCTCAAAGAGGGCGACGAAGTACTCTACGGCAAATATGCCGGCTCCGAGGTGCAGCTTGAAGGTGAAAAATATATCATAATGCGTCAGAACGACGTGCTCGCCATAATCGGCTAATGCACCGTCATCCCTGACACATTACCAAACCCCAGAAAACGAATATAAAAAAACACAGTCAATCATGGCTAAAGAAATAAAATTTGAAATCAAGGCTCGTGAAGAGCTCAAGAAAGGTGTCGACGCTCTCGCCGATGCCGTGAAGGTAACCCTCGGTCCTAAGGGCCGCAATGTCATCATCGAGAAGAAGTTCGGTGCTCCCCACATCACCAAGGACGGTGTCAGCGTGGCTCGCGAAGTAGAACTCGAAGACCCCTTCCAGAACATGGGTGCACAGCTTGTAAAGGAAGTAGCAAGCAAGACGGGTGACGATGCCGGCGACGGTACAACCACCGCTACCGTACTCGCCCAGTCTATCATAAACGTAGGTCTCAAAAACGTTACCGCAGGTGCCAACCCCATGGACCTCAAGCGCGGTATCGACAAGGCTGTCGCAAAGGTGGTCGAGACCATCCGCACCATGGCTGAGCCTGTAGGCGACGACTTCAAGAAAATCGAAGACGTGGCACGCATCTCTGCCAACAATGACGAGGCAATCGGCAAACTCATCGCCGAGGCTATGAAGAAGGTCAAGAAGGAAGGCGTAATCACCGTTGACGAGGCAAAAGGTACCGAAACTACCGTTGACATTGTTGAGGGTATGCAGTTTGACCGCGGTTACATCTCACCCTACTTCGTCACCAATCCCGAGAAGATGGAGTGCGTGATGGAAAACCCCTACATCCTCATCTACGACAAGAAGATCTCCAACCTCAAAGATATGCTCCCCATCCTCGAAGCCACAGCCCAGAGCGGTCGCCCGCTGCTGATCATCGCTGAGGACGTGGATCAGGAAGCACTCGCCACTCTCGTTGTCAACCGTCTCCGCGGTTCTCTGAAGGTCTGCGCCGTCAAGGCTCCCGGTTTCGGCGACCGCCGCAAGGAGATGCTCGAAGACATCGCCATCCTGACAGGCGGCACAGTCATCAGCGAGGAAAAGGGCATGAAGCTTGACGCTGCCACCCTCCCCAACCTCGGCACAGCCGACAAAGTGACTGTCAACAAGGAAAACACCACCATCGTCAACGGTGCCGGCTCTAAGGAGGCAATTGCAACCCGCGTGGCTCAGATCAAGGCTCAGATCGAGCAGACCAAGAGCGACTACGACCGCGAGAAGCTCCATGAGCGTCTTGCCAAACTTGCAGGCGGCGTAGCAGTGCTCCACATCGGTGCACCCAGCGAAGTGGAGATGAAGGAAAAGAAGGACCGCGTGGACGACGCTCTCAGTGCCACTCGTGCTGCAATCGCTGAAGGTATCGTACCTGGCGGCGGCGTAGCCTACATCCGTTGCGTCAAGGAGCTTGAAGGTCTCAAGGGCGCAAACGACGATGAGGACACCGGTATCGCTATCGTAAAGCGCGCCATCGAGGAGCCTCTACGCCAGATCGTGCAGAACGCAGGCGGCGAAGGTGCAGTAGTCATCCAGAAGGTTGCTGACGGCAACGCCGACTTCGGCTACAACGCCCGTACAGGCGAATACGAGAATCTCCTCGCCGCAGGTGTCATCGACCCTGCCAAGGTGACCCGCGTAGCCCTTGAAAACGCAGCCTCTATCGCCGGCATGTTCCTCACCACAGAGTGTGTCATCGCCGACAAGAAAGAGGACAACCCCGCACCCGCAATGCCCGCAGGCGGCATGGGTGGCATGGGCGGCATGATGTAAAAAATCCCACACTATATACATAAAAGTCACCAGTCCCTTATCGGGCTGGTGACTTTTTTATGTTTAATGATATTATATACTCGTTAGTTGAATTAGGATATTCCGTGACATTTCCCATCTTGACGTAGGGACGCGACATGTCGCGTCCGCGAGTTTAGGATTGAATTAACGTAAATAAAGCCGTGAGGCGGACGCGAAATGTCGCGTCCCTACATTTTTAACATTGTATTTTAATTAATCGAACTGATATTATTTATAAATCCTCACTATATGCAACCTTAGAATGACCTTTCATTTCCAATCTCAGATGAAGAAACCGGATGTAGCGACTTTGGGCGGTGTATAGTATGGGTATTTGACATCCCAGAGGTAGAGGGCGTGTCCTGGCATGGATGTGCCGGCTGCGCAGCGGTTTTTGTGGGCAACTACACGGCGGAAGTCATCTACGGTGAGTTTGCCGCGACCGACATCTACGAGCGTCCCCACGATAGCCCTCACCATGTTGCGCAAGAAGCGGTCGGCGGAGATTTCAAATTGCCAATATGTGCCGTCAGGAGTGTCAACAGGCGTCCAGATGGCTTTGCGGACATCGCATATATTGGTTTTGGCATCGCTGTGAAGCTTGGCAAACGAGGTGAAATCGTCCACTTCAAGCAGATACGCTGCTGCCTCGTTCATGCGGTCATAGTCAAGCAGACGCGGACTGAACCAGCTCAGTGCGTTGAAAAACGGAGACTTCACATGGTTGATGAAGTAGCGGTAGGTGCGCTCCGTAGCGTCAAACCGCGCATGCGCTCCATCAGGCACCTCGCTGATGGAATAGATGGCGATGTCGGGACCGACGATGGTGTTGAGCGAACGCGCCAATATGGGTGTCAGCTCCGCAGCATCAAGGTCAAGATGTGCTATCATCATGCGGGCATTGACCCCGGCATCTGTGCGTCCCGCGCCGAGTATCGGCACAGGACGGCGCAGTATTTTAGCCAACGCCTCCTCGATGGTCTGCTGTACGCTGATGGCATTGGGCTGCGTCTGCCAGCCGTGGAACGGAGCCCCACGGTATGCAAGGTGCATGAACGCCCGCATCAGTCGTGCTCTAAGTAAGTGTATCCGTAAAGACCCGAGCGATAATTGCTGATAAAGGCGCGACCCTCCTCGGGAGTGATACGCCCAGCCTTCATAGAGGCGGTAACCCAAGCCTCCACATTGCGCACAAGCTTCTTGGAGTTATACTGCACATAGTCAAGCACCTCCTCTACGGTTTCTCCGTCAATGACGCGGTCTATCTCGTAGCGATCCTTGTAGACGCTGATATGCACGGCATTAGTATCACCGAAAAGATTGTGCATGTCACCAAGTATCTCCTGATATGCACCAACGAGGAATACACCTATATAATAGGGTTCGGCACCCTTGAGCGAATGCACAGGGAGCGAACTGGATATGCCTCCTGATGTGATAAAGTGCGACAACTTGCCGTCGCTGTCACATGTCATATCCTGGATGGTACATGTGCGGTTAGGCTTCTCGTCAAGACGTGACAGGGGTATGATGGGGAAAACCTGATCTATAGCCCAGGCATCCGTGAGCGACTGAAACAGGGAAAAGTTACAGAAATACTTGTCAGGAATCATCTTCTTGACGCGGCGCAATTCCTCCGGCGGATGCTTCATTGATGCGGCTATGTCAGCCACGTCACGCGCCACGCTCCAGAACAGTTTCTCTATCTGCGCCCTCGTGGTCAGGTCAAGCATGCCGAGGCTGAAGAGATCCAGAGCCTCCTCACGTATCTGGAGCGCATCGTGCCAGTCCTCAAACACACGCTGCTGGTCTATCTTGTCCCATATGTTATAGAGTTCCTTGACCAGCTCATGGGCATCCTCGGGCATCTCCTGCGAGTCCTTCCACACAGGAAGCTGGGTGGTTTCGAGCACCTCAAACACCAGCACCGAGTGATGAGCCGACAGTGACCGTCCGCTCTCGGTGATGATATTGGGCTGCTTGATGTCATTTTTGACACAAGCATCCACAAGCGCACTGATAGAGTCGTTGGCATACTCCTGTATGGTATAGTTCATCGAACTGCCCGAAGTGGAGCTGCGTGTGCCGTCATAGTCCACGCCCAAGCCGCCACCTATATCCACAAAGTCTATATCGCAGCCCATCTTGGTGAGCTGGACGTAAAATTGCATCGCCTCTCGCAATGCGTTCTTGATATGGCGTATCTTGGTCACCTGGCTTCCGATGTGGAAGTGTATCAGCTTCAGGCAGTCCATCAGTTCGCGGCGGCTGAGCAGGTCAAGAGCCTCAAGCAGTTCGCTCGAGTTGAGGCCGAATTTGCTCTGGTCACCACCCGATTCTTCCCATTTGCCAGAGCCAGAGCTGGATATTTTGATGCGTATGCCTATGTTTGGACGTACATTGAGCCGCTTGGCTATCGTGGCTATCATGCGTATCTCGTTGAGCTTCTCCGCCACGATATATATCTTGCGTCCCATCTTCTGGGCGAGCAGGGCAAGCTCAATGAAATTTTCGTCCTTATAGCCGTTGCATATGATCAGGCTGTTTTCATCGATGTTGGTGGCAAGCACGGCGTGAAGCTCAGGCTTCGAGCCTGCCTCCAGACCGATGTTGAATTTCTTGCCGTGGCTGACGATTTCCTCCACCACGGGGCGCATCTGGTTGACCTTGATGGGGTATATGATGAAGTTCTGCCCCGCATAGTCATACTCCTCCGAAGCCTTCTTGAAGCAGCGTGATATCTTCTCGATGCGGTTGTCAAGTATGTCGGGAAAGCGGAGCAACACAGGAGCCGAGACATCACGGACTCGCAACTCGTCCATGACCTCCTTAAGGTCAACCGTAGCATATCCCTCACGGGGAGTCACTGTCACATGTCCGCGGTCATTGATGGAGAAGTATTTCATCCCCCATCCTTTTATGTTGTACAGCTCCGCGCTGTCCTCAACACGCCATTTTCTCATTTCTGATTATATAATAGTCTGTTACTGATAATTCAACATTCCACCGCCACGATAGTTTATCCATGATCCACGGATAAGGCTATCCCACGGCAATTTACGCATGCAAAGATAATGAATTTTTACTTACCTTTGCACTCTAATCAATTGCTTGCTATGAAATGTCTCAATTGCGGCAACGAGTGTGAAGACAAGTACTGCCCCAAGTGCGGGCAACCGACCTCCACGGCACGCACCACATGGCGGTCGTTTTCCACCTCATCGCTTGCCGACATGCTCCGCTTCAAAGGGCGCTTCCTGCACACCTGCGGCGAACTGCTCATACATCCGTGGGCGGTCATATCCAACTATACCGCCGGACGCCGCGTGCGCTACTCCTCCCCGCTCCTGTTTCTGCTGACACTCGGCATCTACTCCGTCCTGCTCACATCGTGGATCTCCCCTGAACAGCAAATAGACCACTCCACCTACATCCTCCGCTTCTATGATTTCAGTTCGGGGATGTTCACCCTTTTCATGCTTCCGCCCATCATCTTGGCAGCGCGTCTCGCCTATCGCAGACACGGAGCCAGACGGTTCAATATACCCGAACTGCTCACTGCCGGCATCTTCCTGAGCGCACTGTCATTCATCATCGACATATTGCTGCTCCCGGTCAATATGATGGGCTTTGACACCACTACTTTCTCCCTGATCATTTTCATAGCCTATTCATCCGTCTGCATCTTCAAAGCATTTCCAGTAACCCCGCGCTGGAAGGCAGTCATGCGCTTCATCTGGTTTCTGATGCTTACAGCCATCTTCCTGTGCATCTACGTCGCATTCTTTGAATCCATACCTCAATTGATGTTCGGACCCCATGAAGCACTGCGCCAGCTCCTTGGCTAACCCTCCATCTCGTCAAACACCAGCTTCATATCCACATGCTTCTGACCGTCAAGCATGAAGATGCCCGAAGTCTGACGGAAGCCCACAGTGCTGTACATATGCGCCGCATAGAGCTGCGCCTCGATTGAAATCGACGGCGAATCAAACCTTTCATGCGCGATACGCACCCCCTCAGCCATCAGCGCACGCCCGATGCCGCATCGGCGCTTAACCGAAATCACGCGCCCGATATGGATGTCATCGCTGCACACCCCCGGCGGTATCACACGCAGATACCCCATCAGCTTCCCGTCCTCCACAGCCAGCAGATGCACCGACACCTTGTCAGCCTCATCCACATCCTGATAGGAACACCGCTGCTCCACCACGAACACCTCAGCCCGCAGCCTGTACACGCTCCACAACTCATCGTGCGTCAGCTCATAAAACCCTTTAGCCACAAATTCCATACTTCCTCAAATCTTGTAATAGTTAAAAACACCACAAATTTAACGAAAATAGCACAAAGGGGCATAAAATACTCCGATAGGAAATTTCGTCACACTTCATATCGGAGTATTTTTATAATAATTCAGCAAGATTATTGCGCCAAGAAATTGCTTATTACTGGCTTGATGTTGCTTGGGATGTCAGTCTCTTCGATCTGGAACTTCTCAATGCCCATAGCCGTGAACCAATCGGTTAAAACCTTAAACAGCCGGTCGTGCTGTGTCGGAGAATACGGGTTTACCTCAAGCATGAGGACTTCCAAATCTTTCAAGCCATCACGTTTTACTATAAGTGACGAATTAGGATTCTGGAGCGTCTGAGGCAACACATAGGAATAGGCAGCACCTGAGACCTGCTTATTTGCTTGATGAAACAGATAACCGTCTGTCAGGATTATAACCACATTGCGGTATCCCTTTCGCATACACAAGTTGTCTACTTTCTTATTGCTGAAAAAAGACCAGATATCGCAACCAACCCATTGCTTCTTCCGGAGAGTAGATGTATATATGGAGTCCAATGCTTTATCAAACTTCACCTTCATCTCTTTCAGCAAGCGTTTCTTTTCTCCAGGATTTTCGTCCAATCCATTCAAGTCCACCTCCAGATCGTTTGCCAAGTCAGAAACAAGAGGATTGTCAGGTGTGGGATAAAACACCACCTTGAAGTGATTACTTGTCTTCTGCATTGTCTCTTTACGAGAGATATCTATGAATTCATCAATGCAAAAATTGATAAGCTCCGTGTCTCTTACCGACTGCGTAGGTGTCAAGTCACGATCCAACCTGTCCGACAAGTCAAGAAACACAGTCAAGTTGAGTGGACGATATATATCCTCAGTTGAATTGCTACCGTTTCCATCATTATCGCCTTTCTTTTCTCCACATCCTGCAAGCCATAGCACTATGGCAAAGCAAGCAACAAACATCAAGGATATGATTGCTTTTTTCATATTAGATTGGTTTAAATGATATAATAAGTTGTGTGTGTAAAATTGTCATTATTCAGTTATCTCCGGCTGGGCACCAAAAAACGACTTACACTCAATCTCATAAATCTGGTTACAGTCTGGCGCAGTAGCAAGTCCTACAGCCCCTATGATTGAGTTCCAGCCACTGAAAAATTCAGCGAATGCCTGCCTTATCAGAGTTATTGAGAATATTCCCTGATTTAACTGAGCTTTAAGTTTTTCTTTCTTAAGTACCAGTTGAGAAATCTCGCCATTGATGCTTTCAGCCTTTTGGCTTAATATGACTTTCTTATTACTTAAATCCTGCGCTTTACGGTTTAATGACTCAATCTGACGTCTATTGGATTTGCAATCATCATAGGCTGAAATTGTCATATCAAACACAACCGCCCAAATCATATAGACAATGAATCCACAGAATATCACAGCCCAAACATTCAAGTCGGCAAGAGCCATACTCATGGTAAATGGAGGCATCGCTTCCCATGTATTGACTATTTGAAGATTATATAGCGATTGGGCTATCTTAATAGCCAATATACAGTCAAACATAAAGGTAATCATCACTAAGGCTCCTACCTTGAGATACTTGGAAGATGATTTCTGTTCCATAAAGTAATGCAGTCCATAACCCAGACCAAGAAATATGATTGGTACGGTTATCAAGAATAGACCACTCATAATACCTCTGGAGAACGCATCAGGTAGTGCTTGCGAATTAAACATAGCATCCGTGACAGTGCTTGGACCTTGAATGAATGCCGAATAGAATGTCGAACTATAGAATATGAACAAATATACTGTCAATATAGCCAAGATGAGCAACCCAAGATAGAATTTGACAAGAGACATACGATTTGATTGTCCCTCCTTTATTTTCAATTCGTCAATATCCGATTTCAAACCGTTAAGTTTCCCATCGTTGTCCTCAATATCGATGTTCACCACGTTTAAACGACTTTTAGCATTTGATATTGACATATCAACATCATTGAGTCGTCCCTCTATCTCGCGCCTTTGCTGCTCCTGTAGTTGGGTATTATGCAGTTGGCGAGCTTTCTCACTCTGGTAGATACGTTGTAGATAGGCTCTTAACGAACTGGGATTACCAGTAGTGTACATGCAAGCCCTTTTACCAAAGTTCACATAAGTCTCCCCTTCCTGTCTGTCAGTCGGACTGGCAAAAATATTGATGGGAGTTGCTGATGAATAGTCACCGCCAGTAGAAGGATCCGAAATCACAGTGGAACTTGAAACGGGCGCATCTTTGACTTTAAACAGGTTTGAAAGCTTAATATCCATAATTACGAGTTTAATATTTTGTGTAACACCTTACCTACAGGTATATTTGCTCTTGCTTGTTCCAGCAGAAAATCAATAATACCATTTACATTCTCCTCCATAAATCCCATCTTGAGAGCATAGGATTCAATCATATCACGCTCGCTCTGTTCAATTCTGCCATCTGCCCAGGCAATCAGAGCAAGTTCATAGAGGAGCGATATTCTATCCTCTATTTTCTCGGGAAACTCATAGGAAGTTCCTGCCTCACGCACCGCCTCACTGATTTGTTCTGGCGTGAGACCGTAATTCTCAACACCTATTTTATACAAAACTTCCAATTCCTTGACATCGATGATACCGTCAGCCAATATCATGCAATATAGCATCAAGAAATGTGATTTAAGAGCTGCATCCATAATAAGAAGATCCAGATGCCCCACATCCCTCGTTGGAACAATATGTTGATGATTGGATATAAAAAAGGTGTGAGGAATGTATCTTGTTTTATCCTAAAGTCAGGTCTTGGCGTACCTTGTAGCAGATAAAACAATAGCCCCACACCGATAGAGCTATAGAAAATCCTCTCGGATTACTTTAAGCTACCGATGCAGGTGCTATTGCTAATCTTACCTTCGCTACGTTTCAAACCGCCAAGTTCGACTTTAGAAGATAAAATTTCAATAACACCTTTTAGCAATAAAAGTCTGAGACATCGCGCCAACTCTTTGGCGTGTCATGATGTATCACGTGCAAATTTACTAAAAATGTCATTGGTGGGGCAACTACAAAACATGTTTTTTAACATACTATCCCCAAAATTTCTTGTCAGGTTCAAATATCCCCTCTCTAAAACCTGATTAGGCATAGCTACACACGAAATTTTTCTGAAAAATTGGGTTGGGGCTTGCAGGGTATGAAAATTGTTGCTATCTTTGCATTGCTTTTAAAGGAAAGCCTACTTGGCAACGATGCCTACTGGAGAGGTGGGTGAGTGGCTGAAACCACCAGTTTGCTAAACTGACGTAGGAGCAATCCTACCACGAGTTCGAATCTCGTCCTCTCCGCCCGCAACCAATCAATCCCCTGCACTTCAATAAGTTGCAGGGGATTTTGATTTTATGGCCGGACGGATTTCGGACACCATAATATGGAAATTTATTTCTGCATTAGAAGTTGCCCCATTGCCGCAACAGCGTCTTTATGTTCTCGGCGACAAATAAAGTGAGCATATTGTCTATCCTCCGGATTGTCTGGGTTTTCAATCTCGACTCTGTGATTGATGAACCTCGACAACTTATGCGATCTTGAATACAATTCAAACATACGCGAAAACAGATTGCTTCTATATTCTTGGGGCAACATATCACCATGATTTCTGCGTACATCCGTACTCGCATCACAATAAAAACAAAGAACCGCATCTTCATTTTCTTCCATGAACTTTGCAAGTATGTCAGAAATAGCAAACAACACCTTATAGCCTACATATCCATCCCCTGATTTACGAATCAGAGTGACATCATAGAACACAAGAGTCAATGTCAACGCATCATCGGAAAATATACTGATTGTCTCATAGTCATAATACGAGAGGGCGACCATTATATGATCGCCCCCTGAATTCATTATGTCAAAGGATAAATCCATTTACACGACAATAGTAAATGTACATTGCTTCTTAGCAGCCAACTTTTTCACTTGCTGCTGCTTCTTTTCTCTCAAAGCGTCAAAGACTTGAACCATCTTTTGAGAGGGATTTTTGATTGTGATGTTTCGAGTCATATTAATATGCTTTATGGTTGTCAACAAAGTTACGAATATTATTTTGATATTGCAACTTATGCAAACACTGATTGTCTTGTCTTGCAAAATATTAACAGACATCTATCTCATACAGTTCTATCCGACATTTTACCGACGAAGATAAATCCATAACTCCCTTGACATATATGAAAGATTGACTAAATTTGTATAAGAAGATTCCTCCTATTAAATCCGGAAAATTAAATCCGGAAAACACATCGCCATGGCTTTACGCGAAAAGCTTGCCGACAGGCTGCATATCAATGACATACGATTATTGGCTGCTGATGACACCCTGTCGGCAAGGGAAGCTCTGTATGGTCTGATCGGCGATGCAGAGGAGCGCGTTGGCTATAATGCGCTGTGGGCGATGACGCATTTCGCCTCATCGGATAACGGATGGCTGGCAACGAAACGTGACGGACTTATTGATCGTCTGCTTGCATGCAACCACGTCGGCAAGAAGCGGCTGCTGCTGACGCTGCTTGACAGGCTGCCAGTGCAGCCTGAGGATATCCGCACCGATTATCTCGACTTCTGCCTGGCGGCAATCAACTCCTCAGAGCCATATGCCATCAGAGCTTTCTGCATGAAACAGGCATACGCCCAATGCCGCCTCTACCCCGAACTGTTGCAGGAATTTTCAGCCATCCTCGAGATGACCGACCAAAGCGAGTTGTCCCCGGGACTCAAATCCGCCAAGCGCAACATCCTCAAGCAGATGGCGCGAGCCAAATAAACGAATCCACCTGACCGAGACAGCCATTTGCATCCAAATTTAAGGTCTATGTCCGTAGGGACATGCCGTGGCATGTCCGCATGCTAACAAAACGTCTACGGAGCCATTTCAAAAGCGGACATGCCACGGCATGTCCCTACAACGTTTCCATAATCATACTGTTTTGTCGCATAAATCATGGGGTATGTCGCAAAGTTTCCGCTGCTACATCTCCACGACATAATTTTGCTGACAGAAAATCCAATCAACAAACAGCAAATGTTATGAAAAAATTCTTTTCAAATGTACTTTCATCCATGGTCGGAACATGGATTGCAATGGCACTTTTCGCCCTCATATTGATAGGCGTGGTTGCCGCAGCCGTGGCAAGTTTCGGCGGTGACAAGGAAGCCACCGCCTCCCTTGAAAAAAAGTCGATCCTCAAAATCGACCTTTCGGGCACCATCAACGAACGCGAAACCTCATTTGACATTGACTTCATCGCCCTGATGCAGGGCAAAGGCTTCGAAGAACCCCAGAGCCTCGTGACACTCACCAAGGCTATCGATGCCGCCAAGACCAACGAGAAAATCAGTGCGCTCTACCTTGACTGCAAGGGTGCGAACGCATCGCCAGCCACTCTTAAGGCTCTGCGCAACTCCATCATCGACTTCAAGAAGAGCGGCAAGAAGGTATATGCCTATGGTGACTTCCTCTATCAGGGTGACTATTATGTAGCATCTGTGGCTGACAGCCTGTTTCTTAATCCCATGGGCTATCTTGACCTCCATGGCATGTCGGCAAGTGCCATTTATTTCAAAGGGCTGCTTGACAAATTAGGCATCGAATTTCAGATTGCCAAGGTCGGCACATTCAAATCAGCAGTAGAACCGTTCACCCAGACCGAGATGTCGGCACCCGCACGTGCCCAGCTCGACACCCTCGGCACCAACATGTGGTCAGTCATCAAAGCCGACATCGCCACCGCGCGTAAAATCAAGGCTTCCGACATAGACAGCATCATGGCTTCGCACATCACCCAGCTATCTACCGCCGAGCAAATCGTAGGCTGGAAGCTGGTGGATCGCTGCGTGGTGCGCCGTCAGATGGAAGGGATCCTCAGCCGACTGGTAGATGTCAAGGAGAAAGACCTCAACTACATCTCCGCTGCCGACATGGACAAGCACTCTAAATGGGGCACCCAATATGACTCAAAGAAGCAGATAGCCGTGCTCTATGCCGTAGGCGAAATCGCAGAGTCAGCGAATGCCGAAATCAACTGCGAGAAACTCGTCCCCGTCATCACCAAGCTCGCCGACGACGAGGGTGTAAAAGGCATGGTGCTCCGCGTCAATTCGCCCGGAGGCTCAGTATTCGGCTCAGCCGAAATCGCCGAAGCACTCTCCTACTTCCAGTCAAAGGGCAAAAAACTTGCCGTATCGATGGGCGACTACGCAGCCTCGGGAGGCTACTGGATTTCATGTGAAGCCGACCGCATCTTCGCCTGTCCGCTCACCATCACCGGCAGCATCGGCATCTTCGGCATGCTACCCAACGGCAAGGGACTTCTCGATAAGTTAGGTGTAAATCCGCAGTTCGTATCCACCAACCCCCTCTCTGATTTCCGCATCCCCCTCGCCCCCATCACCGACCAGCAGATGGCAGCCATGCAGGTAGAGATCAACCGCGGATATGACCGATTCATCAGCCGCGTAGCCCGCGGACGTCACATGCCCGAGTCCAAAGTCCGCGCCATAGCCGAGGGCCGCGTATGGGACGGACAGAAAGCCCTCCAGCTCGGACTGGTCGACCAGCTCGGCACCCTTGACGATGCCATCGCATGGGTAGCCACCAACTCCAAACTGGGCGATGACTACGACGTAGCCCTCTATCCCAAGTCCGAATCAAGCTTCATGGATATGGTAATGGGCATGACCAAGACAGGACTCGCCCCACAGATGGATCAGATGCTCGGCAAAATCGAACCCAACCCCTTCCTCCTCGCCAAGGGCATCAGCCTCCTGGGTCAGAAGCCCCTCCAGGCACGCGCCCCCAAAGCCCTCTTCCTCCTCTGACCCCACCAGGAAACACAGACAGATAAACAATCAGCTTTTTCAACCCCCGCCAACCCGGACTGCCACCATCCTCAGCCCGGGTTGGCTTTTATCCTTAACACATACCCTCGCTTATGCAGTGTATCAATCACGACAGAGCTGTCTGGTGACAATATCTTCCTGAGATAATTAATCTGCACGTTTAGAGCCAACGAATTACGGTAACTTACATCACCCCATACTGTCTCCAATATATAATCTCGCGCGACCATCCTTCCAATCTGACCGACCAGAATTTTCAATATCTCATTCTGCCGTTCGGAAATTGTGACAGACACTTCCTCAAACGTCAGTGATGACAGATTACTGTCATAACGAGTGTCACCTATCATAGCAACCGTCTCCTCCATTATCTGACGATCGGATAGCCTTTCTTTTATCTTAGCCACAAGTTCTTCGGGATAAAACGGCTTAGGTATATAGTCATTACCCTTAATGATAAACCCTTTCAGGCGATCCTCTTTACCTGTCCTGTCTGTCAAAAAGAATATCAACACATCACTATCCGTTTCACGTATAAGCTGTGCCAGCTCAAAACCGTTCATTCCCGGCATGTTTACATCAAGAAGTATGAGCTGAGGTTGCATAGACCTGTACAATCCATATCCCGCATTACCGTCTTTAGCATAAGCCACCTCAAATCCCTCTGTCTCCAAATACTGTTTCAGAAACATTGAATTTGCGACATCATCATCAACCAGCAAAATCTTAATCATAATATTTCTCAACCTTTGACAGGAAGGTCTATTATAAATGTCGTACCCTCTTTATCATTATCATTAATAACAATTTTGCCGCCATGTGCGATGACTATCTGACGGACATAAGCTAATCCCAGCCCTAATCCAGGCTGATCAGACACATTCGTTCCACGATAATACTCGTTAAATACAGCTTTTCTATCTTTCTTACTGATGCCCCAGCCGTTGTCTGCTATCACCAGACGGATATGACGCTGCAACTCCATGCACGATATGTCAATCTCCACTTGTTCGTCAGAATATTTGATAGAGTTCTCCATCAAATTCTTTACAATGTCTGACATATATGCTTTATCAGCATAAAGCATGACTGAGCTGTCACAGTCGATGTTGACACTTACATCCTTTGTTGCCGTCTTTGAGAACTTACCAATAACCTCTGACAGAAAATCAAAAGCGTTAAATTCTACCAGATTCAGAGGCATCTGCCTTCTTTCACTGGATGAGACATCTCTGAGCTTGGAGAAATATGAAGAGAGTCCGTCAATTTCTTCCTTTGATTTGCCTATAAGGGCATCCATAGATTTCTTATCATCCTTTAATCGCGGATTCTCCAGGTATGACATGCACATCTTCAAAGTGTACAAGGGGCGCTTAAGTTCATGCGTCATGGCTGATGTGAATCTCTGCCTCATATCCTCTACCAGATACTGATGCCGTATCATCAATATCTGTGCCACCAAGCATCCTAACAGCAAAACAGACATAATGACAGACATCAAGATAATTTCTGACATCTTATGCAACACAGGAGGCATTGGCACAGGGATATACATCACAGCCACCTCACAGCGCAATGGATCCAATGGATATGTAATCTCTATATATGGGGATATTATGGATTTATCCATGACTTCTGACATTACCCACTGGGGTTGTTCGGTATCATGAATTCTCACTTTGCAATCCTTTATGCCTGCCTCGTGCAACATGGTGACAAATTCGTTTGTCTTAAACGGGGATTCTAAGTTCAACATCGTTTTACGTATGCCATCATAAGCAATACGATCAGACGGTGCCGTACTAAATCTATACTCATATCTGCTTATGCCGTCTGGCTGATAATCAGTATATAGACGGGCAATATCGGCAAGAATAAATGAATCTCTATCATGGAAGACCTTTGCATCAACCACATATATTTCGCAAAACCATATCGGCATAGGCAAAGAATCCTCTACAGTTCTCCGCATGCTCGTAAGCAGGTGCAATGTGGTATCCCGAGTATCCTGTCGTAATTCCCTGTACTCATCAAGGACATTCTGAACCGTTGCGCTCAACTCGTCCTCATGAACACCGATTTCATATGCATAACGCGAATAAAGCCAATAAACCTGCATCGTGCAATATGTCAATATTGCAATAATTGAAAAAATGCAAAGAATTTTTATCCTCTTTTTCATATCACAAATATAACCATTAATTCTCTCTTACAATTTATCATCAGAGCCCAAATCCCCCTCTGTAATATTTTAGTAATATTTCCGAATATTACCATAATGATATTTATAAGCCCACGGTATTGAGACTGCATAACTTTGCATCGACATCATTAATGATCAGCTTCTCGGAGTCAATCCGGATATGACTCCGAAAAAACAATATCACACTTTTAACACTTATATCAATGAAAAAATTTCTATGCTCTATCACATTGGCAGTGGCAGCTATGGTCTCCACCCCACTCATCAATGCTGGTCAGTTACCAGCATCTGATCCAGTCGCTTTCTCAACTGACACCGCAGCACGTCAGAACGTCGTGATTATAGTTGAGACTCCGACAGAAATCATCATCATCATTCTTTAAACCAACTCATGACCATGCTATAGTCATGTGCTTATAGCATGGTCATTTATCTCTTATGAAGTACTCATTTTTAATTATTTTCGCAATGTTTATGGCACAATGCACTAATGCCAGAACTACTGAAATCAGGGCATCTTATGAGAAAACCTTAGTAATCCCTGAGTCTGTTAATTCTATCCAAGACCCGAGAATACGTCAATTGGCAATAAACCAGCTCCAAAATAGCAAAAGCACATTCCAAATGGTATTCAATGGGACAAAATATGGATTCAATGAAGAATCGATCCATAATGACAAACTTAATGTCAACAGCGACAACTCCGTATTTATCGACTTTGCGACCAAAGAAATGAGTGTGCAGAGAGCGATACTTGATAGGAGCTATATCGTCCGTCAAGAGTACATACATCCACAATGGTCGATAGACCCCTCACAGGTGCGCATCATAAACGGCAAACGCTGCATGCATGCAGATTCAAAATCAGAGAGCGGTGTCACTGCATGGTTCTGTGATGCCATACCATGCCAGATGGGACCGGCTGGATACGGAGGTCTGCCTGGTCTGATAATGGAATTGACCACTCCAAGCGACAAATACACTTTACGCGAATTTGAAGTACTTCCAAAAGCACAAACCATCATTCAGCAATCCCAGAAAGGGCAACAGGTAAGTCCCGAAGAATTTGACCGCATACGTGTCAACAAGATTAAAGAAATTGGTGGCAATACAGACGGCGGTGTCCATGTCATAAAAATGTAGAGAATGGGAGAAATCCATTATCGATACGCCGTTCTACTCATAGTGCTGGTATTTATATTCCAGCCTATGATGTCAGCCCCGACCATCCGGCTCGCCGGGCAGGTGAAAGACCGCAATGGTGAATCCGTGCCATTTGCTTCGATATCTCTGGCAAATGACACAATAAACATGCCTGTCATGTATCTGTCGGCTGATACGGATGGCAAATTTGATACAAAACTGCCCGAAGGACAAGACAGCATATTTATCACTATCAGATCATTAGGATACAAAAAGCTGACCAAACAGCTGGCACTCTCAAACATAGCTTCATGCCAAGATTTCATATTAGAAGATGACACCGTGTCTCTATCCGAAGTCACAGTGAAAGGAAGATATTTCGGAGTGAGTGAAAGAAGCGACACGATATCCTATTCGACACAGTATTTCAGCAACGGATCCGAGCAGAATATCGGCGATGTAATCCGTAAGATGCCAGGCATGGATGTAGATGACAACGGTGCAGTAAGTTTCCAAGGACAACGCGTCGATAAAGTGCTCATTGACGGCAAAGACATTCTCTCGACTCCTGAATCGTTCATAAACTCGCTGCCAGCCGATTTTGCATCAAAAATCGACTTGATTGGCAATTATGAAGATGGCAATGTCGGAGACGCGTTCCGCAACCATCAACGCATAGCCATAAACCTCCAGTCTGCGAATACTGCGATGAAATGGAGCGGTACCGTATCGGCATCTGCTGGATATAATGACAAGTACGATACCCAAAACTCCGTAATAGGCATCCAAGGGACGACATCTTTAGGAGCGATATTCAATGCCAACAACACGGGCAAGCCTCTATTCTCTATAATGGATTATATCAATACTATGGGCGATATGGAATCATTTACATCTGCTGGCGGTGGAGCTTTAAACCTGTCGGCAGAGGAAATCAACCTCATCACACCTCCTGACAATGAATATCGCAGGCATGGGCAATTAGGCAATATAAACTTCTCGTTTAGTGGTTCAGAGAAATATTCGATAAACATAGGCGCAATACTCACCCATAGCAGAAGCCATGGCCAGCAAAATTCCATAGAAAATTACTTCTCTACAGGATTACACAATGACATTAATTCATCCAATTCCAACGACAACCAATTTTATTCGCTCAATCTCACTCAGAAATGGAATCTATCTCACTGCAGTTCATTCCGATCAAGGACAATAGCTACATACGGTGAATATGATTGCAACAGTTATCATGACAATCAGCTGATCACCTCAGAGGTCAAGGCTCAGGAATATGCGAGGAGTCGACCTGTAAGATTAACTCATGAAATGAGTCTTAACACCCTTGTCGGGAAAGGTCTATGGCACACAGAAGTGCAAGTCGATTATTCCAACGCCAAAACACAGACCGACATAAGTACGAATCACCCAATCATGCACCTTCCTTATCAATATGCAGATATTGCTAAAACGTATTCGGAGAACAAGGCTGTAGAAAGATACAAATTAAACGCATCAACAGGTTTGATATACCCGATTTTCGGGACGGATATAAATATCAAAAGCAATGCATACCTGAATTATACCCACAGCCGATTAACGGCAGAAGGACCATCTATTGACATTTGTGATGAGCATATTTCATGGCTCAGTCCTGGGATTTACATAGGATTCATGAAAAACAAAGGACTTCTACGTTTTGAAGCAGGCTCTGACTTTTCAATGTTCGCTCCCCATACCAATTTACCGAACGTAAATTCCGACCGACAATATTCTATCCGGCATAAAGGAATGATTGAATTATTTTTAAGCAGACAACATCGCCTTAATCTATCGGGTGCTATGTCTCGTAATGTCACGGAAATAGAGTTTCTTAGCAAGGGACATTGGATTGATAACTATAACACTGTCACAATGCCGTCAAACATGACGAAATGCCTCTACACTGCTGTAGATGCAAAATTTTCTTATCGATACATGAGTCTTTTTGACCGTCTGACAGCCTTCCTCTTCGTATCATTTTCGCATAGATCAGGAGATGCTCTGATTGACACACAATCCGAGGACATCATATCCTACCGTTCATATAACGATGGCGGATGCAGCAATCTTTGGAATATGCAAGGATACCTCAGCAAAGGAATAGGCTCCGCTCCAATCAATATAAAGCTCACCCCAAAGGTGTCATTCACAGACACAAAAATATCCAGCAATGGCAATATCGGGCAATTTAAGGATGTAACATACGGCAGCGGAATAAACATAGCATCCCGTTTCCATAAATTTCCTTTGAATTTCGATATTTCAGGGACATGGCAGCAAAATCATCAATCATTGTCAGTCCCTGACATCCATGCCACAACGTCATCCTGCGGCGTAGCATTGACTGGCATCCTCTCCATCAAGCAGTTTACTATGACACTCAGTGGTAAATGGAACCATATATCGGATAACGACTATTCTATCTCGCTATTTGACACAGACTTAGATATAACCTACAGATTAGGCAAATTCACCCTCGGCATTGAAGGACGCAACCTGCTGCATATGGACAGCTACGACTGGCTCGTCCAGCAAGTCACCTCGGTGTCAGAAATCCAAAGGCAGTATCGAAAGCTCCCCGGCTATCTCATGGCATCCCTACGCTACTCCATCTGATGTGTCTTTCAGTCAACACATCTTAGTTCTTCAGAATAAGAAAGAAGAGCCGGTATCAATGCTGGGATATCATGCTCAATTACATCCCATAGCACCTCTGGACTTATCGTATAATAGCCATGCACTAAAATATGTCTCATACCCTCAATCTGACGCCATGGTAATTCACTGTGTCCTTCTTTAAATTCCTTCGTGATCTTATACGCAGCCTCTCCTATGATTTCAACCATCTTCGAAAGTCCGAAAAACAAAATTTTGTCAGATTCTATCTCTGTCAAAGAATGCTTTTCTTTCTCCGATTCAAGAAGTTGAGCCATTTCAAGCATATGGGCGATGCGTCCGATGTCTTTAAGAGGGTCTCTCATAGATTAAAATTTTATCTCGATCAACACTTGCTCGTGCAAAATCCTTAAGTCCTCTGCTTTCGACCAAATCGACTTTGCGACCCACCAAATCAGTCAAATCCATCAGTATACCACCCATCTTAAAAAGGGAAACAATACCGTTAGAATTATCATAATCTACCAGAATATCAATATCACTCGTCGGAGAGTCTTCGCCTCGAGAGCATGAGCCGAACAGCCAAGCCCGCTTGATAGGCTGACCAGCCATGAAGTCCTGTATCTTTGGTATCAACTTCTGTATTCTCGCGCTAACCATATCAAATCCGTTTTGCACAAATATAACGATTAAATCTTGATATTTGTGCAACATGATGATTAATCTAACAAAGAGTCAGTCAGTCCAGATGTGGTAGATGGCGGTGCGGGAGGTGGGGCGGTAGCCGCATTTTTCATAGAAACGGCATGCGCCGGCGTTGGCTTCCTGGGTCGCGACATGCAGGGTTTTCACGCCGCTGGATATGCATATGCGCTCGGCGTGTGCCACCAGGTGTGCTCCTATGCCTCTGCCGGCATGTTCTTCCGAGACTGCCAGAAGCCCTATGTCGGCTGCGTCACCGTCTATCTTAAGCGTTACAAGCCCTACCGGCTTGCCATCGGTATGATACGCAAGCACCTTTGTTGCCATCTTGCCCGAGATGGAGTTGTCAATCCACACACGATACATCTCCTTAAATTTCCCGTCTCCTAAACGCGCGTCTCTGAAGCGCGATTTATGTCCGGCACGATAGGCAAGCTCATACAACGCCGAGGCATCCAGGCACTCATGGATAGCTGGAATCAGGGCATCTGCCTTGTCACCGCCGGTCAGTTCTTTGGAATACACCACCTTGATATCTGCCGGTTGATCCACAAGGTAAGGACTTCCGGTCACGCCAGAACCCAAAGGCTCCGCAACAATTACATATATCAGCTGTGCCCCATCGTGCTGCGCCTCTTTGATTTCCCGACGGAGCGCATCAGGTATATTCTGGAGTTCATCTGCACATGTATGTACTGAATATATCTCCTTTTCGAAAAATTCCGAGTCCCAAGCAAGTCTTTCTGCCTTCATTTTTTCACCTCTTTATTGACTAACCGCAATGCCCGTTCGACCGATTCGGCAAAAGCGCCTATGGAATTGACCTTCATGGCTGCAGCACGGCAGGTGCGCCTCATTTCTTCCTTAGCATCGTCAGATATAAACATAGCATACAGCTTAGCCGATATCTCCTGCACATCACCCTGAGGGCTCTTATAGCCTGTGATGCCATTCTCCACAAGGTCCATCGCTGCACCGTTGTCAAAAGCCACCACCGGACAGCCGCACAGCATAGCCTGATTAATCATCGACGGACCCGCATCGGCAAGCGACAGCGACAAGAAGAGGTCAGCCCTGCGGTAGCAGTCAACCAGACCGGCAGTGTCGACAAATCCTATGTTCCTCACTCCGTCAAGCCTGCCCTTCGCTATATCTTCAAAATAACCGTCTCCGATTGTCACCACCTCCACGCTGGCAGCCTGCTCCGCAGTGAGCATGGCTTTGAATCCGCATATGGCGGCAAGCATCGCATCATTGCCCTTACGTGGCTCTGGGGTGGATCTCAGCAGTATCGTGAACTTATCCTTTTCGCCGACCTTCACGCATCGGTCATCAGCGGGAGCAAACACCTCCTCGCTAACCACAATGCCGGCATTGCTCACAGTATCAGCCGTGAAAAGACCGCTGTCAAGGGCTTGGCAGATCATCCACGTATTGCCCATAAACACCGCTTTCATGCGGGCATAGTTTCTGCGCTTGATACGGAAATTAAGCCTTGTGGCATCATTCACTATGCCGTAACCTATGCGCGGACAGTTACCGCAGCCTTGCTTGAATCTTTCGCAGTCCTCAAAATAGAAGCATCCTCCAGTCATTGGCGCCATGTCAGGCGAGAATATCAGTATCGGACATCTGAGCGTTCTATATATCTCCCTGAGCGACGTGGTGTTGAGCATATCCTCCCAGAAGAGGGTTATCACGGCATCGTAATCAGCATCGATACATTTTGTTATATCCGCAGGTGGCACCATCGGCAGCCACTCGTTAGGGTAATGCAGATTCTGAGTCTTAGTAACCTTATAGCGGAGCTTGTAAAGATTTCTGACCATGCGGTTATAACGCCTCTCCCACCATGTATATGGGATTTCCCCGGGCACAGCATCCGACAAGATGATGCGTCCGCCGCCATAAAGTTTCTCCCCCTCTTTGGCAAAACACCCCAGAGTGAGGAAGTCGACCTTATGTCCGGCATCACACAGCCCCTTTGCCATATCGTTGGCAAGACCAGCCGAATGGCCCAAAGTACGCGAGGATATGATAATAAAACGGCTCATAATCCGTGATAAAATTCTGTCACCGATTCAATCACCCTGTCCTGCTCGCCGTCCGAGAGTTCGTAATACAGCGGCAATCGCAGCAGGCAGTCAGCAAATCTGTCGCAGTTGGGCAAACTGGGACGGGCTTCAAAATGAGACGTATAGAAATCGCTCTTGTGCAGACTCAGATAATGGAACACTGCCATTATCCCCCTTTCCTTAAGATAGGCTATCAGCCTTGACCGCTCATCAAGCGAGCGGCACACGATGTAATACATGTGGGCATTGTTGGTCGCATACTCCGGTATGACAGGACGGCGCAGCATCCCGGTTTCCTCCAACCGCCCGAATGCATCGTGGTATCTCAGCCACAGTTCCTTGCGGCGCGTCTGTATCCTGTCAAGGTTTTCAAGCTGCGCGTACAGAAATGCGCTGACGATTTCCGACGGCAGAAACGATGAGCCGGTATCGACCCATCCGTATTTGTTGACCTCGCCTCTGAAAAACTCCAAGCGGTTTGTGCCCTTCTCCCAGACGATTTCCGAGCGTCGGCACAGCCGACCGTCATTGACCGCCAGCAGACCGCCCTCACCGGCTATGATATTCTTAGTTTCATGAAACGAGAAGCAGCCCATGCTGCCGATAGACCCTAACGGTTTCCCTTTGTAATACGAATCCACCGCCTGAGCCGCATCCTCCACCACTGTCAATCCATGGCTGGCAGCCACATCCATTATACGGTCCATGTCGCATGCTACCCCAGCATAATGCACAGGCACGACAGCCCTGGTGCGCGGAGTGATCAACCCTTCCATCATCTCTGGATCCATGTCAGGATGATCGGCACAGGAATCGCAGAATACAGGAACCGCACCCTGTCTGACAAAAGCCAACACCGTCGACACAAACGTGTAACTGGGCACAATCACCTCATCGCCAGGCTTTATATCCGACAATATCGCAGCCATCTCAAGCGCATCGGTGCACGAAGTCGTCATCAGAGCCTTGCGGAATCCGTAATGCTCCTCAAAGAAATTCTGACATTTCTTCGCGAACTCTCCATTGCCCGACAATTTGCCCGACGCCACCGCCTCCCGTATATATTCAGTCTCCTTGCCCGTAAGAAACGGCTTATTAAACGGTATCATAGAAATCATAACTTAGTGATGGGAAAATCCATAATCTACAGACACAAAGTTAACACTTTCCCCCGGATTCCCCATCCCCACATCAATTTGATGGGCACCTACTCATAAGTACCACACATCCATTATCAGAGTTTCGTTAGTTTCACAAGGAATTGATGAATGAATTCCTTAACGGCATCTATGCTATCTAAATGTATGAACCATACTTTCTCATCGCCTTCTGATCGGCAAAAACCTTCAGATGTCAGAAGGAGATGGAGCACTTCAAGATTATCCGCAGCAATCTGTTTATCCTTACGGATGAACTCCAGGTTGAATCTTGCAAGACTCCAATCGTCAGGATCTGTCACGGCTGTTACTGCCAACCAGTGAATACACTGTCCAAACTTATAGCAGTCAAAATATAAGAACGGTAACTCGTCATTGACTTTCTTGTACCCGTATGCCATAGTAGCGAAAGGCGCAGGGGACATATCGCTGAGTTCGCAATACAATGCCCACGAATACAATTCAATGTGGTAGCCTGAAAGACGCGAGGAACTCATCGGCAAAACGCCCTCACATCCCTCGATAGTGTTGAAGAAGGATATGAATCCCTGCCCACTGTAAGCTATCGCGGATGGATATTTAATCAATGTATCTCGCCATAGTTCTCCTGTTGACTTGCCGTTAAATACAGCTTGCAAAGAGGCATTTAGAGACTTAAAATCAAAAGCAGGATCATCAAATACCTCCTTGACATAGTTTCGAACTCTTGTAGCATCTGCATCTTTATCCAGACGAAGCAGACGTTTCCATGAAAAATCACGTTTGACATTATTCTTGACAGTGCTGGTAGACAAAAGATTATAATGCAGATTATTTGATGGCAAATAATCGCCCTTGAAAAGGACAGCACGCTCAAAACAATAGTTTTCATCATTGACCCGATGTTCGTAACTCTTTGCGAATACAGCCTGTGCACACCGAGAATATCTGACAAAACGGTCATAATATTCGTTATCCGTATCAACCGTCCAGCAAAGCGTGCGATCCGATTGGAAGGCGTTCCATATCCCAGCAAATTCAAGAATAAATCCAATCTGACCGTTAAAATAACCATGACGCTCGGCTTCAAGGATTTTGTCAAGCCAATCTTTGTCACTGCCCTCATTCAAGATGATTAAAGCTTTCATTCTCTCCTCTTCAACAAGCCATGACGGGAACGAGTCTACTGGCTTATTATCAGCCAGATATTGCAAGATAGATGAAGCTGAAAGGAGTAATGCATTAAAACTGCGTATGGCATTAGATAGTTCGGATGCACTGTCTATACGGTTATTATCCGAATTAGCTAAGTTATATACAACACGCATCCACTGATCCAGACCGTCATTTACTCCATATTTCATTACATAACCAAGATAGGCATAAAGCATCACACGGTCATTGTAAGTCAGGTCTCGTGGAGAAAACAGCACCTTCGACATAACTGCTTCTATCGGGAAGCCGTGTTGGAAGTTGGCGGAGAGCGGATTTGACAGCTTTGAACCGTTCTCGGTCAGAATATCCATCGCATCAATGAGATATGAGGATGCTCCCAATGACAGCGCATCGCCATCGCGTAAAGTCAGAAATGAAAGCATTTCCCGCCCTGACTGATTAGCCAAGACTGTGAAAACCTCGTCTGTTTCGCCTTTGACTTGAGGATGCAATTCCACATATTTCAATGACAAGATGACTCGTAGGAGATTTGCCATGCGAGTATCACAAACTTCCCCATAGTCATCTGACGTGTCCGTGCCACCATCCTGACGATATGCCCATATCATGTTGACCCACCGGTTGTCAACTCGTTGAGCAAAATACCTGTCAAGCGGAAGTGTCATAACCGTTCCGTCACTGAGAGCCAGCTTCCGAACCATTGACTCACCTGTCTCTGATAGCAGAGCATGTACATGCTCCGTATATCTTGCCTTGAAATTTTCAAATTCAGTGAGAGGTTTGCCTCGGGAGTTCATCTTGATATACAGCTCGTCAGAAAGATGGTACTTGTCAAGTTCCATGAAGAGAAACGTTATCACTGGTCGCTGCGTATCAAGAAGTCTGGGTAAGAAATCCGGTCGTCCTTTGAAAAAATCGTGTATCGCATCAAGCATGGTAAGCATCGCGACAATCGTAGGGTCATGCTTCCATGAGAGATGAAACCAGTTATAGTCTTCAATTATCGCTTTGATAGATTCTTTCATCGCACCATTTCTGACTCCGTCAGAAATCATAAACAATCGGGTGAAATCAATGTCATTTAGCATCAATGCATCACAGAACTCTTGAGAGCTCATGCGAGTACGATATGTAAAGCGGCAATGATGGCGGTCAGTGTCCAGGAGTGCAGCATCAAACGCTTCACGCAATGATACATCATCAGTGATGCGACTCAGATACCAATGAAGCAAGAAAAGAGTGGTCAGACGTTGCTGACCGTCAAGGGGTATAAATTCTCCATCTGAGATATTCCCATAGATGAAGTCAAGGTCACGGTCAGTAGTCCCCTCATCCAGATAGGCATAGAGCGATTTAAGAAACTCCGTGCGCACTTCCTTGGCGTTATCGCGTCCCTGGGCATATTCGCGCTGAAGCATAGGTATCACAATACGGAAATCATGGTCGGCAAAAAGTTTAAAGAAAGATGTTCGTTCGCCTTCTCCGCTTATCTGGTTATTAATAGTCATAGTCCTTTGTTATGAATTACCTACAGTATAGCTATTGATAGTATCTATAATCACTCTCACATATGCTTCTCCATCCGGTTGAGTCCAGTTCATCATATCAGACACCTTGGGAGAATAGTATTTCATGAATAGATTTTTCGTTGCAATCGGCACGAAAACTCCGGTGCTATCGTTTTCTATGATGCGCTTGCGTTTGACCGGGAAGAATGCGTTGCCGTAGCTCCGGTTAGTCGCATAGTCAAGCAGCGTCAGATTAGCTATATTATCCTTGTCAGGAATAGAGGTCTCCGTCTCATTAAACCTTGTCTGGAATTTCCTAAACAGTCGCTCAGCATTCTCTTTGTCAGGCTTGTCACTCTTACGCAATGCCGCGACTGCGTACAGATCTGACTCTAAATCAGCATCCAATCCGGCATTTGCTATAGCATCATCCACACTGTTTAAATCCCATGAGCCTAAATAATAGTCAAGCATATCATCACACCATGGCACTATTCCTGATTTCTCCAATGTACGGTCGGTCTGCGAACACACATGTTCTATGTCCCACTTTTCCAGTTTGAAGCGGTCAAACGGGAAGCGCATGTCTGAATTATCCCTCGTCAATACTGTCAGGATATTGAATAGCAACAGCACTCTTTTGACTTTGGACTTGTCATCATACGATAATTCGCTGATATTGACATCCTTAATGGTTTCTTTTATCTTATTGCGGAGGTATACTTGACGAAAACCAGTTTTGGATGATGATTCCCATTCACGCATAATTTCGTCTATCCTGACACCTTGCTCCAGCAGATAGCCTATCATATGGTAAAATTCACGGTCGCAAAACCATTCGTTAAGCAGACTGTAGGTCTGCTTGACTTTTAACCAAGTTTTCTCTGCCCCTTCTCCGTTTATGAGATTTTGGAAAAAATCAAACGTATGGTATTTTCTGCACCTGGCAGTTCGTCCGCTCATTATGTCAAAAACAAATTCAATACGGCTGGAATAGTTCAATGGATTATTGCTGCGGTTAAGAAAATGCCAGAATTTGCTGTCATTAAGGGCTTGCTCCATCATATTCCATTCGGTAGACAGATTGATTTTCCTCAGTTCCGAATCTGTCCCTCTGAAATTGCGGTTGTTGAGAAACACAGCTTTGACCAGTTCGGCATCGGTCAAAGGTATCTTGCCTATGTTCAGACGTGTGAAAATATCTACTGATGATGTTTTTTCGTCCTCTGCAACCTCATACCATATCACTCTGATATTCTTGGCTTTGTCAATCCTATTCCCACTGTCATCTTGTTTTTTAACATCCATAAGAGCCATCACAATCTCTTTTTTCAGAGTATCATCGTTCTTCCTGTCAAACCAATCGGTTATCGCTTGATACGCTTTATTCATGAAATAGAAGTCAATGTACTCATCAGCATCGACTGTCGGGTGTTTTATATTCGACAGGAAAACCCTTGAATCCGGGCGCGTAACGTATTCGATTTCAAACAGCCTGAAACTTGGGTACAGCAGTTCGATGTACCCTGAATAAAACCGTAACAAGAGATTGAGAGTGGTCAACCTCTGCTGTCCGTCAATAACCTCATACTGATTATCCTTAATCTCACGCAGCACTATGGGCTGGAGACAATAAAATTCTCCCTCCTTCTTGTCAGACCGCTTGACAAACTCTGCGAAGTCATCAAGCAGTCTCTCTACTTCGACGCGGGTCCAGCGATAACCTCGCTGATAATCCTTGATTATGAAGTCCATGCCTGAAAGTTCAGCTATGGATTTCAGCTCCAATTGGTTAGTACCGCTTAATAATGCATCCCCCATCATTTAAAGTTTTTCATTGATTTACGGAAATCATAATTAGCGATGATTACATCGGCTATCGTGTCAACTATCCTGTCATCCTCAAAGAGTTCTGGATCGTCAAGCTCAATCCAGAATTGAGTGTTGAGAGTGATGTGTGAGTCCATCCAGCCCCGATCGTGGATATAGCGCAGCTCATCGATATAACTTTTGGCATAAGTCTGCATACCCTCATATGTCCTGCCCTTGAAAAACCATGAAGTGTTTTCATCAGTCAGCAATGAGGTCAACACAGCATCAATCGACCCGATTTTATCAGCGACCTCAGAATCCTGCATCAGTTCGTCAAACGATTTTCCAGATAGACGTTCAGGACGGCGCACCTGCAAATCGAGCCACAGTCGCAGGGCTATTTTTCTCTCTGACGTAACCTGTGGCGTGAATACCACCTCGATATAGGTATCATCATCAATCCATATATATACGCCACCATTGCCGGTGTTTCTCTTCAATTGCCACCGGTTCATGTCGGAACGCTTTGCCGTAATGCGGTCCATCACATTCTTATGGAGTTTCTGTATAAGACCTTTCTTGTCGAAATCATCCACATTCACTTCTGAATTGATACCTGTCACAGATGATTTATCCATAATCTCCTTCATCTTCTTTGCAAGATCGATCGTTCCGTCTTGATTCGTTTTCCCTAACACATCAATAATCATATTGAGTAACTGTGTTATGTCATCAAAATGTTGCGTGAGATAAGTATCAGGAGCGCAAGCGGCTTCAAGCACTACTTCCCACTGATCGAGGGAATCTTCACGACTTGTGACGTCATCTAATTTGACACCCATTTTTTGTGCTAAAGTAATGTCCCAGCCCGTGAATCCCGGAGCATATGAAAGCATCCTGTATATTTTAGGATAGCATATCTGTAGAGACACGGTGATAAAATTAAGCAGCTTGTCATCTGGTGTGTCCGTCTGTTTCACATCTGCATCCTTACCACACCTCGCCACACAATCGAGTAGCGACAGAGTATTGATAAGACGTTTGATTGACCGCGGGTTTTTGCCCACTGACAGTTCGACTGCTTTTGAATACTGATTCCTAAGACTAGGTGTCCTCGCTTGGAGTTCTGTCAAGTACCCTATCTCCACAAGCGACCTTAGCACGAAGTCCATAGGACGATAATTGCTCACAGGCAAAGAGAAGGGAACCTGTATGATTTTATCAAAAAACGACCGGAATTCACGTTCGTTTTTATCGGTCAATTCACCAAATTTTGGCTTGAGACCCTTGACCACTACATCATAGTCAATGGCAAGGACAAATATGCAGTTGTCAAGAGTGAAAATATTCTTAAGGAGCTCAAGTATTTCTACCGCCACAGTGGGCTTGAGACGATCTAAATCATCCACAAAAATGATGACTCCGCGCTTGTCCGCTTCAGTAATAGTCTTGTCAACAGCATCTGAAAGTGCTTTTTTCAGGTCTGACAAAGATGCCGATTCAGCCGAATCCATAACATCATATAGCTGAGTCGGGACGTTGGCAGCCTCCAGACCTACGGCAATCATTCCTCCCACCCCAGGCACCGTCTTCAAACTCTCTCGCGCGCCCCTATATAGAAAATTACCCGCTCCCCGTAGAAATTTCTTGAACGTCCTTTTTGAATCAGGGTCATCTTTGGTCAGTTCCTGTACTAACCGTGCCAGAATCTTGTAAACCGTAGCTTCTGGCGAAGACATCATCGAATATTCCCAGGTATTGATCTCGACACCGACAAACTGTGATTCAGGTGACGAGCACAAAGCCCTCTCCAGCCGGTTCATGAGCGATGTCTTGCCACTACCCCATTCGCCTTGCAACGCGATAGTTATTGGAGCCGATGAGTTTTCTATGAATTTTATCAAGCCGTTTACATATCTCTCGGTGCCGAAGTCATTGACATCCTCCTGAAATGGCATGTCTGACAGCGAAGTTTTTCTGCCCTTTTTCATGGATGGAGATTACAATGCCGGTGAATGTTTACCCTTACAGAATCCGAGGGGATGTCGCGGACACGAAGCACCGGTTAATGATGCTAAAGAAGACGACTGATGCCCACAATATTTACAAGTGTATTTTGATTTTTCCGAACCCTCATAAAGTTTATGCTTGCCCTTACAGAAACCGAGGGGATGGCGCGGACATGAAGCGCTGGTCAGAGAAGATACGCTGCTGGACTTATGTCCGCAATACTCACAGTAGAAATTTGCCATGGTAATGATATAGTTTTTGATGGTAATAGGTCGTTTCGCATGTGACAAGTTTTTTACCTACTTCTTTCGACCCTTCGTTAAATCTATCAGATTTAACCTAATCGAACCATAGTCATGGCTTGTCAATGCTAATTGTTATGTCTTGCTTGTTGTGCAAACGTTTTAATGCAAATATAGCGAAAAACTTTAATTGCGACCAATAATACTCATACAAATAGCATGCAGGGGGTCAGTGGGTGAGGCGGTGGAGGAGGTGGGTCAGGCGGCGGGTGTCGCGTGGGGTGATGCCGGGGTGGTGGCGGGTGTTTCCTTTCTGGAGGGTGGCGGCTATGCGGATGCCGCTGTAGCGGAAGATTTCGCGAAGGGCGCGGATGGTGCCTGTGGTCTGATGGTAGAGGATGTTCCACGGCCAGGGGGTGGTGGAGGTGACTATGATGGCGGCGCGTTTGCCTTTCATCAACGGGCGCGGATACAGGGATGCGTTATCGGATGCCATGGCGTATGCCACGCGGTCAAACAAGCCTTTCAGCTGCCCTGGCATGTTGCCCCAATAGCAGGGCGTGCCAAGGAGTATGAGGTCATGGTCTTTCAACAGTGAGGCAAAGCGCTGTGCATCATCTTGGGGCAACACGCAGTCGCCCTTGCTTCGGCATGCCATGCACCCGGTGCAGTGGCGGTAGGCAGAGGTGGCGACTGCAAACTCAGTGACGCTGTACCCGTCAGATTCAAGCGATTCTTTAGCCATGCCGAGCAGACGGCTGATATGCCCGTTGACACGCGGAGATGCGTTTATTATCAATACTTTCTTTTCCATATCTATTGCAATAATCTTTCCAGAACCCCGTCACGAAATGCCTGGCCGATGGATATTTCTGTGTCACGGATAAACACGTCATTGTTGTCAAACGAATCCACCGCACCGATGTTGACGATGTTGGATTTGTTGACGCGAAGAAACATGCCGTCAGGCAGCGCATCCTCCATGCCCTTGATGGTCATGCGCGTGACGAGGCGGCGGTTGTCACTGAGATGTAATATCACATAATCTTTCAGCCCCTCGACATAGAGTATGTCAGAGTGCATGACCCGGTGATACCTCCGGTCAGCTTTTATGATTATAAAGTCAGTGTCAGGCTTCACGATATCCGCATCCTGCGCTTCCTTCTTCAGCAAGGTGTGATATTCCGAAGCCTTATTGACAGCGCGGTCAAACCGCTCGGGGTCTATAGGCTTGAGCAGATAGTCCACGGCATCCACCTGATAGCTCTCCACAGCATACTCCGAATAGGCTGTCGTGAATATCACAAGGGTGTCATGCGGTATCTGACGGGCAAATTCCATACCTGTCAGTCCTGGCATCTGTATGTCAAGCAGCACCAGATCTACAGGCTCCGCAGCCATCAGCTCCGCCGCTTCGGCTGCATTGACAGCTGTGCCACACAGTTCGAGCTGCGGATGCGCATCCACGAGCCGTTTAAGCCCGCGCCGTGCTATCGGTTCGTCATCTACTATCAGGCATTTCATCTTCTATATATGTTGGGATAGTCAAATTTACGATATATTCGCCGGATTCCACATGCTCGGAGAGCGAAAAGCGTTCGCCGTAGAGATATTCAAGACGTCGGCGCGTGTTAACCAGCCCCAAACCTCCCGAATGAACGTCTGACCTACCGCTGTCATGCGAAAACGAATTTACGCACCTCATCCAGCACATGCCATGAGGAGCTCTTGCAAACGAGACATCAACGTAACGCCGCCCATTGACCACCGAGCTGTACTTCACCGCGTTTTCCACAAAGGTTATAAATATCAGAGTAGGCACAAACATCTCCCCAACACGGCGGTCGGTGGTGATGGAGTAGTCAAACGGCTCTATGCGCGCCTTCTCCAGGTTGAGATACGAACGAAGAAACCACACCTCATGCGCCACGGTGGCACAACCACGGGCACCCTGTGAGAACTGGTATTGTAGAAGTATTTTCAATTGATCAAGCATCTCTGATGCTTGACGAGGATCCTCGTCAGCCAGAATGCCGACATTGTTGAGTACATTAAACAGGAAGTGGGGATTGATCTGCTTGCGCAGAAACGCATATTCCTGCCGCAAAGTCTCTGTGCGCAGTTTGGTCTTGCGTCTTGTACCGATTATCCAGTCCTGCAAAAACAATATCGCACCGGTGCCACCTATGAAAAATGCCATGGTCAGCATCGACCCTATCGTTGACACCACCATTATCGGCATAGGCAGGGAATGATTATAAGCTGCCGGCTCGTAGGTGGCGATTTCTATACCTATCATAACCACGGTCATGAAGATAATGACCGCCACAACCATGAGACAGTACCTGCGCAGATTGCGGTGTCGCCTGAAGCCACGAAACAGCCACAGTATGTTGATGTATGCCAAGAAGTTGAGAACCAGGTACATGCACACTGCTCCAGCCATACGTTCCAGAGTGAACTCGGGTTGATCAGGAGCATTGAAAAAAGTGCCGAACGCTATGACTGCCAGCAGAAACTGGAAAATCAGATGCCGCCACAGACGGTAACGACGCGCCACGAGAAATTCGGTCAACGAGGAATATGAAGCCTCGTCAGCGTCCACGCCCGGCATATCTACCGGCGGCGTAGGCAGCTCATATAACTGGTGGCGCAGATGCTCGGCAAACTTCCTTATCTCAGCCGCAGCCATGTCGGGAGCATCCCGCAGCACTCCGCCCACCTGATCAAGCCCGCTGAGTATCATAGCCGGATCAAGCCGCGAACGCACTGCCGCAATATACCGCCTGAGGGTTTCAGACATATGCGCCTCCTCTGAGAGCTCGGCGTTCCACCGCTCATAGAGCTTCATGGCTCCTATACCCAGAAGTATCATCGCGAGCAACAGGCTGTTGATAAAGCTGTCGACGAGAATCCATGGCGACAGATAGTAGGAGATGCGTGGAGGCATGCCAAGCCATTGACGTATCAGATACTCCATCGCCAGTCCGAGAGTAGAAGCGACAAATGCCAGCAGCACTATCCACAGGCAATATGCCACATAACGCTGATGCAACAACAGCCTTGGCACTGCCACTCTGACATCGACCATCGCTGCCGCCATGAAAAGCGCAGTCAGAGGCACCATCAGCCAGCAGATGGCATAGCCCACCTGCTCATACGAGTCCATGAAAGCAGCCACCACAGCCCCAGACGACACGAAGGCAAAGGTGACTACCAGCAGCAGATATTTCAGTACTGTTTTCACTCCACTTCCTCCATCTGGTCAGGTCGGTATGTGATTTCACCCTTGGCAACCGGCGATGCGAGGAAATATCCTAAGCAGAAGCCTCCGCTGAACATCTGCGGTCCGTTGCTGTCGCTTTGCAAAGCAACAAGATAATCCAACATCTCAAGCGATATCGGAAGCACCTCGACAGTCACTACGTCACCGTCACGGAGCACAGTGTTGTCATCCTCCTCTTCTGTATCCTTGCGGCTGGTCATTATGACCTCGTGTATCACACCGCTGACGGCGTGGCAATCGTCAAGCACGCTCCACATGTATGCCTCGCCGTTGCGGTAGAGACGCACCCAGTAGCAATCGCCTGCCTGCGGAGTGTCGGTAAACGACACCTGCAAGACCGCCACATAATCATAAGGCATCTTTATCCAGCGGAATTCAAGTCCGAGCAGCTCGGTCTGCTTTCTCATCACGCTCGTTGACGAGTAGACATTGCCGCCTGTCATCACATCAAGGCGGTATTCATGCCCCTCGATACCAGGGGTGACATCCTTAAACACGCCAGATGCATCGGGCACCAACGAAGTGGTGACACCAGCGGTCACATCGGTCAGACGGACTGTCGCATCAGTGATTTTAGCCTGGTTCATCGCCTCATCCATCGGAGTGGTACGAGTCAGAGACACGGCAGCTCCTGCCTCGGTAAGATTGCCCTCTATAACCAATTGCGGCTCTACATCATGGTAGTGGAAATCAAGTTCTTTCTCGCAAGAGGCACACAGCAACGATGCGCACAGCAGTATAGGAAACAGATATTTCATAATCGTCAGAATTTAATGGTGTATGATACCGATGGCACGATGCCGAAAAGCGACTGTTGCACAGCCCTCGTGCCTGACGGCTTGGTGGCATCGTCTTCAAAATAGATCACAAACGGGCTGTAATGGGCATAGACATTGAATATGCCGAACGACCATATCGACGTGCACCGCTTGCCCACACGTGTGTAGGTGGCAGAGAGATCCAATCGGTGCGATGCCGGGGTCTGATAGCCGTTGCGCTCCGAATAATAGTAGCAGGTGGTGCCGCTGATCTCATACTTGGCATCAGGGGCAGTCAGCGGACGTCCTGACGAGTAAGTCCACGATGCAGAGAATTTCCACGCATCGTTGAGGTCATACATAGCTACGACTGCCACATCATGCCGGCGGTCATTGGAAGCGTCATACCAGCGTCCTGAGTTGATGCCGTCAATCTTCGTCTCGGTCTTTGACAGGGTGTAGGAAATCCAGCCGTTGAGTTTACCCGTATTCTTGCGGAGCATCAGTTCCAAGCCGTAGCTCCGACCCTGACCGCCCATAATCAGACTCTCGAGGCTGACACGCGAAAACATCATCATGCCCTCGCGGTAGTCATAGACATTGTGCATGGACTTGTAGTAACCCTCGGCTGACCAGTCCCATGCGCCATTGGCAGTCATGCCTGAGTAGCCCACCGAATATTGGGCAGTCCGTTCGGGCTTTACCTCAGCCGATGTCAGGGCATATCTGTCAAACGGAAATGTGGTGGATGTGGCTCGTATGCCGTGAAGGTTCTGTGTGGTCAGCGATGCCCCGGCTTTGACATTGTGATACTGGTTGATATTGTATTTCATACTGCCGCGAGGCTCGAAATCGACATATGTCTTGCTTGAGAAATCAGGCATATCTTCATGCAGGGCTTCAAAAGCATGGAAGCGGTCACCCGACATCGCGCTGAACACGGACAGTCTCGCTCCTAACGACAGGGAGACACGTTCGCTGAACGTCCCCTCGTATCCAGCCCAAAGGGCATTCTGCCAGCCGGAACGGATTTCTTTCTGATGCGAAGCATTGACCTCCATCTCGCCCGACTTGACCCGAAGCAGCTCCGAGCGCATACCCATCTCTACGTTATGGTTGTCAGAAATGTCAAACATGATGCGCTCATTGAGTGATGCAGTGCGTATATATTCGGTCATCCTCTGGTCTGTATCCATAATATCCATCGCCATGTCGGTGGTATAGTTGGTAAACGCGCCTGTGGTCACAAACCGCCACCGCTCCCCTGCCCTCGCAGTCCAGTTGGCACTCGCTGCCACATTGCCCCAGTGCATCTCCATCAGGTCGCTGATAGCCAGATTGTCACGCGAAGCGAAGAATGACAGGTCAAGCATGTTGGAGCGGTTGATATTGTAGCGCAACTTGGCATTGACATCGAAGAAGTTCATCACGGTGCTCTTATACTCAGGTATCAGCTTGAGAAACAGATCGACATATGACCGCCGCGCAGCCACGGAAAATGACAACTTATCCTTGATGATCGGACCTTCGGCAGCAATCTTGGCATTGAGTATACCCACCGTCCCTGCGAAATGATAGCTCTCCATGTCGCCCGACTTCATCGAAGTCTCAAGCACCGACGATGTGGCTCCGCCATACTGCGCCGGGATAGGTCCCTTGTGGAGCGTAGCGCGGCTCATGGCATCATCGTTGAACGTCGAGAAGATACCCATCATGTGCGACGGATTGTAGAGCGTCGCGCCGTCGACGGTCACAAGATTCTGATAAGCGTTGCCTCCCCTGACTTCAAAGCCTCCGGCTCCGTCAGCCTCGCCGTGCACACCAGGCAGCAACGTTATCGACTTGATGATGTCAGTCTCGCCGAAAAGCTGAGGGGTCGCAGCCAGCTTCGTCAGTTCCAACCGCTCGCTGCCGAGCTGTCCGTCAGTAACACGCTGCCGAGCCGACTGACCAGTCACCGTGACCTCTTGGAGCTTCTGCTCAGGTATGCTGTCAGTCTGCGCCCGCAAAAAAGCACCTCCGCAACATATCATAATAATTACAAACAAAAACCTTAAAAACATCTTTCTTACCTTTAAATAATATGCAAAGTTACAATTGTTTTTCTGCAATCCGATTGCAAAAACCGAAATCAGCCGCAGGGATGCGGCGCAATGCCGATGAATCTTTATGGGCACGTCGGAGACGTGGCGGCTGTGCGTAACCCCATGCACGGAGCGACAGCGAACGTTCATGGGGTACGATAAGCTCCTGTCTGATCAACCTCGGAGAGGTTGTGGCTCACTTAAAAGCATGGTACTATTGCGTGCCACAACCTCTCCGAGGTTGACACTTTGGATTTGTCTCGATCCCCCATGAACGTTCGCTGTCGCTCCGTGCATGGGGTTTCGCACAGCGGATACGTCTCCGACGTATCTTTCTATGTATTTGAGTGTCAGTTTCAGCAGCATTGATGACGCGGCACGCCGCGTCCCTACTGGTTAATGGGTCTTGCGAATACAAAGGTAAGTCATCCCATTCAGCCCTCACGGGTTCTGAGACGAAAGCAGCTATTGCTGCGACAAAAACGGGAGTTTCACTCCGTCAGCTTGCGCTGGATCTCCATGTCAGGCCAGTATCCCCACGACTCTACGATTTTGCCGTTGACGACTTTGAAGTTTTCCAACGCTTCAAATTCGATGTGTTTACCAGTCGGTGCTATCCCCATGCACTCCCCTGTGTGCGTGCCTTGGAAAAGCACTCTCGTCGCTAACATATCCCCGGATGCGACGGCATCCAGAACCGTAACTTTCAGGTCGGAAAACTGATCGGCTACGATTTTGAGTATCCCCACAGCATCAGCATTGCTACGAGCACCAGCAGGACTATGGTCTATGTAGTCATCAGCGATGCACTCCATGACATAATCATAATTTTTGTTCGTGTAGCCATCTTCAAAGAACCTTACAACAATCTCAGACGGACTCATCGTCATCTGAGATGCTTTCAATTTACTTTCTTTACCCACTAAAACTGCGACATTGTTTTCAAATCGCGGGTAAGTTACCTTTCCGCCGTCTACGGTTGCTGTCTGACCTGTATAGAGGTCGGTAAGCACCGTGCCGTCAGAGAAATGACCTGCAACTGTAATCGGCTGACCTGCGATAGGTGCCACGCGGATTATCAGCCTATCACCGTCATATTCGCGCAGACATGTGTGGGTGTCGATTGTGATCTGCCGCCCCTTGCCGATGGCTGGATGGGCACGACGTATCTGTCCGAGACGCTGGAAGTGGGAGAGCTGGAGCGAGTCGATGTCATTCCAGTCCATATCGGAACGGAAAGCCTGGTCTGCATCAACGTTATATCGGGCATCACTGAGTTTGCGACCCGTTTCATCGCCATAGAATATCTGCGACACACCCGGAGACAACAACAGAGTGGTGGCGCAGTCTATCATATTGGTCATATCGGCATCGCGGTGATAGGAATTGTTGAGGTAACTGAACGGATGCCAGTCACGGTGAGCCTGCACACTGTCGGCATAGGCTTGCCAGAGATACACTATTCCGTCAAGGTCACCATGTTTTGGGAAATAGAAATTGACCATGCTTGAAAATCCTGCATTGGCATAGTCAGGCTTGCGGTCGATGCCAGCCATGTCAAAATCGCCTGTCATGTAGAAGCGGTCGGTCCATCGTGACGCAGAATCCTCGGGATGGCTGGCACGCCACTTGCCAAGGGCTTTATTGCAAGCCTCGTTAAGCTCCTTCCAGCGACGGAGATGCACATTCTCCACTATGTCACAGCGGAAGCCGTCAATGCCGAACTCCTCGACCCACGATGCAATCCACGCAATTACATATTGTGCCGGGCTCCAGCGGTGGTCGCGCCGCAGGTCTTTAGCCGAAGGATTGACCCAGGCATCGTTGGCGCGACCCTCTTTCTTCCATTTGCGCTTGAGGAAGTCGGGAATTTTGACAGGCTTGTCGCTCTCGTCCTTGTAGTCGGGCATACCATATAGAGTGGCTTGTAGCGGATTGGATTCGTCCCAACCCTCATCAGGCATGCGCACCCAGTCGCGTCCATACCAGCCGTTCCAGCCGAGACGCCCCTCATAGAAGCGGTCGTAGCTCCACGACGGTATATGCTCAGCCGCCTCCTGTTCGGTCAGCCCCGTGTCGGCAAATCCGAGTTGCACGGCATCAAGGAGCGTAGGATACCCGGGGTCGTTGAGATTAGCGCCGAGCATCATGCGGATACCCTGACTGTGGAGCTCATCTACCAAGGCGCGAAATTCCTCCACCGTACCATAGTTCTTGTCAATCTGCGTGTAATCAAGCGGATAGTAGCCATGGTAACCATAGTGGGGAAAATCATTGACCGCACCACTGCCCGACATCCATCCGTGGATCTGTTCGTAAACATCGGTCATCCACACAACGTCTACACCGAGTTCCTTGAAATACCCCTCGCGGGCTTTCTGGAGCATACCTTTGAAATCGCCGCCATGGAAGGTGGCAGCATTCTTCTGCTCTGACCCGTAGTCGACGATACGACCGTAGTTGATGTCGTTGTCCTTGTCGCCGTTGGCAAATCGGTCGGTGATAACGAAATAGACGTTGGCGTTGCCCCAGTCAAAGGCAGAGTCAGCCATAGCAACTGATGGGAGTAGTGCAAGTGTTGCAAGAAAGTGTGATAGTCTCATCGTATGAAATGTTTTTTTATTGCAAAATTAGCATACGATGAGATGTCTGTCAATGGTTATTTATAACCACTAAGCTCACATCAGTTTCATCAATGAAGCCGCCGAAATCGCTTCAACAGTGCTGCCTACGCTAAGTTTTTCTATGATGTTCTGTCGGTGACGGCTGACCGTATGTATGCTGATTCCCAAGATGTTTGCTATCTGTTTGCTCGGCTTGCCTTCCTTGATAAGCTGAAGCACCTCCTTCTCGCGGTCGGTCAAGACGTTGTGCCGTTTATTTTCAGTCGCAATGGTTATCACATCTCCTGTCGAATTATTGACTATGCGCGGACATATCCCTTTGTCTCCGGCAGGATATGCTGACAGGTCGTAGCAGCAGAGGATAAGCCATATTTTGCCAGCCGTCGATGTCCGGAACACCTGAGTGGAGTTGGCTACTGTTATATAATTGCCATTACTATCCTTGACGCGGATGTTGGAGACCGCCTTATATTTCACCTTGTCATCACCCGGCATAGGGTCGACATACTTGAAATATTCATATTCCAGCATGCGCTTTTCAACAAGGTCTTCGGGATGCAGCCGCGAGTAGATGACATCCTCGTCGCTCGAGTCCACCGTCTGACACATCCGCGATGACTCCGTGATGCCCAAAAGCTTGCAGAAGCTGCCGCCTATGATATAGCAGACATCGGCAGACGCATCGGTGATGACGCAGCAGCAGTCATTGACCTCGGTATAAGCCTTGATGCGCGCTATCGTCTCCCCTACGACCGAGGGGTCAAGCACTTCGCGGTCAAGTTCCTGACTATCGTATATGGCATTCAGCTCCTTACGTAATATATCCATGTGTCATCATGTTGCGGGAGTGCAAAAATAGTCAAAATATTCTTCACAAAACATTAACCCTCTGACAGTGGTTAATAGTATATCTGATGTTTAATTAAAAACTGAAACGACAATGACACGTAAAATCATGTTTGCGGCAGCCGTGGCTGCTATGACACTTGCCACAAGCTGTGTCACCAACAAGAAATACAACGCTCTCCAGACCGAATACCAAGCCACACGTGACGGTCTGCTCGAATGCAACAGCCAGTCAAAGAGCATGGAGTATCTCATCAAGGATCTCCGCTCTCAAAACGCTTCCCTCGAGCGTCAACTTGAGGACATGAAGTCCACACTCAATCAGAGCCTGCTCAACAGCCAGCAGGGAAGCGTCAACATAGCCAAGCTCGTTGACGAAATCAACGCCTCCAACAAGTATATCAAGGAACTTATATCGGCAAAAACAAAATCCGATTCGCTCAACATCGCCCTGACCAACAAGCTGACACGCTCGCTGAGCAACGACGAGCTGCGCGATGTGGATGTCAAGGTGCTCAAAGGCGTTGTCTACATCTCGCTTGCCGACAACATGCTCTTCAAGACAGGCTCCTATGAAATCAGCGACCGCGCCATGGAGACTCTTTCGAAAATCGCAAAAATCATCAAGGACTACAAGGATTATGATGTGCTCGTGGAAGGCAACACCGACAATGTGCCCATCACTCGCACCAACATACGCAACAACTGGGACCTCTCGGCTCTGCGAGCCAGCTCGGTGGTACAGGTGCTCCAGAACCAGTTTGGCGTGAATCCCTCGCGTCTGACAGCCGGAGGCCGCGGTGAATTCAATCCCATATCCGACAACACATCCGACCTCGGTCGCCAGCGCAACCGCCGCACCGAGATCATCATCACCCCCAAGCTCGACCAGTTCCTCGACCTCATAGACCAAGCCCCCGACCAAGCCGAGTAACTCTCAAAAAACATAACCGATATCCCTGGCCGGGTCTGAAACGTTACGTTTCAGACCCGTTTTTTATCGCATATTTGTAGGAAAGTGTTGCAGAACTCCAAATCGTACAATGTTGTAGGGACATGTCTCAATGCTGTTCACTTAAGTGGGAAACAAAAGGCTGACCCCAGAGGGGTCATACATATTAGGCATGGGTCATGCAAACCGTTCAGGCTTGCATGACCCATGTTATTGACGCGCCCCAATTTCCGCCTCTGTAGGAGGCGCACACATCATGCGTTGCTTGTTTGCCTCCTACAGAGGCATTAATCAGGATAGGATGGTGGCACCATGGTCAGCCAAGCTTACAGCTTGTATGACCATGGCCCAATATGTTGACCTCCGCCGGAGGTCCTGAATTTATGCTCTTCGATTGTTAAGCAAACAGCATTGGGACATCTCTCTACTAATAGTCAATCTTTGGCTGGTGATAACTGATCGCAGAGTCCCGAAGGGACGGATTTATCCTTAACCCTGGATGAAGCAAGCGGCAGCTGCTGAGTCCGGGGGGATGGGGGATACAGAGCTGAGAAGTCCTGGAGGGACGAGCTGGTGGTGGATGCCTATGTGCTACCACGAAATCGTCCCTCCAGGACTCATGGTCATGACTTGTTCCAGCCCTGGACTCGGGCAACTACGTTGACCCTCATCCAGGGTTAAGGATAAATCCGTCCCGTTGGGACTTACATGCTGATGTTTTCGCATGATTTGGGTGAGGGGGTGACGGTAATTTTGTGACATAATCACAAAATTATCTGATGATATGAAGAGAACATGCATCAAGAGGACCCGTCGGGAGAAATGGAACCGACCGGTCTCACAGAAATTTTACCGATATGTATGTGACGTGGTGAAGTCCGTCACTTATGCGAGCAAAGCAGTAGACACCGAGCGGATGATGCGCTATGTGGACATATACCTTTATGGAGGCGATGTGTCCGGTGTGCTCAACGACATGGAGAAAGTGGTGTTCGCGATACTCAAGCCTCAGCTCGACGAGGCGATGGAGCGGTCACGGCGAGCACGTATGGCGGCATCTCGCCGCCGTGAGGCGAAGAAACAGCCTATCGATACGCCCACGCCTGACCCATCGCAGTCTCCTATAAGCACCGCACTCGATGACCACCGCGCCGTAGCCATCCATCATCAGGTGTCGCATTTGCGAATGATGGAAAAAGCGGAAGATGCTGGAGAACCCCACTGAACAACAATGGCAGGTTGCTACACAAAGTTGCTCACTTAAGCTCGGGGTGTTAGCCCCGAGGGGAGCAGTAGCCACATGCAAGCAAGTCGTCAGGCTTGCGCAGCTTGTGGAAAACGGATGTAATGGAAATCCGGCGGTGTAACTGCCGGGGCAATCGCATGCATCAGCCCCGGCAGCTGACGCCGCCGGCATATGGTGGAGCATTTTAGACCACAAGCTTCACAAGTCTGACGACTTGCTTGCATGTGGCTATTACTCCCGCCGCGGCTATGCCGCGGCATCCCATGGCACATGCACATTGAGCATTTTGAGGTCTGCGATACCTTCAGGAGCATTGTCAATTGACGTAGCGGGCGACGGCGGCATCGAGCGAGGTTTCGGCTGTCAGTCCCATGCGCTGACGCAGACGCCAGCGCGCCTGCTTGACCGACTCGGGGCGTATGGACATGATGCGGGCTATGTGTTTGTTTTCAAGTCCGAGGGCTATAAACGAGGCAAGGCGCACATCGGCATCGGTCAGTGTAGGATAGTCAGCCTTGAGACGCTCGGCAAAGTCAGGATGAAGGGTGGCGAATGTCTCCACGAAATTCTCGCGTTCGCCTTGCGACCCTATGTGGGTCTTGATGGAACTCTCGATGCGGCTGCCAGCCTTGTGGGATATTTCACCTTTTGCCATCATATTAGCCGTCTCACGGCTCACTGATGACAGCAGATTGTCCTTCTCCTCGATGCCCAACTGCATAGCCACGACACGACGCTGTGACTGCTCAAGCTCAAGCGATGCCTTCATACGCGCCACTTTCTGCATCTGCATCCTGCGATAGAAATACGCGGCGACAAGCATGCCGATGAAGATGGCGACAAGTATACCTATAGCCATCAGCAGTGTCTGACGGTTCTGGGCATGTTCCAGTGTCAGCTCCATCTCACCTATCTGGCGCATTGTCTCCATGTCAAGTATCTTTTGCGTCCTCTCCTTTACGCAGAGCGAGTCATGGCTCTGATTGCCGAGCAGCAGATAGTGGTATGCGCTGTCCGTCCGACCCGTTGCAGCCATCAGCTTAGCTCTGGTCTTGTAGTTATATTCCGCCACGTTAAGGGCATCGGTCTCCATGGCTCCTATTATCTCGGCAAGATGCGCTATGCCGAGGTCAGAGTAGTAACGGGCGGAATCGATGTCACCGCGTTTGAGAGCCTCCTCCGACAGAAAAGACTCGTACATGGACTGCACATAACGCTGCGAGGGCTGATTCCTGACCATATTGTAAGCCTTGCGAAGAGCGAGTGTATCGCCACACAAAGCATACAGGTCACCGAGGATTATATCGTAGACATCACCGGTGGTCTGGATATGCGGATCATCAGCCAGTTCGCGCAGTATCTTCTCCCCTGCCACGGTGTCATGCCGCACCCTTATATCCACCAGCGCACGGTTGACGCGATTATAACGGACATTGTTCATGAATCCGCCGAGTGTCAGTATCGAATCAGCCTTGTCGTAGTACATGAGAGCATAATCAAGGCTGCCGAGATTTTCCATCATGCTTCCGATCTCCACATATGAAGCACCGCTCAACATGAGGTCGCCCTCACGCTCATAGAACTTCGCGTCGTCAAGCCGTGTCTGATACCACTGCGCCGTCAGCGGATGGTCTTCAAGATCCATATTCCAGCGGATGCGCTTCATGTCGTAGGGATAGCGTGCCGAGTCACACAGCGCGGCTGCTTCTGCAAATCCGTTCAGAGCCTCCTCATAGTCACCTGCCTTTATCTTCATGCGCGCCTCCCAATAGCGTGCTCTGACATCCTTGACATCAGATGCCGGATCCTCTTCGGCAAGCTGACGGAGCCGACGTGACAGCGGAATCAAAGAATCCAATGGAGCCTTGTTGACATACTTCCACTCCAATGCCAGAGTGACCGAGTCAAATGGCTCGTCAATCTTGGTCCAGCCAAAGGGCCAGAGTTTGCCGTCAGGACGCGAGCATCCACAGCAAATGATAGAGATTACTACTGTAAGGATAACGATGATGCGTGACATAATCTGTAGACAGGAATTATCAGCCCCGACTATGGGACTACCATGATACAAAGATACGGAAAAACCAGTCCATGGCGAGCCTTTTTGCGGCTGTAGACCCATTGTAGACCGATAGTAGACCGTGTATTTTCACTGCCACGCCATATCATATCAGCCTCACATACAGCCACAAACCTCAGCAAATGAGGTATATAATGGGTCTACAGTGGTGCCTTGGTTCTCTACATCATATATACATACGGAAATATTGACGTATCTTCGCGCCGATGTTGCATCACACTCTCATAAAGACTTTTAACTACGATTACACTACAATTCATCCTTTCTATGCTTAAATTTCTACTCTCCGTCGCTGCTCTGGCAGCAGTGACATCCGCTCAAGCCATCACGTGGAAGTACGGCTCGTTTGATGCCACCTACAAGACGTGCAAACTGACAGGCTGGGGCGGCAACCAGCCCACTTCGGGCAAGCTGACCGTCCCGTCGACCTACACCCACACCGACGGCGTGACATATACCGTCAACGCCATCGCCTCCAATGCCCTTGACAACCTCACCGAGGTTACCGAGATTACCATCCCTGGCACCATCAGTTATATCGGTGACATTGACGTGACTGAAGAAAATCTCATGGATCGTGAAAACGGGACAGGGAATTTTGACAATTGTCCCAAGCTCAGAGCCTTCAAGGTCAGCAGCGACAACAAGTATTTCGCATCCACTTCCGACGGACTACTCCTCAACAAGAGCTTTACGAGGCTCTACCGCGTGCCTCAAGCAGTGCTCATCTCAGGGGGCAAACTTAGCCTTCCTGAACAGGTAGAGGTAATCACAGATGATACGTTTTCAGACGTCACCACCATATGGTCTGTTACTTTCCCGGGTAACACCTTTGTGGTGTCGCCCAATGCCGGATTTCATAAAATGCCAAAGCTCTCCAACTTCAAAGTCGACGCTAATAACGGATATCTCACAGTATCTGATGGTGCACTGATAGATACGAGTCTCAACTCAATCGTATCATACCCTCCGGCTCGCGTATCCAAGAACATAGAGATTGCCCACAAAGCCGAGCATGTATGGGAAAATGCCTTTGCCAACACACTTTATCTACAGTATCTCATACTTCCATCTACCATCATATCCATCAAAGACGAAGCCTTTGCCGGATCATCGGTTACCACATTGCCTCTGCCGCCAGGTCTACAGTCCATAGGGCGGAAAGTTTTTTACAAATCCCAGCTGACCCAGGCAAGTATCCCTGGGCGATGCAGCTTAGCCAGCACTGAAAACCAGTATCTGTTCGCATCATGCCCGCAGCTCAAAAGAATCATCATAGGGACAGCGGATGCCGGAATATCCGCTGGTTTTGCTCGTGACTGTCCGGCACTTGAAACGGTTACTTTTTATCATCTGCCAAAAGAGATATCCAAAGCGGCATTCAAAAACTGCCCCTCACTGACGTCATTTCCCTTCTCAGCCTCCACTGACATGTATGGCGACAGTATCTTTGTCAACACAGGCTTTGAGCGCGTGGTGTTTGACGACCGCCCCTACTGCTCATGTACCCCTGGCAACGCAATGTTTGTCAATTGCAAAAAACTCACTGCCATAGATATGTCGGCTGTCTCATTAAACAGCGATGCCACAAGCTATGCCTTTCCTATCGGCATGATAGCCAACAGCCCCAAGCTGACAGAAATAAGGCTTCCGGCTGTCACCAACTTCATAGCCCGGTCTTCGGATCCCAACATAGGTCCCAATGTGCCGCTTGACAAGATGGTCATAGGCTATTTCGAAGCTAACCACGGATTTCATGACGGCATAATCCATTTCTACGGTGCGGGGACATTCGTCCCCAAGACCTACGTCAAGACCACCGACATCATATCCGACTCCTCTATAGCAGGCAAGTACCGTCTTGACAGACTCTATTCCGCCGCCAACGGAGCTAAGGTAGCCCCGATATTCTACTGCGATGCAGTCACTCCGTCGGAAAACTATGTAGCAAAAGATGCCACATACTATGTCCCCGGTCGCGGTCTCCCCTACTACAGCGAGGCTGCCGAGGAGGGATGCACAGTCCGCGAGATGTACTCCATCCGCAGCGAGCGCAAGCCTTCGGAATCAACCAAAGATGCGTTGCACATGTATCTGACCTCTGACAATACGTCATTCAAGTTACTCAGTTATAGTATATTAAATCAGGATGACAAAACCACGGTCATTACAGCCACCAGCAATGACATTGTAACCCCGATCAGCTATGGCGATATAAAACAGATCATGCTCGTCTATACCATCAACGGCGAGGAGATGAAGACCCGCTACACCATAGCCGAGTTTGAAAACTCCGCTATCGGCGATATCGTCGATGGCCAGACATCCATGTCACTCGCCATTGACGGCAGCACTGTGTACATATCAGGCTCGACAGCCAATGCGGCTTTCAGCGTCATAAATGTCAACGGAGCCGAGGTTCTCCGTGGCACCGGCTCTGCCATCGACCTGTCATCCCTTGCATCAGGCACGTATATCATCCGCGCCACCGACAGCAATAGCCATATCACAAATAAATTTCATATCTGATAATTTGTAGGGACGACATGCCATGGCATGTCAGCCAACCATCAGCAACGCCGCGGACATGCCATGGCATGTCCCTACAAAAAATAATTAACCATATGTATAGGATACTTTTTTCGCTACTGATCATCGCTGCCGCGCTGCCAGTGCAAGCTATCACGTGGAAGTACGGCTCGTTTCACGCCACCTACAAGACATGCAAGCTCACAGGATGGAGCGGCAACCAGCCCACTTCGGGCAAACTGACCGTCCCGTCGACCTACACCCACACCGACGGCGTGACATATACGGTCAACAATATCGCCTCCGGTGCGCTCAACGACCTCACAGAGGTGACCGAGATAACCATCCCTGCCACCATCAAGGTCATCGGCAAGGCTGAGGGTGGCAACCCTACTCCATCTTTTGTTGATACCGCCAACGGTGTCAGCAATTTCCAGAACTGCCCAAAGCTCACAGCATTCAAAGTCGCTTCGGGCAACACGAAATTTGCAGCTACAGGTGCCGGAATTCTCGCCAGCAAAGACATGCGGTTTCTCTACCGTGTTCCGCAGGCTATAGAGCTTTCCAGCGGCGACCTCAACATTTCCAGTAAAGTGGTTCATTTCATGGCAGGATGCTTCAACGGCAACACTACCGCCGAGACGATGACCATCCCGGCAGTGACCCACAACATTTCCGAAGAGGCAGGTATCTACGAGATGAAGAAGTTGGCGAAAATCATCGTGGCTCAAGGCAATGATGACTATCACATCAACGGAGGCGCGCTGATACGTGAGGACTACTGTCTGATAGCATACCCCCCGGCACGCACCATCCAGAACGTGGAGATAACAGACCCCATAGACCGTATCTCCGACTATGCCTTTGCCAACACCAAGCATCTCAAATCACTCACATTGCCATCATCGCTCTGCGACATCGGCGATTATTCATTTTACAAATCCTCCATCACCAAAATCGCCCTTCCGGACGGTCTTGAATACATCGGTCAGGAAGCATTCTCCAGGTCAGCCCTCACATCGGTCACGCTACCGAAGGGATGGAACGGATCTTCACCTTCTCATATTTTCGCCTACTGCAAGCAGCTGACCACCATTACCGTCAACCGCAAGGACGCTACCATACCCAGCTGGTTTGCTCTGGGATGCACCGCCCTCAAGACGGTCAAATTTCCCAACGGACTCCCCAGCGATATGGGCAATGCGGCATTCAAGGACTGCACTTCGCTCACCTCCTTCCCCATCTCGCTATCCACGTGGTACGTTGCTTCCGATTCGGTGTTTGCCAACACCGGCTTTACCAAGGTTACATTTGACAAGTCAGGCATGGAAGATGCCGAAGTCGCCAAAGAGATGTTCTCAGGCAGCAAGGAGCTGGCACAGATTGACTTTTCAGCCGTCACTCTTGACAAGAACTTTGACGGGGTGCATATTTGTCCTGAATTTGTCAGCAATGCCCCGAAACTCAAGACCATAAAGTTTCCCGATGCTACGGTCTTTTCCAACTATGCTGACGACGAGTATTTTCCCAGCATAGGTCCAGGCGTACCCTTGGAAAAGGTGGTGATAAAGACATTTTCCAGGATGTATGATCCGATAGTGATGTATAGCGGCATGGGCAAATATTCGCCTAAGACCTACGTCAAGACCACCAATCAGCAGAAGTATTGGTGGAGCTACAACAGCTGCCCCCTGAAATATCTCTACGGCGGCACCGACGGAGCGGAGGTCACACCCATATTCTATTGCGAAGCATACAAGCCGCTCCCGGGCTACGAGGTGGCTGATGCGACGTACTATGTGCCCGGGCTTTGCGCCGCCAACTACGACAAAGCAGCAAAGAAAGGTTCAAGCGTGGTCGAGATCTACAGCATTTCCGCAGTGAGACTTACCCCCAGCAACAACATCTCCGTCACAGTCAAACCCATCAAAACAGGCGTTACAATCAACACCGTGGCATTTAACGATGAAAACGTGACAGCCCCTGATGCCGACGGTGTAGTGAATCCCAAGTTCAAGTACCGCGATGTCAATACCATACGAGTGGCTTATACAGTCAACGGCGAGAAGATGGAGACACTGTATCCGATAGAGGCATTTGAAAACTCCTCGGCAGACGATGTATTGTCTGACAAAAACCAATCCACGCTGTCATTCAAGCTCAATGGACGCGACATGCTACTGTCAGGCTCACCCATGACTCCGACATACCGCATCTTTGATGCCAGCGGCTCGCAGGTGATGGAGGGAAGCGGCTCGTCAGTCGACCTCTCCACTCTCCTCCCCGGGCTATATGTAATCCAAGCAGTGGACCGCAAAAGCTGTCTTGCTGAGAAATTCATGCTCAAGTAAAAATCCTCTCAATAAGCAATAAGCAGTAGTAGATGTTATAGAAATCTCGGCAAACGTGACCGAGACTAATGTGGAAGGCGCATCCCTGCCGTGACGGCAGGGATGCGCTGCGTCTATGGAAATTCCATAACCTGTAGGGACATGCCGTAGCATGTCCGCTTTCAGCAGCAATCGCAAATACAACGCCTGATGGGCGGACATGCCACGGCATGTCCCTACACTTTTACGATTCATCTTACATAACCCAGTTAAGTTTGACCAATAGTAGGGACGCGGCGTGCCGCGTCATCGTATCAGGCGAGGTGTTGCGTTTGATGACGCGGCACGCCGCGTCCCTACAAGGGTGGAGGAGGCGAAGCTATTAATGGCAAGCCCTGCCACCGAGGGGGTGGCAGGGCTTGGATTATGGATGGTGATTAAACGCGCTCGGACGGTTACTTCATGAGTTTGAGGGTGGCTGCGCCGGCGGCGGTGGTCACCTTGACTACGTAGACGCCGTCAGATGCTCCTGTGAGGTCGGCGGTGGGAGCTGTTGAAGCAGCCACACGTGCACCGCTGAGGTCATAGACATCGATTGAGCGGATGTCGGAGCCGGCAGTCACAGACAGGATGCCGTCCACAAGCGAAGCCTTAACTGATGAGTCAGAGCCCTCGGCGCGGATGTCAGATACCGATGAGTTAGTCAGGGCACCTACAGTGAACCGCTTGCCATAGGTCAGCTGAGCATCAATACTGTTGCCCTTACGAGAGAAGAGGGCTGCCATGTATTGCTTGCCTACTTCAAGCGATGCAGTAGGAGTCTCAACTTTTACATTGGATGCATCTGCCCAGCTTCCTGCTGTGATATAGCACATGGGGGTAGCAAGAATATCTAAGTTACCCTGACCATTAGCATTAAATATAAGCAGATAGAGGGGATAGTTATAATAACCAGATACGCAGCCTATCTTATAATCAATTCGGAAGTCATCAAGTACCACGTTGTCGGCATTGAGGATGGTCAGTTCGTTGCCTTCTTCGTACGATTTCATGACAGTATTCGTCGGGGCTGCCTGGACAGTCACAGCGACGGGATCAGCGAGAATGAAGCCATTTTCCTCGTCGACGAATGCGAAGTAGCATTCTGCACCAGCCACATATGACGAAGCTCGACGGAGTACAGAAAGATCAAGGGTCAGAGACATAGTGTCACCGGCACGCAGGTCTACCACCTGTGTCTGGGCATAGGCAATCACGTTCCAGATTCCATCTTTATCTTTGATCAGGAACGCAGGAGCGGCAGACTGGATGACCTCGGTGTCGTAGTCATTGACTGCTTTGGCTTCTACCTGGAATCCCATGCCGTAATATACGGGGGTGTTCATGGTCACATTCTCAAATGCAATCACAGCGGGGTCTTCAGCCACGGTCACATAAGAGCCGTCGGCTTTCTTCTGCAACAGGACATAGTTAGGATAGCCGATCTGTGCTATAGCCTTCTGATACGTAGCGCCGCCGTTGGTGGATGCTACAGGGTAAACCTTATAGATGCCAGCGGGGAGAGAAGAAGGAATAGTCGCAGATATGGTGTTGAGACCTGAGTATATGCTGGCGGGCCAGCCTGAGATGCTTGTGCACACTGCTGTAGCCACAAGAGCGTCATCATTGTATGAGCAGAACTGCATAGCCACGCGGACAAGGTCGCCAACACCACCGTTGTTAGTGAAGGGACCAGCGATGGTCAGCTTGCTGTTGGCAATCTTCGGGGTCATGCCGCCTCCGTATATTGCCATCTGGAACGGAACAATCTTAGGTATGCTGGCACCAGCAGGCTGTGCTCCAAGGATAGCACCCTGGTTTGAATTATAACCGGCAAGAGAGCCACCTACGCCCTGAGCATCGGGGTCAAGGGCTGTGATGAGGAAGTCGCCGTCAGACATGCCTCCCCATCCCCAGTTGAGGTGGAAGTAGCCGTTACCTGCATAACCGTCGACTATGAAAGAGTGACCGCCGTAATCGTTACGACCGGAATACTGGATGGGACCTACATTCTTGAGGTTGTTATAAAGCATTTCCTCCCATGCATCTATGTCATAATAGGCACGTGTGTAGAAACGGGTGTTGCTGTCGTAACCGAAATATGTCTTAAGAGCAACAGCCACATCAGCAGTAGAAGCACCTGATTCAGGACCGTAGCTCATCTCCACCGAGTAGCCGCAAGCCTTCATCAGCGTAGCCACAGCATCAGCCTGTGCGTCATTATAACCGCCGTCGGTGTAGACATTGAGCATATTTGCCCAGTCGAATGTGACAGAGCTGAAATCCATCTTCATAGCGACATTGGTCGACGGGGCTCCTTGTGCGGTATTATTAAAGTCGCTATACTTTGTCCAGGTATAAGAGACACTACCCTTTCCTTTGGCAGGATAGTTGTAGTATTTCATCAGCTGTGCCATGGCTGTGGCAACGCATCCTGTAGCAGCTTTAATGTTCGCACCACGGTATGTGATTTCCGGAGTGTAGAGGTCATAGGGTTCGCTCTGATTCCACTTAGTGGCGCAGAGTGGGGCAATATTTGCCCATGTAGCGCGCTTGCTGGCAGCGGTCTCCTTAGTGAAGTCTTTGGCGATGTAGTTGCCAGAGGCTTCGCGCTCGGCAGCCCATGCGATTTCTGCTGCATAGTTCTCAAGCCATCCGCGGAGGTTTTCGGGCATGTCATCGGGGTTGATGGTGCCAGTGGCTGAGTAGCCAAGCACCGGCATAGCCACATCATCGGCGGCAAGAATCATATAGCCCTTGTCACCGGCGTTGTCAAAGATGTAGTAGGCAGGCTGCTGCTTGGCTGTGTAGCCGGTCTTTACGAGACGGCTCTTGGGCTGCGCTGCAGCCACCTTGGCGGGACCGTCACCCTGTGCACGCTGCAACGCCTCGGCGGGAGTGAGCGTGCGTGCCCATGCCGGCATGGCGATGAGCACAGATGCTAAGAGTAAGAAATGTTTCATAAACGATGTATAGATTGATTATCTGGTAAATATAGATCTCATTTGAGAGTTTTGCAGTCCGGAAATCCCTCACGGATAAGGCAGTTGATGGCTGCGGTGTCGGATGCTGCCACAGGGAGCTGGACTATCACCGTGGGGCGTGAATCGGGGATAAGATGCTTCATGACCTCTGATGCCGAGGGGGCTTCGCCCAACTTGGCATATTCCCCGTACGTGTAGTCGGTAAACTGGCTCTGACGAGTCAGCGGGATGGGCGACAGCCAATATCCGTCGGCGAGTCGCAGAGGCTGGGACTTGATGGCTGACGGTGAAGGTATGTAAATGACAGCATTGCCAGAGGGTGTGACCGAAACCGGGACATTATGCAGATAGGCATTGTCAGCCTTGAAAATAACCGAATATTCAGGCACATCGACAGTGGTGCCGGGTTTGATCGGGGCTGGAGTTTCGGTGATGCCGTCAACAGGAGCAGGTATTTCAGTGAGCTGCGTCTGCTGAGTCTGCTTGGAGCTGTGGCAACTGCATGCGCAAACTGCCATGGCAAGAATCAATAATGTGGTATAAGTATGCAATGCGATATCAGGTTTGATTAAGTGTGAGATATCAAGGGAGAGAGTGTATGTATCAATTGCAAATATAATCATAAATTTCATATTTTTTAATCTTTATGCTATGATTTTTGGCAAATTCGGAAGATAATTCGTAAATTGCGCGCATCCACATTACTTTTTGGAAAAATTGCATTAACACATTATTTGCTCTTTCTTATCAATAATCCATCATGAAAACTATCAAAAGCCTTGTCGTGGCTTTGGTGATGACATGTATCCACATGTCAGCTTTTGCCTCAGACTTCGTGGGCACGCGCGATGATTTCCGCGATGAAAGCATCTACTTTCTGCTCACCACGAGATTTTACGACGGTGACCCGTCAAACAACATGCAATGCTGGGAAAACCAGGAAGCCAACAAGGGATGTCCGCCGTGGCGCGGTGATTTCAAGGGGCTGATCGAGAAGCTCGACTACATCAAAGCCTTAGGATTCACGGCGATATGGATGACCCCCATAGTAGAGAACGCCTCGGGCTACGACTACCACGGCTATCACGCCATAGACATGTCAAAGGTGGATTTCAGGCTTGAGAGCAAGGATGCCACATTCGAGGACCTCATCAACGAAGCCCACAGCCGCGGCATCAAGATTATCCTCGACATAGTGCTCAACCATACCGGCAACTTCGGCGAAGCCAACCTCTTTCCCCTGTTCAAGCGCGACTATACCAAGACCCAGTCATCGTGGATAGAATCGCTAATCCCCCTACGCGAGAAAGATGGCGGCAAACTACCCAACAACTACTACAAATTAGACGGCGAAGCCCAGTACCAGCAACGCATCAAGGTGATGAAAAACGGAGACGGCAAAAACCACGACCCGGAGAACATCTACCACCACACTGCCAACAACTGGAACTGGGACGAGCATAACCGCTGGTGGGGACAGATAGCCGGCGACTGCGTGGACCTCAACACCGAAAACCCCAGAGTGTACAACTATCTGGTAGAGTGCTACGGCAAGTTCATCAGGATGGGCGTGGACGGATTCCGCATCGACACCTCAGGACACCTGTCGCCGTTGACGTTGCAGAAAGTATTCATCCCGCGGTTTGAGGCTATAGCAGAGGAGGCTAAAGCCAAGCGTGGCGGAGGGGCATTTTTCATGTTCGGCGAGGTATGTGCACGGTTCAACGATGTCACATACCGTAACCGCAACGTGCTCTCTCCATGGTTTTACCAATGGAAAATCACCGAAGACTACGGCTGGGACCACGACCCGGCATCATGGGAGGGACTGGTGGTGCCCCCTGGTCAGGAAGCTGATCATGTCAACATCAAATCATGCAACGCCTTCGGCGCGGCAAACTTCCATGACAACAACCAGCCAAATTCGCGCAATATACTTCTTGACGGCAACAAGTACCACGCAGTGGACCGCAGCCTCTACTCGGGCATGAGTGTCATCGACTACCCGATGCATATGTATTTCCGCAACGCCAAGAATGCCTTTGATGTGCGCCACGGCGACCATCTCTACAACGATGCGTCATATAACGTATGCTACACCGACTCCCACGATTACGGACCTGCCGACAGCGGGAGCCGTCCATGGAAATCAAATGAGGAATTTGCCGAGATGATGAATCTGCTGTTTACGTGGCGAGGGATACCGTGCGTGTACTACGGGTCGGAAACACGATTCCGCTGGGGACATCATATCGATCCGGGACCACAAGGCGGTCCTCTCGATGATAGCGGCCGCGGATATTACGGAGGGCGCATCAAGGGAAGCGTCAATGCCACAGACTTCAGCAGCTACACCGATGCCACAGGCAACATGGCAGTATCGCTCGACGCTCCAATGGCTCACCACTACCGCCGTCTTAACAAGCTAAGAGCTGCCATCCCTGCCCTGCGCCGAGGCCAATACTCCACCGAAGGGTGCAAAAGCGACATGATAGCGTTCAAACGCCGATATACCGATGCGACCATAGATTCATACGTCCTTGTCGCCATCGGTGCCGGCGCATCGTTCACAGGCATAGAAAACGGACATTATGTAGACGCAATCACCGGGCAGGAAGCTAACGTGACCGACGGGACACTGACTGTCGAAGGCATCAAGATCGGCAACATGCGCATATATGTGCTCGACACCTCCCTGACCAAAGCCCCCGGCAAGGTGGGCGCTGACGGACCGTTTCTCTATACCGACACTCCTGTAGGCAATCCCGAACTGATGGATCCGGAATATGACGGCACAGAAGAGGAGCCGAGCTCCAACGAAGGTCCACTCCCCGACCCCAACTTTGTGGTCAATGACGACTGGGTGGAGCCAGACCCGCCCGTAATAGAGCCTGGAGACGAGAACTACACAGTCTACTTCGACAACTCAGGCTCAGGATGGGCTTCGGTGAAAACATGGATATGGAACGCCCTCAATACCTCTGAGAACTATACCGGAGGCTCCTGGCCTGGAACTGTCATGACCGAGGACGGTGCGTCGGGATACTGGAAGTATGCTTTCAAGTGCGAGAATCCCGAGGCAAAGCTGATGGTCATATTCAACAACGGTCAGGGAGCACAGACCGGTGATTTCGAACTGGTCAACAACGGCATATACAACGCCAGCGGATACACAGGCGTCAACATATCATCGACCGCCACGGTGTATGGCGACGGCAAAGATGAGATAAGAATAGAAACCGGAGCCGACCACAGCCTGACAATCATCAGTCCGACAGAACGGAAGATAGACATCGTCAGTCCCGACGGCTGCATCGCCACCGTACATGTCACCACCGGGCGCAATACCATCAGTCTGCCCCGCGGCTTCTATATAGTGGGCGGACACAAAGTGATGCTGTGAGGTGGTTTGCCACACTATATAAGGGCCGACATGATATAAGGGCTGACATGCCATGGCATGTCCCTACTACTGGTCAATCTTTGGTTGGTTATGAAAAAAGTGTAGGGACATGCCGTGGCATGTCCGCCCATCAGGCGTTGCATCTGCGAGTGCTGCTGAAAGCGGACATGCCACGGCATGTCCCTACAAGAGTTGTATAGTGTTTTAGCACAATCTCATCTCGTCAGAGCCACACGCAGCAAAAGATTGACCAGTAGCGGGATGTGGGGAGAGGTATAGACGGAAGCATCCGCAGGAACGGGGGTAGACCTGTTTCTGCGGATGCTTTGGGTATGGGAGGTTGGGGGGATTATTTGGCTTTGAGTTTGCGCTCAAGCTGACGCTCTATGGCGTCGAGTCCGAGGTCTATCGCCTCCTCGAAGGTGTCGGCTATCTTTGTGGCTACGAAATCCTCGTACTGGGGGACGGTGACCTTGATGGTAGCCTCTTTGTTCATCGAAGTCTCGGGCTTGACCACTTTGAGGGTGTAGTCAAAGATGGAGATGGCGGGATAGCGGCGCAGGAGCTTGTCGGATTTCTTGTTGATAAACTCTTCGAGAGCTGCCGATGTCTCAAAATGGATTGCTTTAATGTTAACTTCCATGGTTTAGTTCTCCTTTCTTGGTAAAGGCGCGCGGATGCGCTTGTTGGTAAATATGTTGTAGATCTCTGTGAGAGAGGTGGGTGTATATCTGTGTGGTGGCAAGCGACTCATGCCCGAGCAACTGGCGCACGGCGGTCAGGTCGGCACCATGGTTGAGGAGGTCGGTGGCGCATGAGTGGCGCAATACGTGAGGCGAAAGACGCGAGGCATGCGCCCGTCCTTCCAGACTCTTATGGACTACCGACCAGACGAGCTGGCGATAGAGGGGCTGCCCATCGGGGCGCACAAACAGGGTGTCGGTAGAAGATATGCCAGTGGTCTCAAGCCTCAATGCCCTGTAGCGGTCAATGGCTTCAGCCAGCTCCGTGCCGAAGGGTATGATGCGGTCCTTGTCACGCTTGCCATGGACTTTAAGCTCGCCACGGGCGGTATCAACATAGGCATCTTCAAGGTCAACCAGCTCGCTGCAACGCATGCCGGTGGTATAGAGCATCAGCATGATCAGATGGTCACGCACGGCGATGAAGTCGTCAACGGCGACCTCGTCATCGAGCAGGTGCTTCATCTCCGACTCGCGGATGTGTACGGGAAGCGGCTTTGAAAGTTTCGGGAGAATCAGCTCGGCGGCAGGATTGGACCTGCGCCCATGCTTGTCGACAAGGTATCCGAAAAAAGTCCTCAGAGCCTGCACTTTGAGCCGTATGGTAGCCGGCTTAAGATTACGCTTGCCGAGGGCAAGCACCCACTGGCGGAGCTGATGCACAGTCACTTGGGCGAAATCGTCATCAGCTGCCGCTGCAGAGGAAATCCCCTCAGAGGCACGGCGGAAATCCATCCACTGGCTCAGATGCACCTCATAGGCATCCACAGTGTGAGGCGAGTAGCGGAGCTCGTGGCGCAGATAGTTGATAAATTCCTCGATCAGACGATTCATAAGCGGAAGTGTTCAAAAGCGAATTTACCTTAAAGCCTGTGATTTTCCAAATAAATGGCGTGTGAAAATTTATTAAATTTGTATCATGAAAACTTCAGACCGACAATCCGGGCGAATAAGGAGGGAACAACGAACTGTCAGCGTGATGATAAGGCTTTATTGCCGCCATCACCACAGAAACGATGCGGACAAATGCGACTGTCAGGCTCTGGAGCAATATGCCCATGCCAGGCTCAACCACTGTCCTCACGGACACAGGAAACCATCGTGCCGCCAATGCCCCATACACTGCTACAGTCCCCAGATGAGGGAGCAGATGCGGGCAGTGATGCGCTGGAGCGGACCACGGATGCTGTGGCATCATCCGCTGATGGCACTGCGCCATCTCTGGGACGAGCATCGCAGATGACATACATATCAGTTTCATACTTTTATAACCGACACGGTGTCGGCATCGTTCACCCCACTGAGCAAAAAAAGGTGACGCATACCGCGTATGGGCAATGCGTCACCTGCAAGCTGGGAATGGAAGTTAATCGGTATGTGGTGGCGTTAGTGCCGACACACGCCGATGGGTTGAGGCAGACGGTTATTCGTCTGCCTGATGCTTTTCGGCGTACTCCTTGAGCAGTTTTTCCTGCACATCGGAGGGCACGAGTTCGTAGCTGGCAAATTTCATCGTGAACGATGAGCGGCCGCCTGTTATGGAGCTGAGAGCTGTAGAGTAGCTCGACATCTCTTTGAGGGGCACTTTGGCAGAGATCTTCTCAAAACCGTTTTCGCTCGACATGCCCATGATGATGGCACGGCGTCCCTGAAGGTCGCTCATGACATCGCCCATGACATCGGCTGGCACCATCACGTCCACGTCATATACAGGCTCCAGAATCTTGGGTCCGGAGTTGCGGAACGCTTCGCTGAATGCGTTGCGACCAGCCAGACGGAACGATATTTCATTGGAGTCGACCGGGTGCATCTTGCCGTCGTAGATGCAGACGCGCACGTCACGCGCATAGCTGCCGGTGAGCGGACCCTGCTCCATGCGGTCCATAAGACCCTTGACGATGGCAGGAATGAAACGGGCATCGATGGCACCGCCGACGATGCAGTTGCACACCACAAGCTTTCCTCCCCAGTCGAGGGGAATCTCCTGAGTGTCGCGAACGTTCATCTTAAACTCCTGATTGCCGAAGCGGTAGGTGTCAGGCGCCGGCATGCCTTCGGTATAAGGCTCTACGATGAGATGCACCTCGCCAAACTGTCCGGCACCGCCGCTCTGCTTCTTGTGGCGGTAGTCGGCACGCGCTGCCTTGGTGATGGTCTCGCGATATGGAATCTTGGGCTCTTCGAAGAGGATGGGGAGCTTGTCATTGTTTTCCACACGCCACTTGAGAGTGCGGAGATGGAATTCGCCCTGACCCTTGAGGATGGTCTGCTTGAGCTCCTTCGACTGCTCGATGACCCATGTGGGATCCTCCTCGTGCATGCGCTGGAGTATACCAGCGAGCTTCTCGGCATCGCTCTCGGTGACAGGACGCACGGCACGCGAATACTTGGGCGCGGGATACTTGATGAAGTCAAAGCGGTATTCGCATCCCTTGGCATTGAGAGTGTTGCCGGTGCGGACATCCTTTAGCTTGACAGTCGCGCCGATATCGCCTGCACAGAGCTTGTCAACAGGGGTCTTGATCTGACCGCATACGCAATATATCTGAGCCAGACGCTCCTTGGAGCCGCGATCCATGTTGTCAAGGTCATCGCCGGCTTTGAGAGTGCCTGACATCACCTTGAAGTAGCTGACTTCGCCGATGTGAGGCTCTACGGTGGTCTTGAACATATAGATGCTGAGGGGACCGTTGCTGTCGGGCTTCACCTCCTGACCCTCGGTATCCACCGGAGCGGGCATGTCCTCCACGAAAGGCACTACATTGCCAAGGAACTCCATCATGCGGCGCACACCCATGTCCTTGAGGGCGCTGACGCAGAATACCGGATAGATGGAACGATCCATAAGTCCCTTTCGTATGCCCTCGCGCATCTCATCCTCGGTGAGGTGTCCCTGCTCGAAAAATTTTTCCATGAGGGTCTCGTCATTTTCGGCAGCGGCTTCCACGAGTTGCTGATGCAGTTCGCGGGCATGTTCGAGCTGGTCGTCGGGGATATCTTCTATGACTGGCACACCGCCGTCAGGTCCCCATGAATACTTCTTCATCAGCAGCACGTCGATGAAAGAGTTGAAGCCCGGACCGCTCTGGAGCGGATACTGTATGGCGATGACTTTCTTGCCGAAGATCTCGCGCATCTGCTCTATCACGTTTTCATAGTCAGCCTTCTCGCCGTCAAGCTGGTTGATGGCGAAGATGACAGGCTTCTTAAGCGAGGCGGTAGTGCGGAATATATTCTGCGTGCCCACTTCCACGCCATACTGGGCGTTGACCAAGATGACACCTGTATCCGTCACATTGAGAGCCGTGATGGCATTGCCCACGAAGTCGTCGCCTCCGGGGCAGTCGATCACATTGAGCTTCTTGTTGAGAAACTCAGCATAGAATACGGTAGAAAAAACTGAGTAACCATATTCCTTCTCTACAGGAAAATAGTCACTCACAGTGTTTTTGGCATCGATGGTGCCACGGCGTTTTATCACTCCACACTCATAGAGCATCGACTCTGTGAGTGTGGTTTTACCCGAGCCCTTGCCTCCAAGCAGGGCGATGTTTTTGATTTCGTTGGTTTGGTAGACCTTCATGGTGTTAAGGTATTATAGGTAAGAAATGGTAAGGTTAGTCAGTCATGTAGATGAACTGAGCGCAAAATAGTAAAAAAAATCGTCAATCGTATCAAAAAACAGATGTTTTCCAACACATTTTGACGATTAAGTGAATTTCAGAGCCTCAGAAGCCTACCAGACCGCCTGTTTCCACCGCCGAGGCAAAACCCGATACACCGCATCAATAAGTTTTGGTGCCCACAAATTCTTAAACCACGTCAGCACCCACGAAGCCACCCACAACCCCACGAACGATGCCGCATACATCAGCAAGGACTGAATTAATCCATGACTTTGATAATAATTCTGCTGAAACAAATACACCTCCTTGCCAAGCCATCCATCCTGCAACAGATAGCATCCCAGAGATGCCATTGCCACTGAATTAACAATGCGGCTATAAAATGTAAATCGAGTGAAAAGCAAAAAAATAGCTATCGAACCAATAAAATAAAACACATTTATATAACTGAATGAATATCCCACTCCTAAATGATTGCCAAGAATCCATGTAAATATCGGAGTGCCATTGATCAGACTACATGCTATAGCTATGGCTACAAGACAGTAGGCTGGGATTCTGCTGCACGGATGGTCAATACGTATCCAATACCCTACTATATATAGCAAAACAAACTGTATAACTGTATAACCGGTTTCAATGGCATAATCACGTATAATTCCTCCATATAGACAATAACATGACAATATGATGACTATGGTGCGGAGTTGCACTGCCGATGCATGCTTAAGTCCTGTATTTAAAAGCGGAGCAAGTAAAAACAATACAATGTAACAGCTTATAAACCAATATCCCTTGAATGGAACAGTCAACATATCTCTTAACATGAAAAGATAAGACGAATGAAACCCATGATAATAAAATGAACCCACCATCTTACCAAACACATTGAAAAAGACAAAAAACACGACCGTAACCATCAAAGAAAGGAATGACCTCCATCTCATCCTTATCCCGTAATAACCAGAAATCATCACAAAAAGATTCACTCCGTAAAAAACGAAAGAAACCTTGAGTCCAATATGGTCGGCATCAAGACTAAACTCAGAACCATGTACTACGAAATGGTATACGATAATCATCGACATAGCTACTATACGCAGCAGTTCCATGGAGCTTTCACGCACCTTGGGAACCTGGGATGAATATCTATCCTTTCTAATTGTAATTCGTTTATTATCCATTTATTTACAATTGTCCTAAATAGCAAAACGATTAAGGTTCAGTGCGCAAATTTAATCAAATTCTATCCATCATACAAAAGCATATATTTCACGCCTTATGGTTATTAGACCCTCCATAGCGAAGAGTCTAATAAAAAGTATAACGATGATGGATATTTATCATCATAAACTTACCAGACCGCCTGTTTCCACCGCCGTGGCAAAGCCCGATACACCGCATCAATGAGTCCGGGCCCCCATAAACTCTTAAACCACGTCAGCACCCACGATGCCGTCCACAGAGCCACGAACGATGCCGCATACATCAGCAAGGACTCAGCGAAAGAATGTGTGGCATAGAATTCGCGTTGTAACACATAATAATAATCAGAACCTGCACGAGCATCCTGAAGCAAATAACATACAAACGAAGCACCTGCCAACGAATTGACAAACCGGTTACTGAACGAAAAACGAGTGAACAACAAGAATATCGCTATAGACCCTATATAACAGAGCACATTGATATAGCTCACAGAATAATTGACACCCGAAAGAGATCCCATTATCCATTGGAAGACTTCTGTGCCATTAAGCAAGCTACAGCTGACTGCTATGCAAACAAGCCACCAAACCGACACTCGCTCAAAAGGAGATTCAGCCTTTATCCAATATCCTGTAAGATAGAGCAATATGAACTGCGAGACCTCGTAGCCCCGACTGACTGCATAATCCAGCGTCAATCCTCCATATAGGCAATAACATGCAGCGATGACCACAATGGCACGCAACTGAGATTTAGTCGAATGCTTTAATCCTATATTAATCACAGGAGCGAACACATATAGAATCAGATAACAGCTTACAAACCAATACGATGCAAAGGGGCGAGCTAAAACTTTGCCAATACCAGCAAAGATGGATATATCAAATCCATGCGACCAACAATCACCCAAGCATTTTAACACATAGTCAACCAGCACAAAGAAGATTACAGTTATAACCAATGACATGAATGATTTCCATCTAACCCTGATGCCATAATAACCCGAAATCATCACAAACAGGTTAACTCCATAAAACACAAACGAGTTCTGAAAGCCGAGTCCCTCTTTCATGATTTCATAATCCGCCCCATGACTCACGAAATGATGGATGAGAATCATCGACATCGCTACGATACGCAGCAGTTCCATCTGGCTGTCGCGAACCTTAGACACAGTGATGGAGGAAGGTTGCTGCTTAACGTCATCCATTGCAAATACCTGACTCATAACATTTTAATATTTTATAATGTTTCATAAGACCGAACATGGCTATTTAACTATGGCTTGGTGGCGGATGATGCCGGTGAAGGTGCGGCCTGAGTTGATGCCGAGGCGGCGCGCCGAGAAGTATTGGCGGGGATTGCAGCGTGTGCAGTCTATGGGACCTTGGATGGCTGACTCAGGGACGCCATGCGCTGCCAGCTGCGAACGGACATAGCCGGGGAGGTCTACATGGGGCTTGGTGCCATAGTCCCGGCTGACAAAATCATCGGGGAACAAAACTGCTACCTCCTCCCCTACTTCAAAACATGCCTGACATATGCAGGGACCGATTAGCACCTTGGTTTCTGACAACGAGGCTCCATATGCCACCATAGCGTCAAGAGTGTTGTCAACAATGCCAGCCAACGCTCCGCGCCAGCCGGCATGGGCAGCCGCAATCAGCCCTGAAGAGGCATCTGCCATCACGACTGGAACACAGTCAGCTGTGGAGACCCCTATGGCAATATCAGACAGTCCTGTCACAACAGCGTCAACACCATCGGGCGATGAGGCTCCGCCTATCAGCACTGCCACATCGGCAGAATGAATCTGCCGAGGCACCACCAACGCATCCGCTCCGATGCCGAGCCGACGGCACACCTCCTCACGCGAGGCACGGACATGCGCAGGGTCATCGTGGACGTAATGGCACACATTTATGCCCGAATAAAAATCCGAGATATCCACCCGTCCACGGGTGACTACAAAAGCCTCTATGCCATCTCCGAGCGGATAGGTAGTGATTATTTGTTCCATTGTCAGTGCAAAGTTAGAGTTTTTTGGGTACATTTGTATTCTGATATTGCCTATACCTAATTATAATCATGAACGAGTACATCATTGAACCTGCCAGAATATCCGACGCACCAGCGATAGCCGATGCCATAATTGCAGCCATAACGCCAGAACTGTGCGTAGAGCTTCTCGGCGATGACACCCACGGTATAGAGGATGTGCATGCCATGTTTGTAGCACTCGCCAAGCGGGAAGATTCGCAGTATTCCTACCGCAATACCCTCGTGGCAAGGTCGGCGCAAGGGAGACCCATAGGAGTGCTCGTCAGATATGACGGTGCGGATCTGTACCGCCTACGCAAAGCATTCGTAGAAGAACACCGACAGCACATAGGCAAAATCGACGAGTCGGCCATCCCTGACGAGACCGACGCCTCGGAAATCTATTTAGACACCCTCGCCGTGCTACCGGAGTGCCGTGGCAAAGGCATCGCATCGGCTCTGATAGCCGAGGCAGCGAAGCGCGCACAGACTACCGGCAAGCCTCTCGGACTGCTGGTGGACAAGCATAACGCCAATGCACGGAGGCTGTATAAGAAGACGGGATTCCGATGCGTGGGTGAACGCTTCTTCCTCAACGAGCTGATGGATCACATGCAGATGTAAGAGGCTGCCAAACGACCTCTAAAAACATATATAATCTTTTGACTTATCATGCAAGCGACCGAAAACGACAATACAACCACACTGACCGCCGACGAGCGGCGGCAGCTGCCGGGGCTTTACCGTCAGCTGCTCCGTCACACCGCTGCGGTGGCTGAGGCTGACGATGCCTCTCGGTTGAGGCATCTAATAGGCAGACTGGTCAACGAAACCGAAATCAAGCGCACACCGTTTGGCTTCCATCCGATCATACGCAACCTGACCACAGCCATATCGCTGTGTGAGCATATATCGCCTGACCGCAACATGATTGTTGCGATGGTGCTGTTTACGCTCCGCCAGCAAACAGACGGCTTCAATGCCGACATCGCCGCCGAGTGGGGCGAAGATGTCGCCAATCTTGTGGAGGGACTCATCAAGGTCACGGGACTATACGGTCACGGGGCGGCTGTGGCGAGCGACAATTTCCGCAATCTGCTGCTGACATTTGCCCGCGACATCCGTGTCATCATAATCATGATCGTGGACCGCTTCGAGCTGATGAAAGCCATCAACCACCACCCCAACGACCGCATGGTGCAGGAGATGGCGTTCGAGGCGCTGTATCTCTATGCTCCCCTTGCGCACCGACTCGGACTTTACGCCATCAAGGGGCAGCTGGAAGACCTGTCGCTCAAATACACCAACCGCGCCACCTTCACCGACATAGCCCGCAAGCTCAAGGAGACCAAAAAGGTGAGGGACGAATACATAGCGTCGTTTATCGACCCTTTGAAACGACAGCTTGACGAGACCGGGCTGAAATATGAGATCAAGGGGCGCACGAAGTCGATATATTCCATCTGGAACAAAATCAAGAAGCAGCATCACGACATCGACGAGATCTATGACCTCTTTGCCATACGCATCATCATAGACACGCCGCTCCGCAAGGAGAAAAGCGACTGCTGGCTGGCATACTCGGTGGTGACGGAGATGTACCAGCCCAATCCATCAAGACTCAAAGACTGGCTGTCGATACCCAAAAGCAATGGCTACGAGTCGCTGCATATCACCGTCAAGGGACCTCTGAACCGCTGGGTGGAAGTGCAGATACGCACACGCCGTATGGACCTGATAGCCGAAAAAGGTCTCGCCGCCCACTGGAAATACAAGGGCGGCAAGGCTGAGGAGGGGCTTGACTCATGGATGAACAACATACGTGACATCCTCGAGAGCGGTGAGAGCGGTCCGATGCAGCTGATGAAAAACATCTCCATGGACTTGTATGACAAGGAGGTGTTCGTATTCACCCCCAAGGGCGACCTCTATAAGTTGCCTATGGGTGCCACCGTCCTTGACTTCGCTTTCAACATCCACTCCGGTCTCGGATGCCGGTGCACGGGGGGCAAAGTCAACAGTAAGGTATGCAAGCTCAACCACCGCCTCAACAGCGGCGACACCGTGGAAATCCTCACCGCCCCCAACCAGGCTCCCAAGCAAGACTGGCTCAACTTCGTGGTCACCGGAAAAGCCCGTAGCAAAATCCGCCAGACGCTCAACGAGGCTGCCAACCGCAATGCCGAGCTCGCCAAGGAGATGCTGCAACGCCGATTTAAAAACCGCAAACTCGAGCTGGAAGAACCTGTGCTGATGCGCACCATCAAGCGGCTCGGCTACAAGACTGTCACAGAGTTTTACAGTGCGATAGCTGCCGAAAAACTTGACATAGAGGAGGTTATCAGCGAATATGATGCCACCGTACGCCGCACGGAGACAGCCGTAGAGACCCGCAGCGCGGGAGAGTTTATACTTGATTCAAAATCAGATGCCGACAATGACACCGGAGGGTCATCGGACATACTGATAATCGGAGGCAAGAACCTCAAGGGCATCAACTACAAGCTCGCCAAATGCTGCAACCCCATCTATGGCGATACAGTAACAGGCTTCATCTCCTCGGAAGGAGTAGTGAAAGTGCATCGGTCCGACTGCCAGAATGCCATGCATCTTGCCGAACGATACCCCTACCGCATCATCACCACACGCTGGGCAGGCGAAGGGAGCGATGTGCAGTTTGGCGCGACCCTACGTGTAATCGGCCACGATGATATCGGCATCGTCACCAACATCACCTCCATGATATCCAAAGAGAAGGGCGTGCTCCTGCGCAACATCTCCATCGATGCCCATGACGGCATATTCCAGGGCTACTTAGTGGTAGGAGTCAACGACACGCGCACCCTCAACAATCTCATAAAGAAAATCAAGACCGTAAAAGGTGTGAAAGATGTACAACGCAACAATTAAGACGCTCACAGCCGCTGTCATTGCCATGGCGGTGTTATCAGTCACTTCGTGTGGCGGCGACAATCAGGTCAAAACGGCACAGGCAATGCTGGAACGTGCACGGACTGCTGCCGACATGGGGCAATATGAGGCAGCCAAGCTGCTTCTTGACTCCATAGACTCGATATGCCCGAAAGCTGTAGATGTGCGCCGCGAGGGCATGAGCCTGATGGCAACGGTGCGCGAGGGATTGCTCAACATACAGATTGCACAGACCGACTCGCTGCTCGCAGTGGCACAATTGCGAGGAGATTCGCTGCAACAGCGACTCCGCAAGGTCGAAAATCCTATAGAGCCATACTTTGTAGTGACCGAGCTGGGTACAGTGACTAAGGGACTCGATCCGCGTCTGATGCCTGACGGCACCTTATATATATTGTCGCGACTCTCGTCACCCAAAATCCGACATACCTCCGTCAGCCTATCCGCTCCTGACGGCACATCAGCCGCCACCGCTTCCATACCACGCGACGGCGAACGCAATGACGACACCGGGGGCATCGAGACCATCACGTTCATCGGCACAGATGCCGACACCATCGGCGCATTTGTCCATGCCCATATCGGGAGCCCACTCACGCTGAGATTCGCCTCCACTGACGGCAAAACAACTGAAATGAGCCTACCACAGCAACAGGCGCAAGCGATCGCCGCAGCCTACGGCTATGCCGACAACATCCGCCAACGCAAAATCCTCAACATCCGCCGCCGCGCCTTAGAGGAACAACTCGGACTCAACCGCTCCCAATCAGCCGCACTCCGATAATCCCATTCAATCGGCATGATATCAGATGCAACACATTATAGTCCAGTCATTTACCCCCACATGCAAGCAGCGTAATGTATCGTTAGACTGGCTCAGCGGCATAATGATGATAAAAATCATCATTATGCACGCCATCATGTACTATAGCATACCCTGGCTAAACGAAACGGCACTTATCATGGACATCGTATTATTCATGTACATGCCATGGTTTTTCTTCAAGGCAGGCATGTATATCAAAGCCCAACCGCTACGTGAGACACTGCCTAATGCATATTTCAGACTGATAGTTCCCTGGATTATATTCGGAGTCCTTGCACTGATTATATTGTCACCTGTGACAATCGGAACTTTTGATAGCATAACCGAATGGTCTGAATGGGTGTTCCAGACAACAGTTGCCGACATGGCAATGCCAGGCAATGCCGCGTTATGGTTTCTCATATCCCTATTTGCATGCCGTCTTATTGCATCCATAGTGCCTTTATCCCATATGACATGGGCATATGCTACCGCTATAATCGGCTTCATTGCAGCCCTGCTCTGCCATGCCAATCCTCCGCAGTTATGGGACAAACTCTTGATGTTTCCGAATATCTTCATGGCGGTATTTTTCTATGCGTCCGGATACATACTCCATAAAAAGCAATATGACCGACGTGTAGCCATCTCCGCTGCTGTGGTTTTCATGCTGCTGACAATATTAGACAGCCAGAGGGCGGATATGCGCACCAACGGCGGCATGATCGACTCACCGATCGCCTACTCGCTGTTTTATCCGAGGGCACTATCTGCCATAGTCGTCATCAATTATCTGGCACACCGTCTGCCCACATCGTATCTTAACAAAAGTATCCTGTCATACATCGGGCGTAACTCTATGGCTTTCTATGTGATACATATGCCTTTGATGCTATCGTGCAAGATTGTCTTGCTGCATGCAACTGATTTATCAAGCAGCACGCAGCTTATCATCATGCTGGCTACAGTCGCCATCTCTTTGCCTGTAGCAGATATACTACTCAGAAGATACTGGCCAGAGGCGCTTGGGCTTAAGCGTGACAGGAAGCGCATGACTGCGCCGGATGAGCTGCCATAAGTACACGAAAACCTACATTATACAGACATTTTGCGATTATATGTGAATTTTTATTGGCATTTTGCCATATAATTAGAAAACTTGATGTATATTTGCAATCAGATAACGGAAAATAATGGCACAAACGATTATTCATCCTGTCTGACAATCATCAACCGCAAAAGTCTTATTAATTATGTGTGGTATAGTTACAGTGTTTGAGACCGGCGTAGACCAGCAGAGCCTCCGCCCCGAAATCCTGAAAATGTCAAAAAAAATACGTCACCGCGGACCCGACTGGTCGGGCATATACTGCGGACGTAACGCCATACTTGCCCATGAACGTCTGTCAATCGTTGACCCCGAGAGCGGCGGCCAACCGCTAAAGACCGACGACGGCAAGGTAATCTTAGCCGTCAACGGCGAGATTTACAACCACCGCGAGCTACGCAAACGCTATGAGGGGAAATATAACTTCCTGACCGGCAGCGACTGCGAGGTGATACTGGCGCTGTACCGTGACAAGGGAGCGGATTTCCTTGAGGAACTCAACGGCATCTTCGCTTTCGCGCTTTATGACGAGGAGAACGATTTCTATATGGTGGCACGCGATCCGATAGGTGTCATACCCCTCTATATGGGCACGGATGCCAAGGGTCGCAAATACTTTGCCAGTGAACTAAAGGCTCTGGAGGGAGTGTGTGACGTAATCGAGCCGTTTCTCCCCGGACATGTCTATGACAGTCGCACAGGCGAGATGCGCCGCTGGTACAGACGCGACTGGGAGGCCTACGATGCCGTCAAGGACAATACCACCTCAATACCCGAGCTGCGTCAGGCACTTGAAGATGCCGTCAAGCGTCAGCTGATGAGCGATGTGCCCTACGGTGTGCTTCTTTCGGGCGGACTGGATTCATCCATCATCTCAGCGGTTGCCGCCAAGTATGCCCCTAACCGCATCGAAGCTGACGGACAGACCACAGCATACTGGCCACGTCTGCACTCCTTTGCCGTCGGTCTCAAAGGGGCTCCAGACCTGGCAGCCGCCAAGAAGGTGGCTGACCATATCGGCACCGTCCACCACGAAATCAACTACACCGTGCAAGAGGGATTGGATGCCATACGAGATGTCATCTACTTCACCGAGACCTATGATGTGACCACCATCCGCGCCTCCACACCTATGTACCTTCTCGCCCGTGTCATCAAGTCGATGGGCATCAAGATGGTGCTGTCGGGCGAGGGTGCCGACGAAATCTTCGGCGGCTACCTCTATTTCCACAAGGCACCAGATGCCAGGGCATTCCACGAAGAGACAGTGCGCAAGCTCTCCAAACTACACCTATACGACTGCCTCCGCGCCAACAAAGCCCTGTCGGCATGGGGTGTAGAGGGACGTGTGCCGTTCCTCGACAAGGAGTTTCTCGACGTGGCGATGCGCCTCAACCCCGCAGACAAGATGGCAGGGCGGCAGAAGATGGAAAAATGGGTGCTCCGCAAGGCGTTTGAAGACATGCTGCCCCACTCAGTGGCATGGCGGCAGAAAGAGCAGTTCAGCGACGGCGTAGGCTACTCGTGGATTGACTCACTCAAAGAGATAACCTCATCGCAGGTCACTGACGAGATGATGAAAAACGCTGCCCGGCGCTTCCCCATCAACACCCCCATGAATAAAGAGGAATACTACTACCGCACCATCTTCGAGGAACATTTCCCCTCAGCCACAGCGGCAGCCTGCGTGCCATCCGTCCCCTCCGTGGCATGTTCCACAGCAGAGGCCCTCGCCTGGGACGCCTCCTTCCGCAACCTCAACGACCCCTCGGGCAGAGCCGTCAAAAGCGTACATACAGCCGCCTACTGACCCTGAGTCCGCTGGTAAAAACATGCTGCAAAACATAGTTTTGCAAAACTTAACAGATACGTTAAAATCGCGCCCTCAGCTGTGTAAGGGCGCGATTTTTCTTTGTCTTAACTTGCTAAGTTGGTGATTGTGAGAATGCTATATTTTGCCACATCGGCAGAAATGCGTACCTTTGCGCCAGCAAAAGATGATAGGTCTGTACACTGACTGTCACGATTGGCCGAAAATCGGCGACCATTTTGAAAACCGTTTTTTCTCATTTTACACATAAGATTTTCAAAATTGGTGATGTGAAACGAATTAACCCATGACATGATAAGGACATTAAAGATTACTGCTCTTTTTGCTGTTATCACACTTACTCTCGCTGCCCATACCTCACGAATGGTTGATGCAGCCCCCGGACAGATAGCTCCCGACATCGAGCTTAAAGCCTCAACAGAAACAACCGACGATTCCACTACCCCCGATTCATTTTTCATCTCCGACCTCAAAGGCGAGTATGTACTGATAAACTTCTGGTCAACAACAGATGCCGCATCACGCGTAGCCGCCGGCACATATGACCAGCTGATGAAAACCAACGATTTCGGTGGACGCCTCAACCTCCTCAACCTCAACTTTGACGGCAACGCAGCTCTCTTTGATGCTGTCGTCCGCCAGGACGGTCTCGACACCGCCATGCAATACCACCTCTCCGGCGAAGCCGCCGACGAAGTAGCCAAAACCTACCACCTCGACCAAGGCTACCGCGCCATCCTCATCGATCCCAACGGCAAAATCGTAGCTGTCAACCCCACCCCCGCCGACATCACCACTCTCGTCAGCTAAACCATTGATTTAAAAAGATTAAAGTCCTTATGGTCATTAAAGACCTTAAGGACTTTTATATTACCCATTTGCAACAGTAAGTGATCAGAGGAGGGCGTGGGGGGTGGAGTCGGCGAACCAGTCGGCGATGGCTTCGGGGAGGGTCCAGTGGAAGCGGTAGCCGCTGTTAGCCATTTTTTCGCCGCTGATGTTGGTGGAGATCTGGAGTTTGCGGACGCGGGCGGGGCAGATGCCCATAGGGGCTCCGCAGGCTCCGATGACTGCTGCTACGGGCTTGATGAGGCTGTTGGGGATGTAGGGAACTGCCTGGGTCAGGTCGGTCACCTGCTTCATGGTGTCGACTATCTGCTCGATGGTGTAGGCGGGGTGGAATGTGCAGTTATACAGCTCGGTACCGGGCTTCTGGTGGTCGACGCAATACATGATGAAACGCACAAGCTCCTTGACATAAACGCATGCTTTGATGGTGTCTTTACGTCCGGGATAGGCGAATTTGTGGCCTTTGATTGCCCAGTAGAGGCGTGTGAAGTTGCCGTTTTCGCCCTTGCCGAATACCACTCCGGGGCGCACTATGGTCAGACGGCGGTTGGCGGCATCGCCCTTCTGCCATCCCTCATGTATCTTCTCCGCCACGAGTTTGGAGATGCCGTATGCCGAATTGGGCGTGGGCAGTGTGTCCTCCTTCTTCAGCTCCTCGGATGGACCGTAGGGGGCTATGCTGGATGTAAACACGATATGCTTGATGCCGTGACGCTCGGCAAATGCCACTACATTTTCCGCTCCGCGTATGTTGGTCTCGAAATACTCGTGGTCTTCGTGCCCGGGGGTGCGGTGCACGGCGGCGAAGTTGAAGATGATGTCATCAGCCGTGGGTGTGAAAGGCAGATTATCTATAGGCTTACGGATGTCACACTCCACATATTCCGACTCAAGTGTCTCGCCGTCACGCACAGCCGGTTTGTAGTTTTTGACCACGGGGTTAGGTGTGCCAGGCTTTACGATGTCGAGGTTGTATATTTTCGCATCCGGATTGAGCTGTCGGAGCAGGTTGGTCAGATGTGTGCCGATGAATCCGGTACCGCCGGTGATGATATAGTTCATATTTGATATACGAAGAAGTTGTATTATTAATTGCGTGTCATGTATGGTTATTTCTTGTAGCCGAGGGCGCGGAGTATCTCACGATTGACGCGGCTGCGCTCGCGGTCGAACATCCAGCCCCATTTGTTGAAATACTTTATCATGTTGGTCATGTGTATTTTAAGCATCTTCTTGCTCTTATAGGAGGCTGCGCGGTGGGCATGGACTATGGTGACTTCGGGCCAGAACATGGTGCGGTAGTGGCGGTGCATGCGGCGCGTGATGTCGATGTCTTCGGGATACATGAAGAAACGCTCGTCAAACAGTCCCACCTTGTCAAATGCGCTAAGACGGAAGAACATGAAACTGCCTTGATGGTAGGCTATGTTCGCCGGAGATTTATGATCCCAGAACTCCAGAGTGTAGCGGTAGTTGCGCTTCTCCCCCATCGCCTTGGGCATGAAACGGCGGAATATCAGATCAGCCGGAGTGGGCAGGAGACGCACCACATACTGCAATGTGCCGTCGGGATAGACGGTGTTAGGTATCACTTGCGCCACATCGGGATTTTCAGCCATGTATGCACGGATCTTATCCAACACACCTCCGTCAAAATACACATCGGAGTTGATGACCAGGATGTAATCGGCTTTCCACTCCCGTGCAAGACGTATCGACACATTGTGCGCCGCCCCATAACCGAGATTGGCATCATTGAACACGTAATGAATCTGCGGAATCTCTGCACAGAATCCGCGCAGACCGTCAGACGGAGAGTTGTCACTGACCACAATCCGCTCCACCCCGTTGGAGAGCAGAGAGTCGATGCACTTGCGGAGCTCGGCGGTGTCAGTGTTGTAGGTGACGATGGATGCTACTGTCATAAGCTGAGTCTGATATATCAGATAAAACTATGTACTACTATTTGGAGAGAATATGGTTTAAGCGTTGGCGTATGTTGTCGCGTGAATACTCTTCTATAAAACGCTTCTTGAGGTCGCGGCGACGGTCTACGTCACGTCCGACAGTCGCCATGGCTGCCACATAATCTTGCGGTGTGTCACAGAGTATCATGCTGTCGGAAAATCCCTCGGGCAGTCCCTCGAAGGCTATCGGAGTGCCGAGCACGGGTGTGCCGCATGCGAGCGATTCTATCACCTTGACCTTGATACCCGCGCCTTGGAACAGAGGCGATATCAGAGCACGAGCACGTGACAGCATCAGATACGGGTCATCAACGAAGCCAAGCGGCTCATAACGGATGTTGCCACGAGCATTCTCGGCAAGTGCCTTGGGGAAACCACGCCCTACGATCTTCACCGTAACAGGCTCTGTGACCAGCGGCGACACATTGTCGATGAACCATCGCGCACCGTCAAGATTCTCACTGCGTGTCCAGTCGCCGAACATGAAGAAATAATCATAGACTCCGGTAACCTCCTTGCTGACTATGTCGGGATCTATATAGTCAAGATTGACTTCGGCAGGGATATGGTATATATCCCTAATCAGGTCGACATCCTTCTGCGAGAACGAGTAGACATGGGCATCGGGCATGCGGAAGGAACGACCCTCGGAACTGCGACAGACAGCCTGCATCAACCGCCCTGACTGGCGCAAAGCCCGTTGGATTATCACGTCATGGGCAAGAAGCAGCTTAGGAATGCCCGGACAGAGATAACGCCCGTAGACAAACACGTTGCTGTGGTTGAGTATCACCGCGCTGTAGTCCTTGCCACGGATGAGACGGCGCAGACGGCGCAATTTCGCCCAACTGAAGCGGATGGAAAACACCGGATGTGACAGGGGATAGTTGACGATACCGAAGAGCTTGGTCTTGGTGGAGTTATGCAGCACCTCCAGCACCTTCACGTTGTCACGCTCAGGCACATATGGAGCCTCATGGTCATACTTGAAATATACCAGATCCACATCATAATCCTGCGCAAGGTCATTGAGCATGATCATGGTGTTTTTTTCGCCCGCCGCCGCTTTGTTGGGGACATAGGCAGTGATGAATAGTATGCGAGGTTTTGCCATTAGCGATGGTAGGGTTTATGGGGGTTAACGTGCATCTACCTTGATGCCACGGATGCCGCTGTTGGCGGCAAACTTCATGTCGGAGTCACTGTCTCCGACCATCAGGCATGTAGCGGGGTCAACATCGGGATAGTCGCGGAGGATGTCAAGAAACATGCCATTGCCAGGCTTGCGGCGTGGATCAGCATCGGTCAGGGCAGTACAGTAATATATACCGTCGATGCGTCCGCCATGGCGGCTTATCTCCTGGCACATGCGCATGTGCACGTCATTGAGGTCAGCCTCGGTCATCAGCCCCTTGCCCACTCCGCGCTGGTTGGTGACAATGAATATATGGGACACAGAAGATGCAAACCGCGCCAGATCGTCCATCACTCCCGGGAGAAATTCGAATTCCTCCCAGCATTTGACGTAGTCATTATGGCGGAGACGATTTATCACACCGTCTCGGTCAAGAAGGAGCGTCTGCACTCCGCTTATATCTATATCAGAAAGTGTCATCACTCGGCAGTGTCAAACAGTTGTGGAAATTCGCGGTCAGCCTTATGATAGTCCTCGGGAATGCCGATGTCGATGAAATAGCCGTCGGAAATGTATCCGTACACATTGCCACGGGCGCTCTCAGGCTCAAGCACCTCCTTTTCAAATGAGAACTTTTCGGGAAGTTCCGACAGGTCAAGACGCTTGCGTGATATGGCATATACGCCGCCATTGATCAGACCCTCGGCACATGGCTCTTTCTCGCAAAAACGCTTGATGCGACCATCGGTTTCATTAACCATCACTCTGCCGTAGCGGTCAAAGTCACGCATCGGCTTCATGGCTATGGTGATGGATGCAGGGCTGTCAACGTGCGCACCCATGAAGCGGTCAAGATCTACATCGAAGAATGTGTCGCCGTTGAGCACCACAACGTTCTCGTCACGACACTTGTCAAGGGCGAGACGGATGCCTCCGCCAGTTCCGAGTGGCACCTCTTCCACTGCATAGTCTATCTCGTAGGGGAACTGGTTGCCATTGGCTGCAATCCAGTCCTTGATGACTTCGCGAAGGTAACCTACCGAGAGTATGACCCGGCTAACGGGGTAACGCTTTAGATAGGTGAGCAGATACCACAGGAACGGCTTCCCTGCCACGGGAGCCATGCATTTGGGCACATCCTTAACTTCGCTGCGCAGACGCGTGCCGAGACCGCCTGCAAGTATGATGATTTCCATAGGATGATTGTGATGTATTTGTTTTCTGTTTTATCCGAAGAAGTATTCCTCAAGCATCAGGCACAGACAGTGGTAGACCGGGAGATGCAGCTCCTGGATCTTGAACGTCTCCGTCTCCGGAACACGGATACACACATCGGCTGCCTTTGCCAGCTTTGACTCCTTGGCACCCGAAAGACCTACGACTTTCATGCCACGCACCTTCGCCATCGTGACGGCATAGAGGATGTTGGCACTGTTGCCCGATGTACTGATGCCGAGAAACACGTCGCCAGGACATCCGTAACCGTTGACCTGCTGCGCGAAGCAGAGCAGAGGCTCGCAATCGTTCATATAAGCAGTGCTCAGAGCTATATGACCGTCAAGGGCTATGGCAGGGAGAGCCTGCTGGAGATTTTCAGCCAGTACAGGACCGAGTTCGGGGTCTATGTCTGACAGACGCGCTGACACTTCGGAAGACATACGACGCGGCAGCACGAACGCTTTCATCAGTTCGCCTACGATATGCTCGGCATCTGATGCAGAGCCACCATTACCTGCCACGAGGAGCTTGCCGCTCCCCTTGTAGGTGTCACGCATAATATTAAAAGCATGCTCGATGTCGTTACGGCAGCCCTCAAGCTGGGGGTAACGCTTGACAAGGGTGTCAAGATGGCGTAGATAGTTATTGCTGTTCATCTCTTTATGAATCTTATTTGACAACCTTGTCGGTGGGATATATCTTCCATGAATGCGCACCGCCGTCAGAGAACTGGAACGGCATGACGAAACCGTTGAGCTTTGAGAGGGCTTTCTCCACATTGGGTTTGAGAGTCGGCTCTACCACAAACATAATGAATCCGCCGCCTCCGGCACCGCTCACCTTGCCCGATATGGCTCCGGCAGCAATCGCTGTGTCCATGGCTTCCTGAATCATCGGATTGGAGATAGCTCCAGCCATTTTCTTCTTGTCTTCCCATGCCTGACCGAGGATGCGGGCAAATTCAGCCATGTCACCTTTGAGCAGGGCGAGCTTCATGTCTACCGCGCTCTGCTTGATGCGGTGCATCGCCTCCACAGCCTGCGAGTTTCCAGAGGACGTGTTCTTGCGCTGCTCGTCAATAATGGCTGCGCTGGAGCGTGACGCACCTGTGAAATATAGCACCATCGATGCCTCAAGCTCGTCGATAATCCAGCGCTTGATTTTCAGCGGGTTGACTATCACAAGGTCGTTTTTAAGAAACTCCATATAGTTGAATCCGCCGAACGCTGCGGCATACTGATCCTGCTTACCGCCGCTCAGGGCGAGATCCTTGCGCTCGATTTCGTAGGCGAGACGCGAAGCCTCATAATCGCCGAGCGGAAGCGACAGCCACTCGACAAACGCCTTAAGGATGCCGACCACCATGGTCGACGAAGTGCCCAGTCCCGACCCCGCAGGGGCATCGTTATAGGTAGTTATTTTGAAGCCGCGCGGCTCTATATCGGGATAATCACGCATCACGCGGTTATATACGCCCTTGATGAGCGATGCCTCGCCGTCAATCTCCATCTGTCGCGACAGCGGATAGCTCTTGAAGCATCCCGAATCGTGGCTCGCTATAGTGATCTGAGCGTCATCGGTTTCCTCAATAGTACAGTAGGCATAAAGATTGATGGTAGCATTAAGAATCAGACCGCCGTACATGTCGCTGTAGGGCGATACATCGCTGCCTCCGCCGGCAAGACCGAGTCGAAGGGGGGCTTTGCTGCGTATAATCATGGCAAAATAGCTGTTAGAAATCCTTAGAGGGCGTTTAATAACAAATAAAACGATACCTAATCTTTGATCAGATGCAACATCGAACGCACAGGTCGATATGTCCAGTATGTGGAATATATCAATCCCCGCCATAGAGAGGCACCTTTGATGCGTGGCTCCACTTCAAAGAAGCTCTTGATAGCACCCTTTGCATCTGAAAAAGAAAGGAACTGCGAATGATTAAATATCTGTCGGAACATGTGATAGAGGGCTATAGAGTCTCCAAACTCATCAAATTCTTTACGACACCAGTTGATGTAGTCACCGTAGATCTTAAGTTTACGCTTCATCATCTTCTTGTCAATAGTAGGCGTGATATTGACATCGCTTGAACGCCACAAGACTTTAGGACCATCAATGGTTGCGATTCCTTTGTGTTTGCCAAGAAGTGCCCAGGTAGCTGTATCACTACCCCATGCCAGATCCAGATTGACAAATCTGCCTGCTTTTTCAAAAGGACTGCGACGGAAGATATAGTTGCCGACAGCACTCTCTATCTTAGCCGTATTCTTAAGTTTCATGACCTCCAATCCACTGATAACCGGAGGGAATGCCGGTGTGCTTTTGATTTTACGGTCAGATGAATCTATGATGTCAAGCTCAAAGTGGTATAAGTCAAACGCATCTTTATCCGTTTCCAGACGCTTATAGAAAGCCTCGATACAGCCAGGCTCAAGCATATCGTCATCCGAGAACATCATGATCCATTCCTCATCATTGATGAGGTCTATGCATCTGTGCCATTGGCCTACCAGATTATGTCCGCCCATGTTGTCGGCGAAACGATGCACTACGATGTTGATGCGCGAAGCATACGGCGCAGCCACCGACTCGAAATCCGCATCCACGCCGTCTATGCCCACATACACAGTGAAACGTTTATCAGTCTGCGCAGCCAGCGAGTCAAGCACACGAGGAAAGAAATCGGGCTTATATGCAGGGATGATAATAGCTAACTTGTTATTCTTATCCATTATGATCTTATTGTTGACTTTTATTGACCACTTTGCTGATAGCCTCAAGGTAACCTCGACCCCATTTCAGGTCGGGTTCAAGATGGTTACCCTCAGCCCATTCATTCCAGGCATTAATGAAAACGAAGTTTTCTTCCTCACTGTAGGGAGTAAACGAGTCGTAGACCGTCTCAAACAGGTTTTCAAACAGCTTAGGCGTGCTGCCCTTAAATGCAAGGAACTGCTGCCCTACTCTGCGCGAAGCATTATCCCATGACGGGAACACGGAGGGGAATGTCTTTACGTCAGTCTTGGGCTTTGCAGCAATGTCTTTGATATACTTTTTATATGAATAGAGCTGCTTGCCGTAATTGATATGTAGGACCCTGCGGCAGAATGATTCAAAAGGATGATGCCAGAATTTTTCGAAATTGCGGCTGGTGTTAAAAGGAGCAAACTCCATCATGGCATCCATTGAAGCCGGGAGGGGTGATTTATCGCGTCCTTCAACTTTGATAAAATATATGCTGAAGCCTTCCTTAGCGGCACACTCCTGGAAGGTGCTTATCATAGCATCAATATCAGGAACGAAATCCGCACGGTAGATTGCAAAAACCGGTCTTCCATTGACTTTTATATACCGCTCATCCTTAAAGAAGGGCAACAGGTAATTAAAATGAGCCACATCATCTTCCTTGCTGTAGGTATGGCTGATGAGGGTCTCGTTGAAGTCGCCCGCCCAGTTGCGGTGCCAGTCCTCATTTGCCCAGCAGAGCATAAAGGGGAGCGTTTCCTCCTTATCGGCAAGATGCCCCTCTACTGGTTTCTCCATGATGAGATGGCCGTTAAACCAATAATGGTAATAGCAAAAGCCGTCTATGCCATATTCGCGGGCAAGCTTCTGCTGCTCGAGGCGGCACTCCTTAAGCCTCAGGTCATAGAAACCGAGATCCGAAGGGATATGAGGCTGATAGTGTCCGCGGAAACGTGGCCGCGCATTAGCTACATTGCGCCATTCGGTAAATCCTTTTCCCCACCATTCGTCATTTTCCTTAAAGGGATAAAACTGAGGAAGGTGCATTGCTATCACTCTCTTCTTCATTTTCCTTGTTTCTGCTTTACTGATTCGTTATAGTAAGAGTCTATCTTGGCAATGTATGAATCTATATCTTCAGGGGAGAGATTGTTGATAACCGCAGTCTGCTTCTCAGCATCGAGACCGTTGGCGGCAAAAGCGCCGGCAAACTTATAGCTATACGCCATGCCGAATACAGGGACTCCTGTATAGATGGCGGCAAAGTTGGCATGCATGCGCGCGCCCATGAAAAATGTCATGCGGCTGATCACATACTTGACTTCAGGCGCAAGCATGTCCTTGTCGACCACGTAGAGACCGGTCTTGTCAGCATGACGATTGTAAGCCTCTCGACATGCCGTCATATCGTCATTGTCATCAGGATGCTGGTAGTCGTAGGAGTGAGGTATCAGATACACGTTACACCCCTTCTGCTGGAAATGCGATATGATGCGGTCAATCAGTTCGGGATAGGCGTCAAACTGACCGGCAAGATCCTTGAAGTTATTATGATACGCCAGACCGCTGACATTGAGACCGACAGCATTGTCCCTTATATCTATGTCCCATGGCTGAGGCTTCATGAAAGCGGAGATATCCTTAGTGACCGTATATTTTATACCTGCCTTGTCAAGTTCCTTGACATATGCCCTGTCTCTGACATATACCTCCGATGCATATCTCATTACATCCAAGGCTACACGCTCATTTTGCTTGTCTTTGAAAGGTCCGATGGTCTGAGGCAGCATGACCAGAGGCACATTAGCCCTTCTCAACAGCTCAGTCTGGTTCATACGATTAAAAAACAACGGAGTACCGTATATATCCGCAAAACCATCGCCGCCATAATCAGCCGCCTCTAATGCCACATCTTTTACATGTCTGCCAAAAGGAGTAAAGGGGAGTATTATGCCAAGTTTTTTGATGAGCCACGCTTCCAGGAAAAATACCGGGAACTCCTTGTATTCCCATTTGCTGCCCTCAAGCTCAACAGTCTCCGTATGTGTGCGAAGATTGCGGGGCTTCCAGAATTTCTTAAAAACATGGAATATTGCCAAAGACTGACCTTTGTGCAACAAGCCTTTTTCCAACAGGAACGAGAATGAGCCATAACAGAGAGCCGCATTGCCCCTGTTGGGCTGTTTCAATCTGAAATTGGATATAACGATATATTTTTTCATTTCACGCTTATCCATGTCTTAGTGTTTTCATCATATTTTTTAATTACGCGGGCTGGATTTCCGGCAACGATGCTATATGCCGGCACATCATGTGTGACAACAGCATGGGCGGCGACCACGCAATGTCGCCCGATATGTACCCCGGAGAGAATTTCGCAGTTAAACCCGAGCCAGCAATCATCTTCAATGACTACAGGTCCTTTGGATATCAATGGTTGACCTTCTATAGGTCGAGTGATATCCTCATACCCATGCGAATGATCCGTGACATGCACATAACCTGCAAAAAGGACATTGTTACCGATATATACTCCATTAATTGCTGCAAAACTATTGCGTATGCCGATGATAGTATTATCACCCACCACAATCTTTGGAGAATATTTGATGCCGGCATATTCTGTGCACGGTTTGAAGCAGCTGAAACGATGTATCGACACATTGCGACCAAAAAACAGGCATTCCGGATGGTCAAGTGTGACATTCTTGCCTTTATACCAGCCTTTTTGCACTTTTCCGAGCCGTGTGGACCAATAAAGTCTCTTTATGAGTCTACTTATACGGTATTTCATTTGAAATTCTCTTTAACTTGATATTTAAGGAGTCGATTTAGGTATAACCAATCTATCATTAGGGGCAGCCGGTCTAAGAAACAATACTATTACAAGATAAAATATGCACATCTTGATAAAGATGAGATTATTCATCCCCATGAAACTGAAATAGAAGTAGTTTCTTATCGTCTCAGCTGTATATAGGAACAACAGCATATAAAAGGATAAAGCCGGTCTCTTAAATACACATCTGAGCAACCAGGTAAATACTACACAGATACCCACCAAAAGCATCATAGTTATATATGGACCGAAATCCATATAAAATGATCCAATTATGCTGTAGAAATAATAGACTGGATAAGGAGCTTTAAACGAGTCTCGCATGGCAACATTATTCTCATAATAGCTCATACCCAACAATGATCTGGCATAATCAAACGACTTATGCCCATTAGTGTAAGTATCAGTATTCCATAGAAGCGTGTTGAAATCCACAAAAGGCTCACCCAAGTACCTATACAGGGAATACTCGACATATTCCTGCCCGTCTGTAAAACGGAATACTGCAAACAGGACAGTAATAAGGAGCACAGCTCCACCTATCACACTCAGACCGATTATGAAAGACTTTCGTATTTTCTTGGGGAACGTCTTATAAAAGACCAGAAAAGCGACAGCGACATCAAGAAAAGCGAAAACAGCTATGTTTCGGTGGGCTGCAGCCATCGAATGCACAAGAGGTGTCACCAACACTGCTATGCCAAGACAAATCTTCATATTCCTATGTCCATCAATCCTGCAAAGCGCATACATGAAAAGAAATGCGAAGAAAGGTCTAAGAATAATCTGATTGGCTATCAGAGATTCGACAATGGAGATATCTGACAGATGAAAACCTTCATCCATCACATCTTCTTTAATAGCACTGAAATCAATGACATTATTCATTACATTGGATACTTTTGGTATCGCAAACGCAATGAATATAAAACTTATGAAAATGAATACATAAGCTAATATGGAGAAGTATTTGTCATCAACCTTGACGGAGATGATTCCAGGAGGCTTCTGAGCAGTTACCGGATAAAATAATATCAGACAACCGACAAGAAGATACAGACATGCCTGCCATGAAATAGGCTGATACCCGCTATTCTCCATCTCGGGATAAAGAACCTGCTGGGTTAAGATATATCCTGTAAAACTTCCAAGCGCATAGAACGCATAAAGGCAACAAGCTAACAGATTGTGCCTGTTTCTATATGCCAAGAATGCAAATACAGCAGGAAGTATGAGAATATATTCCGACATTTTAAATGAATTGTGCGCTAAATTGTTTCAACAGCAAGTTGCCTTATCTTAGCACTACAGAGGCGGCAACCAGCTACCGATAATATCGCGTGTTTCAACAGAAATATTCTTACAAGAATACCCTTTATTGCACAAAATTAGTGAAACTTTTTTATAATATTTCAAATGTTTATACCGTTTTTTTAAAGTACTAAATAATCAGTTGATTATCAAAATATTATAATAGCAATCTATGAGAAAGAGGAGCAGGTACCGCATGACCATCCTCAGGGTAATAACCTGCAAGGATACATACAATCGGTATTTCCTGTGGCTTGATACCTGTAACCCGACGGAACTCTTTTTCTTCTTTGCGAGAACGTACAAACATTTTAAAGCAGGTGGCAATGTGCTGTAGGTGCAGTCCCATGCAGAAGTTCATTGCATACATGCCTCCATCAATATATGCCTGACGCGACTCCATATTCACATCAAAGAATGAGCCGTTGGATACCACTACAAACAGAGTGGAGGCATTCATACACCAACCCTGGTCGCCCAATTGCGTATCGAGAATCTGCTTGATTACCTTCTTATCACCAAACTTGTACACTCTTGAGGTCTGACGGTTACATGCTGTAGGTGTCAGCGACGCGAACTCCAAGGCAAGTTTATAATCTTCGTCTGAGATCGGTTTGCCCGAAAACTCGCGGACGCTTGAACGAGATTTGAAAAAATACCATATGGTATTTTCAGACTTCTTGAAGTCTGGCTCACTCACGGTTTTAAAACCGCTCCAGGAGTCAATCCCGTCTTTTTTGAACTCAAGCAGAGCATCTATACCAGACAAAAGCGCTATATCTTTACATGCTGCCTCATCATTGCGGTATTTTTCAAGCACACTGATAGCCGTCTGCACCACATCATGCTTCATCATGTCTCCTTCTAATGCATTGAGATGGCTGATGAGACGGTAAGCCTTCTCTTTGCCCCAGTCAGAACGACGGATTTCATGCGACAGACCCTTCTCAAGTTGATGTATCAGCAACATGATGCGAGCCAACCTGTTGTCAGGATTATCCGGTGTCAGGTTTGACAAGGAATATCTGTATTGAAACGCAATATCAGCCAATACCACATTATATATGGATTTAAGCTGACGGAGTCTTGTCATCAGTCCCATAAAAATATTTCTTATATTAACTATATGTATATTCTATATATGCAGTTTCTTCCTAATCTGGATTATAACAAAGCCACGCTCGGAGGTCGTGCAACCGACATAGAGTATGGACCATATACAACAGACCACGCTTGCAAGCGATGTCACTACGAATGTAAGAAAAGAGGGTTCCATCCATAGCGACAGAGCCACCGGGGCTGCCGCCGACAACAGACTGACAAGCAGTACATTGCCGAGCACATGCACACAAAAGTCCTTGACAGGCAAATCAATCATGCCACGAAGCATAACCAATCGTCCGATCAAGCAGCATATCGACATTATGATAGCAAAAACGATGGTGCTCTGCGGGGGAAAACCCAGGTATAATAGCAAGTATGACCCTGGCAGGTTAAGCAGCTGCAAACCTCCCACAAGAATCTGATAGTTGCGTATATCGCCAGTTGCCAACATGGCAGTAATCAGAGGTGTGGATATGGACTCGCTCATCGCAAAAATCAATATGAGTTGCAAGAATATGGCTGTGTAGCCCGGCACCTCTTCAAGCCATAGATGAAGTATCCACGATGTATTGACTATAACAGGCAACGACAAAAACATCAACAGATAGAATGAGAATCTCGAGCCTCTAAACAAGAGGGAGAAAATATACTCGCGTTCACCCATCGCGTAAGATTTGGTGATCTGTGGGTTAAGCGCCACCATGAAGTTCTGCACGAAACTGTTTATAGCCGAATTGACCTGTGTTGCAATACCACGCGCGGCATTGACAACAGGTCCGCAGAATATATTGATCACGATATTGACACCGTATTCCCTACAGATTCCCGACGCTGCGCCGATGAAATTCCAGCCGGAGAATCCGAGCATCTCTTTGAAGAGGGGGCGGTCAATGTGGCGCGACCACCTGCACTCCTGGAAATGCCGATGGCAGTAGATGGCATATGTCATCTGGATACCGAGAGCCACCACAGCCAACAGCACGGCATAGGCAGCCAGCTTATCCCACGGAGATATGACAAGCAGATACACCACAAGCAGTTTCAGCGACACCTCTAATATGCTGATATAGGCGTAGATGTTCATGCGCTCGTGTGCTATGATGGTTGCATTATACGGGACGCTCAGCAGATTGATTACAAACGTGATGATCGAGCATTGCAACACCCAGTTGGCAGCCCACATACGTTCAGCAGGTATGTTCATCTTGGTGTTGAGGAACCATACGCCAATGGTTTCAACCAGAAGCACCAGTACGAGAGAGATAAGCAGCTGAATGTTTATACTTGTGGAGAAAACCTGACTCAGTTGCTTAAGATGCCCTTTCCCCAGTTCGAATGTGAGGAATCGGGTAATGGCAGTGCTCAGAGGAGATGAAATCATTGAAAACATCACCACAACACCACCCACAACGTTATATACACCGAAATCCACTTCGCCGAGGGTGGCGAGGACTACGCGGCTCGTGTATAGGGAGACGCCCATGATGAAGAGCATGCGCACGTAGAGTAACAGCGTATTGCGGGCAATACGCTTGTTATTGGAAGTTTTAGTGTTTTCCTGTATGTCAGAGGCGGCTATATTTTCTGCCATATTCAATGTCAGATGTGTCGGTATACTGCTTGAAAGGATATCCAGGGTGCAAAGATACGAAATTTTCTACATATCAATGGCATAGGATTAAAATCATGGGAAATAGAGGAAATATGGGATATTTGACGTAAATTTGCAGCGATTTTCTGGCGACATCCGAGTGCGCTGCAACTTTGATTCGTTATTGTTGCAGACGTGATGCGGCTGCCGCAATTTTTTCACTTATACATCGCTTTTTGAAAGCCCTTTTCCTCAATATAGTAATACTGACGCTGTGCATGATACTGTTGACACCTGCCTACGGGCGCATGCGTGCCGACGGTGACAGCCATGCGGCATTGCCGATGCCTGACTTCGGCTCGGCAGCTGCCGCCGTTGACACCACGCCGGAGCAGCTGGGCGAGCTGCTGCGTAGCGTCAGCGAGGCTTTGGGCACGGACAGCCTCAGCGATATCATTCCGAATGCCTTAACAGACACTACCGATCCGAATGAGGAAGCTGACCGCCCGCGCCTCGACTCGTCACTGATGGCACGCACGACCATCTACAACCCCGAGGATACCATGATGCGCCCCGGCAAACGCATCGTCCGCACCAAGGTGTCGGGAGACATGGAGCATGTGGTGGATTTCTCTGCCAAAGACAGTGTGAGACTCGTTGGCACCGACCAGGCTTATATGTTTGGTGACAGCAAGGTGACCTACGGCAACATCAAGCTCGACGCCGCCAACATCGAGATGAATATGGCGACAAACACGGTCTATGCCGTAGGTCAAGAGGACTCTACTGGCACCGTCACAGGCGAGCCTGTGTTTGACGATGCCGGCACGAGCTATGAGTCCAAGACCATGACCTACAACTTCAAGACCGGCAAGGGCTACATCACCGATGTCATCACCCAGCAGGGCGACGGATACCTGACGGGCGGACAGACCAAGAAAATCGACGATAAGACATTCTACATCAAGGACGGTCACTACACCACCTGTGACGAGCACGATGACCCCCACTTCTACTTCCACCTGACCAAGGCAAAGGTGACGCCAAAGAAAAACATCGTCACAGGTCCGGCATACATGGTGCTGGCTGGATTGCCTCTGCCTCTGGCTGTGCCGTTCGGCTACTTCCCCTTCTCCGAGAAATATTCGTCGGGAATCATCATCCCCACATTCGGCGATGACTATAACAAGGGCTTCTACTTAGACCGCGGCGGCTACTACTTCGCATTCAACGATTACGTGGACCTACAGCTTCTGGGACAGATATTCACCAAGGGGTCATGGGGTGTCAATGCGATAAGCCGCTATGCCAAACGATACAAATTCAACGGTCAATTCAACATTGACTATATATCAACCATTGAGGGTGACAAGGGGTTGCCAGGCTATTCCAAAAGCAACACCTTCAAGATAGCATGGACCCACAACCAGGATCCTAAAGCCAACCCTAACCTCAACTTCTCGGCAAGCGTCAACTTCTACACCGCCGGCTACCAGCGCGACGCTCTCAATGCCCTTTATACCCCGACTTTTACCGAAAACCAGACATCATCGTCGATCAACCTCTCATACCGCCCAGCCAATTCCAAGTGGTCATTTAACATAGGCACGACAATCGCCCAGCGTAATCAGGACAGCACTCTGTCAGTAACGCTGCCCACACTGACCGCCAACCTGCCTCAGGTCTACCCTTTCAAGCGCAAGAAAGCCATGGGAAGCGAACGCTGGTATGAGAAAATCAGCGTGAATTACAACGGGTCGATGCGCAATGACCTGACCGCCAAGCAAAACGAATTTTTCAAAAAGAGCCTTATAAAAGACTGGAACAATGGCATCAAACACGATGCACGCACTCAGGCGACATTTGACATATTCCAATATTTCCGCCTCACCCCCAGCCTGTCAATGACGGATTATATGTACTTCAAGAAAATCAAGCGCAGCTGGGACCCGGAAGCCAACCGTGAGCAACTTGACACCACATACAACTTCTACAACATCTTCAACTTCAATGTCGGACTGAGCCTTAGCACCAAGGTTTACGGCTTCTTCCAGCCATGGAAAAAGCTTTTCGGTGACAAAGTGAAGATGATACGCCACGTGATGACTCCGACCATCTCCGTCGGGTGGCATCCCGACTTCAGCGACCCTATGTGGGGAGTGTATGACTCATATACCTACATGAACTCGTCGGGGCAGATGGTTACCTCGAAATACAACATGTTTCAGAACGGCAACATGGGCTCGCCATCGTCAGGCCGCGCCGGCATGGTGTCGTTCGGGCTTAACAACAATGTGGAGATGAAGGTGCGCAACGACAATGACTCCACGGGTGAGAAGAAGATCTCGCTCATCGAGAGCCTTGACCTGAGCCAGTCGTACAACTTCGCTGCCACCCCCGGCATGAAGCGGTGGAGCGACCTGCAAGCATCCATCCTGATCCGCTTGGTCAAGAACTTCAACCTCAACGTCAATACCACGTGGGACCCCTACGACTATGTCAATGACCAGTATGGACGACCCGTAGCACACAAGACGCGCCTACAGGCTGGCAAGGGATACGCACGTCTCAACTCAGCCAGCACAAGTTTCTCATATACATTCAACAACGACACATTCCGCAAGAAGGGAGACAAAAACTCCTCGGACAAGGGCAAAAAAGACTCCGACTCATCCAACACCTTTGACGGCACAGCCCAGAGCGAGGCTGATGCTGCAGCGGAGGAGCAGGCAAACGGAGGAGAGGGTGGCTCAAAACGTCTGCGTGGCGGTCATGACGATGATTTGCAACTCGGTCCTGACGGCTACATGAAGTGGGACTGCCCGTGGAGCCTGTCGTTTAACTACAGCGTGTCATACAACGGCAACGGCGAGTGGGACCCCGAAGCACAGACCTACAAGGGTAACATCCGCCAGAACCTATCATTTTCGGGCAACATCCGCCCGACCAAAAACTGGAATTTCAGCCTCTCGGGCAGCTACAATTTCGATCTGCACAAGATCAACTACATGACCTGCAACATCTCGCGTGACCTCCACTGCTTCACCCTGACATGCAGCTTCGTCCCTCTGGGTCCGTACAAGAGCTACAATCTCCACATCGCCGTCAAGTCATCGCTCCTCTCCGACCTCAAGTACGACAAACGCTCCTCCACCGGCGACGGTCTCCGCTGGTATTGATTCCGGTACTCCACAAAAAATAGAGAAGGTGTTGCAAAACCATCATGTTATAGGGCGGCACCTACTACTGGTCAATCTTTTGCTGCGTGTAGCTGACGAGATGAGATTATCTCAATCTGCTATGCCAAAACACTGTATAACTCTTGTAGGGACATGCCGTGGCATGTCCGCTTTCAGCAGCAATCGCAAATGCAACGCCTGATGGACGGACATGCCACGGCATGTCCCTACAGGTTTAGGAATTTCGAGTTCCGCAACATCCCTGCTTTTTAGATGATTTCATTCCTCTGCGAACGGGATTTATAAAAGACATCGGCGCATACCTTGCTGGGGGTATGCGCCGATGTATATGCTGTCGGTGATGTTATCAGGCGTTGGGGGTTTCTTCTACGCCGGCGAGTTCAGGATCGATCATGATGCGTCCGCAGTACTCGCAGACGATGATTTTCTTGTGGAGCTTGATTTCCATCTGCTTCTGCGGCGGGATGCGGTTGAAGCAGCCACCACAGGCATTACGCTGGATGTAGACCACACCGAGGCCGTTGCGGGCGTTCTTGCGGATACGCTTGAAGGCTGTGAGAGTACGGGGGTCGATTTCAGGCTCAATGGCTTTAGCCTGCTCGCGGAGATTCTCCTCATCCTGCTTGGTCTCGTTGACAATCTCCTCAAGCTCGGTGCGCTTCTCCGAGAGGACATGCTCCTGGTCGGCGAGTTTCTCCTTGGTCTGCTCTATCTCAGCCATCTTGGCTTCGGTGGCACGTTCTGCCTCGTAGATATGCTTTTCGGCAAGCTCGATTTCAAGAGTCTGGAACTCCACCTCCTTGGTCAACAGGTCAAATTCGCGGTTGTTCTTGACATCGTTGAGCTGTTCCTTGTATTTGGCAATCTTGCTCTGTGATTCGCTGATTTTAGCCTTCTCGTTGAGGACTTTCTGCTTGAGGTCTGCTATGTCACGCTCATAGTTTTCGATACGTGTCTGGAGACCGGCTACATTGTCCTCGAGGTCACGCACCTCCAGGGGGAGCTCGCCGCGCACTGTGCGGATGCGGTCAATCTGTGACAGGAGAGTCTGAAGTTTGTAGAGTGACTTGAGACGCTCCTCTACGGTACGTGTCTGGTCAGCTTTGTTGCTATCGTTAGCCATAATGCTTCGTTAGAGATATGTTATGGGATTGGATTCTTGTTGGGATAATTTAGCCACAAAGTTAGGAAAATTTTGGCTAATTATGCGATATATTATTGATTTAGTGCACCGTTCGCTCTCAAAATGCCCTATGTCCACGAGCTGAATCTTGGAAGCATAGTCCACAAACCTGTGATAGGAAATATCGGAGGTCAGCATCACGTCAGCACCGGCTGCAATCGCCATGTCAATCAGTGACGACCCAGAGCCTCCACACAGAGCCACTCGGCGAATCTGCGAGGATGCACACGGAGCCAACGAGGGATCACTTGCTCTGACTATCGGAGAGCCGAATGCTTCCTTGACCTTAGCGACAAAACCTGACAGGTCAAGCATATCGGAGAGCGACACCTCCCCTATCGCTCCGGCACCGCTGTCGGCATCAAGCGGACGAACATCGGTCAGCGATAGCATACGCGCCATCTCCAATGACACACCCCACGGATCGGGGGCATTGTCAAGGGCTGTATGGAACGAATAGACCGAAACGCCGCCGGCAATGGCATCCATCACCGTCTGCTGTACGAGGGTATCGCCTGTGATACGCTTCAACCCGTGGAACAGCAGAGGATGGTGGCTCACAAGGAGGTTGCATCCCCCAGCTACAGCCTCGGCGATGCGCTCAGGCACAGGGTCGACGCAAATCATCACACCTGTGCACTCAGCATCGGGACTGCCGACCTGCCATCCGCAGTTGTCATAACCCTCCTGAAGGCACAGCGGAGCTGCGCCTTCAAGTACACGGGCTATATCTTTGTTACATAGAGCCATCAGCCGACGCTATCACTTTTCAGGTTCTACGAGACTGATGTTGAGTTCCTGAAGCTGCGAGTCGTCGATGGTCGAAGGCGCATCGATCATCGTGTCGCGTCCGGAATTGTTCTTGGGGAACGCGATGACATCACGGATGCTGTCAAGACCGGCGAGTATGGATACGAAACGGTCAAATCCGAAAGCCAGGCCTCCGTGAGGGGGTGCACCGAACTTGAACGCATCCATCAGGAAGCCGAACTTATAGCGAGCCTCTGCCTCGTCAAGACCGAGCAGACGGAACATCGTATTCTGCAAATCAGACTCATGGATGCGGATAGAGCCGCCGCCGAGTTCATTGCCGTTGACCACCATGTCATAGGCAGTGGCACGTACCGAGCCTGTATCCGAGTCGAGTTTGTCGATATCGTCAGGGTTAGGAGCCGTGAACGGATGGTGCATGGCGTAGAAACGCTGAGTTTCGTCATCCCACTCGAAGAGGGGGAAATCAACCACCCACAGACATGAGAATTTCTGCGGGTCACGCAGTCCGAGACGCGAGCCCATCTCAAGGCGGAGCTCGTTGAGCTGCTTGCGGGTCTTCATGGTCTGTCCGGCAAGTATCAGCATGAGGTCACCCGGCTTGGCATCGCCACGCTCGAGCCACTTCATCAGCTGCTCGTCAGTGAAGAATTTGCCTACACTGCTCTTGACGGAACCGTCCTTTTCAAGTTTCACCCACATCATACCCTTGGCACCTACCTGCGGACGCTTCACAAAGTCGGTCAGCTGGTCAAGCTGCTTGCGGGTATATTCGGCACATCCGGGAGCCACGATGGCACCAACGTATTCCGCATCGTCCATGACAGAGAAGCCGCTGCCCTCGGTGAGGTCTTTCAGCTCCACAAACTGCATGCCGAAACGTGTGTCAGGCTTGTCGCTGCCATAGAGGCGCATGGCATCAGCCCATGTCATCCTCGGGAACGGCTCGGTGAAGTCGATATCCTTGACATACTTGAATATGTGCTTGACGAGACCCTCAAACATCTGGAGCACGTCTTCCTGGTCAACAAACGACATCTCACAATCGATCTGTGTAAACTCAGGCTGACGGTCAGCACGGAGGTCTTCGTCACGGAAGCACTTGACTATCTGGAAATAGCGGTCAAATCCGCTGACCATAAGCAGCTGCTTGAACGTCTGAGGAGACTGAGGCAGGGCATAGAATTCGCCCGGATTCATGCGCGAAGGCACCACGAAGTCACGTGCACCCTCGGGGGTCGACTTGATGAGCACGGGAGTCTCCACTTCAAGGAAGCCCTTGGAGTCAAGATAACGGCGGATCTCAAACGCCATGCGGTGACGCAGCTCAAGATTGCGGCGCACGGCATTGCGTCGCAGGTCGAGATAACGGAACTTCATGCGCAGGTCATCTCCACCGTCGGTATTATCCTCGATGGTAAACGGAGGCACCTCGCTGGGATTCAATATATTAAGTTCGCGGGCTATGATTTCGATATCGCCCGTGGGCATATTGGGATTCTTGCTCGTGCGCTCTGCCACATCGCCCTTGATTTGCACTACATATTCGCGTCCGAGGTGATTGGCAGCTTCGGTGAGAGCCGCGTCGCTCTCCACATTAAATACTATCTGGGTGATGCCGTAGCGGTCTCGGAGGTCGACAAACGTCATACCTCCCATCTTGCGGGTGCGCTGCACCCATCCGGCGAGGGTCACGCTCTCGCCCACATCAGAGAGACGCAGCTCTCCACATGTCTTGGTCCTGTACATGGTTATGTATGCTGAGGATTATATCGTTATATTCTAAAAACAGCTCACAGTGGTCGCAGGCTCGTGCATCACACGTAACCGCGGATGATGCCTCGCTTGGAGTTACGGACGAACATCACTATCTCGTCACGCTCAGCAGTTGCAGGTAGTTCTGCCTCTATACGCTCCACAGCATCAGTGTTGTTGAGACCTGACAGATAGAGATAACGGTATATCTCCTGAATCTCACGGATCACCTCGCTTGAGAAGTTGCGGCGACGCAGACCTATGGAGTTGATGCCAGCATAGGCTATCGGCTCACGCGCAGCTTTGACATAGGGAGGAATGTCCTTGTTGATGAGCGCACCTCCCTGAATCATCACATGTGGTCCGATGTGGCAGAACTGATGCACCAGGGCTCCGCCGCCGATGATGGCATAGTTGTCAACAACAACTTCACCTGCCAGCTGGGTAGCATTGGACATGATCACATGGTCACCGACCACACAGTCATGAGCCACGTGGCAATAAGCCATGATAAGGCAGTTTTTGCCCACCACGGTCTTGCCTTTTGCCGCTGTGCCACGGTTGACGGTGACACACTCGCGTATGACGGTGTTGTCACCGATGATGGCAGTGGTCTCCTCGCCGCGGAATTTAAGATCCTGGGGGATGGCTGAAATCACCGCGCCAGGGAATATCGTAACGTTTTTGCCAATACGGGCACCCTCAAGTATGGTGACATTGCTGCCGATGCGTGTGCCTTCGCCTATCTCCACATTTTTGTCGATGGTGACAAACGGCTCGATAACCACGCTGTCGGCTATCTTGGCATCGGGATGCACGTAGGATAACGGTTGTTTCATAGATGTTATTAAAAATGTTGTGTCCTTATGATCGGAATCAGACGTTAAGGTATGTGTTTACTTGTTTTTGATTATCTGAGCCATGAATTCGCACTCGCTCACCATCTTGTCGCCCACGAAGGCATAGCCCTTCATCACTGCACATCCGCGACGCAGCTCTGTCATAAACGACACGTGGAAGATAAGTGTATCGCCGGGGATGACTTTCTGACGGAACTTCACATTGTCAATCTTCATGAAGTAGGTGGAATAGTGCTCGGGGTCAGGTACCTGCGAAAGCACCAATATGCCGGCTGTCTGTGCCATAGCCTCGACCTGCAACACACCCGGCATGACCGGTTCCTGGGGGAAATGACCCTGAAAGAAGGGTTCGTTGGTGGTGACGTTCTTGACACCCACGATATAGTTGGTGCTCATGTCAATGATTTTGTCAATGAGCAGGAACGGATAGCGGTGGGGAAGCAGATCGCGTATCTGATTGTTGTCAAGCAGCGGAGTGGCATTGGGGTCATAGACGGGAGCCTGTATCTCCTGACGCTTCACCTCCTTGCGCACCTGCTTGGCAAACTTGGTGTTGATTGAGTGACCGGGGCGTGTGGCAAGAATCTTGCCCTTGAGCGGCCTGCCTATGAGAGCCACATCGCCTATCACATCAAGCAGTTTGTGACGCGCAGGCTCGTTTGCCCAAGTAAGGGGTTTGTTGTTGATAAAGCCAAATTCTTTGACATCTTTGTGGGGCACGTTCATCAGGTCAGCCAGACGGTCAAGTTCACTCTGCTCCATGGGGCTGTCATAGATCACGATGGCATTGTCGAGGTCTCCGCCCTTTATCAGGTTGGCAGAGAGGAGAGGCTCGACCTCACGGACGAACACGAATGTGCGGCTTGAAGCTATATTCTCAGGAAACTCTTCGATGTGCTCCATCGAAGCATACTGATTGGGGAGGACAGGCGAGTTGAAATCAATCATCGCATCCACACTGAAATGGTCATCGGGCAGCACGATGATTGAAGCTCCGGTTTCCTCATCCTTCACCTCTATACGCTGCTTGACGATGTAGAAATCCTTGTCAGCCTTCTGCTCTTCAAGACCTGCGGCAGCTATCTTCTCGCAATACTCTACCGCACTGCCATCAAGGATGGGCATTTCCGGACCGTTGAGAGCAATCAGGCAGTTGTCGATACCTGAAGCATACAGGGCTGCCATGGCATGCTCTATGGTGCTGACCTTGACATCGCCCTTGGCAATGACAGTGCCACGCTGGGTGCTTACGACATTCTCGGCTACGGCGTCAATCACAGGTTCGCCTTCGAGGTCGATACGCTTGATTTTGTAACCGGTATTTTCGGGAGCCGGGAGGAAAGTAGCCTCAATGACTGCTCCTGTGTGGAGACCTTTACCGCTGACGCTGAAAGGCTCTTTGAGTGTTATCTGCTTCATATGGTCGATTGGATGTTATTTTTTGTAAGATTAAGGTATTATTTGTCTTTGTCGGGACGCTTGCGGTGCTTGTTGATCATCTCTCCACACGGACCACTGAACAGGTCATGGAGACGCTTGATATATACGACATTCTTGGCATATTCTCTCATCGGAACAGCCGGAGTACCCATATAACTTGCGGTATCAGGAATAGATGACGCGATGCCTGACTGTGCACCTATCTGCACGTTATTGCCCACGGTGATATGCCCGGCAAAACCGACCTGACCGCCTATCATGCAGCGGTCACCGATGCGTGTGCTGCCAGCCACGCCAGCCTGTGCCGCCATGACCGTATCGCTTCCTATCTGGCAGTTGTGGGCTATCTGTATGAGGTTGTCAAGCTTCACGCCACGGTTGATAACTGTGCTTCCCATCGTCGCACGATCCACGGTGGTGTTAGCGCCGATTTCCACATTGTCATGTATCACGACGTTGCCAATCTGAGGTATCTTCTCGTAACCGTCAGCTCCCGGAGCGAATCCGAAACCGTCGGCACCGATCACCGCACCTGCATGTATGATGCAATGTTTGCCTATGCGGCATGAGTGATATATCTTAGCTCCGGGATATATGATGGTGCCTTCGCCTATCTCCACACCATCGCCCACATATGCCTGCGGATATATCTTCACGTCATCGCCGAGCTTTGCGCCATCGCCGATATAGGCATATGCACCTATGTATAGACGCTCACCGAGAGTGACACCCTCGCCTATATGGCTTGGTGTCTCGATTTTTTCAGGTAGCTTCTGCATCATCTGCTGCGCCATGGTCAGCAGTCGGGCGACAGTGGCATACGGGTCTTCAACCCTGATAAGAGTGGCTTTTACAGGACTCTCGGGGACAAAATCCTTGCGGACAAGGACAGCAGACGAGCCTGTCTTATATATATATGGTGTATATTTAGGATTGGCTAAGAACGACAGAGCGCCGGGATATCCCTCCTCTATCTTGGCGAAATCATTGAGAGTGACATTTCCGTCACCTTCAACGGTCCCGTTGACCATAGCTGCGAGCTGATTTGCAGTAAACTCCATTGAAATATGTATAGTTTGTTTCAACATGCAAATTTCGCATTTTTTTCCGAAATAAGCCGAAACACTGCCATAAATTTTGCATGCGTACAAAATGAGACTGTCCTGATGGAAATCATCAGGACAGTCAATGTAGCGAATTCGGGATTCGAACCCGAGTTTCCGCCGTGAGAGGGCGGCGTGCTAGGCCTCTACACTAAATCGCCATGTGCACCTTTTGGTCTATGTTTCGCAATTTTCAAGAGAAGCGTCTCTCTCATTTGCACTGCAAAGTTACAACCTTTTCCGCGAATCTCCAAAGGGTGATACTGTTAAAAAATCGGAAATTTGCAGGGAGATAAGTCTTATAAATCTTATAAGTTTTATAAATCTTATAAGACTTATATGGATCATGGGGGAGCGGACATGCCACGGCATGTCCCTACAGGTCAGAGGGGAGCTGAGGCGAGGGGGCGCTCAAGGGTCAGAGCTTGAGTTTGCGGCGGAGGGGGGTGTCGGAGGGATTGATGCGGCGATAGATGCGGCGGAGCATAATCCATATGGGTGACGGCGCGCCGGAGATGTCGGCGGTCATGGTCTCTGCCATGGTGGGCACGATAACGTTGGCAGTGCCAGTATGCTCTGGATAGAGGATAATGAGATTATTGGAGGAGAAATATTTCTGCAAAAATTCTGGAAGCTCATCCATAGAGGGACTGAACGATACCGACGAACGACGGGCAGAAACCACTACCAGCAGGTCATCTTCATGTATGCGGTTAGGAAGCAACACGAAGTCGTCGTCATAACTGATCTCGACATACTCCTGGCGGATGCCGAAACGTCCAGCCTGCAGCACGGAACGTATCGTGCGGTTTGTCTCATCTGCACCACAAAACACGACTTTGCATCCGACCTCTCGCGTGAGATTGCCGACAGCCTCCACCCAGTGACGGAAACCGCCCTCATACTGCGCTTTGGAGGGGACTACCACCACTATTCGTGACAATGTGTTGACAGGGATGAATATACGGCTTATGACCACCATTGCATTGGTGGATTTTAGCAACTGCTCTATCTTGGAACCGAGGAACGTGTCAATGATGCGGCTGCGGCGATGCAGTCCGAGATGCAGAGTGGATATGTCACGCTCCGCCATAGTGTTAAGCACACCCGTGACTATGTTGATGTCATACCGCTCTATGGGTATCAGCCGAGAGGATGTCGCATTGGCTGCTTTCTGCGCTTCCTCCAGAGAGTTCTGCCCCACTGTCCGCGACGACTGGGCATTGTCGCTACGCACATGGAGGGCGTAAAGTTTGTTGTACTGGCTCTGCTTGCCCTGCATATACCGCGCCACTTCCACCATCTGTTTGGCACTGTGGGGGGCTGCTACAGAGATAAGCGTGTGGTGCGCCTTTTGCGGTACGCCTTCGTCAGCATCGGTCTCTTTTTCGACATTACGCAACACGAGCTTACGGGCAGCCCTCTCTACTCCGAAGGACGACACGGTGCATGTAACCAGTATCATCAGCACCGTCGCATTAAGCACAGCCTCGTCAAATACCCCTAATTTGTGCCCTATCATCACCACCGCAAGAGCCACCGCAGTATGGGCATTGCTCAACTGATACATGATCGAACGGTCGATGGACGAAAGGCGGAACGACAGCTGGGCAATAAAAGCCGCAAGCCACTTGACCACCATCGCCACAGCACACATGACAGCAGCTATCTCCAGAGTCATCATGTCGGATGCGACAAGGCGCACATTGATCATCATGCCCACCCCTATCAGGAAATAAGGGATGAATATCGAATTGCCCACAAACTCTATCCTGCCCATCAACGATGAGCGCGAAGGGATGTAACGGTTGAGCACCAGTCCGGCATAGAATGCTCCGAACACACCCTCTATGCCTATGAACGATGCGACGGCGGCAGCAATGAACACCAATGTGAGTACATATATAAACTGCACCGTATCATCATGGTAACGGCGGAAAAACCAACGCGTCAGCCTCGGATACACCACCGTCACAAGCACACAGTAGAGTATCAGTCCGCCAAACAGCCTCAATAGATTAATGACCTCAAAAGCACCGAACTTGATGACATCGGCGATAGACGCCAACACCATCAGCGATCCGAGTACCGTCACAATCGTGCCTGCAACAGCAATTATGACCGACGGCGACTTGGTCAGACCGAAACGGCTCACTATGGGATAACCTATCAGCGTATGTGCGGCAAACATCGATGCCATCAGCGTGGCTGTCAGCCATGTCATGCCGAGGGCATAGTGTACCGCCACTGCCCCGAGCACTAAGGGCACAAGAAACGTCATGGCACCGAAAGCAAGACCCTTGGAGATGTTCTTCTTAAGGTGGTACATGTCAATCTCTATGCCTGCAAGGAACATGAGATACAGAAGGCCTACTTGCCCGAACACCTCAAATCCGGCATCACGGGCAAGCAAGCCAAATCCATAGGGCCCCACCAGTATGCCCCCTGCGATAAGCCCGATGATATGCGGTATCTTGAGCTTATTGAGCAATAAGGGAGCGAGCAGTATTATCAGTAATACTGTCAGGAATATCGCTACCGGTGAGGTAATGAGAGGCATGCCTCTGCTTATTTCTTATGGGCAAGCATGTACTGGGCTATCTGCACCGCATTGAGCGCGGCGCCCTTCTTGATCTGGTCACCCACGATCCAGAACGACAGTCCATTAGCATTGGCAAGATCTTCGCGGATACGGCCCACATACACAGGGTCTTTGCCTGCGATGTCGAGAGGCATGGGATACTTCTTGTTAGAAGGATCGTCGACAACCACCAGACCCTCAGCCTTAGAGAATGCCTCACGAGCCTCAGCCGGAGTGACGGGACGCTCAGTCTCCACCCAGATAGCCTCGCTGTGGGCACGCATCACCGGAACGCGGACACACATCGCGCTGACAGACAGCTCGGGAGCGTGCATGATCTTGCGAGTCTCGTTGAACATCTTCATCTCCTCCTTGGTATATCCATTGTCCATGAACACATCGATGTGGGGGATGACATTGTAAGCAAGCTGATAGGCGAATTTCTCCACTGTAGGTTCGTCGCCGCGCTGGAGCTGGGCATACTGCTCGATAAGCTCGTCCATGGCAGCAGCACCTGCGCCGCTGGCAGCCTGATAAGTCGCCACATGCACACGCTTGATGGGTGTGAGATCATTGATGGGCTTAAGAGCCACGACCATCTGTATTGTAGTGCAGTTGGGGTTGGCGATTATATTGCGGGGAGCATTGAATGCATCGTCGCCATTGACTTCAGGCACCACCAGAGGCACATCGGTGTCCATGCGGAACGCGCTTGAATTGTCAATCATCACGGCACCGTACTTGGTGATGGTGTCAGCATACTCCTTTGAAGTACCGGCACCAGCCGATGTGAAAGCGAAGTCTATGCCGCGGAAATCCTCGGCGTCATGGGTGAGCTCCTTGACGGTGATTTCCTTGCCTTTGAATGTGTATGTGCGGCCCGCGCTGCGCTTGGAGCCGAAAAGGCGCAATTCGTCAATAGGGAAGTTTTGTTCGTCGAGAACGCGCAGGAATTCCTGGCCTACGGCGCCGCTGGCACCCACGATAGCAACTTTCATTGTGTTGATTAGGATAGTGTGAATGAGTATGTGAATGTAAAAATGAGTCTCTTATCCGAGTGCAAATTTACACATTTTCACGCGAAGTTTAACACATTGTGTCATTAAATTGTTATCTTTACCAGTCATATGTAAATAATAACCAATGGAACGACAGACTTCACTGACAGCCTATATCGCGGAATCTATCCGCCACAACTGGGACATGGAAGCACTGTGTGACATGCACGGTGCGAATCTCTCCTATAAAGATGTGGGGCGTAAGATCGCCAAACTGCACATATTTTTTGAGAAAACCGGCATACGCAAAGGCGACAAAATAGCCCTCTGCGGACGCAACTCCGCCAACTGGGCAGTAGCTGCCATGGCATGCCTGACCTACGGAGCGGTGGCAGTGCCGATACTCAACGAGTTCAAGCCCGACACCATACACCATCTGGTCAACGACAGCGATGCAAAACTGCTGTTTACCACCGGGACGCAGTGGAACAATCTCGACGGCAGCTGCATGCCGGCACTGACAGGCATAATCCGCATCCACGATTTCAGCATATTGCTGTCACGCTCCAAAAAGCTGACCGAGACACGCGCGAAACTCAATCTATACTTCGGCGAGAAATATCCCGAACGGTTCTCGGCTGAAGATGTGAAATATCCCGACCCTGAGGCGTCCACGATGGCTCTCATCAACTATACATCCGGCTCGTCTGGCTTCTCTAAAGGAGTGATGCTGAGCTACAAAAACCTGTGGAGCAACATACAGTTCTGCATCGACGGCTTGACGTTTCTCAAGCCTGGTGACGGGATGGTGTGCATGCTGCCGCTGGCACATATGTACGGGTTCGTCGTAGAGATGTTACATCCGTTTGTCAAGGGATGCAACATACATTTCCTCAGCCGCACCCCTTCGCCGCGTGTCATCATGGAAGCATTTGCCGCAGTTCGCCCCAAGCTCGTCATCACCGTGCCACTCATCCTTGAGAAAATCATCAAATCAAAGGTGTTCCCCGTGATTGACAAGCCAATCATGAAGATGCTTCTAAAGACACCTGTGGTCAAGGACAAGATACTCGCTGATATACGGACAAAAATCATCAACGTGTTTGGCGGACAGCTAAAGGAAATCATCATAGGCGGAGCTGCCCTCAATGAGGATGTCGCAGAATTCCTGCGCAAAATCAGATTCCCGTTCACCGTGGGCTACGGCATGACCGAGTGTGCGCCCTTGGTAGCATACTGTCCATGGGACAAACAGAGACCCGGATCGTGCGGCAGGATAGCACCTCGCATGGAGATGAAAGTGGACTCTCCCGACGGCACCAAAATACCCGGAGTGCTGCTGCTCAGAGGTGACAACGTGATGATGGGTTATTACAAGAATCCCGCAGCCACAGCCGAAGCTCTCAAGGACGGATGGCTCAACACCGGCGACATCTGCACCGTGGACCAGGACGGCTACATATACCTTCGCGGTCGTGACAAAAACATGATACTCGGTCCATCGGGTCAGAATATCTACCCCGAGGAGATAGAGCAGAAACTCAACAACATGCCACTTGTGGCAGAGTCGCTTGTCATAGATGACGGCGACGGCAAACTCGCAGCCCTCATATATCCCGACATCGAGGCTGCCACTGCGCAGGGCACTCCCCTCTCCCAGCTCGAACAGGTGATGCAAGAAAACATCAAAGTGCTCAACAAGGATCTGCCAGCCTACTCGCAGATACGTCGCATCAAGCTCCACCACGAGGAGTTTGAGAAGACTCCAAAGCGGTCAATCAAGCGGTTCCTGTATACGCACCACTGATTGTCAATATGACACCATCATCATTGTAGGGACATGCCGTGGCATGTCCGCTGGCAGAAACGGATGTTAGTGGTCAGGCTCTTGGCGGACGTGCCACGGCACAATGTCACCAACTTAAGCTAAATGTCTTCTAAAAGGCAAGACCTCCAGCGGAGGTCAACATATTAGGCCATGGTCATACAAGCTGTTTAGGCTTGTATGACCATGGTAGCATCATCCCCTCCTGATCAATGCCTCCATAGGAGGCACACATACTCCACATTAGGTGTACGCCTCCTACAGAGGCGGAAAAGGAGGTGGCTATTCATTAACATGGGTCACCCAAGCCTAAACAGCTTGTATGACCCATGCCTAATATATCAGACCCATACTGGGTCTTTTGGGCGCTTAAGTTAGTGTCATTGTGCCACGGCATGTCCCTACAGAATAAGGATACCAGATTATGAAAACAAAAGCCGGGCGACTCTAACGAGCCGCCCGGTTTCATGTAGAATATATTGAATGTAAGAGTGGAATCAGTTCATCTTGATGAACGCGGGAATCCATGCCTTGACGCTGACATTACCGCTGACATTGCCTCCGTTGATGAGGTCGATGCCGCTTCCGCCAATGCTGACGTTCTGGTCGGTTTCAGAGAAGATGCAGATTACCTTGTTGCCAGTCTGCGAGTCAGTCTTTGTGATAATCTCGCACTTGTTACCCTCCTGACGGCTTACGGTGCCGCGCCAGAGAGCCGGGTTGGCAGCACGAGCCTTGAAGTACTTGGCAGTGTAGTCGTGTACTTTCTGCTCGTTCTGGGTGAAACCGGATATGCGTCCTGAGGTACGGGCCTTGTTGTCGGCATTGCCATTGCCGCTTTTGTCTCCGATTTCATCACCATAGTATGTACATGTCGGGCCGGAATATGCAGCCACGGCAGCATGGCGTGTGATCAGTTCGTTGGTCTTTGAATTCACATCAACGAAATCACCTACTCGCGACGTGTCATGGTTAGACAGGAAGATGGTCGGATTGACACCGCTGTCGCGGTAGCCGCGACCGGCAGCATCGCTTGCCAGAAACCAGCCGATCGAACCGACACCGTTTCCGAGGTTGACAAGATTGTCCTTGCCGTCAAAGTCCATGACGCTCTTAAGACCGTCCTGCTGGGTAACAGTAATACCTGCAGCCCCAATCCAGTCCTCGCCTACCATATAGCCGAGAGTGCCCCACTTCTCACCGCGAGACTTACGTTCGTTGGCTACGCGCTCCACTTCTTCGCGAAGGTCTTTCCAGTAGTTGTGACCACCCTGGTATACCTGATAGCACTGGTCAAGACGCCAACCGTCTACGCCCTTGTTCATCCAGTAACGAACTACTTCCTTGAAATATTCAAGAGAACCTGGGTATGATATATTGCCGGCATCAGTACCACGGACATTGTTAGCTGTAGTGCTGTCAATCCATTTGCCACTGGGCGAAGCTGAGTTGACACCGCCATGATGACCGAAAACGCCATCAAGGATAATATAGATACCCTTTTCATGAGCCTTGCTCACGAGTTCGTCAAACTCTGCTTCAGTGCCGAATTTGGGGTCAACCTTGAAATAGTTGGTGCAGAAGTAGCCTGTAGCCTGTAGCTTCTCGCCACCCTGACCGTTGGTAGAGTCAAAGATGGGAGTCATCCAGATGGCGTTCATGCCGAGATCCTTGATGTAGTCAAGGGCATCGATGATACCGCGGAGGTTACCGTTCTTGCGGTGTCCTTCTGGACCCCACATGTCGCCGTAGCCCGATGCTCCGCCGTTGCCGTGCTGAAACGAGCCTACCATCACCTGATAGATTGACAGTTCGCGCCAGTCGCCGGTGAGATTTCCTTCATAGACGGGAGTAGAGTCATCGCGAGTGAACGATACATTGGCAGTAGTGGTACCCTGGGCATTGGTAGCCGATACCGAAAGGCTTCCTGTAGCCTTGTCGGAAGTGAGGTACTGGCTTACAGACACATTGTTGCTGCCATTCTGGAGCGAAAGGCTCTTGCCGTTGAAAGTACCGCTGATAGATGTGGCATCATTATTGATGACTACGGTTATAGTTGCAGATCCTTTGACAGTACCGCCGTTGGGGTTGATGGTTACGGAGGGCTTCTGAGGGGTGGGTTCGTCAACTTTGCTTGTGTATGAACCGTCCTGATGGTAGGTGGCTTTGTCAACATAATTCAGGTTGCCACCGCCTATCCTATTTTCGCCTTCATGGATAATGATCTGCTTCGGAACAGATTTGCCAGAGGGAACAGCCCAATACCATTTGCCATTTTTCTTGGTCATGTTGTCACCAGGCCAGCTACCTGCCGCAGTGCAATTGGTGTTGTCGTCAATCCAAGCCCACACCTGGGGAGCTGAGAATGTGCCGTCATAGTATACGTAATGCTCGTCAACGCCGCCCTGCTTCATGGTGTAGGTGAACGACTGTACATTAGGTCCGGCAGCATTCTCCACATAGGTAGAGAGCGTAGTGGTCTCGGTAAATGTCAGAGCTGAGGAGTAGACAGGTGACGATGCCGTAGCAGTGCCGGAGGTAGAGTAATGGATGGGAGTGCCTACGGGATTGACAGAGAGTGTCACGCTGACACTGCCCTCAAACTCACCACCTGCGGGGCTGGCTGTCACAACAGGTTTTGGAGCCTGACCCTTGGTGTAAGTGAATGTCTGGACGTTAGAGCCGTTGTCGTTGCTTACATATGTCTTGAGGGTAGTGGTCTGAGTAAAAGTGAGCGGAGCGCTGTAGGTATCTGACGATTCCGAAGGTGTAGAGCCATCGACAGTATAATGGATGGCAGCACCCTGGGTGGAGCTGAGGGTTACAGTCACACTTTCTGTGAATGTAGTTCCAGAAGGCGGATTGGCTCTAACGGTAGGCTTGACAGGCTGGGGATTAGGACCATGCTGTATAGTACCATAAGGCTCAAGAAGCAGCACAGGACCAGAAGCGGCGATGGTCACCTTGCCACCTGTTACAGTAGCAGTGTTGGCGGTGTTGTAACCATCCATCACCTTTGTTCCGTCGGCAAAGTGGTCGCCGACGCTGACAGTGTAGGTCTGACCAGCTGAAGTATTGAGTTTGATGACTACAGCATTGCTGTATTCACCTTCGGAGAACTTGCGTCCGTAAGTATCTGAGCCGAGGTCAGTCTGTGTACCGGCACCTACGGCAGCGTTGCGGCGACGGAACTGACCGATGGTCTGCCAATGCTTGTTGTCAGCATTGTCTACAGCATCCCAGTTGAAGTCGCTACGGGTGATCATCGACTGGTCACCGCCGCAGTTGCTTGACATGTAGGGGCGAGAAGTCTCATCACCATAATATATCTGCGCACCACCGGGGCAGAGCAGAAGCATAGTGGCAACTTTCTTCTGGTCACCCGGACGATGAAGTCCTGTATCGTGGCTTGAAACGTAGTTGAGTACCTGACGGCCATTGGGGCTGTTGCAATAGTTGGCATAATACTTCCAGTCCGAGGTAGAGGGAGTGCGGCCCTGGCTGCCTTCTGAGGAATTGAAAGCGAAGTTGATCATGGAGTCGAAGCCGCCTTCGGTAAAGTAACCCACATCACCGTGATCCCAGCCGAAAGCCTCGCCTGTCATCCAGAAATCCTCATCCCAGCCCATGGCATACTCGTCGGCACGGTCAGAGTTACGCCAATTGTTGAGAGCCTGCTTACAAGCGTTTTTGAGCTGATTCCAACGGTCCTTTTCAAGATGCTTGGCTGTGTCGCAGCGGAAACCGTCGATACCGAAGTATTCTACCCAACCGGCAAGCCAGTTGATCAGATAATCGGCGGGAGCGCCCTTGCTGTCAGCGCGCCAGCCCTCAAGGTTGGGCAGACGGTAGTTGTCATAGTCACCACCCTTTTCAGCTTCCCATTTCTTCTTGAGGAACGGAGGTATGTCGACCGGCGATGTGCGCTCAGTCACGATGTCGGGCAGGCCAGCCAGCGGCTTGGTGTAGTCACTGCCACCTTCAGGAGCGAAACCAGCGTTCGGTGCCCAGCTGCGGTCGCCGAATGCACGTACCCAGGGACCCCACCAGTTGCCCCAGTCGCCCTGCTCGTCGGCATTGAAAGATATGTCGTTGCTCTCTGACCACATGGAATACGGATTCCCGGAGGGTACCCAACCAGCTTGGGGAGTGCCGTTGAAGTTGCCGAAATCGTAGTCCACACCATCGTCAAGAGTGCAGTAGCCTGTATGATTCATCACGATGTCCATCACGACGCGGATACCGCGCTTGTGAGCTTCGGTGACGAAATTCTTCATATCCTGGATGGTACCCATGTTGCGGTCCATATATGTCCAGTCAAGGGCATAATATCCATGGAACGCATAGTGGGGGAACGCATCATTTTTGCCACCGGTCCATCCGTGCATCTGCTCGTAGGGAGCGGTGATCCATATGGCATTGACACCGAGCTTGTCAAGGTAGTCAAGCTTCTGTGTCAGGCCCTTTATATCGCCGCCATGGAAAGTAGCCACATCGGCATCGCCTGTAAGACGCTTACGATGGTAGGAATTGTCATTAGATGTGTCACCATTGTAGAAACGGTCGGTAAGCACGAAATAGATATTCGCATTTTTCCATGTGAAATATTCATCACGTACCACCTGAGGTGTCTTGATATTGACAGTGTAAGTCTTGGTAGAGTTACCGCTGTGGACAGTATATGTGATGACATTGTCACCGCCGTCGAGGTTGGCGAGCGAGTGGTTAGTCATGGGCGCACCGTTGAAATCGATGGCGACAGTGGCATCAGATGCCGAGGGGACAGCCGACATGGTCAGCATGGAGACATCGTCAACCTCCACATTATATGTAGTGGTAGATGACGAGAATCCCGAAAGGATGTTGCGTCCGTCGACACGCAGTTCGAGGTCGCTCAGTGAAGCGTCCCCGGAGTTGACGGCAGCATAGACCGATGCACCGGCAATAATTCCGGACATCAGCATCGCCAGCTTGCGGCGTATGGTGAATTTATGATTTTTCATCGTTATGTCGTAGAATATAATGCGGTTTATCGCTTGATTATGATATGGTTATATATCTGGTCAGCTCCACGCAGATTGAGCACATAGGCTCCAGGAGACAGATGGCTGAAGTCAATAGATACGCTGTTTCCAGAGACAGAGCCGCTGCCGGCGTCTGCGCCAGAGATGGCTACGATGCGGTAGCTTTCAAGGTCACGAGGAGCCTCAACATTGAGCATATCCACTACAGGATTAGGCCATACACGTATGGTCAGCTCTCCGTCGGCACCTACATTGTCTATAGCCGACTGGCCGTAGAATGATTCGGGGAAGGGATTGGGCTGCGGCTCTTTCATGATGGCAAGCACAGGGTATTCCTTACCTTCTTTGTTTTCCCACTTCCATATGGAGGGGAACTGCCAGCCGAGAGTGTTGCTGTAGGTTGCCTGGGCATGGAGGTCTGACGATGTCACAGCGTGGTCGCCATGCTGTGTCCATGACTGTAAGGAGGATATGCCGTTCCACGCCATGTTGCCTGTCGAACGGTTTTCGGGGTTGTTGTTACCGCCGAAACGTGCCACATATTCATTGGTCGAGAGGACACCCTCATTGACTGCCACAGAGTTGGCTATAGTGCCGTAATTGGCACCGACCATACCGCCGATATAGTTTTTGCCGCGTACCTCGCCTGTAGCATAGGAGTTGCTGACATTACCGAGGTTCTTGCCCACGAGACCACCGGCTGCATACTGGTCGGCAGCGTTGACATCGGCTGTAGAATAGCAGTTGGTGATGGTAGCACCGGCATTGAGACCTACGAGACCACCGGCAGCGAGCGATTTGGCATTTACGCTGCCTGAGGTGTAGCACTGGTCAATCTTGCCGGAAATAGCGTGACCTACAAGGATACCCACATATGCCTGACCCTCGACAGAGGCATTTGTCACGGCTACACCCTTGATGTCGGCACCGTCAATGGCACCGAAAAGACCTGCCGCCTGACCGAGTGCGGTCTGCGACACCGAAAGGTCGGAAATAGTGTATCCGTCACCATCAAAGTGAGCCTTGAACGGTGAGCCTATCGAGCCGATAGTCACACCTGCAGGGGCTGCGATATTGGCAGTGAGCTTAAGATAGATGTCAGCAGCCCAGTCAGCGGGATATTCCGCGAGATCCTTGAGATCCTTGGCGTTGCCGATCAGGAAAGGCGATGCAGCAGTGCCCTCGCCGCCCGAATATGCAGTCTGGCGTCCCTGCACCACGCTGATCTTGGTATCGTCGGTCTGAGCACCGCCTGATGTGCGCGCGATGAAGCACAATTCGGTGAGACCTTCCATCTGTGAGTCGGTCAGACCGTAGAACTGCTGAATGTTGTCGATGCGAATCTGATAGCCGCCGTTGACAGCGGTCATCTTGAATTTGGCATTGATTGCGGCGTCCCACGTGAACGGCGACACCTCAGCACCTGATACCATACACCATGTATAGGCGTATACATCATTGCCCATTGAATTAGTGGTGACCGTGACGGTCACAGGCTTGTTTGTCACGGCAGGAGAGGGATCCGATGAAGCGGAAGCCTGCTGTCCGGCAGCCCAACATACCGAGGGCAGGACAAAAGCCATCAAAGCAAGAAAAAACTTTGACCTCATGAGAGTGTAGAATTAATGATTAGAGATTATTGATAAGAAAGTTTAAGGTAAGAGTGCCAGAGAGGGTCTTGGCATTTTTCCAATCGCAAATATAAACAATCATAACAAAACAAAAAAATCAGCTTGAAAATATTAAATTTATTTAAGATTATTAACGTTATTCACATAAGAAAAAACTATTTTATAGCCACCTAACGCCCAAACGTTAAAGATGTTACATTTCCATGACAACAAGAATTAAATTAATTGTCATTGATAAATTTTCAACTATATTTGGAAAACACATAATCAAGGGATGAACATGAAACACCTCTCCTCCTCTACCCTCATCACCGCCGCTTGCCTGAGCTGCCCGCTGACACTCGCGGCTTTAGACTGCGCTGACATACAGACAGCCAATATCTTCCATGCCTATAACTGGAAATTCTCCGACATCGCCGCCGAACTTGACCGCATAGCCGATGCAGGATATGGAGCTGTGCAGGTTTCGCCTGTGCAAGGCAACTGTGCTGAAAATGCCGAATGGTATTATGCATACATGCCTTACGACTTTTCTATCGGCAACACCACATCGGGCGTATCGTCAAGATGTAACGGCAACGGCAATCGTGAAGACCTCCGCACCTTATGCAGCGAAGCGAACGCACGAGGCATACAAATTATAGTGGACGTTGTTGCCAACCATGTCAACCCCAGCAACACCTACTGCAACAAATTCTGGCGCAACGGACAGCACCAGCGTGACAACGGAGGTGTCAATTACAGCAGCCGCAAATCAATCATCACCGGCAATATAGGAGACTACAAGGATGTGATCTCCGAAGAACAGGAGGTACGCGACCGAGCTGTAAGTTTTGTAGAGGATCTCAAAAGCCTCGGTGTGTCAGGCATACGCTGGGATGCAGCCAAACATATAGGGCTGCCGAGTGAGAACTGCGATTTCTGGACCGATGTGACAGGAGTAGAAGGTCTGTGGCACTACGGCGAAATACTTGACAATCCTGCCGGCAGCTCCTCCTCGTCATGGACACTGCTACGCGAGTACACCACATACATGTCAGTGACCGACAATGCTTTCTGCCAGAGCGTACTCAACTCGTTTGATGCAAAATCACTGCCCACTGCGACCGGTGGGCATACGCGCCCAGCCTCTGAGGGAAAAGCTGGTATCAGCGGAAACAAAGTGGTGCTGTGGGCAGAAAGCCACGACACGTTTTCAAACAATGGAGGCTCATCAAAATACAAAAGCCAGGATGCAGTGGACCGCGCATATGTCTATGTAGCATGCCGCGACAAGGAGACAGCTCTGTATTTTTCGCGTCCTAACGATGCCCAGGGCAATCCGGTCAAAGGTTACAGCCAAATACGCATGGGATGCAAAGGCTCTGTAAACGGATTGGAGAACCATGTCATCAAAGCCGTCAACAACTTCCGCAAAGCCATGAGCGGCAGAGCCGACTGTGTGACCATCGGCGCAGGAGTGGCATCCGTGACACGCGACGGCGGAGGCGCTGTGCTCATACTGCCCACAGAGGGGGAAAAGACCATCTCCGCCGCCAATGGCAACGGCTATCTCCCGGCTGGCACTTACACCGATGTACTATCGGGCAATAAGTTCACCGTCACCTCATCAACCATATCGGGCAATATAGGGCAGACAGGCGTGGCAGTAATCGATGCGACAGGCTCGCTCGACAGCAATGACATCTTTTTTTCTGAAGAGGATAGTGATAATAGCAATACAGAATATTTCAACCTGCAAGGGATGCGCGTAGAAATTCCCACCCAGGGTCTATACATAAAACGTACAGGGACAAGCGTAGAAAAAATACTTATACCTTGATGCCCGCAAGGGCTGATCCGCTCTTTTTTATCATCTTATCTTTTATTACCAATTTCCACTCTCTTAACATGAAAAAACTGTACTTTATGCTCGCGACGATGCTGTTATCGCTCGTGGCAAGCGCCCAGACCTATCCCGACATCTATGTCATCGGAAGCAATGTCAACGGCAAAAGCTGGGCAACAAAAGACCCCGCCGGAAAAATGACCATGACAGAGCCAGGCATCTATACATGGACAGGCACAACACTCGGGACTGGCTTCAAGCTCAATGACGGAAGCTGGGCAAACAAAAAATGGACCAGCCCCAGCGGAAATACCGTAACCCTCAATTTCGGCTCGACACAGAAAATCGAAACCGACGGACCGGCAATCACCATCCACGCCGACAACAACTCAAAAGACATAGGACTTAAAACCGGCACAACAGTGGCAAATCCCACGCTGATTTTTGACATCAACAACCTGACACTCCAGCTCAAGGGAGCAGCCTCGGGTGAAGTCAGCTGGTATGTGGCAGGTCTTAACGACGAGATGTTTGCCCTTGACGATGCTCACAAGATGACCAAGCAGAGCGACGGTGTCTATGTGCTCGAAGGCTACGAACTTACACAGAAAGGATCTTTCAAGGTCGCTACATCAGGCTGGGTTGAAAAATACGGCAACGGAGAGGGCATCACCGCCACAGTGCTGACAAATGTACTGACCGAAGCTGGTCCCGATGACGGCATGACCCCCTATGACGTGCTCGGCACATTTGACATCAAGTGGGTAGTAGCCACGAAGACCATCTCATTCACCAAGCAGGGAGAAGAACTGATACCTGACTACTATCTGGTAGGTGCCGAAATCGGCGACAAGACCAACGCCTGGAACCCACCTTATGCTGATGACCAGAAATTTACCAACGAGGGCGACGGCGTGTACACCATCACAATCAGCCATCTCGGCAACTCGTTTAAGATCAACGCCGGAAGCTGGGCTGACAAGATGAACACATTCGGTGCTGCCGAAGGTGACATCATCGTTGATGAACCATACAGCTACGGCATAGGCGACGCTGCCGGCAACTTCCAGTTTGGTGACAACGTCACCTCCGTCGAAAACGCCACAGTCACTCTTGACATCAATGACGGCACCGTCCTCATCGAGGGCACAGCCGTTCGCGCCGAGAAGGAATGGTATCTCACCTTGTTTACCGAAGGCGAAGAATTTGACTGGAATGATGCAATCGCCATGCCCAAGACAAGCGAAAACATATATGAGGCAAAGAACGTAACCCTGCCGTCCGAAGGCACTTTCAAGATATCAACAATTAACTGGGGTGAGCAATATGGTGCCGGAGCTGAAACCGAGCCAATAGACGGCACTGTCATGACGACAACCCTCGTGCCTGTAAGCATCGAAGCGACAGTACCTTATGAACTTGAAGCCGGACAATATGATGTCAAATGGGACTATGAGAACAAGACTGTCACCTTCACAGGCAAATCTTCCGGCATAGAAGACACTCTTGATGCCTCCTCCTATGACGCACCTGTTGAATACTACAACCTCCAGGGCATGCGCATCTACGAGCCTCAGGGACTCGTAATCCGCATCCAAGGCAACAAGGTCGAGAAAGTGATGATGTAACCGCTTCATACTCACCACGCACAAGCTCTTATATAATAAAAGCGGGATGACTCTTTAGGTCATCCCGCTTGCTTCTTAAGGGCATACTCACGAATCAAGCAGACCCATGATCTGCGCTGCGGCATTCTTGGTGTCTACCTTATTGATGATATGCGTGATGCGGTGCGAGGCGTCAGTTACGAAAGTGGTGCGCACGGTACCCATGTACTCGCGCCCAGCCATTTTCTTTTTCTGCCATACGCCGAAAGCCTGATTGACCTCTGTGGTCGGGTCGCTCAGCAAGGTAAAAGGCAGCGAATACTTGTCGGCGAACTTCGCATGGCTCGTTATCGAGTCCTTGCTTATGCCTATCACTTTGTAGCCCTTTGCTTCAAGCGCAGACTCGCCGTCACGAAGCGAACATGCTTCGGCTGTGCATCCTGGAGTATTGTCCTTGGGATAGAAATATATCACAAGAGGCGTGCCTGCAAAATCTGCGGCATGTACCTCCTTCCCGTCACTGCCGAGACCAAGGCTATCTGGAATCATATCTCCTACTTTTAGTTCCATAGTAATAAGTTTTTTATTGAATTAATGTATCTTTGTGTCAAAGATAGATATTGACACCATAACAGTAATAACAATATTTCATAAAAAATTATAACCGCTATAGATTATTTCCATCCTTTAACCATATTTGCATGATGATAATGAATCAGTTCAGACCCAGGGCATTTATGCGACACTGCCTCACAGCCCTGACCATCATAACATCCCTCACCATGACAGCACAAGAAAAGAAACTCCCTATCCCATCAAGTATCGGCGGCATGCCGATAAACGAGGTCATCGCAAACCGTCACAGCGTACGCGAATTTGATCTTACCCGAGAAATCAACGACTCCACACTCGGTCAGCTCCTATGGATGAGCGTCGGAGTGAACCGTCCCGATGCGCAGCCGTCAAAATTCGGCGCTCCAGCAAACCGCAGCAACCCCACTGCTCGCAACTGGCAGGAAATACATGCATTCGTTTTCGATAAAAACGGGATCTGGGAATATCAGCCGTCATCCCACACTCTTACTCTTGCCAAATCTGGCGACCACCGCTCTCTTATCGCAGGCACAAAAGAATTTTCACAGGACTTCGCTTCACAAGCCCCGGTAACTATCGTGTTTGTAGCAGACATGACCGACCTGCCTGATGGAGAACAGGCGCGCTCGATGGCTATGGTAGATGTAGGCATAGCCTGCCAAAACCTCAACCTCGCATGCACATCCGAGGGCATAGCCACCGTGCCACGCGCAACCATGGATGTCAAGGGGATATCAGATCTTTTAGGTTTCTCCCCTCGTCAGCTTCCTGTGATGAACAATCCCATAGGATACGCCAAGCAGTAACGGCAATGAACATAGAGGAAGTACGAGATTACGGGCTGTCGTTGCCTTTCGCCACTGAAAGATGCCCTTTCAGTCCTGACACATTGGCTCTGGAAATAGGAGGGCGGATGTTCTGCCTGATAGACCTATCATGCGAGTGGGATTTCTATAATATCAAAGTCGCTCCTGACTACGGCGCAGAATTATGCGAGACATACCGCGGCATAAACCCCGGTTTCCACATGAACAAACGTCACTGGATATCGGTCAGATTCCAATGCGATGTTCCCGACAGGATGCAAGAAGACCTCATACTTCACTCATACTGCCAGGTGGCACGAAAGCTCCCGAAAAAGGAACAGGAACGATTAGGAATAACCGAAATGCTTCACCAGTTATGAAAGACGACGGCAACGCATCGGTAAAGCGGTGCTTCTGGGCAAATCCTAAAAACCCGCTCTATATCAGATACCACGACGAGGAGTGGGGTCGTCCTCTTCATGACGATGCACGGCTGCTGGAGCTGCTGATACTGGAATGCTTCCAGGCAGGGCTCTCATGGGAGTGCATACTCAACAAGCGCGAAGCCTTCCGCGAAGCGTTCGATGGCTTTGACCGTGACAGCATCCTCGCATATGACGATGCCAAGATAGAGGCATTGATGGCAAATCCAGGCATAATCCGCAACAGAGCCAAAATTAAAGCAGTCGTCACCAATACCCGGGTATTCCGAGCGATTCAGGAAGAGTTCGGCTCGTTTGACCGCTATCTCAGCGGCTTCCACCCAGATACCCCGATTATTGACCATACCTCGACTACCTCCCCTATCTCCGACGCACTCTCAGCCGACCTGCGAAAAAGAGGCATGAAATTCGTCGGCTCCACCACCATCCATGCTTTCCTCCAGTCAATAGGAGTATTCAACTCCCATCAACCCGACTGCTTCCTCCATCATGTAAAGGAGTGACCAAACTTCAACATTCTGCATGATCATTCTACACGGAGCGTGAATGTGAAAACCAATCCGCCGCCCTCTCGGTTGGCGACACGGATGGTGCCGCCATGCCACAGGACGGCATTCTTGACAATCGACAATCCCAGTCCGGTACCTCCCGACTGACGCGAACGCCCCTTGTCAATGCGATAGAACCTCTCGAACAGACGCTTCCGATGTTCTTCCGGCACACCGCTGCCATTGTCGGCTACGGTTATGGTCAGGAAGCCATCGTCAGTGCTGTTATCAGAAATCTCTATGCGGCTTCCCCCCGAGTAAGCCAAGGCATTGTCAATCAGATTGCGGAACACCGATGCCAGCAACGCCGCATTGCCCGATACCATTACATCGCATGACATGGTGTCGGATATTTCAAAACCCTTCGCACGCGCCACAGCCTCATACTCGTCGCAGATCTCCGCCACCAGTTCTCGCACATTGACCGGCTCGCGCTGTATGTTGTCGCTTCCGTCCTCCATGCGGGTAATCACAGCCACGTCTGCCAGCAGCTGCCGCAATCGCTCGTTGGCAGCATAGCAACGAGCTATGAACTCATCACGCTTCTCTTCCGACAGACCTTTGTGGGTCATTAGTGTCTCAAGACACACCTGCATCGAAGCTACCGGAGTTTTGAGTTCGTGGTTCATATTATTGGTGAGTTGACGCTTGATACGCATCTTCTCCTGTTGCTCATGTAGAGCGTGGCGATGTTCGCGGTCACGGTCAGTGACAGCCTGCTGCAGCCTCGCATAGAGGCGCACGATATTGTTTGAAATGTCGCCGAGCTCGTCATGGGGAAACGGCTCGGTGTCTAATATACGTTCACCTCGCTCGGCACTGCGGGCGAAACGCCCAAGCCTCTCCACGTGACAGCCCACACGGCGCGTAGCGAAAAAACCGATGATACACATGACGAGCGTCACCACGAGCATTACACGCAGAAATGTATAATCGGCAGCAAGCAGCTGGTCAAGCGACACTGTGTATGGCACGGCAGTGCGCACGATGTAGCCGTCAGCGCGCTTCGCGGCATAGAAATATGTGCCTCCGGTGCTTTCGCTGTGTCGGCGCAGGGCGTAGCCTTCACCAGATTTCAACGCTTCCGCTATTTCTTTGCGGTAAAGATGGTTGGAGCCAGGAAGGGAGTCGAGTGAATTATCATATATCACCTGTCCGTTGTCGGCAATCACGCTGATACGCAGGTCGGCGAACTCATGCGGTATGACCGAGGCAGGAGCAAACACACTGTCGCCGTCATCCATCGCCTGGATGATACGATCATTGACCATCTGCAGCCACATATTGAGTTCCTCGGACTTAAACTGCTTCTCGCGATGGTACTGAAACACAGCGAAGCAGCCCAGCATAAGCCACAGGAAAGCCACCAGTCCCAGAAACAACCGCCTGTGATATGTCAGCCTAAACCATGAAGCCATAGCCGTAACCTGGTTTGGTAACTATGTTGCGTGCATATTCGCCGAGCTTCGAGCGCAGACGTGTGATGTTGACATCAACCACACGGTCAAGCACCGTGACCTCATCTGGCCATATGCGTTTGAGTATCTCCTCACGCGAAAACACCCGTCCAGGATGCCGCAGCAGCATCAGCAGTATCTCTAACTCCTTGCGAGGCATCCTGACCTCCTCGCCACCTACGGTACAGAGTTTTTTCTCCGGATAGACAGCAAGGGTCTTATAGGACAGTGGCGCATCATTGATCGGAGTTATTGCACTGGACGCGGTACGCCTCAGCACAGAGCGTACACGCGCAAGCACATTGCGTACGGAGTAAGGCTTGGTGATATAGTCATCAGCTCCGAGGTCGAGACCCTTGACCATGTCATCCTCAGCATCCCGCGCAGTGCAAAATATGATCGGTATCCGTGCGGTGTCCTCCCTCCTCTTGAGTATGGAGGCAAGCTGCGTGCCGCTGATATCTCCCATCATGATGTCAAGAAGAATGAGCGAGTAGCCTGACAGATCCATCGTCAAAGCCTCCTCTGCACTGAAAGCGGTGTCCACGACATAACCCTCGGCTTCAAGATTAAAGCGGAGCGCCTCGCAGAGGGTTTCCTCATCGTCAACTACAAGTATCTTTACGGTGTCGTCCATATAATCGGGGATAATCCTTTATTCAGCAAAAATAAGGCAAAATATCAGCATCCCCCACCCTCCACGCAAATTTTAATAGAAATTTAATACTAATCTGTCTCCACCTTTCTTTGTTTCTAACCACCGCCTTCAATCCCCATTGTTCCGGCCCTGATGTTATTAGAAAAGAAGCGGCAGAACACCAAGGTGTTCTGCCGCTTCTAAAGTGGAGCTGGAGGGACTTCACTTTTTACATTCTAACCTCTTAATTATTAGAGGATTGACTTTTATAAGCGAACAAATTCTGCGAACAAAAGCACTGAATATCGGTAACTCACTACCTTGTTTATTCATCGGCAAAGTTATCAAAATATCTTAAACTTTTGCAACTATAGAGAGCAATAATTTTCAGTGATTTAGACAATCCAATATTTTTTGTTCACCCTATATGTTTTTGCAACATCCAATCAGTCAAACAAAAAAGACAAACAAATAGCCATATTTAGGTATTTTATAGCTAACTTGATTGGAGGGTGCATGCAGGTTAGACAATCACCAATGGAAGATACAAGAGAGCGTAATCTATAATCTCATAGCACTACAGACCAGATATGTAGAAAAAAATAACGGGGAGGGGGTCTTTTTTGGTGCGGTGTCCGTGTATATAGTCCACCCTATTTTTTCCAATCTCGTTTTTTGCTATTTGGTATAAGTGGCATTATAATACTGCAAATTTTGCAACAAAATAAAGCAAAAGATTATTTTCACACAATTAAACATAAGATGTAACCAGCTTAATATCAATTAAATATAATCCGTTTTCATACCTATCAAAATAATCCACAGAAAAGAATATAGCTACTAATATTTTTAGTCATATTTTCAAGTAGAACAATATCAAAAAGTCAGTATATTAGGTTATTCACTGTCAATTTGAACACACACAACATATTAAAGTGGCACAAACACACTGACAGCCACAAAAATAGCTATATCTATTTCTAAAACAAATTAAACTTCATATTAAAGGTATCACTATTCTTAGCCAAATACCAATGATGAGGGAGCATAACCCACCCTTTATAAAGTCGGTATTCTCTAAAATAATGATATATCCACCGAATACAGCGCAAGAGAAAAGAGCTGTGCAATTTGGGATAGACCTATTAACCAAATACGGTTACGGTCACACAATCACCGTTCCAGTAATGGAGCTAACCAAAGAACTCAAAGAGAGAGGCGTTAAAATCTCTCATCCAACCATTATGGGATACTGGAAAATATTGGAGCGATTAGGCTACGTAAAGCGTGAAATGGAAGCGCGTATATTTGGCGTAACTTATCATCTGAACCGCTATGCCTTTAGTAACCTCATCAAAACCGCCCAGTAATGGAAAAGTACGGAAATACATTAGCCTTAGACTGTGCAACCCTTATGGGATGGTGCGTGGCGGTAGAGGATAAAATAACAGACTATGGAGAAACGCGGTTAAAAAATGGGGAGCGCGATTTGTGGCAATTCTTAACAGACATCACCGCACAGTATCATATCACACGCATAGTAGCGGAGGGCATATTTCTAAGCAATAATGTAAGGACATTTGAACGCCTTGCAAACTACCATGGTGTAATCAATCTTTTTGCTCAGTTGAACGGCTTAGAACTAATCACAAAAGGTTATCAGCCTACGGAGTGGAAACGCACTCTTATCGGTAACGCATACGCCACTAAAGAAAAGATAAAGAGCTACATTAATACACGACTGAACGCACATATACAGTCGGACAATATCACTGATGCAATCGGCATACTTGCAACGTGGGCGAAAAGACAAAGACGTTAACAGTAATATTAATGTAATTAATATTACATTATATAGTCTACACCTACAGTAGTAACATCTACCTTATACGGAGCGTCCAAAAATCAAGAAAAGCCCACCAATGTTGCTACACTTACAGTAGTAACATAATCTCAAACTGATACAAATGTTACTA
>CAMQYL010000003.1:0-123296 GCA_947039275.1 uncultured Bacteroidales bacterium | reverse complement strand
TTGTTAACACAATCCTCTCCTGAATTTATTTGCACAGGTCAGAGTAAACGGCTAACAGAAAGATGCGCCCACAAGGGGCGCGAATTGCTTGCAAATCCTTATGTTAGTGACATTGTGCCGTGGCATGTCCCTACACTTTTACGATTTATCTTACATAACCAACCAAAGATTGACCAGTAGGAGTAGCGACCCTACAGCTGTTTTCCATTATGATTCTGCCATACTCTGCTAAGTGTAAGTATGTAACAACGGGCTGCTGCCAGATTCGGCAGCAGCCCGTTGTTTGTTTAGTGTGTGTTGCTATAGGACTATGGAAGTCAGGTCATAGGCGGACATTGATTGTGCGGGCATCTGATGGGTTCCATTTGCCGCTTATGGTCAGTGTCTTTGTCTGTTTGTCATAGGTGTAGTCGCGTTTGCTGAGACGCTTTCCATCGACGGTGACTGATTTTGGGGCTTTGGCAATGTTGTTGATGAGCAGTCTGATGTCCTTTTCAGAGGGAGTCAACGGGGAAGTTGCGTCCTTGCTGAGTGTAATCTCCAAGTCGGATTTGGTCATGGAGTCGGTGAATGTCAACAGAGCATATTTACTCTTTTCGACCGTGGAGGTAGATGTGCGGTCATCTTCAAATAGAGTGTATGAGCCGTTGCAACCTTCTACCGGATATACATTGAGAGTATATATGGTATCTTTGTAGTCACCGGTGTTTTCCATGTCATAGTCGGCTGTCGGGATTATAGCGCCTCCACGCACGAACATAGGTAATACTTCCAGAGGTGCATTGTATGTGACAGTGGAGCCTCCGGCATATGTCTTGGATGGATTTGCATAATCGATCCATGTGCCAGCAGGGAAGGTGACAGAGCGCGATGTGGCACCCTGTGTCATCACAGGAGCGATGAGCACATCCTTACCCCAGAGATACTCATCATCGATGTTGTCATACTTGGTTTCGCCTGGTTCGTAGAAGCCGATTGAGCGTACAAGGGGAGTGCCGTATGCATGGTTTTCATATGTCAATGTGTAGTTGTATGGGAGCCAGCGATATCTCTCCTTGATGAGAGGGAGTATGATGTGCTGCTGGTCAGGATAGCGGTAAGGCTCGGCTGTGCCCTGGGCATGAGTACGGAGGATAGGGGAGAATGTGCCGAGCTGAAGCCAGCGTACATAGAGCTCAGGGTCGTAGGGTACTTTTTCGTCGAGGGCGAATCCGCCTACATCGTGGCTCATATAGCCAAGTCCGCTCAGTCCTGAGCCAAGCATGATGGTTACCTGAGGCTGCAGACCGCCCCATGAGCGGGATACATCGGTGGACCATGGGTAGACGCTGTAGCGTTGCAGACCTGTGGTACCGCCGCGCATCATCGTCATCAGGCGTGTGTTGGGAAATTCTTCTTTGAAGAGGTCATATATGATCTCTGACCAGTCGTTGCCATACTGGTTGTGGTACTGGCGAGCAGTCAGTCCGTTGTGGTGGATGCCTGTTTCGGGGTGTACTTCCGGTTCGCCGAGGTCTCCCCACCAGCCGCCTACGCCTTCGAGTGTCAGCTCCTTGTAACGGTTGGCGAGCCACTTGCGAGTGTCGGGATTGCTGACATCCCACATGCCGCCTTCGCCTACCCATATCTGCACTTCCTGTGGTCCACGGAGCGAGTCAGTGGCATCTTTGACGAAGAGACCTTTTTCTACTCCCATATTGTAGTTGTCGATACCGCGGCTGTTGCGGAGCACATAGGGCTGGGAGATGATGATTGTATTGACTCCTTTGGCTTTGAGGTCGGCAAGCATCTGCTTGTGGGTGGGCCATTGGTCGGCATCCCATGCCAGGCGTCCCATGTCCTGTTCCTTACCGTACCAATAAAGGTCAAGCACGATGCCGTCGACAGGATATTTGTTCATTTTCAGCGTGTCAATGACACCGCGTGTCTCGGCTTCGGTCTTGTAGCCGTACTTGGAAGTCGTGTATCCCATAGCCCAGAACGGAGGCATATCCTGACGGCCTGTCAGCTGGCTGACTGCTTGTGTCAGTCCCTTCATCGTGCCGTCGCCATAGATGTAATAGTAGCTTATGGGCGCAGGGCTTTCTGAGATGTATTTGATGGGATTGCCGAGGATGATCTGAGATGCTGCATAGTCATCAAAGAGCAGTGCATATCCATTTGATGACAGGAACAACGGCATGGTTATGTTCATCTGGCTGATGCGGCTTTCGCCCTTTACGTAGCCGTAGTTCTGCTTGTTGTACATGGTGAGGGTGTCACCGGCGAGATTGATTTTGTGACCTCGTTCGCCGCCTCCGTAAAATGAACCTGTACCGTCGGTGGTCAGCATCAGTTCGCGTTTGCCGTCGGCAAGTGTGCGCTCACCGGTGTCACTTATCCCTCTGCCAGGACCAGCAGATATGTTGACAGCTCCGGTCTTGGTGTTGAGTATGGCTTTGACACCGTTGGAGGTAGTGAGGGTGGTGGTTGACTCGCCATGATTGATTGAACCGTCAAAGCGTGTCACGGTGGCTACAGTGGCACGAGATTGCGGCACTGTCTCTCCCGATGACAGGTTGGATACTTTGATTACATTGGGGTTTATCGCTGTCACTATGACAGTGCTGCCATCGGGCAGCGAAGCTTTGATTTGCCCGGCATCATCAGCAGCCGCTGTGATGGTGAGGGCTGATATTGCCGCCGATGTGCATAGTAGCATTCGTGAGGCAATTCGCGTTTGTAATGACATTGTGTTATATGGATTTTATATGATTATTCGTTGAGACCGCGGGCGTTGATCAGGGCAGATACATCGGGCTTGTGGCCGCGGAAGTCCACGTAGAGCTTCATCGGGTCTTCGCTGCCTCCCATTTCGAGCATATGCTTGAAGCGGGCTGCTGCTTCGGGATTGAATACACCCTGCTCCTTAAACAGGTCGTAGCCGTCGCATTCGAGAACAGCTGCCCACAGGTAGGTGTAGTAACCGGAGGCATAACCCTCATCACCGAATATATGCTTGAAATAAGGACTGCGGTAGCGGAAGGTCAGTTCTGCCGGCATGCCTATTTCATTGGCTACTTTTGTTTCAAAAGCCTTGATGTCGGTATTCTGGTCAGGTATGAGTTCGCCCCAGTAGAGGTCAAGCAGAGCGGCTCCTACAAGTTCGGTCATGATGAATCCCTGATTATGGTGTGATGCGGCTTTGAGTTTTGTCACCAGAGAATCGGGAATGACTTCACCTGTCTTGTAGTGGCGTGCATACTCTTTGAGCAGTTCAGGCTCAAACGCCCAGTGTTCGTGGATCTGCGACGGCATTTCCACGAAATCACGGTCAACGGAGGTACCCATCTGAGAGGGTATGGTGGCGCGTGTCAACATACCGTGGAGTGCATGTCCGAATTCATGGAACATGGTCTCCACATTGTCGATGGTCATCAATGCCGGGGCATCGGCAGTAGGACGTGACAGGTTGCCGACATTGTAGATGACAGGACGGGTCTCCTTGCCGTCGGGGGTCACTTCGCCCGGTTCAAGGGCATCCATCCATGCTCCCTGACGCTTGGTGTCGCGGGGGAAATAGTCAGTCATGAACACGGCGAGATGCTTGCCGTCGGCATCCTTGACTTCATATACATTAACCTCCGGATGGTATTTTGGAGCAGAATCCATAGGTGTGAATGTGATGCCATAGAGCTTGTTAGCCATCGTGAAGATGCCTTTGCGTACGCTGTCTACTGCAAAATATTCCTTGATGACATTCTCGTCAAGACCGTACTTGCGCACACGGTCTTTTTCAGCATAGTAGTAATAGTCCCAGGGTTCGATCTTGATACCCTTGTTCTCTTCATCGGCTATCTTCTGCATGTCTGCTACCTCGCGTTTTACTTTGGCTACGGCAGGCTTCCATATCTTCATCAGCAATTCTTTTGCTGCGGCAGGTGTCTTTGCCATGTAGGGGGCTGTGGCGAGCGAAGCGTAGTCGGGGAAACCGAGAAGTTGTGCTTTCTTGGTGCGCAGTGTGACGATATCCTTGATGACGGGGTTGTTGTCGTTTTCGCCTTGAGATGCCAGTGTGGTGTATCCTTCCCACATCTGTCGGCGCAGGTCGCGGTCTTCAGCAAACTGCAGCACCGGCAGTCGGGAAGGTGCATGTAGCGTGAATACCCACTTGTCTTTCATGCCCCGCTTCTCAGCCTCCTCTTTGGCTGTCGCCTTGACATTGTCAGGAAGGCCCGAGAGTCTGGACTCATCATCTACAGTGATGGTGAAGGCATTGGTGGCAGAGAGGAGGTTCTTGTTAAACTTTAGGTATAGGTTTGACAGCTGAGTGTTTATGTCAGACAGCTCTTTCTTCTGGTCGGCATTGAGCAATGCGCCGTTGAGGGTGAAGTTCTTGTAGTGTTCTTCAAGTGCTCTTTTCTGGGCTACTGTCAGATTGAGGCTGTCACGCTGCTGATAAAGTGTGTTGATGCGCTGAAACAGGCTGTCGTTCATCATTATTTCATCGCTGAATGACGAGTACATGGGCATGATTTCAGCAGCTGCATCCTGCATTTCGGGTGTGTTCATACACTCGTTAAGCGCGAAAAACACGTGAGCTACACGGTTAAGGAATTTGCCGCTGTATTCAAGGGGGACGATTGTATTGTCATAGGTCGGAGCGTCGGGGTTACTGGTGATGTCGGCTATTTCCTGACGCTGCTGCTTCATGCCTTCTTCAAAAGCAGGCTTATAATGCTCGACTTTTATATCTTCAAAAGGCGGTATGCCGTAAGGTGTGTCCCATTGGGCGAAGAACGGGTTGTCATTTTCATCGGCAGCCTTGGATTTGCTGCAACCTGTCGAGCCGTAGCCTACTATGGCGGCGGCAAAGGTCAATGTGGCAAGATTCCTGATAGTCATATGTGAAAAAATTGGTATTGTGATGATATTAAATTACATTTATTCTGCAAGTTAGCTATAATTTTTGGAATCCCCACATCTCTTTACTCCAAAAAAGTGGCAATCATGGGATAATGGTCGCTCAGATTGACTTTAGGAATCTCGAGACTCAGAGGTTTAAGAGTCCCGCGATAGAGCATATGATCTATGCGGAAGTACAGGCGGTCAGCGTGGTAGGTGAAACCTGGACCCAGGGCGAGAGAGGGATATACTTCTTTGAAACCTGCCTCTTGCAGGCAGCGTATGGAGTAGGACAGGGGCACATCGTTGAAGTCTCCGGCGATGATGATATTGCCGCCTATGCTGTCGGCAACCTCTCTGAGTTGGTTAACTTGTATAGAGCGTGAACGATAGGCTTCGTTTAGCTTGTGTAGCGCGCTGTTTTTCATGTCCTTGATATCAGCTTTGCCAGCTTTGCCACGGGTGATGTCCTGATAGCTGGCTTTGTCGGAGTCGGTCAATCCGATGCTTTCCATATGGCAGTCAAACAGAGTAATCGGACCTTGTGGCAAGTCTATGGAATAGGCGGCATAAGGCAGATACTTGTTGACAAATGGTTTGGGTATATTGATACGTTTGATGGGATATTTCGACAGTACCATCAGAGCTCCATCGGTAGCTTTGCTGATATAAGGATACATCTGATGTATGGTGTCAATCTGTGCCGTGACGTTGCTGTTTTGCTCGACTTTAGGAAAATAGATGATTTCTTGAAGCGATACGATGTCAGCATCGGTGTGGATGATAAAACTGAGTATGCGGTTGTCGGCATCGTGGCTGTGGGATTCCTCATAATCCCACATGTTCATGACATTGAATGTCAACAGTTTGAACGCTTTATACTCATGCTGTTCGAGCACCGGATCTTTGATCAGATTAATAGGGCAAATGTTCCATACAGATGGTGCACAGATACACAGTGTGGCTACGGCTATGTATGCTGATTTTGACCTGCACAGACCGAGTATCACGCCAAGCACTACGACTATTATGACCAGTGCGGGAAAAGCCATAACGGCGAGCGGAGCGGTCTTTCCTGCAAAGGATAGGGACGGCTGTATATATCCCCCATATGCACTATAGATGGTCAGGAGGCACAACATGCCCATAACAATCCACATGGAAAGTCGTAGCCAGGAGGAGATGACCGTTTTGCTTCTGTTGGCGTGGCGTGGTGTCATAAGGGAGTGGCTTTAATGGCTGCTATTTGCTGGATTTCATTTTAAATCTCACAAGCAGAGGATAATGGTCAGAGCTGGGGATATTAGGTGACGTGCTGCGGTAGGCTCCGATGTTGCCGCGATAGAATACATGATCTATACGGAAATAAAATCTGTTGTCATGAAAGGTGATGCGCGGACCGAGCGATGTGGTCGCAAAAGCATCGTGCATGTCATCGCCCTGCACCTGACGTGAAGCGAAACTCAGTGGTACGTCATTGAAGTCTCCACATACTATGACGTTGCCCGGTATTGAGTCCAATACCGAGCGGATGAATTCTGCCTGTTTTGCCCTTACGATAAACGCGTCTGTCAGTTTGTCAAGTATTTTGGAGCCAGCTGTGTCTATGGTCTTGAAGTCGATATCTCCGTCAGTGACTTCATGGTAGATATTGCGGTCAGACACATCAAGCCCTATGGATTGCAGATGGCAATTGATGATGGTGATGGAGTCATCGTAGAGATATACCCTGGCAGCCTTGTAGTGGGGATAGGGCATATCGGGGCGGTCGCCTATATATATTTCTTTGATTGGGTATTTTGAATACATCGCGATGCCTCCGTCATGCCAGTGCATCTGATAGGGGTATCTCAAATCCCTGAGATTGCGTTGGCTCATGGTGATGTTGAGGGTGTTGATATAGGCGGCGCGCAGGGTTTCCTGTAGGCATACGATGTCAGGATTCGAGTCAAGTATATACTGGACGGTGCGATTGGGGACACCTTCTTTAAATGGACCCTCAAAGTCAAAAAAGCTCATTACGTTGTAGGTCAGCAACGAGAAAGTCTTTTCGCCCTTGGAGCGATCCACCAGGTATGGGGTGACGTGAAGCGGCACGAGCTTGATGGCTGATGGGATTATCAGCAGCAGTGTCACAAACAGCATGCGGGCACCTCTGATCCAGAATATGATACATATTATCAGGGCAGCAAACAGCAAGTATAATAATGAAGGGAATGCCATGACTGCCAGAGGTGCCACTGTACCGAAGAATGTATGGGCGGGAGCGATATATCCTGCATAGGCTGCAAAGATGGTCAGCAGGCAGAATATGGCAGTCATAACCACAGGACATCTCTGCCCGGTCGAGTCAGGCCATATGTCCTTGACGGAGGATATGAGAAACGGTTTTATGTGAGGGCGTAAGTCCACAGGGGCAGTGTTGGTTACTTGTTGCTTTTCATGCTGTCGGCTATCAGCTCTCTTTCGTCAGCAGTCAGGCTTGAATAGCCGGAATTCTGTAACTTGGTGAGAGCGTGTCGTAGCAATGCCGTATTTTTGCCAGGGATTGATTTCGGATGCAGAGGATGGTCATCGCGGTTATGCCGTATGAGCCATGGTATGCCTATAAGCATTGAGCATGCAGCTGCGATGATATTGAGTGCTACAGATATCTTCTGGATGCGTTTCTTAGAAAAAGTCACCATGTACAATGCCCTTCTTTTTCCAGTAGTATATCATAAGGAATCCGAAAATCATGCCTCCGAGGTGGGCGAAGTGTGCTATGCCGTCATTGCCACCGACTCCGAGCAGTATCTCTATGACACCGTATCCTATCACCATATATTTGGCTTTGATAGGCACAGGGATGAACATCAGGAATAGCGGACGGTTGGGGAATAGCATGCCGAAGGCGAGGAGGATGCCGTAGATGGCACCTGATGCGCCTATAGTGACCATGTGGTTAAGATAGAAACTCTGCCATTGCGACAGCTCTCCGGCGGCATAAGCTGACTTGACTGCCTCTACCGGATAGCCGGTGGAGCTGCCGACCCAGTCAAAAAACGGACCTTCCCATGTCAGCCCCCATACGAGTTCCTGAAACAGTCCCGCTCCGATGCCCACTGTTATGTAGAAAAACAGGTATCTCTGAGATCCAAGCACACGCTCGAGTGTGATGCCGAACATCCACAGGGTGAACATGTTGAAAAACAGATGGGCAAACGTGTCCGTACTGTGCATGAACATGTAGGTCAGCAACTGCACAGGATTGAAGTCCGGGGCTGAAAAGTAATGTAACCCTCCATATGCGATGGCATCAAATCCAAGTTTTGACGGCACAATGAGCATCGCCAGCCAGATGATGAAATTGATGATCAGGAGATTTTTGGTTACAGGGGGTATGTTGCTCAGGAATGAACTTCGACCGTTATTTAGCATCTTGTAATAGGCTGTTTATGTGGTTTGGAGTACAAAGATATGTTATTTTCTGCTTGTAATGGAGTTAATTAACCAATCTTAGCAGTCACAGGTGTCGGCAGGTAACAATCGGGATAGTGCTCGATGCGCTGGACACCTGACACAGGGTTACCGATGACGGTGATTATGTCAATCTGAGGGTTGAGATGCAGGTCGTGGGCGTTGACATAATCATTTGCTGCTCTGCACATACGCTTCATCTTGCGGTCATCAATGGCATAGACAGGGTCTATCTCATCAGAGCTGCGAGTCTTGACCTCGATGAAGCATATCATATCTGCTTTACATGCGATTATGTCTATCTCTATGCGATGGATCTTGCAGTTGCGCTCCATAAGAGCGTATCCTTGTGTGACGAGATAATCGCATGCCGCCTGTTCGCCCCATCTGCCTACTTCATTGTGAAATGCCATTTTAGTTGGTGTGGAATTTATCTATGAGGGTCTGGACTGCTTCGTTAAAGTCGCTGTCAGGCATGTCATAAGGGAGCCAGTGGATATGGAATCCGCGTCGCTCCATACCTCTGAACCATGTCATCTGCCGCTTTGCAAACTGGTGTATGGCTGTTTCCAGACCTGAATACATCTCCTGATATGTGAGTTTGCCGGTCAGATACAGTGTCAGGAATTTGTATTCAAGTCCGTAATAGATAAGGTCATCGGCTGGTATGCCGCTTTTAAGCAGAGAGTCCACTTCATCAATCATGCCCTCTCTGAGACGTGCGTCAAGTCGGTCTGAAATCCTGTGGCGGCGGTTGTCACGGTCAATGTCGACACCCACTATCAGCGCATTGTTTATCGGATGGGGGACGGTGAGTATAGCCTGCTGGGGATGTTGCTGGTAATAAGTCGCAATCTCTATGGCGCGTATCGCCCTCTGGCATGTGTCGACATCGGTCACATTATGCAATGTCTTCATCTGTGACAATTGCGCGGTCAGTTTTTCAAGAGATTTGCCAGCCAAGGCATCCCGAAGTTCCCTGTTTTCAGGCACTTCCGGCAATCTTATACCTTTGAGGATGCTTTCTATATAAAGTCCTGTGCCCCCGCAAATTATAGGCAGGTGTCCGTTGCCCTTGACAGTGGCAATGGCTTTGTCGGCATCCCGAAGGTATTCGTACAGATTATACTTATAACCGGCTGGGCATATGTCAATCATATGGTATGGGACGGAACCGTATTCATATAGATCCTTACCTGTGCCTATATCCATGTTGCGGTATATCTGGCGTGAATCGGCGCTTATGATTTCGCCGTCAAGCTGCTTTGCAAGACTCACGGCACGGTATGTCTTGCCCGATGCGGTAGGTCCGGTGACAACAAGGAGTTGCAGGATGTTGTCTGATGCCATTTTGGTCAGTATTAATCAGATTTTTCGCCCGAATAAGATCCGTTTTACCAACCTTCTGAGCTTAAAGAAGCGCACATCTTCATTGTTGGCAGCTATGAACAGCCAGCGGTTGTCATTGAAATCCACATTCCAGTCAGGGAGCTGCTGTAAGTGGAAAGTAGGGCGGTAATTTTTGATTTTGTATAGTCGTCTTCCTTTTTCGTCATATGTTTTCCATGTCATGACGGTAGTGTATATCCTGACTATCTCGGCTCTGAGCAGCGGAGCAAGTTTGCGTGCGTTGATCATCTGCTTGAGCTGGTAAAAAGTGTACCACTCCCCGTCGGGGTGGAGGGAATAGTCGATATCGTCTTTGTTGGCTATGGTAGCTATGTAATGCCGGATTGTGCCGTCAAGGTTGCCTGACTCGGAGGTATATATGTACTTGAGGGTTGCATCCTGGGCTTGTGCGAGGTTGCAGAAATAGTCTTTGACTAACTCGATGGGTATATCCTTGCAGTAGTGTATGGTCAGCGTATATGGAGTGTCAAGGCGTGGTGATGACTGTTCAGGGTCATCAGGACCAAGAAATATGGAATTGTCATATACAACCAGAAAACGAAGCTGGGTGATAGACCCTCGGGCACGAGCAGCTCCGATTGCCTCTTTGCTGTAGTAGGCAAGAAGTCCGGAGTAGCGGAGTGCTGTGTAGATAAGGGTCAGGACGTAGAAACCGACGGGAATGACAACAAGGAAAAAGGTATCCGGGCGGTTAAAATTCACATTAATATAGCATGTCAGGTAGTAACCCCAATCAAACAGGGTTATCAGTCCTGTCAGCCACGCCAGCAATTCTGACTGGCGGTTTCCTTCCTGCTTGTATATCGCACCGATGAATCCGCGTTCGGCTGCGCTGCCGTATCGTATTATGCAATTCTGACAAAATGACTGCCTGAATTTTCTGAGGGATGCGATTGTCGCAAAGAAACAAGCCGCGGGGGAGATGATGAGCGTGGGAATAAATGGAATCTCACGATTAAGGGTGTCTGCCTCATAGAGAGCATGTATGGCTCCGGTTGAGAATGCTATATTGATTATAAGCATGATTACCCCGGAGCATATGAGGGCGCGGGCACAGATGTTCATGATCAGATAACATCTCGGGGCTGCTTCTGCTGATGATCGTATGTAGTAATACAGACCGATTACTTCCATAAAAATAACCATCGGCAACCATTTCAATGGCATAAAATACCCCAGAAGTATGGGCAGCGCAAGGGCACATGTAGCGAGTGCCCAATGAAGCCACAGGGTGATTATGCCCATGTCCAAGTTGCGTTTTCTCTTGCTTATCTCTATCATGACTGGTTGGTGGTAGTGCAGGCTTTAATAAGTGGATTACATATTGGAGTCAAAGAAATCAAGCATGCGGCTATATACGACTTCCCGCAGTTTGCAGCCGTTGATAGAATGGTTCTGATTAGGGAAAATCAGTATCTGAGGATACTTCCCACGCATCTGCATGCGGGATATGAACTCCAGACTGTTGGCAGGGTGTACATTGTCATCAAGAGTGCCCCACATCATGAGCAGATTACCATTTAGATTGTCTATGCGGTTGAGAGGGGCTGATGTGTCGTATCCGGTCTCGTTTTGTTGGGGAGTACGCATATATCGTTCGGTATATGCCGTGTCATAGTATCTCCAGTCAGTGACCGGTGCCACAGCTACAGTGGCTTTGAAGGGTGACTGCGGGGCGGTGGCGCACATGAGTGCTTCATAACCGCCATAGCTCCATCCGTATATGCCTATGCGGTCTGCATCTATATAGTCTGTGTTTGACAGTGATTTTGCGGCTGCAATCAGGTCTGAGGCTTCTGTGATGCCGAGTTTGCAGTACACCGCGTCCATGAATGCTCTGCCGCGCCCTCCGGTGCCACGCGGGTCTATGGTGGCTATGACGTATCCTCGTGATGCGAAGTAGCGGGTCCAGTCCGCTGTCCAGCGGTCAAGGACTTCCTGAGAGCCAGGACCACTGTACTGGTTGATAATCAGGGGATATTTTTTGCCAGAAACCATATCTGACGGTCGGACTATGAGGGCATTGAGTGTGATGCCGTTGACATCTATGGTGGCGATCTCCTGACGAGGAAGCGACGAGTATCTCTGAGCGTATGATGAGTTATCGCCGAATGTCTTTATCTCCTTGCCTTTTGATGATTTGAGGACGTATGATGGTGCCTGTGACAGGCTGCTGTAGCATTCAAGATAATATTTGGCATCGGGAGAGAATACGGCTGACGCGCAGCCTTTGACCGGAGACATGTCTTTGATCTGACCTTTGCGGTCTATGGAGCTGAGGGTGCGGTTGACTGCACCGTTACGGCATGACTGCATGTAGTATGTCTGACTGTCAGAATCATATCCCAGCAGGGCTGTGACATCGTAGTCTCCCGATGTAATCTGCTTGATCAGTGCTCCTGAGTAGCTGTATTCGTAATAATGCCGGTAGCCTGAGCGTGACGAACTCAAGACAAACGACTGAGGCATTATGCGTAGTGCTTCGTAAGCATCAGGCTCTATCCAGGCATTTTGTGTCTGGTCTACGTAAATTGAGCTGCTGAGAGTCGATTTGGGATTGACGGAATAGATTTCCATGCGATTCTGGTCACGGTTGAGGGTCACAGCAAGAATCTTATCAGCCTCAGGGGTTGAATAGATGCGCGGAATATATTCGTATGAGCCGTTGCCGAGGGCTATGGACTTGTTCTTGCGTGTCTCGATGTTATAACTATGCAGAGTCAGACGCGAGTTAGGCTGACCTGCAACGGGATATTTGTAACTGAGAGTACCGGGATAGAGGCTGTACTCCTTGCGCGGAGAGCATGCACCTTCGTATATGGGCAGATTGTATAGCGGCACATCTGTTTCGTTGTACTTAAGGTAGCAGAGGGTTGAGTTGTCAGCCGTCCATACCATCGAGCATGTTTCGCCGAACTCTTCTTCGTAAGTCCAGTCGGGGACGCCGTTGATGATGCTGTTTTTAAGTCCGTCAGTGGTTACGGCTACCTCCGTGCCATAATCAAGTTTCTTGATGTATATATTATTGGAATCGACAAAAGCCACCATGCGTCCATCAGGTGAAAAGACGGGTGACTGCTGACGCTCATGATTGTCTGACAGCTTTTTCAGAAGGCGGCTTCTGATTTCATAGAAGAAATATTTTCCTGACGAGCTGCGGCGGTAGATGGGGCGGCTGTCGGTTTTGACAAGTACCTTTGAGCCGTCAGGACTGATGGTGTAGGCTTCAATGCGTCCGATGGTGTTTTCGCGGGTATTATCGATATCCAATATGACGCCTATTTCAGAGGCTGTCTTGCAGTCATACTTGATGATGCGTTTGCCGTCGGCACTAAGCATGGCATATGATTCACCATCAGGGAGAAACTGTATGTCAGGAGCTGAATAGGTAGGCAGATTGCCAGGATATACGCAATCAGACAGATCAATAGCAGATACCTCGGAGACAGAGGCGGCACATATCAGTGAGCCGGCTATCAGAGCGTATAGCCTATGGCGGGAATTTAGCTTCATATTAATATAACCTTTTGAGACGGCAGTCACGCCGCTTTGATGCTTAAATGTATTTGATGATATGATTGTTCAATATTCAGCAGGCAAAATTAAGAGTAACAATGAATCAGTATATTGCCTGACTGCGGTATTTGCGTGTATATCAGAACAATGATGGCTGCAAGTCATCGTCGATAGGAGACTTGCTCTTCGAACGGCGTATGCGTCGGTTGAGCATGGTTATTTCGTTTTGTAGACGGGAGTTTTCGTCATTGGCAGCATGCAGAGAGTTCTCAAGCTCTATGATGCGTCGCTCCAAGGCTTCTTTTTCGCGGCGGAAGTTGTTGTATGACGTGCGGAGTTGCCGTTTGTAGTTGTCAGTTGCAATAGTATCGGGCAAAGTCTCTTTAGAAGAATCGGATGATTTGACGGCATGGAGCTTGACTTCTTCCACGACGCGTATCATCTGACGGCGCACATCGCTTTCTATGGCGTGGTAGAGATATTGCCGCTGGCTGTCGGTGTCGAGGCATTCTCTGACAAAATCCGGCATCGTACGGTTAAACAGTCTGATGACCGAGTCAAATATACAGCCCGGGAGGGAAGCGTCGACAAGAGGCATCTCGGATTCAGACCGGTCATCATCGTCAGCCTTCATCGCAGAAGTGGATGCCTGTGTCGGGAGTAGTGCACGTTCGGCTGTTTCATCTGATGTCTTGGTAGCCTTGATAAACGGGTTGTCAATTTCATCTTCAGTCTCGTCATCGGTGTTGTCAAATCCGAGAGCGCGCTTCACAAAGTATATCAGTGCCATGAGTTTCTTTCTGTTTTAATGATTTGTGACAGGTTTAAGCACCACGCCTTCGCCTTTCATGCCGTTGATGCCTATGGGAAGTGCGGAGTCGAATCTGACGATGCGTATATTGTCGCTCTCATAGGCGGCTGGCATCGAATTGAGCAGGTCATAGTCTACAAAACCAGTCTCTCGGCGTGTGTCTATAGTAAAATATCCTACACCGAATGATGTGAGGTTCTGGAAGAAATGTGTGCCTTGACTCGGTTCTATGCGGTAGCCGGGCAGCGATGACTCTACTATCAGTTTCGCTCCGGCTATATGTGGCCATTTTACAGGTATGCCGAGTGCTGTGTCACTTGACCCCCAGCGCCCTGGACCTATGAGTATATAGCCTTCGCCACGCTCTACCATTTCCTGATTGATTTTGGCGACTTCGCGGGCTATGAAGTCGTTGCGGCTTGATGAGAACTGTTCGGGGCGTATGTACACCACTGTGCGAACTCCCTCGACATTGCCATGTCCGAGAGCGGTGTGGCTGCGCAGCAGCACATCTTCATCCTTGGCTGCCATCATGGAGTCATCTACAAGCTCTTTGCGGTCGACTATGGGGCGTATCTGTAGCCAAAACAGTTGTCCTTTGTGACGCTCCTTGGTAGATGCGTCAGGCTCCACTATTCCAGCAAATTCTATTTCTACCGGACGTGCCATCTCCTGGCTGCCTTTAGTGAGCATGAAATCGACGGCTTTGGCAAGGGGGAATACACCGTGTTTCAAGACGTTGTTGAATGTAACCACCTTGCGGCCAGTGCCGGCATCGGTGTCACGCAGCATGGCGTTGTTGTGGTCATAAGTGGAGACGAGGTATTTCAGTGCGCCTTTCTCGGCTATGTCCTGTACTTTGAGGTTGAGGAGGTTGAAACCGTCGTCCACATTGAAGTCAGCGTCCACGTTAGTCATGTCAAGAGCGTTCATGCGGCGTTGGGTGTCGCGGAGAGCGAGGTCAAGCTCTGATGTCTGGAGTACCTTCTCGGGGTGAAGCGGCGAAAATCTCAGTCCAGCACCTCCGTCCACGATATATTTGCCCAAACCTACGGCTATCTCTGCTACGCCGTCCTCGGGCTTTTCGTCGTTGATGGGATAGTAGTTGAGCGACCGTCCGACACCTGAGAATGAAGGGAAATACATGCCGTCGACATCCTTTCCGATGACCTCCTGTATAATCACAGCCATCTTCTCCTGGTCGATGACATTGCTCGTGGCTGTCATGTAAGCCTTGCTGTCGGCGAAATATACCGAGGCGTATACTCCCTTGATGGCACAGCTGAGCAGACGCAGCATCTCGTACTTGTCATGCACATGGGGTATCATGTAGGTGGAGTATATGCCTGCAAACGGCTGATAGTGAGAGTCTTCAAGCAGGCTGGAACTGCGAATGGCAAGAGGCTTGTCAATCACCTCAAACAGGGCGAAGAAGTCCTCAATCAGGTATTCGGGCAGACGCGCCTGCAGGAAGTGGTGCAGTATCTCGGCATCCGGTGCATCACTCAGGGCGAGAGGGTAGAGGTTGTTGCTCGTCATGAACTCGTCAAACACATCGGTGCAGAGCACGACCGTGCGCGGGATGCTGATGGTTATGCCGTCGAAATCGTCGCAGACCGGATTACGCTTTATTATCGAGTCGATGAATGCCAGACCGCGGCCTTTGCCTCCGAGGGAACCTTGTCCGATACGGGCGAAATTGCTGTATTTGTCAAACCGTCCTTTTTTGAACACAGCCACCACGCCGCGGTTTTTCATCTTGCGGTATTTGACTATGAGGTCAAAAAAGAGCTGCTTGACAGCCGGAGCTTCGCTGAGGTCCTGGAAACGGTGCTCCTTTATGATGTCGGCGATGGGAAACAGGGCGCGGCTGTAGAGCCAGCGGGATATGTCATTGTGGCGGGAGTGGTAAAATAGCGTTTCATCGGGAATCTTAAAGATATTGTACTGCATATCTTTAAGCGATGTTATGCGCATAATCTCCTCGCCTGTAGAGGGGTTGCGGAGTATGAAATCACCGAAACCGAACGTTGTCATGATGGCATCGCCGAGGTCTACCGGGAATTTCTTGCTGTTTTTGTCAATGAACTGATGCCCGAGATTCTCTACTATGTCCTTGTTCTCGCTGTCGCTTGACTCAAGGATGACTGGAAGCATCGGGTCGCGCTCCTTAAGGTACTCTGTCAGTCTGAGTCCGGCTTGAGTATCCTTGGTGCCGTCGCGCATGAATGATATGTCGCTGATGACTCCGAGCATGTTGTGACCATACTTGTCATAGAGTGCGACTGCCTCTTCATAGTTACGTGCCAGCATTACTTTGGGTCTGCCGCGCATGCGGAGCATCTGCTCATGCTCGTTGAGCGCTTCGGTGGCAAAGAGGCGTGACTGCTTGAACAGGAATTTATATAGGTGTGGCAGAGCTGACGAATAGAATCTCACGGAGTCCTCGACGAGCATTATCATCTGCACGCCTACATTGTTGACATCGTTTTCGGCATTGGCTTTATCCTCCATCAGCTTGATGATGGCAAGGAGAAGATCTACGTTGCCGAGCCATGAAAACACATAGTCCACGCAGCTGAAATCTTCGTTGGCGAGACGGCGCGATACTTCTTTGCTGAACGGGGTAAGCACCACGATGGGGAGCTCGGGATAGAGTGCTTTGATGGCTCGTGCGCCGGTGAATGTCTCGGATATGTCAACGCCCGGCATCGTGATTACCATGTCAAATTTGTTCTGGGAGAGTTTCTCCATGGCTTCCGCGTTGGAGCGGGCTTTGGTGACACGCGGCGGACTTGACAGGTTGAGCGATACGTATTCGAAAAACAGCTGCTCCTCGACTCTGCCGTCGTCTTCCATCATGAAAGCATCATATGGCGACGCTATCAGCAGCACATTGAATATGCGCCGCTGCATCAGGTCCTGAAAAGCTGTATCTTTAAGATATAATTGGTTTAATGTTTCTTCGTTCATGCTCCGTTTTCAGGTATCATTATAACCCTTGGGTAAAGGTTTCCACAAAGATACGCAAAAAACATCATGCTTTTTTAGTACCTTTGTCATAAATTTACGAAGTATAACCAAATTGATGGCAATTGCCGTCCGTAATACAAAACTTGACTATGTCTCGGGATTGTGATAACCTGAGATATGAATTATCCTGATTATCAACCAAAATCACACAGATGACTCTTAATTCAAACTTATTGCGCGATGCTTCGGCGACCCTGACACACAAGGTGTTCTACTCCACACGTCAGGCGTTACGCCGCCATGCCACAGCTGGTAATGTGCTGCTTTTCGCCACAGGTCTTGCCTTGATTGTAGCAAATATTCCTGGCATAAATGAATATTACAACGAATTCTGGACACAGGAGGTGCGTCTGCAGGTAGGCGACTTCAATCTTTTCAGCCACCACGGACAGCCCATGAGCATGCTTGCTTTTATCAACGATGCGCTCATGGCTGTATTTTTCTTCTCTATAGGACTCGAAATCAAGCGAGAGGTGCTGGTCGGTGAACTGTCATCGTTCCGCCAGGCATTTCTTCCCATCATGGGTGCCATAGGAGGTATGATAGCCCCGGTATTGATTTTCTTCCTGTTTGCTCACGGGACTCCCTATGCAGGTGGGGCGGCTATACCTATGGCTACGGACATCGCGTTTTCGCTTGGTGTGCTTGCCATGCTTGGAAAACGAGTGCCGCTTTCACTCAAAATATTCCTGACCACCCTTGCTGTGGTGGATGATATAGGTGGCATCATAGTCATCGCGGTGTTCTACAGCGGGCACATTGATGCGATGTTGCTGCTCTATGCGGTCGGACTGCTTGTGCTGTTGCTGTTAGGCTCTAAGATGCATATCCAGAGCAAGATTTTCTACATAGGCATAGGTGGCGTGGTATGGTTCCTCTTCCTAAACTCGGGCATACATCCTACTATTGCCGGTGTCCTTGTGGCATTCTGTGTGCCTGCCACTCCGGTATTTGAGCCTAAGAAATATATACAGATGATCCGTAATGCCATCTCCAACTTCAGGGATGAGGCTGATGAGCAGCTCACTCAGAAGACTATCCTCAATCATGAGCAAATGGCTTGGCTCAAGCAGGTGGAGCATGCTTCGGACAAGGTGATCTCGCCGCTTCAGGATCTTGAGGACTCTCTGCACCCTGTGGTGACATATATAATCATACCTGTGTTCGCATTTGCCAATGCCGGTATATTCCTTCTCAATATTGCTCCTGTCACCATCATTGAGGGCATCTCGCTTGCCATCATATGCGGACTTGTATTGGGCAAGTTCCTTGGCATTTTCGCTTTCTCATGGCTTACGGTCAAACTCGGTTGGGCTCCGATGCCTTCGCGTTCCAATTGGAAGATGATGGCTTCTGTGGCAGTCCTCGGAGGTATCGGTTTTACCGTCAGTCTCTTTATTGCCAATCTGAGTTTCCCTGGGGCTGATGCCGCCAGTGTTGATCTGCTAAACCATGCCAAAATCGGTATCGTTGTAGGGTCGTTCCTTGCAGGCATACTTGGTTTTCTGCTTCTGCATATGACTTTGCCTAAGACAGTGGACGACGAAGATGAAGACTAAACACATTGATTCATAAACCTTTAAAATATTGATTCATGGAAAACGTCATTCTATTTGACCGTGAACCGGCTCGTACAGGGCTGCTTCCGTTGACATTCACACGCCCCGTAGGCGATATACGTGTCGGTGCGCTCACCATGCGCCAGAAGTGGGAGCGTATGCTCCACGGCACATACAGCTGGTTGACTCAGGATTATCTTGCTGTCAAATATGGTATCAGCAATCCGTCAGACAGCAAGAATCTGTTTATTGCCGGCGATGTTTTTCCTGATCCTCGTCTGGTGGCGATGATTCCGATGCTTGAAGAGGGACAGGCCTTGACCGATGCCAAGGATGATTCGGTGATTGCGTTCCGTGGGTCACTTGACGATTTCAAGAAAGGTCCGAAACAGACTGCACCTATCGATGTGAAGTCAATATCTATGGTCATTGACATATTTAAACTCAATGGCGATGAGATACGCAATGATTTCCGCATCCTGACCGATGGTGCAACGAGTGCTCAGCTAAGTGACACGAATGTGGTCATCGGTGACCGCTCGCAGCTTTTTATAGAGGAGGGGTGCGAGATAGAATGTGCATCGTTTAATGTCAAGCATGGACCTATATATATCGGCAAGGGCGTTGAAATCATGGAGGGTTCACGTCTGCGCGGACCGATTGCCATCATGGCTGACTCCAAGGTCAAGATGAACACGATGATCTATGAGGACACTACCGTAGGTCCGCAGTGCCGTGTGGCTGGCGAACTGGCTAATGCGGTAATCCAGGGTTATACCAATAAGGCTCACGACGGCGTGCTTCTCAATGCCGTGGTAGGGGAGTGGTGCAATATCGGGGCTGCCGCCACATCTTCAAATCTCAAGAACAACTATGCCAAAATCAAGGTGTGGAGCTACCAGAAAAACGGCTTTGTAAAGACCGACGAGCAGTTCTGCGGTCTCATCATGGGTGACTATTCCAAGCTCGCCATCAACACCTCGCTCAACACAGCCACCACCATAGGTGTAGGTGTCAACTTCTTCGGCGCAGGCTTCCCACGCACCTACATCCCCTCATTCAGTTTCGGTTCTCCAGTGAAGATGACCAAGTGCAACCTTGACGACCTCATTGACACTGCCCGCATAGTCATGTCGCGCCGCCACGTCACCCTCACCCAGCCCGACATCGACATCCTCACCCACCTCTACAACACCACCGACTGATTGTCAGATTGTAGGGACATGCCGTGGCATGTCCGCATGCAGCAAAGGTGATATATGCATCGTCTGAGAGGTGGACATGCCACGGCATGTCCCTACAATGAATGAATCAAAACAGCAATTATGGAAATCAGGAAAAACAGCCGCATTGTTGTAACGGGCAAATCAATTTGCTTTGTTGCCGGGATAATATCGGCTCTATGCGGTTTGTATTGGTTGATACAGGCGATTGTCTATGACAATACCAACCTGCCGATGATACTTTCATCTACCGCCGTGGGTCTGTATCTCACCGTGTACGCCACCAAGAAACAGAAAGAGTAAACTTCCGTTTATTTTATTAGAGTGTTGAAAAGCCTCTTAACTTAATATAATTATAAAGTGGTCAATTTTGACCACTTTAATGTGGGTGGAGTTTATTTTACTGTTTTTGATGAGTTGTTCGTTGATCGGCCATTCCTAACGTTCATCTTTAAGTGGGTAATCTATGATATTTATTATAGGAAAATTTCATCATACTTATTGTGACATAGTTAAACCTGACGAGAGTGTTGCAAAACTCCCAATTTCTATCAATGTGTTCGCGGTCGCGACAGGTCGCGGCCCTACATATAGTACTGCAATTTTGTGAGTTCTGCAACGCTCTCAAGTACTCTTTAATAAATATATTTCAATAAATATATTTCGGATGTTTGGTTGGAAAATGAGGTGGCAGCTCGTTAGGAGTTGCCACCTCAGTGTTATGGGGGATGGGATTGAATCAGTTGGCGAATACGAGGTTGTCGTCGGTGTCTACGTCGATGACTATGGGTTTGTCTTTGTCGACTTTCTGGGCGAGGATGTCCTTGGAGAGGCGGTTGAGGACCTGACGGTGGATTACTCGCTTGACAGGACGTGCACCAAATTCGGGGTCGTAGCCTTCGCGGGCGAGGAGCTTGACAGCTTCGGGGGTGACTTTGAGGGTCACGCCGTTGTTGGCAAGCATCTTCTTGATGCTCTGGATCTGCAACCCGACGATTTCTTCGATTTCTGCCTCGTTGAGCGGGGTGAACATGATGATTTCGTCGATACGGTTGAGGAACTCGGGACGGATGGTCTGCTTGAGCATCTCCAATACCTGCTCCTTAGTGCCTTCGATCTTCTCGTCACGGTTTTCGGGGGTGAGTCCGGCGAGGTTTTCGCGGATTACGTTCGATCCCATGTTGGAGGTCATGATGATGATGGTGTTCTTGAAGTTGACCAGACGACCCTTGTTGTCGGTCAGACGACCATCATCAAGCACTTGCAACAGGATGTTGAACACATCGGGGTGTGCCTTCTCGATCTCGTCAAACAGCACTACGGAGTAGGGCTTGCGGCGCACTGCCTCGGTCAGCTGTCCGCCCTCGTCATAACCGACGTATCCGGGAGGCGCTCCGACGAGTCTGCTCACAGCGTGTTTCTCCTGATACTCGCTCATGTCGATACGGGTCATCATGTTCTCGTCGTCAAACAGGTACTCAGCCAGAGCCTTGGCAAGCTCCGTCTTGCCGACACCCGTGGTGCCGAGGAAGATGAACGAGCCGATAGGGCGGCGCGGGTCGTTGAGTCCGGCACGGCTGCGGCGCACTGCGTCGGCTATGGCGGCGATTGCCTCGTCCTGACCTACGACACGGTTGTGAAGCTCAGCCTCAAGGTGGAGCAGTTTCTCTTTCTCGCTCTGTACCATCTTGTTGACAGGTATGCCAGTCCAGCGCGATACGACATCGGCTATATCCTCTGAATCAACCTCTTCTTTGATGAGAGCCTTGTCGCCCTGCATCATTTTCAGCTGTTCCTGGATTTCGGTGATTTCCTTCTCCTTCTGCTGGATCTGGCTGTAGCGGATTTCGGCTACGCGGGCATAGTCGCCGTCACGCTCCGCCTTGTCAGCCTCGAAGTTGAGTTGCTCAATGTCTATCTTGTTCTGCTGGATGCGGTTGATAAGGTCTTTCTCGGCTTTCCACTTGGCGGTGTATTCCGACTCCTCCTCGCGCATCGTGGCGAGTTCTTTCTCGATTTCCTTAACCTTGGCTTCATCGCCCTCGCGCTTGATAGCCTCGCGTTCTATCTCTTTCTGAGCTATCTGACGGGTGATGTCGTCGATTGCCTGAGGTACAGAGTCTGTTTCCAGACGGAGCTTTGATGCTGCCTCGTCGATGAGGTCGATGGCTTTGTCGGGGAGGAAACGGTCGGTTATGTAACGCTCCGAGAGAGTTACGGCTGCGATAATCGCCTCGTCACGGATGCGCACCTTGTGGTGGTTCTCGTAACGCTCCTTAAGTCCACGAAGTATGGCAATGGCACTTGCCTCGTCAGGCTCGTTGACCATCACTTTCTGGAAGCGGCGTTCGAGTGCCTTGTCTTTTTCAAAATATTTCTGATATTCGTCAAGAGTGGTGGCACCGATGCTGCGGAGTTCGCCACGCGCCAGGGCAGGTTTGAGGATGTTTGCGGCATCCATTGCACCTTCGCCTTTACCAGCGCCCACGAGGGTATGGATTTCGTCAATGAAGAGGATGATTTCGCCGTCGCTCTGTGTGACTTCGTTGACGATGGCTTTGAGTCGTTCCTCAAATTCACCTTTATATTTGGCACCTGCCACGAGAGCACCCATGTCAAGCGAGAATATCTGCTTGGTGCGGAGGTTTTCGGGGACATCGCCACGCACTATGCGCTGGGCGAGACCTTCGGCTATTGCGGTCTTACCTGTGCCTGGCTCGCCTATTAGCATAGGGTTGTTTTTAGTACGGCGGCTCAGAATCTGGAGCACGCGGCGTATCTCCTCGTCACGTCCGATTACAGGGTCGAGTTTGCCTGAACGGGCACGTTCGTTGAGGTTGATGGCATATTTGCTGAGTGCATTGTAGGTGTCTTCTGCACTTTGGTCGGTGGCTTTCTTGCCTTTTCGCAGCTCGTTGATTGCAGCCTCAAGCTCTTTTTCGTTGAGACCCATGTCCTTAAGGATGGTCGAGGCAGAGCTGTTGACCTGATAGATGGCAGTTAGCAGGGCTTCGAGGGTGACATACTGGTCGCCCATCTTCTTTGATACGTCAAGAGCTTTCTGGAGCACATCGTTTGACTCGCGGCTCAGATACGGTTCGCCTCCGCTGACCTTTGGCAGAGACGCGATAGCATTGTCAACTCTGTCAGATAGCTGTGACAGGTTGGCTCCTACTTTCTGAAACAGGAACTTTATCAGGGAGTCTCCCTCGGTCATTACTCCCTTAAGCAGGTGGACGGGTTCGATGGACTGCTGGCCATTGCCTTTGGCTATGTCGACAGCCTTTTGGATTGCCTCCTGAGACTTAATGGTAAAATTGTTGAAATTCATGATGAAGAGTGTGACTTGTTACTGAAAAACTAACAAACCACATGCCAAAATGGTTTTGGCATGTGGCTCGTTACCATGTAGCCATTATCTCCTATTGTAGGGACATGCCTTTGGCATGTATGATGATATGAGAGTGCATATATATGCCACATCTACATGCCAAAGGCATGTCCCTACAAGTTTTACAACCGATTGATGAATCTGTACGCGACGGTGGCGCGGATGGCTAATGCAATGGCTATTACGGCTAACTGTGAGGCAAAGGCTGTCACTGCGTCTGCGCCTGTCAGGATGGATGTCAGACAAAAAAGTGGCACTATCATCAATAAGACACTGCCCTCGGCTATCTCGAACTTCTTTATGCGACCCGATGCGTGTATTATGGCATTAAGTGGTACTTCAAAGATGACTATCCATGCCGACAGTATGACAACTCGTGTCATAGCTACTGTCATCGGTGGTACGGTTGTCAGCCACAGGCTCAGCAGCTCGGAGGCATAGATATACAGCGGCACGCATATCGCTGAGATTATGGCAAGCGATATGATGAGATAGTCACGCAGCAATGTTTTCAGTTCTCTTTTGCTCCCTGCACTATATAGTTTCATCAGCCGTGGTTGCACGGCTCGCTGTACATTGGCACAAAACCCACGTAGTCGCGTCAGAAGTCCCATTGCAATGGCGCATGCCGCCGTGGCTTCGATGCCATATATGCTATTGACAGCAATGTTCATCCCCTGAGTCCACACGATGACGGCTGCGCCTCCGATAATCAGCCATGCTATGTATCTGACGCTTTCGCGCATCAGTCGGAGGTCGTCATCGTCAAGCCGCCATGATAATCGGAAGTCTATCTCGCTGCGGCAACATATAATGTATGTGATTAATATGGCAGCTTCCACCACTACCAACATCCACGCATAGTTGATAAGTGCAGAAGATTGAGGCGTGTATGTCAGCACCCATGCTGTACCAAAGGTGCCAATCCCTTCGGCAAGCGATAACATGACATATTTGCGAAACCGTTCCTTGGCAACGAGATATGACAAAAACGGCACATTAAGAGCCTTGACCATCTGCATCGCGATGACGATAAAAAAGGTCTGCATGACTGCGGTCTTGGCCGCCGGGGCTATATCTGCCTCATGGGTCAGCCACAGATACCCTATGGTTGATGACATGATCACCATGACAAGGTCAGCCGATACATACAGCCTCGCAAATACTTTGAATATCGATGACAGCCGTTTCTCGCCGTCTCCGCGTCCCAAAGCCACGCTGACATAGCGCATGATGGCATCTCCGACAATATCGCCGAGAAACGACCACACCAACACCACGCTCACCACCAGACTCCATGCCCCATAGCCGTCAATTCCCATAGCCTCAACCAGCAGACGCACCGTCCACAGATTGAGCACCATCAGGACTCCCATCCGCGCATAAAGCCACAGACTGTCCCCTACAAGTTTCCTATGCGAGCTGCCACTCATCCAGCCACTAATTGATGTCTTTAACGACTGAAATTAGGGACAGATTGGATCTATATAATTGAGAATGAGTTTTGTTAACTTATATGCTGATATACTATATCCGGAATAAGTCTTTGAAACAGCTTTGCGCATCGGAATAATATCAACAGTTTCCCATTCATCGTCCATTTCATCCTCGTATGTCAAATCACCTCCCTCTTCTATCGGATTTTTTTGCTCGTCAAAACAACTAAGTCCGAAATTACATGTTCCAATCGAGAAACGGCACGATTGTAAAGTGGATGGCTGTTCTGTGACAAGGAAAGATCTAATAGATTCGCACCATTCATCAAATTTATCTTTGATATTTGGACTTGGAAGATAGGTTTGCACGACAGCCTCGATTGCCTTTGTATTTGGTTTGAACCATAGACCTTTTCTCTGGATTAGGTCTGAAACGTCATAATATTCCACATCAGGTTTGCTCTCATCATCATGGTGAGAACGGAAGTCTACTTCTAAGGTTTTTTCGTTGACAGAAATATTATCAGAGTGAATGTCTTCAGCATACCCAAGATAATTCTCAACCTCAGAGATCAAATCATTTCGCAAAATATACTGTCTAGTCTTTAAGTCTGATGTCATAATCCATGATAAAGTATAGGTTAACGTAGGTTGAATTGTGCTTGTAGAGTTATACTTCCTATATGAGAGAGATTTCCATTACTTGGACCCATTTATATATTTGCGTACTAATGGATGGAAAACATTATAGAAATTTTTTGTCGAGGTCATTAAGAAATCATATATTTCTTTCCTGTGCTCTGGATTGCTATATGATAGTCCTGGCTTTTCTGTCCGGATATTGCACATGATTCGATCATCATTACGTAACCATAGTAAAGGATATTGAATGAGGGATTTTTCAATATCTTCTTTATGTGACTGTAAGAAATCGAATGCCTCCTTATTATAATCTTTATCACCGCTATTAATTGTAACTTCAGTCTTGATGACATCTTTGTTGACGATGACAGAAATGGCAATTCCAGAAGTGCCGAGAGATTTCATAAGCCAACCATCGTGTGAACCCGTGGATGAGGCAAACAGACCGCTGTGAAGCTTATTGTATTCAATAAACCCTATCCAAAAGGCATGGCGGTCATTGCGACGTTGTATTGACGCCTCTGCTGTTTGCGATGCCTCTTGCTTCTTAGAGACCATTTTGATGGTATAATCCTCTGCATCTTTCACAGGGATAATCTGATCAAAATCAATAAGAATGCGCCCATTATATAAATATGGTGTGACCTTAAAGCATTTGATTTTAAGACCGAAATTTGAAAGCCATAGTACAGAAGACGTAACTTCTTTACGGAAGTTTGCAGCAACAAAGATAATTCGTTGTGAATTTTCAGGATTGAGTTCTATCTCATCAAGATCGACCTCATTAAAGAAATCCGATAGGACTTTCCGCGCATCTTTTTCTGGACCAAGATGCTTTTGAAAAATGGAGATAATTTGTTCTTTTGTGAGACTCGCACAGTAAGAGGCATATTTGATGGCTTGCCAAGTTACATCTCTGCCCGAGTCATCAAGTTTGTTCTCGATTATTACGAGATGTCCTTTCTCATCAAGAGCGAGAAGATCAAGTCGCTCTCTTGTGTCGGGAAAACCATCAAATTCTTTCTGAATTATCAATAAGTCTTCACCAAGAGATGTAGGTTCGTTGGCAATCCATTCCTGAAGATGTTCCCGTTCTTTAAGATTTAAATCTTTAAATTTACAAATTTCTGCTTTTTGAAGGGTATTAGTCGTGGAGTCGAGTATATACATGTGAATTAATATTGTATAGTTGATGTTTGAAGGTGATTAATTTGCAGTGTCGGCGAGGTAGGCTTCGCAGGCTTCGGCGAGTTCGGCGTACCAGGCTTCGCCGAAGCGGGCGGTGAGGGGCTCTTTGAGGAATTGGTAAAGGCGGATGCCGAGCTTTCTGCCGAGCTTTTCGGCGGGGCGGCAGATTTTCCAGCGGTGGTAGTTGACGGCTGTGAATGTGGGGTACTCGGTGATGCGGACGGGGTAGAGGTAGCAGGAGATGGGCTTGCGGAAGTCGGTCTTGCCCTCGCGGTAGGCTTTCTCGAGGGCGCACTGGCACATGCCGTCGGGTCCGTAGCAGGTGAATACGCAATTCTTGCCGTCTACGATGCTCGTGACCAAATCGCCTTCTTCGTCGATATAACCTACGCCGCTGCGGTCTATCTCTGCCTGAGCCTGTGGGAGCAGGTTGTCCCACACCTGATGGGTGAGACGTTTGAGACGTTCGTATTCCGCTTTGGTTATCGGGGCTCCGGCATCGCCCTCGATGCAGCATTCGCCGTGGCAGCTGTCGAGGTCGCAGCAGAAAAATCTCTCGGCGAGATCAAGACTTACGAGTACGTTTTGTATGTCAAGCATGATTTCTTCGTGGCTTTCGGTCATTAGTGGATGGATATTTTGTCAGAGTCCTGATGTGACGGTGGCTGCGCCTATGAGCGAGTCGGCACGGTCCATTGGACCTCGGTGGTAGACGAGTATGGTGTATTGGTTGACTGTCTCGTATTTGTCACCTTCGACTGTCTGGGTCAACCCCCTTTGTATGCCTGTCGGCACGAACAGGTATTGATAGTTATATGAGCCTTGTTTGAGCAGCAATGCTGCTTCATATGCCTGGGTATCAGGATTGAACACCATACGGTTGTCGGGGCTGAAACGGCGGTCGGTGAGATCGCCTTCAATGTAATAGTCGCCGTCAATCCGTTGTGGCTCTTTAAGTGTGAAATGCACAATGGTGTATTTGGCTTGCGAATCAGAGTCCAATACAGCATCGTTCCTGACCACATAGTGCCCGAATTGGGTCTGGTCGTATAGGTAGGGGTCATAGCGACGAGAGCCATCGGCATAGAGTACATAATGCGGATAAGGGTCTTCCCATACGATATGGTCCACTCCCATGCCGGGATACTTGTCGGCTACTGTCTCAAAGCGGCGGTACTCGTTTCCGGCGGGGAAGATGAGCGGTCGCGCATGGTCATATACGAGCGTATGACCGTCGATGCGCGAGGGGCGCGACAGGGTGACTGCGTTGTCAGTGCGTCCGTTTTGTATCGCTACGAGCTTGAATTCGTTGAAGTAGTTTTCCACACCCTTGACCTTGTCGGTATTGACGTTGACAATGAGCTGCTGGTGGGCATTGTTGGTGTCGATGTCAGTGCGGGATGTGACCTCCGCACCAATACCGACCTCTTGGCTTACCACATAAAACCGAGCCTGGAGGAGCGTCGTGTCGCGGTCATCTTCATCAAATACCCTCAGAAGATAGTTGCCTGGCCGTATGATACGTATCTCATCATTGGGGACGCGTATGACATAGTGCACATAATTGGTAGGCGTGAGCGATGACATCTCGTAATCGGTCACGTGTCCGTCATTGAAGCCGTCGATGTACTCCGATTCTATCAATTGCGATGGTCGCCAGTCGCTGTCACACGATATGATTTCATAGCGCATGTAACGTATATCGTCGGCTCGTTCGTCAAATTTGATGGTGATACGGTCGTTGGTGTTGAGATATATGACGGGCGGCACGAGCGGTGCACCGTCTACCTCGACCTGCAATGCTGAAAATGACGGAGCAAAAATCCGCTGAGAGGTATCCATACCTGCGGCATTGACACGTGCAGTGCCACAGCCCACTGCTACGGCAATGACTACCAGAAATGATATGAGTCTCTTTTTCCGCAATTTACGCCTGATTTGTCAACCTTTGATTTCAGTTGCCATCATCTCGACAACGTCCTTGATGAGCTGCATGCACGGTTTGCCGCCACGTTTAAGCTCACCGCAACGTGTGGAGCCGTTAAGGTCGGCAAATTTGTCATTGAAAGCGGCAGTCATCTTGTAGACATTGATTTTATCGGCGGGACTCTTATAATAAAGCATTCCACGCAGTGATGCAGCCGCCGTCAGAGTGCCGCATACCTCCTTGGTCTTGCCCATGCCGGCTCCGAATCCAGCCAGCATCCGTGTGACAATGCCTTCGTCAAGACCCGTCACATCGTCAAAAACCATCATGACGCACTGTGCGCAGTTGTATCCTTGATTATGGAGCTCTTCGGCTCGCTGCTGTCGTTGTTCTACGGTGTATTGCATGTTTGAAATGATTATTTGTCAGCGTGTAGGGACGCGGTGTGCCGCGTCATCAAAAGCATTACCCACCGCCTGATACGTTGACGCGGCACGCCGCGTCCCTACAATTATTACAATTACTACAATTATATTGTGTTCTACCAGTTGATGGGTGCTTTGCCGTGGGCAGAGAGGTAGGCGTTTGCTCGGGAAAAGTGATGGTTGCCGAAGAATCCCCGGTAGGCACTAAGTGGAGAGGGGTGGGGCGAGGTCAACACAAGATGGCGGTTGCGGTCGATGAAGTCGCCTTTGCGTTGCGCCCACGATCCCCAGAGCATGAACACTATGCCGTCACGTTTCTCTGCCAACAGGCGGATGGCTCGGTCGGTCAGCTCCTCCCAGCCTTTGCCCTGGTGTGATCCGGCTTTGTGAGCTTCGACCGTGAGAGTGGCGTTGAGTAGCAGTACTCCCTGACGAGCCCATCGCTGCAGGTCTCCGCTCTGGGGCATCGGTGCTCCGGTGTCGTCATGTACCTCCTTGAATATGTTCATCAGCGATGGCGGAAACGGCACTCCGTCGCATACCGAGAAACATAGACCGTTTGCCTGGTTATAGTCGTGGTATGGATCTTGCCCGAGAATGACCACCTTTACGTCATTGACAGGGCAGCTGTCAAATGCCGCAAAAATTTTGCCAGCCGGAGGGAACACCGTATGGGTCGCATACTCGTTTCTTACCCAAGATGCCAATTGACCAAAATAAGGCTTGTCCCACTCATCTTTGAGAAGTTCATGCCACGAGGGATCTATCTTTACGTCCATTCTTCTTACCGAAAAATCTGTCAATAATTGCAGCGAGGGCACCGTCACCGGTTACGTTGCATGCCGTGCCAAAACTGTCCATGGCTATATATAGCGCAATCATCAGTGCGCATTGCTGCTCCGTGAAACCTAATATTCCCGACAGTACGCCCAACGCTGCCATTATGGCTCCGCCGGGGATTCCAGGAGCTGCCACCATGGTCACTCCGAGCATGCAGATGAAGCCGAGAAACAGGCTGAAATCGTGGGGCATCCCTTGCATGATCATCAGTGCCAGGGCGCATGCCACAATCTTCAATGTGCTACCCGACAGGTGTATAGTGGCGCAGAGAGGGATGACGAATCCGGCGACATCCTCACTTACGCCCATCTTGACAGCCTGACGCAGAGTGACCGGGATGGTCGCCGCCGATGACTGGGTGCCGAGAGCGGTGAAATATGCCGGCATCATGGTCCAGAGCATCCTGAACGGATTGCGTCGGGCAAATATTGAAGCTATCAGATATTGCAATACAAGCACTGCAATATGTATGCCGAATATAATCAGGATGATGCTGAAGAAGGTGCGGAGCATGATGGCTACCTGACCCTCGACAGTCATGTTCAGGAAGATGCCGAAAATGTATATGGGAAGCAGCGGTATGACCGACTTCCTTATGCCCATCTCCATTATGTCTCTGAACTCTTTGAAACCGCGTCCGATGATGTCTGCTTTGAGCGATGCTCCACAGATGCCTATAAGAAATGACAGCACCAATGCTGTTGTGACCGTGCATAGCGGACTGATTTCCAACGTAAACCATGGAGCGATGGTGGCATTCTCAACCGCGCTCAGCGGTAGCGTCTCCGTAATCAATGACGGGAAAACAGCTGTGCCGCAGGCATAGCTGAACAGTCCTGACAGGATTGTGGCTAAATATGCCAGTAAGGCGGTCGCAAGCAGCATACGTCCTGCACGGTTACCGATATCTATAATCGCTGGGGTTACGAAACCGATTATGATCAGAGGTATCAGAAAACCGAGATAGGCTGAGAATATACCGTTGAATGTCGCCATCAGCCTCGCAAGCCACTCAGGACTGATGAGACCTATGCCGATGCCCACAACCATCGCGATTATGACGCGAGGGAGCAGCCCGATATGTATGTTTCTATTAAATACTTTCATTGATTAGTTGGTGAATACAAAATTATTGAAAAAATCCCACATATGAAAGTCAAGCAGGCTCTCTATGTGGGATAACATTGTTTTGCTCAGATGGGCAGTGTTGTCGCCCATGTGCGGATTTAACTTTGCATTACACTAATCAAATCTCTCTATATTATGAAAGCAACACGTTATTTCCAGCCTGCGTCAGCACATCAGATTTCACAAGATGATGTCATGCATGCCTCCGTAGTGCAAGGCGGCAAAGAAATATTCAATCTCAATATCAGTGGCATCACTTCGATGTCGGAAATACTCAAAGCAATCCGCTCAAAGGTTGCCGATTTGGCAGGTATCGTGGTAGTCAAAATCCGAAATTGTTCCCAGGGATGGTGCCAGTCGAAATCGCTCCTGATAGCGTGAGTCATACAAATAGTACATATGAACGTAGGGACGCGGCGTGCCGCGTCAACAAAGGTATTACCCACTGTCTGATACGATGACGCGGCACGCCGCGTCCCTACGTTTTGTATGTATTAATTATATGCCGAGTTTCTTGCGGGTTTCGGCAGGGATGGTGTTTTTGTTGACCATCAGGCTGATGGTTTTGGCGAGGAAGTAGGGCTCAGATACGTAGAAGTATCCGTTGTACACCTGGTTGGTATCCCACGAGTTCTTGACCTTATAGTATTTGTTACCTTCCTGGTCGGTGGCTGTGCCTACTATTACCATGCCGTGGTCATCTGTAGTCTCCTGACGGTCAAAGCCTTCTTGGCGCGATTCCTGGGTGACGGTTTCTTCCTCTACAGGTCCGTTGATGTCATATTTTTCGTCTTGGCGGTCTTTGTCGCTGAGTTGCACCCAGCGTGACAGCTCCGTACCTTCCATGTCTTTTTCGTCCTTGCCTTTGGGAAGCACTGCGTAGCCCTTGCGCCACTTGAAGCCACCTTCGCTGACATCGGCTGCCCATGCTACGGAGTGTCCTTTGGCGAGTGAATTGTCAACGATGGCTTTCATCTCATCGAGCGGCACATTGTAATACTGTGCATAGAGCCAGTTGTCGGGTACTTCAAGTATGAATGTCTTGTAGAACGGATGGTGTGACCACGATGTCACAGGCACATAATCGTTCATGTCAAGTCCTAACTGGTCCGCATAGCTTCGCGGCGTGTATGTCTTGCCATCTACAGTGAAAGCCTGCGGCACTTCCCCGAGATATGCATCAAGAATGCCGTTGACAGCCTTGCGCCATGAAGTCGACAGGCGCTTGTTAGGAAGCTGTGCCACCGCTTTGATGTACCCGTTGAGACCTTCGTCGAGTTCGCCGTGCACATGCTTGTCTTCGCCGTATTGCAGACCGGTATATGCTTCTTCGGGCATCATGCCGTATTCACGCCAGGTGTATATAACGTCCTCAAAGCTGCCGCCAGCTGCTGCCGGGACGGAGCCTTGCAGCCTGACGAGACGGTTGGCTTTGGCATCGTAGCAGTTTCTCACTACGAACATCTCACTGAGATCCACCTCTTTACCTGTCTTGTTAAGAATCTCGTCTTCCAAAAAAGATATGCCTGAAAAACTCCAGCATGTGCCGCTCTTGTTCTGGTCTTTGACCGGAGTGGTTTTGATGCTGATGATGTCAGTGAATTTGAATCCGGTGCTGTCGGGGTTGACTATTTTGTCATCATCCGCTCCATAGGCTGCGGAAGAAATTGACAGTAATGATAATGTGATAAACAGCGATGTTTTCATGATCGGTTTTATTGTTGAAAGTGTGTGTTCGTAACAGAGACAAAGGTACATAAATTCGCCCAATTTTTATTAACTTTGCTAATGCAATGAAGAAAATTGACCACGAAACCGTACAGCGAATACTTGACACCGCCCAGATAGTGGACGTGGTGAGTGACTTTGTGACACTCAAGCGCAGAGGCTCGGGGTATATAGGTCTATGTCCGTTTCACAACGAACGCACCCCGTCGTTTTCGGTATCTCCAGCCAAGGGCATCTGCAAATGTTTCAGTTGCGGCAAGGGTGGCAGTCCTGTCAATTTCATCATGGAGATAGAGCAGCTGAGTTTCGGCGAAGCTCTCAGATATCTGGCAAACAAATACAACATCGAGATTCCCGAGACCGAGATGACCGAGGAGGAGCAGCAGGCTGAAAATGACCGTGGTGCCATGTTTGCCATCAATGAGTTCGCCGCCAAACACTTCTCCCACAATCTCCTCAATACCGATGACGGACGTGCCATAGGCTTGTCGTATTTCAAGCAGCGAGGCATCAGCGAGCGCATGATCAAGCGTTTCAACCTCGGTTACGCCCTTGAAAACCGCAATGATCTCTGCATGACCGCATTGCGGCGCGGTTTCAATGAAAAGTATCTCATAGACACAGGTCTGTGCATACGTAATGACAGGGGGGATGTCTATGACCGATTCAAAGGCCGTGTCATCTATCCGGTGCAGACTGTGTCGGGAAAGATTGTGGCTTTCGGAGGCCGCACTCTGCGCTCCGACAAGACAGTAGCAAAATATGTCAATTCTCCAGAGAGCCTCATATATAAGAAAAATCTCCAACTCTATGGCCTATATCAGGCAAAACAGGCGATAGCCAAACACAACAAGTGTATACTTGTGGAGGGCTACATGGATGTCATCTCCATGCATCAGAGCGGCATTGAAAATGTGGTGGCTTCTTCGGGAACTTCATTGACCGAAGGGCAGATACGTCTGATACACCGTTTTACCGATAATGTCACCGTGGTCTATGACTCTGACCCTGCCGGCATCAAAGCCTCTCTCAGGGGCATTGACATGCTACTCGCCGAGGGTCTGGATATAAAGGTGCTTCTGCTGCCAGAGGGGGATGACCCGGACAGTTTCGCACAAAACCACTCGGCATCTGAGGTGGAGAGCTATATAGCGGAGCATGAGACAGACTTTATCACATTTAAAACCAAGATACTCCTTGACGGTACTGGCAATGACCCTATGGCGCGAGCCAGAGTCATCAATGATGTTGTGACTTCCATCTCTGTCATCCCCGATAATGTGGCACGTGATGCTTATATCCGTGAATGCGGACGCATACTCGGCGTAAGCGAAAACGTGCTCAATCTTCAGGTGGCAAAATTCATCGGACAGAGGATAGAAAATGAGGCAAAAGAACGCATCAAGGCCAAAAACAGGGCAGAACTCGCATCGCTTCGAGAGACTGATGCGGTCGAGCATACCGAGAATGCCGATTCTAAGGATGACATATCATCAGATGTAGTCGGCATCGCGCAACAATCGTTGGATAAGGGCGGCAGTGTCAGCGGGTTGCAACTACGCAAATTGCGGTCATTTGAGAGTCAGGTGATGCGTTATCTGATGAAATACGGCATGATGGACTTTAATGCAGTAGATGCTGATGGCAACGAATTCGCTATTCCTGTCATTGAGGTCATCTCCAACGAAATGGCTGTGGATGACATACGGTTCTCCGATCAGGGGCTTGAGCATGCCTATGATGTTTGTCTCGCATTGTCGCGTGACGGATTTGAACAAGCCTTGGCTGCTGCCTCTGATGAAGCCGAGGCGTTATATAACCGGACGCTTCAGTCAGGGCATGAGGAGATTTCCCGCAATGCTGCCGATATGGCTACTATTCAGGCTAATGAGCTGGTGCTAAAAGAGAAAGCCGAGGGCATCAGGGATGAGTACATCAAGGATTTTAAAAAGCATTATCTCCAGAAGCGGCTGCTGTCATCGGCTGACGATGTGGTGCGTCGCATATCCAACGAACTTGTACCGGATAAATATGTACTGAGCAAGGTACACACCAAATATGCCACTGTAGAAAAAGATGAAGACCGTCTCGGCGAAATCATTCCCCGGGCCATTGCCGAGTGGAAAGATGCGATATTGGGATGCCGTCTTGACGAATTGAAAGCCCGCATAGGCAGCCTTGACACCCATGCCGCTGATTATAATTCGCAACTGGCATCACTGCTGCAGCAGGCAGCTGAAATCATAGGATTGCGTAAGCAGTTTGCCGTATTTATGGGCGAACGTGTGATTAGTCCGAGATAGTTTCCGAGATTCTTCCTTATTCTGTTAAAGACGTCCTGCGGTATAATTCTGTCGGCGGCGAGCAATGCTGCGCATCTTATATAGCAGCGAATACAGCGGATGCCATGTGGTGAACCATGGCACGAGCAGGAATAGCTTGCGACCATGCAGGCGTGATGAAACCCTGCGCCACCTTACCATGTAGGGGATGCAGAGCACCATGGCAAGTACTCCTATGAATATCGGCGGGATGAGAGAGGGGAGTCCGCAGATGATGCATGCGGCTCCGCAGCCGATCCATCCCCACCATGCCCATGATGCAATAGCCGAGGTCCATCGTGCCGCACGTCCAGGATGTCGGGATGTGAACTCATGGCTTAGTTTGTCAAGCTGGTGGGTGGTCACCTGGTCATCATCCATGACTGCCACCATCGACTCCGGTGACAGCTCTACGGCGCAATTGTCTTTTGTGGCTACCTCTTTGACCCAGATGTCATCGTCGCCACGCATCAGATTGAGCGTGGAGGCGTATCCTCGATTGTTGTAGAACAACTCCCGGGAGAAGGCGAGGTTGTTGCCATTGGCTCTCCACGGGTGACGGGCGGCAGCCCAGGCGAGATACTGCACAGCCGTGCGGATGATGTCAAATGACCGGCAACGGCTGCCTGATGTGCGCGTATTCTGTGGATTAGGGGTCAATGAGGGATATGCCCAGCCGATTATGAGCTGCTTGCCTCGGGTAGCATGTCGCATCATGGCTCTCAGCCACATTGGCGAGTCGACCATGCAATTGCCTCCTATCAGTATGACCATATCGTATCTTGCTGCCTTCACTCCCAGCATGACAGCCAGTTTTCGTCGGCTGAGATTGCGCGACTGCTCAGGCAGGAATGTCATGTAAAGGTTGGAAAAACGCCCTTCGAGGCGCGCTATGACATCTTCTGCGGCACTCTTTGAGCCGTCATTGACCACTATCACCTCGGTCTCTGAGGGATAATCCTGCTCAAGGAGGCGTGGCAGAAGTTCTATCAGGTTCCAGGCTCGCGCATCATCATGGACTATTATGGATACCGACGGAAATTCACTGTCCTTTGGCATCGATAACTTGCCATCGGTGAGTGAACGGCGCATAACCCGCTTGAGCTTGCCGAATGTCAGCACTGCGAACAATATGGCACTCGCCGTAGATACGGCAGCCAGGATATATACAACTATGTTAAAATCTAATGAAAACATTTATGGTTGTGATATATAAGCCTTTACGATTATAACAGGACTTCTGTCGGCTTAATTGGACTGCAAATTTAGTGAAAATCCATGAAACGGGAGCTATTATACACGTATTTGCGATATCTTGGCGATGTGGAAAAGTTTTTGGATACGTCATGCAATAAAGGCATATAAAATCACGTTACAAACTTGTGTACGCCCCATTATTTAACTAATTTTGCACACATTAATAAATAATCAAACTTCTATACAGCTATTCGTCACTCAGTGATTGATGCTCTAAATGCACGGTATGAATTTTAAAAGACATTTATTCTCTACACTCAGTATGCTCGTCATGCTTGCTGTTCTTACTGGATGCAGCAGCAAGAAACGGACAACTCTCACTTATTTTACAAACAGAGACACTATTACCGCCCCCGTTATACCTACCGAAAACTACATGGTGAAAATCGAGCCGGGCGATGAGCTGTTCATAACCATAACTTCTTTGATACCTGATGCAACGGCTCCATATAACCTCCCGTTGAGCAACCCCGGTATGCTCGGGTCGCTTGAAATGTCGACACAGCCTAAGATTGCCACTTATATCGTTAATGAAAATGGCGATATCACTCTGCCCGTCATCGGCACACTGCATGTGGCGGGTCTTGAGACCACCCAGCTGGCAGCCTTGATACAGAAGGAAGTGGGGAAGGATGTGGCGGATGCCCTCGTAAAAGTCGAGCTTGTCAACTTCAGAATCAATGTACTTGGCGAAGTGGCGCGTCCTGGCAGTCAGAAGATAAGCCGTGAGCGCTTCTCCATACTTGATGCAATCGCAGATGCAGGCGACCTTACTCCCTATGGTGAGCGAAGCAATGTGCTCCTTATCCGTGAGGAAAACGGTAAGCGCACCTATCATACCATCAATCTCAACGACGTGGCTACTCTTTCATCGCCTTACTTCTATCTTCAGCAGAATGATGTGGTGTATGTGGAACCCAACTCAATCCGCAAGGAGAACGCACGTTATAATCAGTACAGCTCTTATAAGATTTCTGTGATTTCTACAGTGGTAAGTGCGGTCTCAGTAGTCGCATCGCTTGTGATAGCCCTTACTCGTTAAATCTGACAATAAAATATACACACGATAAATATCCATATTCATGGAAAGTGTCCGCAAGTCATCTAATTTTTTTGACTACGAAGCTATATTGACCCAGTGCCGCAACCATTGGTGGTGGTTTGTGATTTCGATTCTGTTTTGCACGGCAGTCGGTGCTCTCTATGCTTACCGTAAGTCGCCTCTGTTTGTGGTCGAAGCAAATGTGATGGTACGCCCGGAGAAAAGTTCTCTTGGCAGCATCGCTTCGTCATTTGACCTCGGATTAGGCAGTCTTCAGTCGCAGGAAGTTGATGATGAACTGGCTTTCATATCCTCTTATTCGGTAATGAATCAGGTAGTGAAGGATATGCAGCTCAATATCAGCTACTACGTCAAGAAGAATCTGCTTAAGACCGTATTCGAACCCCTGTCATCTCCACTGAAACTCGGTGCTGACCCTGCTTTGGCTGATACATTATCTACAGCCTTGTTATTTAAAGTGAAGGTTGGTAAGGGTGCTTCTGACATTGACATTGTAGTTAGAGAACTGACTCATAACACAGTCATAGGCGAACTTGAGGCAAAGTCGTTGCCGACATCCATAAAGACACCCTACGGCTTGTTCATTCTGGATAAGACTGATAACTACAATCCTAAGAAGTCGCTTAAGGAGAGCATTGTTTTTGCACCATACAGCTCTACTACCGAACAGCTGAAGAAGGATGTGAGCATCTCCATCCCTTCCCGCAAGTCCAATGACATACGCCTGTCATATAAATCAGCTGATCCGGCATTCGGTTGCCAATTGCTTGATAATCTTATTAATGTGTATCAGTCTCAGGAAATTTCTCGTAAGAGGCTCCAGCAGCAGCGTACACTTGAGTTTGTCAATGAGCGACTTCGTATGCTCAATGATGAACTTGCCTCAAGTGAGAGCAACATAGAGAAGTTCAAGCAGAAAAACCAGCTTACAGACCTCGCAGCTGACGCTACATTCACGCTCAACAAGATGGGAGAGGTGCAGAAGAAGCTGCTTGAGGCAGAGACTCAGTTGGAGATTATAAATCTTGCCAGGACTTTTATTGCTGATCCTGATAACAAATATAACCTCATACCGCTCATCAACAGCTCCAATGATGCCAACAGTTCTATTGACAACAAAGGCATTCAGGAATACAATGCGCTGGTATTGAAGAGGGTTACTCTGACTAATAATGCCAAGGGCAACAATATCGCCCTGCGTAACATCGAGGAGCAGCTTGATGCTCTCCGTGACAACATTTCCCTTTCGCTCAACAAGAGTTACAACAGCCAGAAAATCATTGTGTCAAATCTACGCAATGAAAACAACATGACGGCTGGACGCCTTAGCCAGCTCCCCGCTGATGAGAGGACATATGTCAATATCAAGCGTCAGCAGACTGTGCAGGAAGGTCTGTATATGTATCTGTTGCAGCTGCGTGAGGAAACTGAGCTGAACATCTCTAATGCAATCTCCCGTGCTGAGATTGTGGATAATGCATTCGTATATTCCGAGCCTATAGGAATAGGCTTGAAGAAGGCGTTGATGGGTGGCTTTTTATTAGGAATATTGCTGCCTTTAGGACTGATATACCTCATGATGCAGATGAAGCAGAGATTCAGTACCCGTGAAGAAGCTGAGAAAATCTCTGCGATGCCTATCATTGGCGAAATATGCCAGAGCAAGTCAGGCAATCATATCGTTGTGGGACGTAATGCTTCAAGTTCTTCGGCAGAGTTGTTCCGTCTTATGCGCACGAATCTCAATTTCGTTTTGACTGATGCTGACAAGAAGGTCATACTCGTGACTTCATCGAAGTCGGGCGAAGGTAAGAGCTTCATCTCAACCAATCTGGCATGCTCGTTCGCGCTGCTTAAGAAAAAGACGCTTATCATCGGTGCTGATATCCGTAAGCCCAAATTGGCAGAATACTTTGGTTTCCAGCCCAAGTGGGGACTGACGCAGTATATTGCCAGCGATGATATCACTGTTGATATGCTTGTGAACCATCAGACTGATAACGAGTACCTTGACATCATTGCCGCAGGTCCGATACCTCCTAATCCAGCCGAACTGCTGATGTCACCTAAGATTGCCGAGTTGGTAGCATGGGCGCGCGCTCATTATGATTATGTAGTAATCGATTCAGCTCCTGTAGGTGCTGTGAGTGACTCGTTCTCTTTTGCACAGCTTGCAGATGCCACCCTATATGTATGCCGTGTGGATTATACCCTCTCAAGGGATCTCAGATATGCCAACAGCATCCACACCGACGGTCGTCTGCCTAACATGGTTCTTGTGGTCAATGGTGTGGACAACAAGACTGGTTATGGCTATGGATACGGCTATGACCATGATGTTAAGAAGAAGCGTTTCGGCATCTTCTGATGAAGTCCGTCTAAGTGTGTAACCGTCTCTAAATTATATGTATAGATGAATATCGCAGTCGTTGGCACTGGTTATGTCGGCTTGGTCTCTGGCACATGTTTTGCTGAAATGGGTGCCGATGTCACTTGTGTCGACATTGATGAGGCAAAGATTCGGGATCTTTTGCAGGGCAATATCCCCATATATGAGCCGGGTCTCAAAGAGATGGTGCTACGTAATGTGGAGGAGGGACGTCTGCATTTTACCACCGAACTGTCCTCTTGCATTGAGGACGTCTCTATGGTGTTCAGTGCAGTAGGTACTCCTCCTGATGAAGATGGATCTGCCGATTTGCAGTATGTCCTGGCTGTCGCCCGTGAGTTTGGTAGCCTTATCAATAAATACACGGTGCTCGTCACAAAGTCAACCGTACCCGTTGGAACAGCTCAAAAAGTCAAAGATGCCATACAGGCGGAGTTGACCAAGCGTGGTGTCAATGTGCCGTTCGATGTGGCATCAAATCCTGAATTCCTAAAGGAGGGCAATGCGATTAAGGATTTCATGAGTCCCGATCGTGTTGTAGTAGGAGTGGAGAGCGAAGATGCCCGACGCATGATGGAACGCCTCTACCGTCCGTTTCTTCTGAATAACTTCCGTGTCATCTTTACAGACATCCCATCGGCGGAAATGATCAAATATGCCGCCAACTCCATGCTTGCTACCCGTATATCGTTTATGAACGATATAGCCAATCTGTGTGAGATGGTAGGCGCGGATGTCAATATGGTCCGTAAGGGCATCGGGTCAGATACACGCATAGGGTCTAAGTTCCTTTATCCTGGGTGTGGCTACGGTGGTAGCTGTTTCCCTAAAGATGTGAAAGCGCTTGTCAAGACTGCTGAGAGCCTTGGTTATGAAATGAAGGTACTTAAGGCTGTCGAGGAAGTTAACGAGTCACAGAAGCTGCGCGTGTATGATAAGCTCGTCAAGCAGTTTAATAATGATTTGAAAGGCAAGAAGATCGCCATATGGGGTCTGGCATTTAAGCCTGAGACTGATGATATGCGTGAGGCTACATCGCTTGTAGTCATAGGAAAACTTCTTGCTGACGGATGTCATGTATCTGTCTATGATCCGGTGGCTATGGATGAATGTAAGCGTCGTCTTGGCGAGACTGTTGACGTGTCATATGCCTCGGATATGTATGATGCCGCGGTTGATGCCGATGCAGTAGTGTTGCTTACGGAGTGGAAGATTTTCCGTATGCCCTCATGGAATGCTCTCCATAAGCTCATGAACGACTACGTGGTCATTGACGGACGTAATATATATGATGCCGCAGAAGTCCGTGAGAACGGTTTTGCCTATTCTGGCATAGGCACTGCGTGATGGCAGAGTGATAGAATATAAGCAATGGGCGCATCAGTCATGACTGATGCGCCCATTGCTTATCATGTAGAATGTCCGTTATTTCAAGGACCACTCAAAACCTTCTTTTGTATCTTTGACATTGAATCCTATTTCGCTCATCTTGTCTCGCAGAGCATCGGCTGTAGCCCAATCTTTTGAGGCTTTGGCTTTGGCTCTCATTTCAAGCAGGAGCTCTACAGCGTCTTCAAACGGTTTCATCTTGTTGCCGTCACCTTCTGCAGCTTCTGACGACAGACCGCCGTCAGGTTTGATGCCAAGTATTTCAACGAGGAACGTGTCCATTATCGCCTTCATCTCGTCGATGTCAGCCTGTGTGGCTTTGGCATTTCCGTCATTGATTTGGTTTATGACTTTACAAAGGTCAAAGAGCTGGGCTATGACCATGGGTGTGTTAAGGTCATCATCCATAGCCTCATAGCAAGCAACTTTTATTCCGGATATGTCCACTGTAGATGTGTCTGACGGTTTCAGAGACATCAATCGCTTATATCCTTCAGTCATGCGTTGCAGAGCTTTCTCGGCACCCTGCAAGGCTTCATTGCTGAAGTCTACTGTGCCGCGGTAATGCGCCTGAAGGATGAAGAAGCGGATGGTCATGGGTGAGTATGCCTGTGAAAGAAGCGGATGGCTGCCGGTGAAAAACTCGTCAAGGGTTATGAAATTGCCGAGCGATTTGCCCATCTTCTTGCCGTTGATGGTAATCATGTTGTTGTGTAGCCAGTACTTCACACTGTCCTTGCCGTTGTGGGCTACGGACTGGGCTATCTCGCACTCATGATGCGGAAACATAAGGTCCATGCCGCCGCCGTGTATGTCAAACTGCTGTCCGAGATACTTCTCGCTCATAGTAGAGCACTCGAGATGCCATCCAGGGAATCCTTCGCTCCAAGGCGACGGCCAGTGCATGATGTGCATGGGTGAGGCTTTTTTCCAGAGAGCAAAGTCAGCAGGGTTGCGTTTCTCTTCCTGTCCGTCAAGTGTGCGTGTCGTGGCAAGCAGCTCATCTATGTTGCGTCCTGACAGTTTACCGTAAGGATGCTCGCTGTTGTACTTCGGCACATCGAAATACACCGACCCGTTGCTTTCGTAGGCATATCCACTGTCAAGGATCTTCTTGATATACTCGATCTGCTCTATTATATGACCTGACGCATGAGGCTCGATGGAGGGGGGGAGCACATTGAGCTTGTCCATCGCCTTGTGGTAACGGATGAGATAGTGCTGTACGACCTCCATAGGTTCCAACTGCTCCAGACGGGCTTTCTTGGCTATCTTGTCCTCGCCGTCGTCGGCATCATGCTCGAGATGTCCTACGTCAGTGATGTTACGCACGTAGCGCACTTTGTAGCCCTGATGGAGCAGGTAGCGAAACAGCACGTCAAATGTGATGGCAGGGCGAGCATGTCCGAGATGTCCGTCGCCATAGACAGTGGGCCCGCAGACATACATGCCTACACGACCCTCATGCAGCGGCTTGAAAAATTGCTTGGTGCGTGTGAGTGTGTTATACAGCTCCATCTGTACTATGCTTTGCCGCCCATCATGAACGGGTTGGGAATTTCACCGTTGTTGCCGCCGTTGTTTTGAGGAGCGTTGAGAGGTTTCTTCTGCTGGATAACGCCAAAGTTTGCCTCATATTTTTTGATGTTGTCGGTAAGGGCAAACATAAGGTTCTTGGCGTTTTCGGGCGTCATTATGATGCGGCTCTGCACCTTTGCCTGGGGCATGTTGGGAGCTACAGAGATGAAGTCCATGAAAAACTCATTGCCGGAGTGGGAGATGACTGCCAGATTGGCATAGTGTCCGTTGGCTACTTCGGGGGTAAGCTCTATCTTGATTTCCTGTTGTTTGTTTTCTGCCATTATTGTAAAGTTTTAAAGGTTGATATATGCAAATTTAGTCATTATCCTTGATAAAATCCATCAATGACGGCTTTTTTTCAAGTGTAAGAATCGCATGTTTTCCTAATAAAAAGCTAAATTTGCATTAATTATGATTGAAGCTATCGGCATATCCAAGTCTTATGGGACACTCCGTGTGCTTGATGATGTAAGCATATCATTGGCGGATTCGGAGATAACGGCTATTGTAGGTCCCAGCGGTGCAGGAAAGACTACATTGCTACAGATAATCGGGACGCTTGACCGTCCGGATAGCGGAGATGTGCAGTATGACGGGGCATCGGTGTTCGGAATGTCAGAGCGAAAACTCTCGTCGTTCCGTAACAGACATGTGGGTTTCGTCTTTCAGTTCCATCAGTTATTGCCGGAATTTTCTTTGATAGAAAATATAATAATGCCCGCTCTTATAGGGGGGGGCTCGGTCAGAGAGGCTACTCACAGGGCTGAATCTCTATGTGACTATCTCGGCATCTCCAATCGTCTGTCGCATCGTCCGGCTCAACTTTCAGGCGGTGAATGTCAGAGAGGTGCTGTGGCAAGGGCGTTGATGAATAATCCGTCTATCATTCTTGCCGATGAGCCTACTGGAAGCCTTGACTCCCACAACAGGGCGGAGTTGCACCGCTTGTTTTTTGACATACGGCGCGATATGGGTGCTTCATTTGCCATAGTGACCCATGATGAATCACTTGCGGCAGACTGCGACAAGATTGTGCATCTGCGTGACGGAGTGGTAGAGCGCATCGATACTAATGTTTAATCTATAGGAGTCAATGTCTGGAGGTTATATGCACACTAAGTCTTTCTATAGATTATGGTCTGTATTAGTCGGATGTATGATGGCTGTTTCCGTGATGTCATGCAATGATACGGATGATAATCCCGAGTATCGTGATGCCACGGTCACAAATATGGTCACATATATCGGCATGGCTGACGGTGCCGTTTTTGAATACATAAGCATTGATGATGCTCCCTCTGTGATACTTCGCACGACCGTCAGTATTGGCAGCGAGGTGACTCCCAGGCAAAGATATGTCATGACATATTATCCTATTGACGGCGATGAATCGGCATCTGGATTTATAGAGCCTGTGTCATTGGCAGCAGTCACGACTCTTGGTATCAGCGAAAAGGACATCTCCCATTATCCTCAATGGGATGAGTCCGGGGTATATCTCTTGTCAGCATGGCGTTCGGGGGGCTACATCAACATACGTTGCAAACTCCCTTTCAGTGAGTCGCCGAGAGTGTTAGCTCTCGTGCCGTCATCCGAAGATGAAGGTGTATTCTATCTTGCTCATCAGGTAGAGAGTGGAGCAACGTTTGACAGAGCATACTATATATCATTTGATATTAGTCGATATTTGTCTGATCATCCGTCGTTAGATGCGATCAAAATCCATGTCAACAACACGAATCTGATGGATAATGTATTGACATTTCCGTTGTAACTGCCTTATAACCTGATAATCTGATGGACCATAAACCTGCAAATCAGTCATATCTCCCACCCATAGTATTTCATCCCATATTGAAGCCGGTAATATGGGGCGGATCGTTTATGAAATACTTCAAGTCGCTTGATACTTATTCGGGAGGGGCGACGATAGGCGAATGCTGGGAGATCTCAGGGCTTGAGGGGGATGAATCCATAGTGGATGGCGGAGAATACGACGGTCTGAGCATATCTCAACTAATAGCGCGTCTGGGTGCCAGGCTGATGGGTAAGCGCGTATATGACCGGTTTGGCACGAGGTTTCCTATCCTGGTCAAGTTTATTGATGCAGCGCGCGATCTGTCAGTCCAGGTGCATCCCGACGATGCTACAGCTAAAGCCTCGGGTCTTGTCGGGGGTAAAAACGAATTGTGGTACATAATCCGTAGTCAGGGCGGTGCAAAGATCTATGCAGGATTCAAGCGGGCGCTTACTCCTGAGGAATATGAGCATGCTATAGAGTCAAAGTCCATACTTGACTACATATCCACGCATAATTCCCGCTCGGGCGACACTTTCTATTTGCCTGGGGGAAATATCCATGCCATAGGTGCCGGGAACTTTCTGATGGAGATTCAGCAGACGAGCGGCATCACTTACCGTGTATATGACTATGACCGCAAAGACAAGTCTGGACGAAAACGACAGCTCCATACAGAGGAAGCCCGGCAGGTGATGTCGCTTGACAAGTACGACAGCTATATACCGAGTCCGTATTGGAGGCATTCGAGCGACCAGATATTGCTGATGAAGGACTGGGCGACTGTCAGAAAGCATCATGTCGACGGTACTTGCAGTCTTGAATTTCCACTTGACAGTTTCACGATACTGACATGTATAGAAGGAGGGGTGTCAATCAACTATCCCGGCACACATTTTGACCTTGCATTTGGATGTACATGTCTCATTGCTGCCGAGGTGACTGACATCAAGGTGGATGGCAGCGGTATAATGATCAGTTCTGCGGTGTCGATTTGATGTCTTTGCAGATGAACTAAGCCCATCGGTCTGGCGTTTTATAACTAAATCAAATAATGATATTAGTTATGAAAAAGACGGGCATATTTTATGGTTCGACCACTGGTACCACTGAGACGGTAGCAAAGCAGATAGCCGGACTGTTGGGCATAGATTCCAACGACATACACAATGTGGCTACCAGTGCTCCTACTGATGTGGCAGACTACGAGGTGCTGATTCTCGGGACATCTACCTGGGGATCTGGTGATATACAAGACGATTGGGCTGATTTTGTCAATGGCTTGAAGGTCATAGACCTGACAGGTAAGCAGATCGCTTTGTTTGGTTGCGGTGATGAAACCATGAGTGATACGTTCTGTAACGGAGTCGGCACTCTGTATGATGAACTCCAGGATACAGGCGCGGAATTTATCGGCGCTTTCAATGCCGATGGTTACAGTTATGACCACTCTACGGCAGTCCGTGACGGCAAAGCGGTCGGTCTGCTCCTTGATGATGTGAACGAGTCGCAGATGTCACCAGCGCGTATAGACGAATGGTGCACAATCGTCAAAAATGCGATAAGTGACTGATACATCAATCAGAGAGGCGCCAAATGGATATCCATTTGGCGCCTCTCTGATTTCTTAACGATTAATCGGTCGTGAAACCTTCTGGTGAGCTCATGAATGCCAGATGTCGTTCATGACACGCTTAGGTTTCGAGATGGGATGAACTGATGCCATGGATTCATCTGCCATAGAGGCTATGAGCCATTCGGCTATGAATTCGTGGCATGAGGGTTTCGCAACAGGTTGTGAGGCTGGTATGCCTACTAAGCTGCCGTAAAATGCATCATGTGCATAAGAAAATTTATCCATAATCAATATCCTGTAAATGTGAAAAAATGAAGTAAATAAAAACTCTCTGATTTGAACAACATAAAGTTACGGATAAAAGTTCACACTTTATAAACAAATTATGTTAAAATATGAATATTGTGATATAAATATATTTTAAAATAATATTTGAGGCATAAACCTACTCTAAGTAATGTCTGATAAAGTCGTTGTTAAAGAAAAAATTGTAAATTTGCATATGTCTATCCTATGGGATAGGCAACAATAGGTATAACTGGTATCCGCATGTGACGATAGTCCGGCACTAAGATAGGCTGCGGATGTCAAGAACTGTAACTATAAAAGACCAAAGAGTTGAAACAACAACACAAAAAGACTGCAATACTCCGCATGCACTGCCCGGATCAGCCTGGCATTATCGCTGTAATAACGCAATTCATCACAGAAAATCAGGGTAATATCATATATCTTGACCAGTATGTTGACAGGGTGAACGGTGTATTCTACATGAGAGTGGAGTGGGAGCTTGACCGATTCCTTATCCCAAGTGAGAAAATCGACGATTACTTCAATACTCTCTACGCGCAGCGTTACAGCCTAACATACAAGCTCAGTTTTTCGAGTTGTGTACAGCGCATGGCTATATTTGTCAGCAAGATGTCACACTGTCTGTATGACATGCTGTCACGTTATGTGGCAGGGGAGTGGGATGTGGAGATACCTGTCATCATAAGCAATCATCCAGATCTCGCCATGGCTGGTCAGCAGTTTGGCATACCGTTTGAAGTTGTGCCCGTGACGCGTGACAACAAGGAGGAGATGGAGCAGGTAGAGTTTGACATACTTGACAAGTATAATGTGGATTTCATAGTTCTCGCCCGATACATGCAGGTGCTGTCGGAAAACTTCATCAACCGCTATCCCAATCGTATCATAAACATACATCACTCGTTCCTCCCGGCTTTTGTCGGAGCTAAGCCTTACCATCAGGCATATGAGAGAGGGGTGAAGCTTATAGGCGCAACCAGCCACTATGTCACTACCGAACTGGATGCCGGACCGATAATTGAGCAGGAGGTGGTGCGCATCTCCCATAAGGACACCATCCCTGATCTGGTCAAGAAAGGCAGGGATCTTGAGAAAATCGTGCTGTCGCGTGCTGTGGAGAAGCACATCCAGCGCAAGATACTCACCTACGATAACCGTACCATAGTGTTCAGTTGACCATGTCAAGGCTGCCATGAATGAGCCGGATGCAAAGACACTCAGCGACGGGAAGAAATTTCTGTCAAGTAACCTGTCCTATAAGATACTTATTCCTGTATTTATAGGGTTAGGTGTCGTAGCATGGCTTTTTCATGACGAGTTTAGTGCAGATGTCTGGGACAGCATCCATTTTGACTCTCATGTCATAGTCTGCATAGCCTTGGCATGGCTGTGTATGATAGGTCGTGATTTTGGACTCAGTTGGCGTTTCAGGGCTATAACTGACCGTCAACTGAAGTGGAAGCAGGCAATCAGAGTCAACATGCTGTGTGAGTTCACATCTGCAGTGACTCCCTCGTCAGTAGGCGGTTCTACCTTCGGCATGATATATCTGCATCGTGAGGGTATACCTTTCGGACGAGCCACGACGTTGATGATGACCACGTTGATACTTGATGAGTCGTTTTTTGTCATCTTCTGTCCGATATTGATGTGGATAATATCGCCTGAGATATTATTTGGATTCAATAGCGATGCGTTCACTTCGGGATTGCGTACCGTGTTCTGGCTGGTCTATGCCGGCATAGTGCTGTGGACTACATTCCTGTTTTTTGGTGTCATCGCGCGTCCGGCGGTTATAAAAAGAGTAATTAACGCCATATTCCGTATCCGCATACTCAGACGTTGGCAGCAAAAGGCTGTCAGGATGACTGACAATATGGAGGCTACAGGTAAGGACCTGAAGCATCGTTCGCTGGGCTGGTGGATAAAGGCATTTGCAGCAACAGGGCTATCCTGGTCGTCAAGATACCTTGTGGTCAACATGCTGTTTTTGGCGTTTGCTCCCTACGCTTCCCAATTAGTGGTATTCGGACGTCAGTTTGTAGTATGGATAGTATTGACCATCAGTCCTACGCCCGGAGGCAGCGGCGTAAGCGAGTGGCTGTTCACGGAATACTATGGCGACCTGCTCAATGATTATGGACTTGCCGTGGTGATAGCTCTTTTCTGGCGCATAATAAGTTATTACATATACCTTGTCATAGGAGCATGCATAGTGCCTGGTTGGGTACGTCAGGGCATGCGGATGCGTGGCAATAAGAAGACAACTTAATAATCATCTTCATATCATGAAATTTATAGGTATAATACCGGCACGATATGCTTCGACACGATTTCCAGGCAAACCATTGGCTGACATTGACGGTGTGCCCATGATTATACGTGTGGTGCGTCAGGCATTGAAGGCACTTGACACAGTGGTGGTGGCGACTGATGACAATCGCATATATGATGAGGTGGTCAAATACGGCTACAATGCCGTGATGACATCTGTCACGCATCGCAGCGGCACTGACAGGTGTCTGGAGGCATATGCCAGATTCGGTCATGATGCCGATGTCATCATCAACATCCAGGGAGATGAGCCGTTTATACACCCTGAGCAGATAGAGGAGCTTAAGCAGTGTTACACTGATGATACTGTTACTATAGCCACCCTGATACGCCGGTTTCCTCATGATGGCAGCTATGAGAGCCTTTCCAATCCCAATTCGCCTAAGGTGGTGATTGATGATAACATGAATGCGATCTATTTCAGCCGCTCTGTCATACCGTATCTTCGTGGCAAGGAGCGAGATACGTGGCAGCAGTGCCATCAATATTATACCCACGTGGGCATGTACGCGTATCGTGTGGATGTGTTGCGCGAGATCACACGTCTCCCACAGTCATCGCTTGAGTTGGCTGAATCTCTCGAACAGCTTCGCTGGCTACAGGCTGGTTACAGCATCAAGACAGGTGTTACAGACTATGAGACTGTGGGTATAGATACCCCCGATGATTTAGCCAAAGCAGTCGCTTACCTTAAAGAGACATATCATAATGGATGAACCGTGGCGACAGCAGGCACCTCAGGTACGCGAACTGTCTGATCTTGTGTTGCCCGCAGTAAAGCGCATCCAGCTTCCTAACGGCATCATGCTCAACATGCTTGATAGGGGCGATGCTGATGTGTGCCGTTTAGGCATATTCATGCGCGGTGGCTCTGCCGAGAGCTCCAAGCAGTCCGTTGCCTCACTTGCTGCGTCATTGATGCGCGAAGGATCTGAATTGTACCCAGAAAGTGAACTTGCAGATCTGTTTGAACGTAACGGGGCGTGGCTTGACACATCGGCTCATTCGCACTATACCTCTGTACATATATACTCGCTCAATAACAGATTTTGCAAAGTGTTACCCGGTGTGGCGGATATGGTGCTTCATCCTGAGATGTCGGATGAGGTATTTGATATATTCCGGGAGAACAAAGCGCGTGCATTGGAGACAGATCTTTGCAAGGTCGCCACTGTAGCCATGCGTGAGTCTGACCGCCTATATTTAGGACAGGGACATCCGATGGCACGATTTGACCAGCCTGATGACATACGTAATATAGAAGTGGAGGATGTCAGGAATTTCCATGCTTCCCGATGTGATGCTTCAAATATTACCCTGTTCCTCACCGGAAAGATTGATACCAAGGCAGTTGATGCCGTTGTGGAAACGTTTGGTAGCATCGGCTCTGAAAAGCAATCTTGTCAGCTGGATGTCAGACTTCCTCAAGGTGTATGGACTCCGGATGTGAAATATGTCAGTCTCCCTAATACTACTCAGGCAGCAGTCAGGATGACAATTCCTGCCATATCACGTGAACATGACGATTATGAAATGCTCAGGATAACTGTCTGCGCTCTTGGCGGATATTTCGGAAGTCGGTTGAACGCCAATATACGAGAGGCGAAGGGACTGACTTACGGTATAGGAGCATCAATTATCGGTATTGACGGATATGGAGCTATCAACATATCGTGCCAGTGTGACTGTCAGTATGTCGATACTGTGATATCGGAGATCCGTCATGAGTTGGATGCTATGAGGTCGGGGGATTATTCTGCTGACGAGCTGGCTCGGTTAAAACGGTTTTACATGACATCTCTGTCGGGCATACTTGAGTCCCCGTTCAGTATCATGGATTTCTATGAGAGCGGACTTATCGCTGATATCCCTTCTGATTATTTCAAGCAGCAGCTTGATGCTTTGGAGGTTTTGTCACCTATCACATTAAGTGAGATGGCTACAAAATATTTCAATTCGGAGGCTGCCCTGACGGTTGTTGCAGGACCTAAAGCATAGACTTCGTACATATGATGACTACAGATAAAACATCGGCTCTTATGTTGACTGCCTTGATGGTGAAATATGGTATCCGCATGGTGTTTGCATCTCCAGGGTCACGAAATGTGCCGTTGCTGATAGCTTTCACTCGCAATGAGGACATCAAAGTCGAGATGGTAGTGGATGAACGCAGTGCTGCATTTATGGCTTTAGGCTATGCTGCCGTTTCTGGTGAACCTGTAGCGTTGCTATGCACTTCGGGAACGGCGATGCTTAACTATATGCCGGCTGTGGCTGAGGCGTATTATCGACAGATACCATTGGTGGTAATAACCGCTGACAGACCTTCGGAATGGATAGGACAGAAGGACTCCCAGACATTAGCGCAGCCTTGCGGACTTGAGCCGTATGTGAAGAGGTCGTTGGATATACCCGACTTTGCGCATGATGATATGCAGAAACGATGGTGGTGCAACAGGGTCATCAATGATGCGCTGACGATATGCTGCGATAGTCCTAAGGCTCCGGTGCATATCAATATGCAGTTTGATATGCCGTTGAATGCGCTCACTGATGATAGCTGTGTGGATGTAACCAAGATTGAGTCTATCAGACCATCAGGCAGACTTGATACAGGTGTGTCGCGAGAACTGGGTCGCCGGATAGCCTCACCCCACAAAGTCATGGTAGTAATCGGAAATATGCCACCATCACAGCGGGTCACCAAGGCGGTAATGAAGCTCACAAACATGTCTAATGTGGTCGTATTGGCTGAAAACCTTGCCAATATACATGCCGACAGGGTGCTTACGCAGATTGATGCCGTCATAGCGAAAGTAGAGAGTAAGAGCGATAGCGAATCATATAAGCCTGATACTGTCATATATATGGGTGGCAGCATTGTCTCAGGAAGATTGAAAAAATATCTGAGGAGGAATCCTCCGTGTCAGTGCTGGTATGTCGGCAAGGAATACGATTTTATTGACACATTCCAGTCTCTGACATTGAGAATCGATATGGAGCCGGATGTGTTTCTTCCGCAGCTTGCCAGTGCCATGTATCCTCATCGGGCTGAGTCTGAATATGCGGATTTATGGTGTGCTGTGCATGATGATATCAATGCACGGTTACATAAGTATCTTGACAAAATCGCATGGTCATCATTCAAGGCTGTGGCAAAGCTGCTCGCTGCTGTTCCGTCCAGATGGAATGTGGAACTGAGCAATGGCATGAGCGTCAGGATCGCGCAGCAGATGTATGCCCCACAAATACACCGTTGGAGCTGTAACAGAGGTGTCAGCGGTATTGACGGCAGCACATCGACTGCGGTCGGCGCACAGCTTGCATACTGCCATGGTGCGACGCTTCTGATTACCGGCGACATGAGCCAGGCTTATGATCTGACAGCCCTCGGCACTGCGCAGGTGACAAACCGTATGCGTGTAGTCGTGCTTGACAATGGAGGGGGCAACATATTCCGCTGCATACCATCCACAGAGGCTCTCCCTGAGTTGGAGAAATGTCTGGAACTCGGCATGAATACTCCTTTCGGAGCGCTTGCCCGTGACTGGGGTTGGGAATGTATGGAGGCATATGATGAGACCACATTTGGCAGTGCCATGGAGACATTTATGTCTGATAGCGACAAGCCGTGTATGCTTGTCGTTAAAACTGACGGCAGGTATGATGCCTCTGTATGGAAGGATTATTTTGACTATATTACCGAATAAAATCATCAAAAATATACTGACATCATGAGAGAATGGACAACGATAAAAGAGTACACCGATATACTCTTTCAGAAGTATGGCAAGATAGCCAAGATAACCATCAACCGTCCGGAGGTATATAATGCTTTCCGACCGCAGACTAACCGTGAGATGCTTGACGCCATGGCTTACTGCCGTGAAAGTCCTGAAATCGGGGTCGTGATACTGACCGGTATCGGTGACAAGGCTTTTTGTTCGGGCGGAGACCAGAAGGTCAAAGGCATAGGCGGATATATCGACGAAAACGGCACACCTCGTCTCAATGTGCTTGATCTTCATAAAGCCATCCGTAGCATTCCCAAGCCAGTGATAGCCATGGTCAACGGATATGCCATAGGCGGTGGTCATGTGTTGCATGTGGTCTGTGACCTGACGATTGCATCGGAAAATGCCCGCTTCGGACAGACCGGTCCCAAAGTCGGCAGTTTTGATGCCGGTTTCGGATCAAGTTATCTTGCCCGCTGTGTGGGACAGAAGAAGGCTCGTGAGATATGGTTCCTATGCCGTCAATACACAGCCCAGGAGGCTGAGGAGATGGGCATGGTCAACAAGGTCGTCCCCTTCGAACGTCTCGAAGACGAGACCGTGGAGTGGTGCGAGACGATACTTAAGCGCAGCCCTATGGCTATACGTATGATAAAGAGAGCATTGAATGCCGAATTGGATGGGCAGCGTGGCATGATGGAGTTTGCCGGAGATGCCACTCTCATGTACTATCTGATGGCTGAGGCTCAGGAAGGCAAGAATGCTTTTCTTGAGAAGCGTGACCCGGATTTTGACCAGTTTCCTAAATTTCCGGGATAATGAGGCTTGCAGATAATATACGGGCAGAGTATTGCCGATATTCCCTTGACTTCAAGTTCAAGGCTGTGACATCACGTCAGAGCATGGATACGAAGGAGACTTATTTCATACGTCTTATTGACCGGGATACTGGTCTGGTCGGACTCGGTGAATGCGCGTTGTTTCGCGGTCTGAGTGCGGAGGACACCCCTGAATATGAGCATAAGTTGCGCAAATTGTGCGACATCATCAATAGAGGTGAGAAACTTCCAAAATTAAGTTCGTCTGTCTCATTCGGACTTGAAACGGCAATCAGAGACCTTAGCAATGGTGGCAAGCGCCTACTATTCCCTTCAGGATGGCTTGAAGGGAAGTATGGCATACGCACCAACGGACTCGTATGGATGGGCAGCGAGAAGGAGATGTCGGAAAGGATTGCCAGCAAGCTTGATGAAGGGTTCAAATGCCTGAAACTGAAAATTGGCGGCATCGATTTCGAACGTGAGCTGAAGCTGCTTGAGTCGATACGCAACCAGTTTGACTCCAAAACTCTGGAACTGCGGTTAGATGCCAACGGTGCGTTTGCTCCTAAGGATGCGTTGGCAAAACTTGAGCGTCTCGGCAAGTATGGCATACACTCTATCGAGCAGCCTATACGTGCCGGACAATGGTTTGCAATGGCTGACATATGTCGGAAATCACCTATACCTGTAGCTCTTGATGAGGAACTGATAGGGGAGAGCGACAAGGTGCGACGCGATACCATGCTCAATATCATAAAGCCGTCGTATATTATCCTGAAACCGTCATTGTGCGGAGGATTAGATGCGACGGACCAGTGGATAGAGTCAGCGAAGGAACACAAGATAGGTTGGTGGCTTACATCTGCTCTGGAGTCAAACATCGGTCTGAACGCTATCGCACAGCTCGCTGCCAAACACAATGTCAAGCGTCCGCAGGGTCTCGGCACCGGCATGCTTTACCGTAATAATGTCTCATCTCCGCTGCTGCTTAGAGGAGAACGTATGTACTACGATACTGATGGTGAGTGGGATGTCTCTTGCCTTGACTTTTCCAGTCCTGTGAGATGATATGGAACTTTCGGCATTTTTGGAAGAATGGAGGTCTGAGACTCCGTATATAGTCGCACATACGTCAGGCTCTACTGGCAAGCCTAAGGAGATACATTTGCTGAAAACGGATATGGAGGAATCGGCGCGAATGACTGCCGATTTTTTCCGTCTTGATGCTGCATCTCACCTGCATCTCCCCCTGTCGCTGGATTATATAGCCGGCAAGATGATGGTGGTGCGCAGTATCATCAGCGGTTGTCGGCTCTCGGTCGAGCTGCCGACATCAACGCCGTTGGCAGATGCGGGTTTTCAATGTGACAGACTGTCGCTTGTCGCTATTGTGCCGATGCAGATCGAGGGACTGATGAAATCACCACATCTCTCCAAGATTGACAATGTCATAGTAGGAGGCGCACCGCTGTCGCGCCAACAGGAGGAAATATTGAAGCATGCCCCATTCCGCGCATATGCAACATACGGGATGACGGAGACCGCCTCACATGTCGCATTGAGAAATATCAATGGCAGTGATGACGCTCTCTTTGTCGGATTGCCCGGATATGGGTTTTCTGTGGACGACAGAGGGTGCCTGGTCATAGAAAACAGCCGGATGTCTTGGCAAAAGCTCGTGACCAATGATGTCGTGGAACTGTATGAGGGTAATTCATTCCGTTGGCTGTCGCGATATGACAATGTCATCAACAGCGGCGGAATAAAGCTCTACCCCGAGCAGATAGAACGGGCTATAGCGCATCTCTTGCCTGACGGGAAGTATTTTGTTTCATCAGTACCTGATGCTCTTCTTGGTAGCCGTATGGTGCTGGTGCTTGATCAGGATGTTGACACGGAGATCACGATTGATGATTTGAAGGCTTTTTTGCCCAGATATCACGTGCCAAAGGAAATCATCCGCAAGACATTGGAATATACCTCCACTGGTAAACTAAAGCGGTCACTTTAAGGCGAACAGATTGCGGATTTCTGATGCCACACGTTGGATCTGAGCGTCCGTCAGTATGGATCCGCTCGGGAGGCAGAATCCGCGTTCAAACAGGTTGGCAGATACACCGTTCTGGTAGTTAGGTGCGTCAGAGAAAAATGGCTGCATGTGCATCGGACGCCATAGCAGACGCCCTTCGATATTATGATGCAATAGATGCTGGCGCAGGTCTTCAGGCGTTATGCCTGTGGCTGGGCTGATTTGCATGGTAGACAGCCAGAAGTTTGAATCATATGCCGCAGACGGATTGTCATGGATCGAGATGCCGTCAATATCGCCCAGCAAAGATGCATAGAGCGCATGAATCTCACGACGACGACGCACACGGTCAGGGAGCACTTCCATTTGGCCGCATCCTATGCCGGCACAGATATTGCTCATGCGGTAGTTATATCCCAGCTCCTTGTGATAGTAGTAGGGACGGTTCTCGCGTGATTGGGTGGCATAGAATTTGACTTTTGCAGCGGCTTCGGCAGTCGGGCATATCAATGCCCCTCCTCCCGATGTGGTTATGATTTTGTTGCCGTTAAAGCTCAATGCCCCATAGGTACCCAGTGTGCCCGCTTTATGATTTTTATAGGTGCTTCCTAATCCCTCGGCTGCGTCTTCAAGTACAGGTATACCATACTTGTAGGCGATAGATAGTATTTCGTCCATATTAGTAGGCATCCCGTAGAGATGCACTACTATTATTGCTTTGGGGGCTTTGCCTTTTCGGGCTATGCGGTCTTTGATGGCTTCCTCCATTAGGGATGCATCCATGTTCCACGTAGACGGTTCGCTGTCGACGAACACGGGGGTCGCACCGCAATAGACCACAGGGTTGGCACTGGCTGAAAATGTCAGCGATTGACATATGACCTCATCATCTTTCGACACTCCGAGCATCACCAGCCCCAGGTGTATCGCTGATGTCCCAGATGATAATGCTACGACATGTTCATGGTGGAGATATTCGGCTAATTGTTGTTCGAATTCATCGACGTTAGGACCCAAGGGCACTACCCAGTTGTCGGCAAATGCACGGTTGATCCATTTCATTTCATTGCCTCCCATATGAGGCAGCGACAGCATGATTTTTTCGTCCATATCTATATGATGAGTCTATGACAATAATCGGGCAATCAATAATTTCAATCGGAGAAGTATATCAGGTGATTTATATCGCTCGATCGCTTCCAGCAAGAAGCGATGTTCGCGCTCTACATCGGAGATATATGATTGAAGGTTGTTGGTGCGTAGATATTCAATCTGTATGTTTTTGACTTCGCAGATTTCTTCAGCAAGTCCTTTACGTGTCATGTCGCGGCTCCTTCCGCCATATCTGTAGTAATAGATAGACTCCGGGGCAAATATGACTTTAGGTCTGCCTGAGAAAACGAGCATATTGAATAGCCTGTCTTCGCCCCAAAATCCTTTGTAGTTGATGTCAGGAAAGGTTGCTATAAGGCTACGGCGGTAGAGTTTGGCAGGGATACCGGGGTTAAAGATGGTATGGTCGGCAACTATGCCTCTAAAAGCATCGGCAGTATCATAGCGACATGGGAAACGCCAATGGAAATTGATGCCGGCTTTTCGAGCGAATTGTACCAGTCGCAGTTGGACTATATCGGCAGAGTTTGCCAACGCTGTTGTTACAGCCCTCATGACTGCATCTTTGTGCAGACAGTCATCGGCATCAAGATAAAGGAGATATTGACCCTTAGCCATCGATGCCCCATAGGCACGTGCCTCATAAGCATTTGCTTCGGGAAGACGGAAAGTATTGATACCCTTGTAGCCTGATATGATAGAGGGGGTTACGCCGACCTCTCCGTTGAGCACCACGATGATTTCTATGGGAATATAGGACTGAGCCAACACGCTGTCAATAGCAGCCTTGATAGTGGCGTGTGAATCACCCGATGGGATGATTACGCTGACCAACGGCAATGCAGTGTGATGACCCGATACCTTATCCATTTTCATCCATTGAAACTCTGATGCAAATTTAGGTAATATTCATGATACATGCTCTAAATCCGGCATATAAAAAGCCCTGAGGAAATATTGGGGAATACTCCGTCAATATCCGCCACAGGGCTTAAAGTCTATATTGTGAAAAATGAAAATGTCAGGTTAGAGGCCCTCGCTATGAGGATTGTTGTTGAGTTCCTTTACATCCTCTTTGACCATCTTGGGGGTGACCTTTTCATCATCTGCCTGATTTACCGTCACTCCGCGGTATTCATCCTCAGGCTGTATTTTAGGTTCTTTGTTCTTATCCATAATAAGATGCTTTTTATGGTTGATTATTCGTTTTAGTCATTATACCTATTAAACATATAGCAGAGAGGTATAGTTCACAGGTGTTTGTCTAACCAAACGAATATTTCATTATACAGAGGTATTCTTAAGCTTTTTTTTGACAGCAGCAGGTCATGCAGACCACCATTGACTTTCACACATGTCACATCGCTTCCCAAAAGCAGCCCATATCGCTTGATTTCACCGGCATCAAGCACAATATCGGCATTCTGGCATTCAGGAGTCCAGTCATCTACTGTAAGACTCCGCGCGCTATACATGAGCAATATGGGTATGCTGATGGTATGCACTCCCGAGTGGAGGTAGCTTTGTGCTTTGTCAACAGCACGTACCCATCCGGCTGTGACTGTCGGGCTTTGCAGGAGTTTCCACTGGGTGTCGTAATTCCATTCGCCCTTATATCCTTTCAGAAGGCTTTCGCCGTAGGCTGTGGATTTGCTTTGTGGTATGGGAGTCCCAGGAAACACATAGCCGAGTGCCGAAACAGCCGGCACAAGCCATTCGATTTTTCCGAGATTCCAGTCAAGGAAAGGCGAGTTGAGTATCAGTGCATTTATCCTCACCGGATTGGACTTGGAGGCAAGGTAATATGATGCTATCAGACCTCCGGTGCTATGTCCCATGAGGACTATTTCCTTAAGTCCGGACTGTTTCATCGTGACGAGAGCCGAATCTATGTCGGGGAAGTATTCCTTAAGGTCGCGTGTGTCAAACTTGGGTTGTCCCTTGATAATCGAACGTCCGTATTTTCTTAGATCCACCGCATAGAAATCATATCCGTGATTGACAAATTCATCTGCCATCTCGCTATTGAAGAAGTAGTCATTAAAACCGTGGATATACAGTACGCCACGCGAGGCTGTATCGTTGATACAGAGTTTGCGTATTATGGTCGAGCGTACATGTCCGTCGTAGTCATTGGGATGCTTCACATAATGCATCTCCAGACCGTCGCCCAATATATCAGGTGCCCAAGAGCGGTATGCCTGCTGGGAAAATGCCGATTGCAGCCACAGAATTTGTGCGGCTGCAATCGTAATCAATGTAACCAATAATCTGTTTGGTCGCATAGAGGTGTATGGGGAATAGCGTTTAAGTGATTATTTGTTTTTATACTGCGGCAGCAGAGGCACCGGGAATTTGGAGAACAGAGTAGAGACAGCCTGGCTGATTTCGTTGAGGTTCCTGAACTGTCCGCTGCCCTGATTGAGGATGGTGGCTACGGAGGCACTAAACAGTGGTAACTGGTCTTTAATGTTGACCATATCCATGGTCAGGACTCCTTCTTTATATATGCCGGTTATTACCTGCGCATTGCTATAATAAGCTGAATAGTAGTTGTTCCAGTAACCGTAGGGATACATGTAGAACGGGTATAGCCCGTTGTACATCGGACCGGCATATGGCATGTAGGCGGGTGGTAGGACAGGTTCGGTAGAGATTTCGTTCTTTACGGTAAGGGCTATGTTGACAAGGAGATTGCTCGTGGAGTCCTCAACGAAACCTCGTTCGATCATCTGCTCGCGGATTGCAGCGGCGATGTTGTAGTATGTCACCATCTGCATCCCTGGAATCATATGCCCGTCAGCAGGAGTGACTATGCGGAAAGTATGATATTGCGCCAGATTGGCGTTATTATATGTCTCGCTGTTGACGAGAGAAAACTGGCTGCAACTTGTGGTGGCAAGAGCCAGAAGAGCAGTTGCAAATAAAATCAGCTTCTTCATATCTGTACATGATTATAGATGAAACGAATATACATTAAAAACGTTTGCTGCTATAATTAGTTCAAAAGCTGATGTCTGCTGTCATAGGCTGCCAAGAAGTGACTCTAATGCGTTCTTGATGTCACGCAGCCGCATCACTACTTCTGCTTCTTTGGTATGTCCTGTAGGGTTGTCTTTGAGGTATGCTTTGGCGGCTTCGATTTTCAGCCCTTTCTCTTTGAGAAGGTAGTTGATCATCTCTACCTTGCGGATGTCGGCAGGTGTATAGAGCCGCTGCCCCGAGCGTGTGCGGCGTGGCGACAGTCTTGGAAACTCCGACTCCCAATATCGTAATGTAGTAGCCGGGATATTAAGAATCCCGGCTACTTCTGATGTTTTGTAAAATCTTTTTTCTGTAATGTCATCCATACTTATGATGGTATTACAGAGCCGTTGAGCATGATAAACTCCTCAGCGTCAAGAGCCGCCTTACAGCCTGAAGCTGCTGCTACCACAGCCTGCTGATAATGCGGATCGGCGACATCGCCTGCTGCAAATACACCTGGGATACTGGTGACTGTCGATGGGGTTGACGTGATGATATAGCCGTTGGCATCCAGCTCAAGTATCTCTTTGAAAAGATCGGTGTTAGGTTGATGCCCGATGGCGAGGAAAAAACCGTCTATAGGCAGCTCATAGATACGTTCGTTTTCTTCTCCTTTGTGTTCGATCAGAGTGGCGCCTTCAAGCACCTCTTCACCATACAGACCGACGGTGTTGGTATTATAGAGGATATGTATATTGTTCTTGTCGTTGACACGCTGCTGCATGGCTTTTGATGCCCTCAGGAAGTTCTTGCGGACAATCAGATATACCTCTGATGCGAGATTGGACAGATACAAAGCCTCCTCACAGGCTGTGTCGCCACCGCCTACTACAGCCACTTTTCGTCCGCGATAGAAAAAACCGTCACATGTGGCGCATGCCGACACTCCGAGACCTTTGAATTTTTCCTCGTCCTCAAGTCCAAGATATTTGGCTGATGCGCCTGTGGCTATTATGACGGTATCTGATAGTATGGTGCGACCGTCAGAAATCGTGGCTTCAAAAGGACGCTTAGAGAAATCGACTTTTACTACTTCGCCAAATCTCAGGTCTGCTCCTACTTTTGCTGACTGTTTGCGCAGGTCATCCATCAGTTCCGGTCCCTGGATGCCTTCAGGATAACCAGGGAAATTTTCTACTTCTGATGTTGTGGTCAATTGTCCCCCAGGCTGGCTACCCTCGTACACAATAGGGCTGAGGTTGGCACGAGAGGCATATATGGCAGCAGTGTATCCGGCAGGTCCGGAACCGATTATGAGGCAGTGGGTTTTGTTTGTTTCCATGATTGATATTTTTAATAGATTTGGCAGATTTATCTCAGATCCACGACTTTGGCTTTAGGATATTTCTTGCGGTCAAAGCGAAATGTATTGTCGCTTACCGGGGTGTTGCGGATCTGCAAGGTGGGTATGGATATGCGTGTTTCGCTGCCATCGCGTCCTTTGATATTGATAGCCGTGGGCAGCAGGGTAGAGGATTTGAGAGTGATGGTGATTTGGGTCCAGTCATTGTTCTTGCTTATCGCTTTCAGCAAGATGGTGCGGAATCCCGGGGAACTTTTGATGACCGATGAAGTGTACTGCTTCCTGAGCCCACTGATGATGGCAAGCGGATTGGTGGCTGCAAGCTCCTCGTCGGTCGGTTCGATGATGTTTACTTCGCCAGTGGATGGTGCGTAAGTCCACTGTGTGGTGCCGTCATACCATGTGGTCATGGCATTGTTGGTGGTAGTGAATTTATTTCCTGCAAGCAATATTGTGCCTTTAATGTCATTGCCTCCAGAGTGGAGTGTATATGAGGCACTGATGCTTTTAGCTCCCTTGATTTTTGCAGCGGATTGATCCAACAGTTTTGTGGCATCATTGGCAGCGTAGATGTCCGTGGCGCATAGACACATGATGATGGTCAGTATGCGCAATATGGTGCTGTATGACTTGTTCATGTTGTATTAACAGTTCTGTAAGTGAAAAGTTATATATTCCGATGGCTCCAGCTGATGTCACTTCTGTGACAGTATGGCATCCAATGACATCGGGTCAATGAGAATCTGGCGGGGCTTGCCTCCTTGTGAAGGACCTACGATACCGGCAGCTTCCATCTGGTCCATTATCTTTCCGGCACGGTTATAGCCGATGGAGAAACGGCGTTGGAGCGATGATGTCGACGCGACACCTGAGCTAAGTACAGCCATTGCAGCTTCGTCAAACAGGGGATCCCGCTCGCCAAATGAGCCTGAAGATATCGTTTCACTTTCATCGGGGAGACATTCGGGAAGATAAAACGCATGTTCGTAGCCTGCCTGCATATCTATCTCCTCGCATATTGACTCAACCTCGGGGGTGTCGATGAATGCACACTGCACACGTGAGATTTCTCCGTCGCGCGAGAAAAGCATATCGCCTCTGCCAATGAGCTGGTTGGCTCCAGGTCGGTCAAGGATGGTACGAGAGTCGACCATCTGTGTCACTCTGAAAGCCACACGCCCCGGGAAATTGGCTTTGATTATACCTGTGATGACATTGGTTGATGGACGCTGAGTGGCGAGAATCATGTGCATACCTACGGCTCGAGCTTTCTGGGCGATACGGGCGATAGGAGTCTCGACTTCCTTGCCTGCTGTCATTATAAGGTCGGCAAACTCATCGACTATGACCACTATGTAGGGCATGTAGTGGTGCCCCTTTTCGGGATTAAGCCGACGCTGTATGAACCGGGCGTTATACTCCTTGATATTCCTGAGATTAGCCTCTTTGAGCAAGGCATATCGCTGATCCATGAGCAAGCACAGTGACTTCAATGTCGTCACTACTTTTGACGGATCAGTAATGATGGCTTCATCCTCGTCAGGAAGTTTGGCAAGGTAATGATTCTCAATTCGGCTGTAGAGGCTGAATTCTACCATCTTAGGGTCAATCAGCACAAATTTAAGTTCAGCCGGATGCTTCTTATAGAGCAGAGACGCAATGATGGCGTTAAGTCCTACTGATTTACCCATGCCGGTAGCACCGGCAACGAGCAGATGTGGCATCTTGGTAAGATCCGCGATGAATACATCGCCTGAAATAGTTGACCCCATCGCCATGGGCAGCTCCATCGTGCACTCCTGATAGTCACGCGATGTGATGATTGAGCGCATGGATACTGTCTGAGGCTCTTTGTTGGGCACTTCGATGCCTATGGTGCCACGTCCGGGTATGGGGGCGATGATGCGTATGCCGAGAGCCGCCAGGCTGAGGGCGATATCATCTTCCAGTCGCTTGATTTTAGCGATGCGTACGCCTTCGGCAGGGATGATTTCATACAGTGTGACGGTCGGGCCGACTGTAGCTTCTATGTGAGAGATGCCTATGCCGTAATCATTGAGGGTCTTGGTGATGCGTTCCTTGTTTTCTTCCTGTTCGGCGAGGTCCACATTGTTTTCCTTGATTTTGCGGTCAATCAGGCAGTCGATTGAGGGAAAGCGGAAGCGGGGCAGGTTGGCTGTAGGGTCATAAGGTTCCTGTTCCACTGTTTTTGCCACTTCAATTTCACCTGTGCTTATGCTGAATGTCTCCGTAGGTGTGGCAGCAGGTACAAGTTCTTCAGAAAGGAGTTCCGATGTTGCATCGGTGAGCGTGGTGTCGTCAGCATCGACATCGGGAGCGTCAATGTTGTCCTTGATATCTTCTGTTTCACCTGCGGAATCGATGGTGGATGTCTGCGGATAATCAGTTATATCGTATGATGGTATATTTATTCCGATTTTCATCTCCTGGGCATACGGATCTGCCTCGGAAAGGGGAGAAGCGGAAGCTGCAACTTCGTCGTCGTTTGAAATGTTCTCTGCCGGTTTTGATGCGGATGGTGTCACAGCCTTAGGATGCTGGGCTGCATGACGGGCTTTCATAGCCTTGATGCGGGCAGTGCGTTTCTGGATCTGGACGTAGATGAAATTCCATGCGTTCTGTATGAACGGTAGGAAAATCAGCAACATCAGCGCACCCATGATTACGCTTATGGATATTGCACCGACTATGCCTGAGTACGCTATCAGAAGTTTGTTGATATAATACCCGTGTTTGCCGCCCCAATATATGAATCCTTCGTGGTCATACGTCGCTAATCCAAGTATGATGGATACCGCTATAGTGGATACAAGGCACTTGGCGGTCAGATTCCAGAACTTGAATTTCATTACCTTGAGCAGGGTCAGACCCAAAGCTCCGATGTAGAATATCATTATGAAACCTGCAACGCCAAGAGTGGATGAGAAAATGGCGTTAGATGCCCAAGCTCCCACGGGACCTCCGGCGTTTTTGACGCTACCATCCTGTTGGGCGAGTGCAGATAATGAATTGTTGGTAACGGCACTCTGGTCCGCCGCGCCAGTGGTAAGATACCCTATGGTCGATATCGTAAGATATACCGCGATGATTATCAACACAATGCCGACAAACATCCTGGCTCTGCCATCTGCAAATATACGGCGTGTGAACCCGTGTGATTTTGCGGGTTTGACAGCTGCCGTCTTCGAGTCTGATCTATCAGCCATAGATTGTGTTGCCTTCCGACGATTGCGTGTGGCTGAACTGTCAGGGTAGGTATATGGGGTGTCAGACCCGGCTGGTGAAGCTGTGTCCCTAATCTCAGATTCGGATTGCTGGGCATATGATGATAATTCCATAGGATCATCGCCGCCGTCAAAAGTGGGGAGATCCATATCGCTCAGTGAATCCAGACTGCCTGTCGTGGAGTTGAATCTTGACATTTAATAAGTCCTGTGGGGTAAGATGTTAGTGATATGATTAGGGAGATGCCACGTCCTGTCTACAGTCGGGTCAGCTGGCTGATTGTCTCTACGGGATCGGGTGAATTAAACACGAAACTGCCTGCGACTAATATGTCAGCTCCGGCATCTACAAGTCGCCGTCCTGTCTCGAGGTTTACGCCGCCGTCAATTTCAATCAGTGCTTTCGAACCGGTTTTCTCTCTCAGTTCCACGAGCCGATGAAGCTTATTAATGGTGTTTTCTATGAATTTCTGTCCTCCGAAACCTGGATTGACCGACATCAGAAGCACCATATCTACATCGTTGATGATGTCCTCAAGCATGACCACGGGAGTGGCTGGATTGAGAGTGACTGCCGGACGCATGCCGGCATCACGGATGGCTTGTACGGTGCGGTGGAGATGCGTGCAAGCCTCGACATGGACGTTCATAAATTCGGCGCCGAGGTCGCGTACCTGCGATATATAGTTTTGCGGATTGACTATCATAAGATGCACATCCAGCGGCTTTTTGGCATACTTGGCGATGGATTTCATCACTGGAAATCCAAAGCTGATGTTAGGGACGAATACACCGTCCATGACATCAAGGTGCATGTATGCGGTTTCGCTCTCGTTGAGCATCTCAACGTCTCTGCCGAGATTGGCAAAATCAGCTGACAGGAGTGATGGGGCTATCTTGACCATAAGAAGGAGGTGTTAGATCACTTCGTTTTTAGCCTTGGGTTTGAAGGCATTGAATAAGATAATACCTACACAGATCACGCCGATACCCAGTCCGACATATGTGAGATAATCGTTGTATTTCTCCACCTGAGTAAACAGCCCGTCGATATTTACATGCAGACCTAACCAATAGCCGAGTCCGGCAAGCACTGCGTTCCACACCATAGCACCAAGACCCGTATATAGTATGAACTTCCATATGTTCATCCTTGCGATGCCGGCGGGGATGCTTATCAGCTGGCGGACGGCAGGGACAAGACGGCCTACAAACGTAGAGACTGCACCGTGTTTGTCAAAATAAGTCTCTGCTTTCACGACCTTAGCTTTGTCTATCAGGCAGGCATGTCCTATGCGCGAATCGGCGAATCTGTAGACGAGCGGACGGCCTATCCATATTGATAGTCCGTAGTTGACCAATGCTCCGACTATAGCACCGGCTGTAGCGACAAGGATTATGACATATACGTTCATGTCTGCTACCTGTATGGTGGTGCCGTGGTATTGGAGCTGGCGCACTGACTGCGCAGCAAGAAAGGCAGCCGGAGGCACTACGACCTCGCTCGGAAAGGGTATGAATGAGCTTTCCACAGCCATGAGCAGAAATACGAGCAGGTATGACGCATTTTCAACTACCCACTGGAAGGTGGTCGAAGCATCGAAAATCGCGCAGGTTATAACATCCAGGATCATCAGTGTTGTCTAATAAATTGGTGATTTATAAAGAATTGTTAGATGTTTACAAATGCACACTCCATATGGAATATACTTTATCTGCAAATTTACAATCTTTATTCAATCCACGCAAAATAAATATTGCCTATCTTTGCAGTATATATTATTCCAACCCGTGTAATATGAAGAAATGGAAAGTCTTATCATCTGAATATTTATTTAAGCGTCCGTGGCTGACAGTGCGCAAAGACTGTCTGCGGCTGCCTAACGATGCTGTGATAGATGAATATTATGTGCTCGAATATCCGACATGGATAAATGTTATCGCTATAACTAAAGACGGGCAGTTTGTGATGGTGGAACAATATCGCCACGGCTTGGGTGATGTTTTCACTGAATTGGTCGCCGGGGTAGTTGAAGATGGCGAACCTCCATTGGATGCTGCAAAGAGGGAGCTTGCTGAGGAGACCGGCTTTGGCGGTGGTCGATGGGAGCTGTTGACAGTGCTGGGTCCTAATCCGGGCAGCATGAACAATCTTACATATTCTTACCTGGCAACTGATGTGGAACTGCTTGGTTCCCAGCATCTGGATGCTACCGAAGATATAGGTGTCAGGCTGCTGTCAGAAGGCGAGGTGCGGACATTGCTTGACAGTGACAGCATCAAGCAGGCACTGATGGCAGCGCCTCTGTGGAAATATTTTGCCACTCGTAGATAATATAAAGTGTCGCGTGCAGTTATAATAAAAGCCTCCGCTGCCCATGTGTGCTGCGGAGGCTTTTGTATCCCCGTGGGGAGTCGAACCCCAATCGTTGGAACCGGAATCCAATATTCTATCCATTGAACTACGGAGACATCAGTCAGAAGCCATATGGCTACTTTTCGATGGGCAAAATTACATTTTTTCCGGGAGTTTACCAAACGCCCTCTAAATAATAGTTAACAGCTCCATTGTTTTGGCAAAAAATGAGTATCTTTGCATGCAATAAAAAACAATCCCAAGTACTGATAACATAATAATACCTGTCATCATGTCATTTATTGCCGATAGAGTAAAGATGGACGGACTTACATTTGATGATGTCCTCCTTATTCCTGCTTATTCAGAAGTATTGCCACGCGAGGTAGATCTCCGCACCAAGTTTTCACGTAACATCATGCTTAATGTCCCTATCGTTTCCGCAGCGATGGATACGGTTACCGAAGCGCAGCTTGCTATCGCGCTTGCCCGCGAAGGCGGCATCGGTGTAATACACAAGAATATGCCTATTGCAGAGCAGGCTCGTCAGGTGCATGCAGTCAAGCGCGCCGAAAACGGCATGATCTATGATCCCGTGACCATCAAGCGCGGAAGCACTGTCAGCGATGCTCTCAACATGATGAAGGAGTATCATATCGGCGGCATCCCTGTTGTGGATGATGAGGGCCGTCTCGTCGGTATTGTCACCAACCGTGACTTACGCTTTGAACGCAATCTTGACCGTAAGATAGACGAGGTCATGACTAAAGACAATCTGGTGGTTACACATCAGTCTACTGACCTTGAAGAGGCTGCCCAGATCCTTCAGGAGCATAAGATAGAGAAGCTCCCTGTCGTTGACAATGATGGTCATCTGGTAGGTCTTGTTACCTATAAGGATATCACCAAGGCGAAGGACAAGCCCTATGCCTGCAAGGATGAACGTGGCCGTCTGCGTGTAGCTGCAGGTGTCGGTGTCACAGCCGATTCTATGGATCGCGTGGATGCTCTCGTTGAGGCTGGCGTAGATGCTATCGTGATTGACACTGCTCATGGGCATTCCAGAGGTGTAATCGGTGTCCTGAAGGCTGTTAAGGAAAAGTATCCTCATCTTGATGTCGTGGTCGGAAATATAGCCACAGGTGATGCGGCGAAGTATCTCGTAGAGAACGGCGCCGATGGTGTCAAGGTAGGCATCGGTCCGGGTTCAATCTGTACTACACGTGTGATTGCCGGAGTCGGCGTGCCTCAGCTCTCTGCTGTCTATGACGTTGCCAAGGCTCTTGAAGGTACTGGTGTGCCACTCATTGCTGATGGCGGCATCCGCTACAGCGGTGACATCGTGAAGGCTTTGGCAGCCGGTGGCAACAGCGTCATGCTCGGTGGCATGCTTGCAGGTGTCGAGGAGTCTCCTGGTGAAACAATCATCTTCAACGGTCGAAAATATAAGAGCTACCGAGGCATGGGGTCACTCGAGGCTATGGAGAAGGGCTCCAAAGACCGCTACTTCCAGGCTAATGAGACAGATGCCAAAAAGCTTGTACCAGAGGGGATCGCTGCCCGTGTGCCTTATAAGGGTCTTCTTTATGAGGTGGTATATCAGATGCTTGGCGGTCTCCGTTCGGGTATGGGATATTGTGGCGCAAAGGATATCGATACCCTCCACAAAGCCAAGTTTACACGCATAACCAATGCCGGTGTGGCTGAAAGTCATCCTCATGACGTAGCTATCACCAGTGAAGCACCTAATTATAGTAAAGCAAACCAGTAAATTCATGGCTCTGACTTTGCCATGAGAAACATCGTAACCTATTAAATGAAAAAATATCTCCTTCCTGTAGCAGCGATAGCAGTTATTGCTATCGCTGTTTCAGCTAAACAAAAAGCAGACGCTGATGCGACATTGCTGACAGTTAACGGCAAAGCTGTTCCTGTCAGTGAATTTGAGTACCTGTACAATAAAAACAACAATCAGCAGATAGAGCGACAGACACCTGAGGAATACCTTGAGATGTTTATCAACTATAAGCTCAAGGTTGCGGATGCTGAAGCCAACGGCATTGACACGACCAAGGCATTTAAGGATGAGCTGGAGCAACACCGTCTGGAGCTTGCCAAGCCCTATCTCAAAGACATGGATGTGGAGAATGCTCTCATCAATGACATTTACGGACATATGGACCGTCTGGTCGATGTCAGCCATGTCATGCTTCGCAAGGGCAACACTCCTGAGCAGAACGACAGCGTCAAGCATATGCTTGACAGCATACGTACACTGATTGTCACAGGCAAGGAGACGCTTGAGGACATGGCTCTCAAATACTCGATAGATCCCCAAGCTAAGCGTAATATGGGACATATGGGTTGGATGAAAGCCAATACATACCCCTATACATTTGAGAATGTGGCATATGCGACTCCTGAAGGAGAAATATCGCAGGTCATGGAGACCCCGTTTGGCTTCCATATAATCAAAGTGCACGGCTTTAAGGCTAATCCTGGCAAGGTAAATGCAAGCCATATACTCAAACTGACAGCCGGGCTTGACATCGTGGCTCAGTCACAGAAAAAAGCACAGATTGACTCTATCTATGGCGTGTTGAAGGGTGCAGATGCCGCAAAATTTGCCGAGGTGGCAAAAATAGAGAGCGAAGACCCCGGAAGCCGTCAGAATGGTGGTCAATTGTCATGGTTCGGGATGGGGGAAATGGTCCCTGAATTTGAAACCGTGGCATTTGCCCTTAAGGATGGTGAGATTTCAGAGCCGTTTGCCACCCAGTTCGGCTATCACATCATCATGCGTCATGATCACAGAGGCTTGCCTTCGCTTGATGACGAGCGTGAAGCCATATTGCGCAACATGTGGCGTGATGACCGTAGGGATATGGCTAAGAATGCTAAACTTGCATCATATCTTAAGGCTAACAAGGCATCGGTAGAGGACAAGGGCATAAAGAAAGTCTATCAGACACTAAGCAAAGACTCCGTCATGGACAGTGTGGCTTATGCACGTGTCGCTGCCATGACTAAAGTGTCAGTAGCTAAGATAGGTAAGCAGCATATCTACGCATCGGAAGTAGCATCCACTCTGGCTCCTGACAGCAATATGCCGACGGCTAAATGGATGTCGCTGTATGAAGAACGAGCTAAATCCATGCTTGACAGCAAGGCTACCGAGATGATGATGGCAGAGCTCCCTGACAAATATGCTGATTATAGGAATATCCTCAATGAATATCGTGACGGCATCCTGCTCTTTGAAGTAAGCAACCGCAATGTCTGGGATAAAGCTCTCAGTGATACTGAGGGCCTTGAAAAATACTTTCAGGCTCATAAAGATGAATACAAGTGGGACAAACCCCATTACAAAGGCACCATAATATTTACCACCGGACCTGCGGTCACTGCTGAAATCAAGGAATTTTTGAGCACGTATAACGGACCGGCTTCTAATCTCCCAGCTCTGATTCGCCAGAAATATGACAGGCGTGCCAAGGCAGAACGAGTGTTGGCTGCAGAAGGTGACAATCAGATAGTTGACAATGTGGCTTTCGGAGGAGAGCGGCCCGATACATCCAAGAGCCGTTGGACTGACTATTTCAGCTATGAAGGCACTATACTGTCGCAGCCTCAGTCAGCTCAGGATGTCAAGGGGCTTGTGAGCACTGATTACCAGCAGGTGCTTGAACAGGAATGGATCAAGCAATTGCGTGAAAAATATCCTGTAGTGGTTGACACCAAGGTTTTTGAAAAAATCAAATAATCTTTTAGACAAGTGAAATACAGTTATAGTCTGAAAAAAATAGCAATAATGCCGGCTGTGGTTGCCATGGTCGGTATTGTTGCGTATGCCCGTGAAAACAATGTCGTAGAGGAAGTGGCATGGGTTGTGGGAGACGAGCCCATATGGAGGTCTCAGATTGAAGAAGCCTATGACCAATACAAATACGAGAACACTTCGGTGCAGGGTAATCCGTATTGTTTTATCCCCGAGCGTCTGGCGGTGGAAAAATTATATCTCCATCAGGCTGACCTTGACACTATAGAGATTCAGGAGTCTCTGGTCGCAAGCCAAGTAGAGTCCCGCATCAACTATTTCACTGCCAATCTCGGTACGCGTGAGAAGGTAGAGCAGTATTTCCGTAAAAGTCTGCCGGATATACGTGCCGAGCTGATTGAAAATATGCGTAACTCATCTCGTATACGTCAGGTGCAGGACAATCTGACAAGCGATCTGAAGGTTACGCCCAGCGATGTCCGCAAGTACTTTGATGAACTTCCGGAGGATAGCATACCCTATGTGCCGACACAGGTTGAGGTGCAGATAATCACTATCAATCCTGTAATCCCGCGTGAGGAGATAGAGGATGTCAAGGCGCGATTGCGAGAGTATGCCGACCAGGTCAACAAGGGCGAGCGTGAATTTTCGACCCTCGCCATACTTTATAGCGAGGACCAGGGCAGCGCAGTGCGTGGCGGAGAAGTCGGTTATCTCGGACGTGCCAATCTTGACCCTGCGTATGCCGCTGTCGCATTCAATCTGAGCGACCCTAAACGAGTGTCGAAGATTGTAGAGTCACAGTATGGTTATCATATCATCCAGCTGATAGACCGTCGCGGTGATCGTGTCAACACACGTCATATACTGCTCCGTCCTAAAGTCTCAGAGCAGTCACTGATTGATGCGCTCGGTCGCATGGACAGTATCCGCGCCGATATGGTTGACAACAAGAAATTCTCTTTTGAAGAGGCTGCCCGATATATTTCCTCAGATAAAGATACGCGAAATAACAACGGCATTATGGTCAATGAGGAGACCGGCAATGCCCGCTTTGAGATGCAGCAGCTTCCGCAGGAGGTCTCCAGAAAAGTTTCGACTATGGAGCCCGGTGATGTGTCGGAGCCTTTCATCATGAAGGATCCGCGCAAAAACAGCGATATCATTGCCATGGTGAAACTCACTGCCCGTATTCCCGGTCACAAAGCCAATATCGCCGATGATTTCCAGACTATTAAATCCATGTATGAGAGTGCACAGAAGACCAAGATACTCAAAGACTGGTTAGACAAAAAGATTGCATCGACCTACATCAGGATTGAAGATGGCTGGCGCGACTGCGACTTCGAGCATAAAGGCTGGCTGAAGAATACCCAGCAGAGTACCACGTATTAGAATATTTAGCACGATAGATATAGTATATGTCCTTAAGGCATAGACGCGATATGAGTAAAAAGTCCAGCCGCAGCGCATCCTGGTGGATCGTTGCGGCAATACTTGCTTTATGCCTCCCCTCGCTTGCTGTCAACACTAAGTCGCAGCAGACCAAAGAAACACTTGCCCGACGCGGACAAGGGGCCGCGTCACAGCCACCGATCAAGCCTACCATTCCTTCGGCTGACCGTCATCAACCAGGAAGAGTATTTCTGGAGCATGCCGACGTCCTCAACATGGATGAGCAGGCGAGTGGCGGAGAATATCAGATACTTAAGGGGAATGTGGTGTTTCGCAAAGACAACATGTTCATGTATTGTGACAGCGCGTATTTCTATGATAAGACAAATTCCCTTGATGCTTTTTCCAATGTGAGGATGGAGCAGGGTGACACTTTGTTTGTCTATGGTGACGAACTGAACTATAATGGACCTGAGGAATTTGCGACTCTCTACGGGTCGGCTGGACGTCCTGTGCGCCTGATCAACCGTGATGTGAAGCTCGTTACGGATATATTCTATTACGACCTCGGACAAAACTACGGTTTCTATGACGTAGGCGGTGTGCTGACCGATAAACAGAACCGCCTTGAGTCGATGCGAGGCGAGTATTATCCAAATACCAAGGATGCTGATTTCTATGATGATGTTGAGTTGAAAAGCCTCAGGCAGGGCGACACACTGTTTATGTACACAGATGTGTTGCACTACAACACCAATACCCATATAGCTACTATCTCGGCTCCGACTCGGATTATTAATCGCGATGGACGTATCAATACTTCATCGGGATATTACAATACCAATAGCGGAGTGGGAGATCTATATCATCGCTCTACGGTTTATTCCAATAAGGGCAACACGCTGACTGGTGATACACTTTTCTATGACCGTGCGAAGGGCTTCGGTGAAGGTTTTGGCAATGTGATTCTGACTGATTCGGCTCGTAAGAGCAGCCTGCTTGGCGATTATGGATATTACGATGAACTCCGTGACAGTGCTTTTGTGACAGGCAGGGCTTTAGCTAAGGAGTATAAGAATGACAGAGACACGCTGTATCTGCATGGCGACACCATCAATGCTTATCTCGTGTTGCCCGACAGTGTACGTCTGACAAATGCGTTTCATAATGTGAGATTCTATCGCTCGGACTTGCAGGGTATATGCGATTCATTGAGCATTGCTGATGTCGATTCCACGATGCGTATGTATTATAATCCCGTGATATGGAGCGGTGAAAGGCAGATTTTCGGAAATCTGATTGAAGTGCATCTTAATGATTCCACTGCTGACCGTGCACATCTGCCAGATTTCGGCATGATGGCTGAGCTGATAGGAGAGGACTGTTTCAATCAGCTGTCGGGTGACAAGATGACGGCGTGGATGGCAGACTCTACACTGCGTCGTCTGTATGTGGAGGGTAGCGTGCAGACCATCATGTTTCCCATGGAAAAGGATTCGGTATATAACAAGTTCGCGTTTACCGAGACCAGCTTCATGGATGCCTATTTCAAGGATGGACAGGTTGACACAGTCAGGATGTGGCCTGAAACCACTGGCACTATTACTCCTCTGTATCTTGCTGCGAAAAATTCCTATTTCCTCCCCAAGTTCAAGTGGCTCGAGCGGTTTAAACCGACATCGCCACAGTCTGTGTTCTTAAGGCTTGAAGATAAGGAGGGACTTCTTAAGCCAGTTCCTACTGCTAAATCGGCATCGATATCCACTGAAGCACCTTGGAGGGCTTTGCTTAAGTCAAAAGAGACCGCTAACAGCGACAGCACGGCACATGATGCTATCAATACAGCATCGGATACATTAATGTCTGTAATGCCGTCAGACACACTTCCTGAACCTGAGAGTCCAGAGCCCCTGCAATTGCAACAGTCGTCTGATGCCCCTAAACCTCAGGAGGATGATGTACTGAAGGTTGCTACTGAAGCTGTCGTGCCTGATAAAGCAGAAGAGGAGAAAGAACAATGAGCGATATCATACATCTTTTACCTGATTCGGTGGCTAATCAGATAGCCGCAGGTGAGGTTGTGCAGCAGCCTTCCTCAGCCATCAAGGAGCTGGTGGAGAATTCCGTGGATGCTGGTGCCAAGCATATCACCATATATATCAAAGATGCCGGGCGCACACTGATACAGGTGATTGACGATGGCATGGGCATGAGCGAGACCGATGCCCGAATGGCTTTCGAGCGACATGCAACCTCCAAGATTGCCAAGGCTGACGATCTGTTCTCTCTGCATACCATGGGCTTTCGTGGGGAGGCACTCGCTTCAATTGCTGCTGTGGCGCAAATAGATATGCGTACGAGGCGTGAGGGTGATGAAATCGGCACACGCATCGAGATTGCCGGGGCAAAGGTCACGGCGACAGAACCTATAGCATGTCCTAAGGGAACTAATCTCGCAGTAAAAAATCTGTTTTTCAATGTGCCGGGTCGTCGTAAATTCCTGAAAAAGGACTCTGTGGAGTTCGGTAATATTGTCAAGGAATTTGAGCGGCTGGCACTCGTCAATCCATCTGTCGAACTCACGCTCATACACAATGATGTGACTGTGCATAGGCTGGCAGCAACAACCATAAAGCAGCGTATCATAGACCTATTCGGAAAGTCGATGGCAACGCAGCTCATACCTGTCAGCACTGAAACCCCATTGGTCAAGCTGTCGGGTTTCATATGCATGCCCGAATATGCACGTAAGAAGGGTGCATTGCAGTTTCTTACGGTCAACGGTCGCAATATGCGCCATCCGTTATTTCAGAAAGCGGTGCAGACATGCTATGAGAATCTTATCGCTCACGATGCAAAGCCCAATTTCTTCTTGGATTTTGAAGTTGCCCCTGACACCATAGATGTCAATATACATCCGACTAAGAAGGAGATAAAGTTTGTCAATGAGTTTGCAATACGTCAGATAGTTATTGCTGCTATCAGGGAATCCCTCGGACGCTTTAACGCTGTCCCGGCTATCGATTTTGAGTCAACTGATGTGCCTGATATTCCGGCTTTCACTCCTGACTCTGATGCCAATCATGATGTGGATTTTGATCCGTCATATAATCCTTTCGCGGAGGTCGATGATGGTTACAGGCCTCCCACGGCTTCCCGTCAACCGTTGTCAGTACCGTCGCGTATGACCTCCGCGCCACATGGAGGCAGACCCAAGGTTATGAATGACTGGGAGAAGCTCTATGAAAGTTTTAATGTCAATCATGCTGGTGGCGATACCGAGATAATACCCGAGACTCATGTGACGGAGAGCGCCCTTAACAGAGATGTATCAAACGGTGCAGATACGCTTGACATGGCGGTGGAGACATCTATTCCCGGTGCTTTTCAGGTCCGCAACAGGTTCATAGTCACGCCGTCACATGAAGGCATACTGGTCGTAGATCAGCACAGAGCACATCTCAACGTGCTCTATCACAAATATATTTCTGAGATTGTAAGCCATGAAGTTTCGGCTCAGACATTGCTTTTCCCAGAGACAATAGAATTGTCCGCGTCTGAAAATCAGATATTAGACTCCATAATTGACAAACTGGCAGAATTGGGCTACGGTCTGGCTTTTCTTGGCGACAACACTTGGAGCATCAATGCCGTACCCTCAATGCTTGCTAATGTCAATGCTGTCGAGTCGATAAGAAAGATTATTGACAACGCATCTGAGAGCGATGGAAGTGTTGAGACAGATATTGACCGCTTGCTCGCCATGGGAATGGCGCGGGCTGCAGCAGTAAGATCGGGACATAAAATGACTCAAAAGGAGATAGAACACCTTCTGAGCGAATTGTTCAAATTAAAATCTCCGGCTCTGACTCCCGACGGTCTTACTGTCATGACACTTATATCTGGAGATCAGGTTGCTTCACTCTTTGATTGAAATATACACTTGATAAAACGACAATGACCGCAGCATGCTGCGGTCATTGTCGTTTTATCAGATGATGCCTCTGATGTCGGCTATGTCATGGAAATTATGACGGTCAAGGTAATCGTTGATTTCATCAATTATTTTAACAGTGACGGCAGGGTCAATGAAATTGGCAGTGCCAACCTCTATTGCCGATGCCCCAGCCATGATGAACTCTAACGCGTCGCGACCGTTCATGATACCGCCAAGACCTATGACCGGGATGTCTACAGCCTTGCACACCTGCCATACCATTCTGACAGCTACAGGGCGCACAGCTGGTCCCGACAGACCGCCGGTGATGGTCGACAGCATCGGGCGGCGGCGTTCTACATCTATTGCCATGCCAAGCATGGTGTTGATGAGAGATACGGAGTCTGCACCCTCGGCTTCTACTGCTTTAGCTATGTCGGTAATGGAAGTGACGTTGGGAGAGAGCTTGACTATCAATGTTTTGTCCCAAGCCTTGCGCACTGCAGAGGTGACTTCGGATGCTCCTGAGCATGTGGTGCCGAAAGCCATACCGCCCTGCTTCACGTTGGGACACGATATATTGACCTCTATGGCATTAATATGCTCGCAGGCTTTCAACTTCTCACACACAGTCACATAGTCAGCTACGGACGCGCCGGATACATTGACCATCACCTGAGTGTCAAGATCCTTGATTCGCGGATATATATGGTCGATGAAGTAGTCTACACCTTTGTTCTGTAGTCCTACGGCATTTAACATACCCGATGGAGTTTCAGCCATGCGCGGATAGTCATTGCCTTCGCGCGGATTAAGTGTAGTGCCTTTGACTATGAATCCTCCAAGCTTCTCAAGGTCTATGAAGTCCTGAAATTCTTCGCCGTAACCGAATGTCCCGGATGCTGTCAGGACTGGGTTCTTGAGTTTGAGGTTTCCTATGTTTACATCAAGATTTGCCATCGTTGTCTGATTTTTAAGGTTACCAGGTAAGTTCTGTAGTATCAAAGACTGGACCTTCGGTGCATACGCACACATTGCCTTTGACTGTCTTTTCCACACAGCACAGGCATGCTCCGAGACCACACGCCATCATATTTTCCAGTGAGACTTTGCACCGTAGCCCTGCTCTGTGGCACATCTGGGCTATGGCTTTCATCATTGGAGCCGGACCGCAGCAATAGACTGAAGTCCACTCCTGATTCCATGCAGTAGACGCTGTGACTAATCCTTTTTCGCCCATAGTGCCGTCTTCAGTGGTAACAAAGACATCTCCCCATTGTTGTAGTGACTGCAACTGGAGAACATCGGCAGCACTCCGGGCACCGACAAGAAATGTCGGACGTATGGCATGTTGCAGACTCATACATTTGCCGAGATATAGCATCGGAGCTATGCCGACACCGCCACCGACGAGAAGCGGATGACGGTCTGAGGCATCGATGTGGGCAAAACCGTTGCCGAGAGGAAGCATGAGATTGACGATATCGCCCTCACTGCGGTTCATGAGCCATCGAGATCCTTCTCCTGCGTTCCTGACCAAAAGACTTAGTGTCTGGTGGTCGCGATCCACATCGTTGATGGATATGGGTCGTCGCAAAAATGTCTCAGCATTATCTATCCTTACCTGTACGAACTGACCGGGAAGCATTTCGGGCAGATTGACCTTGGGATTGGCAGGGGTAAGTGTCAGCAGTGAATAAAGCTCGTGTATTGGCTCGCTTTTCTCGACCTTAAAATCTAAGCAGTATTTTTTCATATGAGACCGGATGTGATGTCTAATATTATATCAGTGCGTAGTCGATGACTTCCTTGACGTTTTTGACATAGACAAACTGGAGACCTTCGACATATTCCTTTTTTATCTCCTCGATATCCTTGCGGTTCGCTTCCGAAAGTATGATTGTGTCTATGCCGGCTCGTTTGGCAGCCAATATTTTCTCTTTGATGCCTCCGACCGGGAGCACTTTGCCTCTCAGAGTGATTTCTCCAGTCATGGCTATGCGTTCTTTCACCTTTCGTCCTGTGAGAATTGAGGCGATTGAAGTTGCCATGGTTATGCCCGCAGATGGTCCGTCCTTAGGTATTGCTCCTTCGGGCACATGGATATGGAGCGTGTTCTTCTCGAAAATATCGGGATTGATGCTCCATAAGTCCGCATGAGACTTGATATATTGCAATGCGATGACAGCTGACTCTTTCATCACATCGCCGAGATTGCCTGTCAAACATATTTTTTCTGTTTTACCTGGGGCGAGTGAAGACTCTATGAATAGGATTTCGCCGCCAGCCTGCGTCCATGCCAGTCCCGTCACGACTCCAGGGTATTCGTTGCCCTCATATTTATCCTTGATATAAGGCGCAGCACCTAAGTATTGCTTGACATCAGGTGCATCAATTGTGACACCGCTGTCTCCGTTGCGCATCTTGTTGAGCATTGACTTGCGCAGGAGTGAGGCAAGCTTTTTTTCAAGCTGGCGCACACCGCTCTCGGCGGTATAGGACTCGATTATGGTGATGATTGCAGCATCGGTCACGTTGACATCTTCCGTCTGGATACCCATCTCCTTGCGGAGGCGTGGGAGAAGATGGCGACGCGCTATCTCGACTTTTTCTTCCAGCAGGTAGCCGCTGATTTCTATGACCTCCATGCGGTCAAGCAACGGTTGTGGCACACCTGCAAGGCTGTTGGCGGTAGCAATGAACAGCACGTGTGACAGGTCAAAGTCCACATCTACATAGTTGTCGTGGAAACGGCAGTTCTGCTCGGGATCGAGGACTTCCAAGAGTGCTGCTGATGGATCACCTCGGTAATCGCTGCCGATTTTGTCTATTTCGTCAAGTAGCATTACAGGATTGGATGTGCTGCAGCGTTTGAGTGCCGAGATGATGCGTCCGGGCATCGCGCCTATATACGTGCGTCTGTGCCCTCTGATTTCGGCTTCGTCGTGCAAGCCACCTAATGCCACGCGCTCGTATTTCCGTCCCATGGCACTGGCGATGGATTGTCCTAAGGATGTCTTGCCGACACCAGGTGCACCTACTAAGCAGATTATCGGAGCATGGCTGTCGGGGGCATTCATTATGACTGCCAGCTGCTCCAGTATCCTTTCCTTGACTTTCTCTAATCCGAAGTGCTCGCTGTCAAGAATTTCCTCGGCTTTATGAAAGTCTTTGTTGCCATCATCCTCTATGCCCCAGGGCAGACCTAACAATGTCTGTAGGTAAGTGTATTGCACTGAATAGTCAGGGCTTTGTGGCTGGATGCGCTCCAGCTTTTCAAGCTCTTTGTCAAATACCGTGCGGACATTTTCGGGGAAATTCACTGATTGGGACTGCTCTTTGAGCTGGGCGATGTCTTCGTCATCGCCGTAGAGTTCCTCTTTGATTGTATCAAGCTGTGCCCGCAGGAACGTCTTGCGTTGATGCTCGTCAAGCATAGCTTTCGTGCGGTCCATGATGACTTTAAACAGCACCGATTTCTGTTCGTCACGTGACAATGCTACCATCAGTTTGAATGCACGTTCCTTGAGGCGGCTTTCGCGCAACAGCTCTATCTTGAAGTCGGTGCTGAATGGTGCATGAGTGCTGATCAGATTGATGAGCGTGTTGGTACCTTCGGCATTTTTGATATTTATTGCCAGTTCTGCCATGGCAGGTCCTGAATTCTCAATCAATGCCAGGGTTGTTTTTGTGATGCCGTTTATGAGAGCTTTAAACTCTTTGTCTGATGGGCGTGGTGTGGTTTCCTTGATTATGCGTACTTGTGCAGACACTGATGCCTCGGGCAATGTGGCTCCTTCTGACATGCCTATCACCTTGAATTTGTCAAACGCATGCACAATCGCCATCTTACCTCCGTCAGGCACATCGAAGATTTGCAGTATGCGGGCTGTCACGCCAAACTGGCGCAACTGATGTACAGTAGGAGCCTCGATGTCAGGTGAGCTTTGGCATACTACGCCGATCACTATATTTTTGGTATGGGCAGCCTCTGCGGTGCGCAATGAAGCCTCTCTGCCTAACGATATCGGCACAGTGATACCTGGAAACAATACCATGTCACGTGTCGGTAGAATGGGTAAATCGTCTGCTACCGGCGCGTTTTTAAGCATCTCGGAGTTTAAGTCTATCTGACCGAAAGAAACTATCTGCTGGGAATCCTGACTCATCAAATATCTGTTATTGCAAAATCTTAATATAAGGGGATGTTGCAGCTCTGGAAGTTCATCAACTTGTAGGGACATGCCATGGCATGTCAGAATCATTTCGTAGGGTTCAAGACGCCATATTTTGCCCAATCTGACATGCCATGGCATGTCCCTACTGGTTTTAGCATGTTTTTGAAGTTCTGCAACAACCTCTAAAAGCAAATGCGCAACTTGCTTTATGCAAAGTTACGCATTTATATTATTAGCTACAACTGCTATGAGCTGTATGTCATCTCTATTTCAGTACAGATATAGCTCCATCATAGTCGGGCTCGTTGGTGATTTCCTCGACGAGTTGCTGATAGAGCACTTTGCCGTCTGTGCCGATTACTACTACAGCTCTTGCGAGCAGTCCTGCCAGTGGTCCGTCACATAACTGCACACCGTATTTCTGGCCGAAAAGCGGAGAGCGGAATGCCGAGGCGGGTGTGACATTTTCGATATTGTTGATTGTGCAGAATCTTGCCATGGCAAACGGCAGATCCATGGAGACGCATACCACAGCCACATTGTCAAGTTTGGCAGCTTCGACATTGAACTTACGCACTGAACGGGCGCATACATCGGTGTCGAGACTTGGAAATATGTTGAGTACTATGCGTTTTCCTTTAAATGTCTCGCATGTGATCTGCTCAAGATTGATGCTGGTCAGATGAAAGCAGGGAGCTTCGCTTCCTACCTGGGGCAGTGAGCCGTAGGTGTGACACGGGGTGCCTTTGAAATAAATTGTCTCCATATGAGTATGATGGGATTAATGCTTTGTATTGATTTGTAATCAAGTATCTAACAATCTGGATAGATGTTTTGTTGCATGAACCGCCAAAGGAAACTCCTGACTTGGATTCAACCAGCCAGGAGTTACATCTTGTCAGCCATACGACATGGCAGGCTGCAAAGATTAATCCCAATCCTCTAAAACAAATAGCTATAACGTGATACATACATAACACTCCGCCCATATAAAAGTTTATAATAAGAAAGTCTGTATCGTTTTGCCGATACAGACTTTCCATATATGCTTGTATCCAGAGAAAGGATTACTCTGCTACTACCTCAAAAGGAATCTCAACAGATACCTCCTTGTGGAAACGGATGGTGGCGTTGTATTTGCCAAGTTCCTTCACGCTCTGCTTGAGTGTGATGAGCTTGCGGTCCACATTGTGACCGAGTTTTTCGAGAGCTTCAGCAATCTGGATGTTGTTGACAGAGCCGAAGATGGTGCCTGTTGAGCTTGCCTTTGCTCCGATGGTGAGCGAAACGTCTTTGAGTGCTTCTGCTGCAGCTTCGGCATCAGCCTTGATTTTGGCAAGCTTGTGAGCCTGCTGACGCTGGTTCTCTGCGAGAACTTTAAGAGCCGACGGAGTGGCGATTACAGCTTTGCCCTGAGGAATGAGATAGTTGCGGCCATAGCCGTTCTTCACTTCCACGACATCGTCCTTGTATCCAAGGTTGTTGATGTCTTCTTTAAGTATAATCTTCATATGATATGTACTCGTGGCTTTAAAGTTATTTCATCAAATCGGTTACGTAGGGGAGGAGGGCGAGGTGACGGGCGCGCTTAACTGCCTGAGCCACACGACGCTGGAACTTCAGTGAAGTACCAGTGATGCGACGGGGAAGAATCTTGCCCTGCTCGTTGAGGAACTTCTTGAGAAATTCGGGATCCTTGTAATCGATATACTTGATACCTGCACGCTTGAAACGGCAGTATTTCTTCTTCTTGACGTCAACCGAAAGGGGAGTCAAATAACGGATTTCTGAATTAGCCTGTGCCATGTGGTTAGTCCTCCTTAGTTACTGTTTCTACTTCTGCTACGACCTCTGCAGGCTTGTTTGCCTTGAGGTTACGACGCTTGATAGCATACTCGTGTGCGTACTTGTCAAGACGGAATGTGAGGAAGCGGAGCACACGCTCGTCACGGCGGAATGCTGTCTCAAGCTTGCTTACGACTTCGGGGTTAGCGTCAAACTCGACAAGTGTGTAAAAACCGGTAGATTTCTTCTGGATGGGATACGCCAGCTTGCGGAGACCCCACATCTCGGTGTTCACAATGGCAGTACCGTTGTCGGTGAGAACCTTTGAGAACTTCTCTACCGCTTCCTTCATCTGTTCGTCAGATAAAACGGGAGTTAAAATGAAAACGGTTTCGTAGTGATTCATTTTGGGTTGATAATTGAGTTATGTTATGTGATTTTCTGAAAAATCTGTGCAAAGATACGCATTATATCTCAAATAAGCAAGTCACAGTTCGGTGGCTTTCAGCTTTTCGGCGTTTTCGGCGATTATGAGGTGGTCGATTACGTCCTGGATATCGCCATCAACAAAGGCTTGGAGATTATATATGGTGTAGTTGATGCGATGGTCGGTGATGCGTCCCTGGGGATAATTATAGGTGCGTATTTTCGCCGAACGGTCGCCTGTCGATACCATGGTCTTGCGTCGTGAGGCTATGTCGTCTATGTATTTTTGATGTTCTTTGTCATATATAAAGGTGCGGAGGCGGCTAAGGGCGCGTTCCTTGTTCTTGGGCTGGTCACGTGTCTCTGTACACTCTATGAGGATTTCCTCAGATACACCGGTGTTGGGGTTGCGCCACATATAGCGCAGACGCACGCCTGACTCCACCTTATTGACATTCTGACCTCCGGCACCCCCGCTGCGGAAGGTGTCCCATTTAATTTCACCTTCATTAATCTCCACATCAAAAGGCTCTGCTTCAGGCAGCACTGCCACTGTGGCAGCCGATGTGTGTACACGACCCTGAGTCTCGGTGGCAGGGACGCGCTGGACGCGATGCACACCACTCTCGTATTTCAGGATGCCGTACACTCCATCGCCAGATACGGACATGACTATTTCCTTATAGCCTCCGGCAGCCCCTTCGCTTGCGCTCGTGACGGCAACGCTCCAGCCCTTGCTCTCGCAGTATTTCATATACATCTTGGCGAGGTCTCCGGCAAATATGGCTGCTTCATCACCTCCTGTGCCTCCACGTATTTCCAAAATCGCATTTTTAGAATCCTCGGGGTCGGCAGGTATCAGCAGCAGCTTGATTTCTTCCTCTATGGATGGGAGAGAGGTGGTGGCTTCATCCAGCTCTTCTTTAGCCATTTGCCGCATCTCCTCGTCACTCTCTGTCTCAAGCACGAGTTTGGCTTCATCTATGTTTCCAAGAAGGTTTTTGTATTTGCGCGTGGTGGATACAAGTTTCTCGAGATCCTTGTATTCTTTGGTCAGCCGCACGTAGCGTTTCATGTCGGCGATGACATCAGGGTCGGTGATCAGGGTGCTTACCTCGGCAAATCTTGACTCTATGCCGTCAAGGCGTGAAAGCAGCGAGTTGTCAGACATCAGAACAATAGGGTGGTCGGATTGGTTGTAAATATAATGTTGCAAAGTTAAGAATAAATCGCCATACTTGTCAGAGAGGGCGAAAATATTTCATAATTTCACCTTCCGAATTGCTAATGTTAAATTGAAGTATTAATTTTGCACCTTGAAATATAAAGATTAAAGTAAATTCTCTATATACAGATATTTAAGACACAATGAACTTAACATTTGACAAACAGGACAATAACAAGGCCCTGCTTACTATCGATGTCGTAGAAAGCGACTATGCTGACAAGGTTAAGAAACAACTTAAGCATCTCGGCGCGACCCACTCGCTCCCCGGATTCCGTAAAGGACATGTGCCTTTCGGTATGCTTGAAAAGCGTTTCGGCAAGGAAGTTGCGTCAGACGTTATCAACAATGAAGTTTATGACGCTGCAATCAAATACCTTCAGGATAACAAAATCGACATCCTCGGTGCTCCCGTGCCTGTAGATGTCGTGGCTCTCGACCTTGACAACAAAAAAGACTATACATTTAAGTATGAGCTGGCAATTGCGCCCGCTCTTGACATAGAGGTTGACAAGAACGTCACACTTCCATATTACACCATCACTGTCTCTGACGAGATGATCAACGAGCAGGACCAGGCTCTCTGCAAGCGTTTCGGCGCACAGGTTCCCGGTGAGGAATTTGAGGCTGACGCTCTTGTCAAGGGCAGCATCATGGAGCTCAACGAGGACGGCACTGTAAAGGAGACCGAGGACGCTATCCAGGTAGTGGATGGTATAGTGGCTCCCATGTACTTCAAGGATAAGGCTCAAGCTGAGAAATTCACAGGCAAGAAGGTCGGCGACAAGGTCGTTTTCAACCCCTGGGCTACTTGCGAAGGAGACCCCACAGAGCTCTCATCCATGCTTCAGATCGACAAGGATAAGGCTGCTGAGGTCAAAGGCGACTTCGAGCTGTCTATCTCGGAAATCATAGTGCTTCGTCCTGCCGAACACAATGAGGAGTTCTATACCAACGTATTTGGCAAGGACAAAGTGAATACTGAAGATGAGTATCGCGCAGCTGTGAAGCAGATGATAGCAGACCAGCTCCGTGGCAATAGCGAGAATCTCTTCCAGGATGATGTCTACAAGTACTACACCTCTCGTTACGATGGCGAGATCGTAGTGGCAGAGGACGTCCTCAAGAAGTGGTATATGAGTGTCAACAAGGATGTCAACGATGAGAACATCGACAGCGTGTTTGCTCAGCTTATGCCCGATCTAAAGTGGCAGCTTATCCGTGACAGCATCGCCGAGAAACTTGGCGTGAAAGTAGAGGAGGCTGATATGCTTCAGTTTGCCACAATGATGGCTCGTCAGCAGTTTGCCCAGTACGGCATGTCAAACCTGTCAGACGATGTATATGCCGATTATGCAAAGCGCATGCTCGCCGACAAGAACTCACGTGCACGTCTGGCTCAGCAGGTCGGGCTGCTCAAGATATTCGAGGCTATCCGTAACGCTGTCACCATCGACAACAAGGATGTCACTATCGATGAATTCAAAGCTCTTGTAGAGCAGCGCAACGCAGCTGCTAACGCCTGAAGCACATATTCCCACTGATATCAATGCCGAGACTCCTGAATCAGGAATCTCGGCATTTTTTATGCCCGCTCCGAAACATTATATGAGCATCTGTGGTTATTAATATTGAACAATTCACTCAACCTCTAATCCTTAATTTAAATTTATTATGCATTTAACTCCAAAAGAAGAAGATAAGCTGAAACTGCTTACTCTGGGACTGATTGCAGAGCGCCGACTCAACAAGGGTCTAAAGCTTAACTACCCGGAGTCAGTGGCTTACATTACTTCATGCGCACTGGAAGGAGCTCGCGAAGGCAAGACTGTAGAGGAAGTCATGCACGATGCAACCCAAGTCCTTACCAAAGAGCAAGTAATGGATGGAGTCGCCGACATGATCAATCTGTTGCAGGTTGAAGCCGTATTTACCGACGGTACGCGTCTGGTAAGCATCCATCATCCCATCAAGTAATCACGGCAAGTGATCACAATCAAACTTCAAGTCAATTACCAAAATTCTAAACGACATGGCAATTCAGCAATCCTATACTACTCCTATAGGAGTCTATCAGGGGAGACCTCAGATCACCTATCCTGAGACCCCCGGATTCAAACCTGACACATATGTGCCTGTCGGCGGTGTCATCCTTGCCAAGGATGATCTGGAGTATAATGTTAACCGCCGTACCAAGAAAATCACTGTACGCAACACTGGCGACCGCCCTATACAGATCGGATCGCATTTCCATTTTATGGAAGTGAACCGTTATATGGAATTTGACCGTGAGGCGGCGTTTGGATACCATCTCAACATTCCAGCCACGACAGCCATACGCTTCGAGCCTGGAGAAGAAAAAGAGGTTGAGCTTGTCAGCTATGCCGGCAAGCAGCGTGTCATCGGCTTCAATGACCTCGTAGACGGCTATGCAGGTCTTGAAGATACTCCTGCATATTATCCGTTGAAGGAACGCGCTGTGCGTCGTGTCAACAAATACGGATTCCGCACTATTTCTGAGGAGGACGCCGAGGCTGGCTATACCCAGAATCAGATAACTCCAAAGCAGACTTCTGCAAGTTCAAAATAACCCACAGATAAAGATATGGCAACTATTTCAAGACAAGAAAACAATAACTTGTTCGGCCCTACAGTGGGTGATAAAATCCGCTTAGGAAACACGGACTTGTATGTAGAGATCGAGAAAGATCTTCGTGTGCTTGGTGATGAAGCAGTCTACGGTGGAGGCAAGACTCTCCGTGACGGCATGGGCACAGCCAACACCATCACCAGCGATGGCGGGTCGCTTGACCTTGTCATAACCAATGTCACCATCATCGACCCTATCATCGGTGTAGTCAAAGCCGACGTGGGAGTCAAGGATGGCAAAATCGCTGGCATAGGCAAAGCTGGCAATCCTAATGTCATGGAAGGAGTGACACCTACTTTGTGTACTGGTCCATCGACTGACGCTATTTCTGGCGAGCATCTTATATTGACTGCAGCCGGTATTGACGGTCACGTGCATTTTGTAGCTCCCCAGCAGGCGTATGACTGCTTGTCAAACGGTATCACTACCCTCATCGGCGGTGGCATCGGTCCGACGGACGGCACTAACGGTACTACTATTACATCCGGCAGATGGAATCTCGAACAGATGTTCAAGGCTGCTGAAGGTCTTCCGATCAATGTCGGCTTTCTCGGCAAAGGAAACTCTTCGGTAAGAGAAACCCTCGACGAGCAGATTATAGCTGGAGCCTGCGGATTCAAAATCCATGAGGACTGGGGCTCAACACCCGCAGCCATCCGCGCCTGCATGGCAAGCGCAGACAACTACGATGTGCAGGTTGCAATACATACCGACACCCTTAATGAAAGTGGCTATGTAGAGGATTCTATCGCAGCCATTGACGGCCGTACCATCCATACTTACCATACCGAAGGTGCCGGTGGCGGTCACGCTCCTGACCTTCTGAAAGTGGCTTCGCTTGAGAATGTGCTTCCGTCATCAACCAATCCGACACTGCCTTTCGGTGTCAACTCCGAGGCTGAGCTGTTTGATATGATTATGGTATGCCACAATCTTAACCCGACCATTCCATCGGATGTGGCATTTGCTGAGAGCCGTGTGCGTCCTGAGACTCAGGCTGCTGAAAACGTATTCCATGACCTCGGCATCATCTCCATGGTATCATCTGACTCTCAGGCGATGGGTCGTGTAGGCGAATCGTTCATGCGTACTTTCCAGATGGCAAGTTATATGAAGTCTGCCCGTGGCAAACTGCCCGAAGACTCTGACGAAAACGACAACTTCCGTGTACTCCGTTACCTTGCCCAGATAACCATCAACCCAGCCATCACTTACGGTATCAATGAAATCCTTGGCTCGGTTGAAGTAGGCAAGATGGCTGACCTCGTGCTCTGGGAGCCTGCATTCTTCGGTGCAAAGCCTAAGATGGTGCTTAAGAACGGTCTGATCAGCTGGGCAAACATGGGTGACCCCAACGCCTCACTGCCGACCCCGCAGCCTTGCATCATGCGTCCGATGTTCGGTGCATTTGGCAAGGAACTTGCCGAAACCCGCGTGACCTTCGTTTCGCAGGCTGCTGCCCAGGCTGGTCTGAAGGAACGTCTCGGACTGAAGAGTCAGATATACGGTGTGCATGGCATGCGTCAGCTGTCAAAGAACGACATGGTGCGTAACAATGCCACACCTCAAATCGAGGTCAACCCCGAGACATTCGAAGTCACTGTAGACGGTGTGCTCGCCACTGTACCTCCTGCTAAAGAACTTTCGCTGGCTCAGCTCTACTGGTTCAGCTAAATTCCTAATCAAAACCGACATAGAGACGGGGTATTCCCGCCTCTATGTTGATTTAATCTTTTAATAATCAATATAATTCGCCACATTATGATCGTTTACGATGAAGTTCTCGGAAATATTCACGAGACTCCCTGGACTGATAAACTTGACGATGCCGTTATCGAATCAGTATTTCTTGACCAGTGGACTGCACAAAAGAGCCGTTTCCTCGCAAAAAGTGATGAGAGCAACGACATAGCTGTCGCTTTCAAACGTCATACAGAAATCAAGGACGGTGACATAATCGCTTGGGACGAAGATAAGAAGCATGCGATAGTGTTGAGGCTCAAACTCAACGATGTGCTTGTCATAGATCTTAAAGGCTGGGCTTCCCTTTCGTCGGATGAAATCATCCGTCACTGTGTAGAGCTGGGTCATGCCATCGGTAATCAGCACTGGCCGGCTGTGGTCAAGCATGACAAGGTGTATGTGCCGCTGACTGTTGACAAGAAAGTGATGCTTGGTGTCATGGATACTCATCATTTTGAAAATGTCACATATGAATTTGAACAGGGTCAGCAGGTCATTCCATATATAGCTCCTGACGAAGTGCGCCGTCTCTTCGGTGGAGCAGGTCACGAAAGCCACGGTTTGGGCGGACATCACCACCATCACCACGACCTGTAAACCTTTAATATACAACCGTAATCATACGCAGTATCTATGAAGGCATCCAACGATATAACAGCATTGATGCAACTGCTCCAGATGAGCGATTCCACCTTTCCTGTCGGGACATTCTCGTTCAGTAACGGCTTGGAAACTGCGGCATATGAGAAGATAGTGCATGATGCAGACACATTGCATCAATATGTCACTTCAGTATCGCTCCAGGGAGCTTACACTGATGGTATCGCGGCAATACACGCATACCGTACCACACTTGACGGTGATCTGGAAGCGCTTAAGGAGATTGACCGCAAGTTGATGATGTGTAAGCTCAATGACGAGTCACGTCTGATGCTTATACGTATGGGCAAGAAGCTCAGTGAGCTTGCAGTCAGATTGGTACCTGACAATGCCCTGCTTGCCGGATGGCTGGATGCAATCAACTCTGGAGAAATTTCAGGCAGTTATCCCGTGACCCAAGGCATCGTGTTTGCTGTCAAAGGCTTGTCAGAAGAAGCCCTGTTTGCTTCACATCAATATGGCGTAATCAATATGGTACTTGGTGCGGCATTGCGTCTCGTCAGGGTGAGCCACTATGACACACAGCTGATATTGGAGGATATGTCTTTGAAGATACCTGAGATTTATGAACATGTCAGGACACTGGGGATGAGCGACATCAACTGTTTTGTCCCTCAGATGGATATTCTCGCATCGCTTCATGAAAAGGGTACAATGCGTATGTTTATGAATTAATTCACACATTATCTAATCCCTATAATCACACTTAATTACTATGAGTACTTGTCGAATCGGTATAGGCGGTCCGGTAGGATCGGGAAAGACTGCGTTGATCGAAGCCATCACGCCCAAACTGCTTGATCGCGGACTGAAAACTCTTATCATAACCAACGATATTGTAACCACAGAGGATGCCAAGCATGTGCGCAAGACACTCAAAGGTGTGCTTGCCGAAGACCAGATCATCGGCGTTGAAACCGGAGCATGCCCTCACACTGCTGTTCGTGAAGACCCGTCAATGAATATCGCTGCCGTAGAGGAGATGGAGGCAAAGTTTCCTGATGCCGATGTGGTGTTGATCGAATCTGGAGGTGACAACCTGACTCTGACTTTCTCTCCCGCACTTGTCGATTTCTTCGTCTATGTGATAGACGTGGCAGCTGGTGACAAGATTCCTCGTAAGGACGGTCCTGGCATATCGCAAAGCGACATCCTGGTCATCAACAAGACCGACCTTGCTCCTTATGTAGGTGCCTCTCTTGAGGTGATGAAGCATGACAGCGAGCTGATGCGTCCCGGCAAGCCGTTCGTGTTCACCAATTCCATGAAGGGAGAAGGTATTGACGAGTTTGTAGATTTGCTCTTCAAGATGGCTCTCTTTGACAAAGTGAAAGACTGAAAAATATCTTCTATCAAATCATGTCCCTATGGCTAATACTATCAATGACATAAAGCCCGGATTCAAGCGTCAGTTTTCCGACGTGAAGGTCCCGGTGTTTGACCATATACCTGAGATGACGCCTTATCTCACCGAGCCCAAGGCTATGTATGTAGGTGTGCCGGGCAAGAACGGGTATCTTCGTCTCGGTTTTGAACTTGACCGCGAAGGCAAATCCATACTTCGTGATCTTGACCGTCGCGCTCCGTTGATAGTACAGCAGGAACTGTATTTCGACGAGGAGATGCCAGACATGCCTTGTGTATATATCCTGTCGTCGGGAGGTCCCAATGTCGATGGTGACCGCTACAGTCAGAATATTCATGTCAAGAAGGATGCCATGGCGTTTGTCTCGACGGGAGCTGCCACTAAACTCGCGGTAATGAAATACAATTTCAGCGGCATGGTGCAGCATATACGTGTAGATGACGGCGGTTATCTGGAATTTCTTCCAGAACCGATTTATCCGTCAGCTCATACACGTTTCATCTGTCAGACCAAAGCCGAGGTGGCAGAGACCGCAACCTTGGTCTATTCTGAAATCTACATGGGCGGACGAAAATATTATGCTGATGGCGAACTCTTCGAGTACGATATCCTCAGTGTGGAAACCGAGGGCTGTCGTCCGGAGTGTACACCGTTATTCCGTGAAAAGTTTATAATCGAGCCTCATAAGCGTTCGGTGAGAGCTCTGGGATGCATGGGACGCTTTGATGTGTTTGGTAACGTGGTGGTCATGCTTCCCAAAGATAAGGCAGAAGAAGTGTTTGCCATGACACAGGCTGTCAACGATACCTCTACACCACTGATGGCTGGTATAACCAGGCTTCCCAATGATGCGGGTCTGCTCTATAAAGTCCTCGGAATGGAGCCTGCTCCTGTCAAGAAGGCTGTCAGGGATTTCTGCTCCACAGTGCGTATGGCTGTCAAGGGTCATCCGATACCTGCGGAATTTCCATGGCGTTAGGTATTCCTAAAATAGATACATTTAATCACTTACAATCATGGACAAGGAAAATAGTTTCTACACAGCCATACGCTCATGCCTCAGAGGGGCAGGGCAGGTCATGTTCCAGAATTCGGCATGGACCGGATTCTTCTTTCTCGCCGGTATATTCTGGGGAAGTTATGAGTGCGGAGTGCCTCAGGTGGCATACGGAGCCGTCGTGGGTCTGCTCGCATCTACCATTGCAGGTTTTCTTCTCGGGAAGAACATAAATGATGGCAAGGACGGTCTATGGGGCTTCAACGGCATCCTTGTCGGTTGTGCCTTCCCGACGTTCCTTGAGAACACTTGGATCATGTGGCTGGCACTTGTATTCTGTGCCATGTGCACTACTTGGGTGCGTCAGGGATTTAACAATGTGATGCTGCCTTGGAAGGTCAATTCCTACACTTTTCCGTTTGTATTTCTTACCTGGGTATTCCTGTTGGCATCACGCTTGTCACATGCGATGCCTGAGGCATCACTCTCTACACCGGAGTTGTCGGCGGCAATGACTACTCTCCACGACATCACGTTTGGAGACTTGGTGGTCTATTGGCTTAAAGGCATAGCACAGGTTTTCCTTGTCAACTCGTGGGTGACAGGCATCTTCTTTTTGGTAGCCTTGGCATTGTGTAGCCGATGGGCGGCAGCATGGGCTGCAATAGCTTCCGCAGTGTCGCTTGCGGTGTCGTTGCTATTCCAGTTTAATGGTGCCGATATCTCAGCTGGACTTATGGGCTTCAGCCCTGTGCTGACAGGTATAGCTGTCGGGATGACGTTCTACAAACCGTCATGGCGCTCTGCATTGTGGAGCATTGCAGCAATAATCGCCACCGTATTTATCCAGGCTGGCATGGATGCTTTCATGATGCCTCTCGGCATACCGACATTGACAGGTCCGTTCTGTATTGCCACTTGGCTTTTCATGCTCCCGGCTTATAAACTCAACAAGCAGCAGGACGCTGCCTAATATACTACCGTACTATGACACCTCTTGCCTCCGCTCTTGTTCCTGTCGCTCAGCTGCCATTTAGCAGAAAGCATGTCTACTACCTTGCTGTCAGCAGCATGGAGCAGTTGATAGGGTCGGCAGTAGCAGCGGTGGTGGGTGTCATGGTGCCGATGATAGTGCTGGCTGGTTCGCCGCACTTGTCATCATTCATGCAAGGAGTCTCGGCAGCGGTTTCTTTGATAGGTATCGCACTGGGATCCATGGTTATGGGGCGGTTGAGCGACCGCAACGGTTATCTGTTTTATTTCCGTCTGTGCCCTGTATTGATGATGTTGGGAGCGACTATCGAGCTGTTTGCCGGACACTCTCTTGCCCTTTTCATGCTCGGCATGTTTTTGGCTGGCTTGGGGGTTGGAGGAGGTTACAGTCTTGACTCCGATTATATCTCCGAGCTGATGCCGGCATCACGCAGATTCATGTGCGTTGGCATTGCCAAGGCGACTTCGGCTTTGGGGTTCATCATGGGAGCTGTCGGATGTTACTATATCATACGGTTTACTGGCAGTGCCTCGGCATGGACTTATCTGATGCTGATAGTCGGAGGTCTCGGCCTTATGACTTTCGTAATGAGGCTGCGGTGGTGGGAGAGCCCGGCATGGTTGATGGCTCATGGTATGCCCGACAAAGCCATCAAGGCAGCGCGGCGGTTCTTCGGACCTCATGTGACCGTATTGCCTCCTGCGAAATCATCATCGGCTGTCAATCCATCGTGGGCGGCTATGTTCAGCCGCAAAAACATGTCACGCGTGATCCTTAGCGGCATTCCTTGGGCATGCGAGGGGGTCGGAGTCTATGGTATAGGCGTGTTCTTGCCGATGCTCGTATCTGCGCTCGGTCTGATGCCTGCTGATGCTCATGGTCTCCATCGCATAGAGCTCTCGGTAGAGATAACGGCGTGGATCAACTTCTTCATTCTGCCCGGTTTCATCCTCGGGCTCTGTTATCTGAGGCGTATGTGGCATATCACTATGCTGACATGGGGCTTCTATATCTGTGCGGGTGGATTGCTGATACTGCTGCTTGCCAATATTTTCCACTTGCCCATGTGGACATCTATTGTCGGCTTCTTCATCTTTGAGATATTTCTAAATGCCGGACCACACCTGGTGACCTATGTGCTTCCAGCGCAAATATATCCTGTGGCTATCAGAGGAGCTGGCGTAGGCATAGCTTCAATGCTCGGTAAGGTCGGAGCCATCATCGGTGTCATAATAATGCCTGTAATGCTTCATATCGGCGGAATTGTACTTGTGCTTATCGTGTCAATCGCCGTGATGATACTCGGAGCTGTGGTCAGTACTATATTCGGTCCTAAAGTCCTCCCCAATCCCCATAAAAAGCCTGTCAATTAAAACGGGGCTGTCTCGTTGGGGTCGGTAGGAGTGAGGTTGGCTGTACCGCCGTTAAATGGATTGCCGCCTACATCGCCGAAATCATCATCTGAATTCATGCGGCTGCCTACAGTCGCGGCTGAGAATGTAGTGTCGTCCTCCCAGTTTTCAAATCGTGCATACTTGGCGCGGAAACGCATCTTGACATCATCCACACGACCGCTACGGTGCTTAGCCACGATAAATTCGGCGAGTCCGCGGATGTCGTTGCCTGATGCGTCCACTCCTGAGCGCAGATAGTATTCCGGGCGGTGTATGAAGCACACGATGTCAGCATCTTGTTCGATGGCACCTGACTCGCGGAGGTCGCTCAGCTGCGGACGCTTGCCGGCAGCACTGTCGCCTCGTGATTCTACTGAACGGTTGAGCTGCGACAGAGCCACAATCGGTATGTCAAGCTCCTTGGCGAGCTGCTTGAGATTACGCGAAATCATGCTGACCTCCTGTTCGCGAGAGCCGAATTTCATGCCCGAAGCGTTCATCAGCTGGAGGTAGTCGATGATGATGAATTTCACCTGGTGCTCCCTGACTAGTCGACGAGCCTTTGTTCGCAGCTCGAATATGGAGAGCGAGGCTGTGTCATCTATATATAGAGGTGCCCCGTATAGTTTCTTGATGCGTCCCATCAGCTGGTCCCACTCCATCTGGCTGAGCTGACCGCTCTTGATTTTCTCGCCCTCAAGTTCGGTTACGTTGCTTATCAGACGGTTGACGAGCTGCACCTTGCTCATTTCAAGTGAGAATACAGCTACAGGGGTGCTGTATTCTACTGCCATGTTGCGAGCCATTGACAGCACAAATGCCGTCTTGCCCATTGCTGGACGGGCTGCTATGATGATAAGGTCGGAGTTCTGCCATCCCGATGTGAGTTCGTCAAGTTTATGGAAACCCGATTGCAGACCCGAGAGTCCCGAGGTACGGTTGGCAGCGGTCTGTATCGTCTCTATCGCTTGTGAGATCACAGGGTCGATCTGCACTACATCCTTCTTGACATTGCGCTGCGAGATTTCAAACAGCTTGCCTTCGGCTTCCTGCAAGAGGTCTTCTACGTCGTTGCTCTCGTCAAACGCCATCTGCTCTATGCGCGAAGCAAACGAAATCAGTTCGCGTGCCAGGTACTTCTGACTGATGATGCGTGAGTGAAATTCCACATGAGCAGCCGAAGTGACACGCGTGGTCAGCTCGGTGATGCGTAGCGCACCGCCAGCTTTATCAAGGTTGCCGTCAAGACGCAGACGTTCGGTGACGGTCAGCATATCTATAGGTTGCTGTGACGCGCCGAGATGCTGTATCGCCTCATATATGACCTGATTCTCAGGTTCATAGAAGCTCTCGGGTTTGAGCAGGTCGCAGACTATGGTGTATGCGTCTTTCTCAAGCATCAGAGCACCGAGCACAGCTTCCTCCAATTCTTTGTCACGAGGAGCCTTGCGCCCGGCTATCTCAGCGATAGCCTGTGCCTCTATATTGTTGGGACCTTTCTTGTTATAGTCGCTTCGCGATTTGTTGGGTTTGAAATCTCCGGGCATTTCGTAGATGGCGAATTATTATATATTGCAAAATTAGCGATTTATGTCGTAACTTTGTCTCCCGATGATAACTTTTCCCAATGCCAAGATTAATCTTGGGCTTTATATAGGCAAGACTTTGCCCAACGGCTACCATGAGATTGTCACTGTCATGGTGCCGGTGGATTGGTGTGATATATTGGAGATGGTGCCGTCGGCATCTGGCGAGACATCATTGACTGTCACCGGGCATGCGTTACCGTGTCCGGCTGAAAAAAACCTCGTCATGAAAGCCTACAGGATTTTCTGCGAGGCTCACCCTGACACTCCGCCTATGGAGATACATCTCCATAAGGAAATCCCTGACGGAGCCGGGATGGGGGGCGGATCAAGTGATGCGGCATTTGCACTGAGACTGCTTAATGATATGACCGGGAAGCCTTTTGATAAAGAGCAGCTTGCAGCGATGGCTGCCAAGGTCGGAAGCGACTGTCCGTTTTTCATCTACAATAGACCAATGCTTGCCACTGGTACGGGCACAACTCTAACTGAAATTGACCTCCCAACAGATTTGCTTGACCATATGTTGATTATCAAACCGCAGGGCAGTGTGTCCACAGCAGAAGCATATGCCGATGCCCCATCAAGCTGTCGTAGTGCCGAGGATTTGATGTCGGTGCTGACAGCATCAGAGGGCACTGCAGCTTGGACTGCATCGCTGGGTAATGACTTTACGGCATCTGTAGCTCCGAAAGTGCCTGACATTGATGCTGCTATCAACTGGCTTAAGGCTAACGGTGCGACATATGCAGAGATGACAGGCAGCGGTTCTGCCGTTTTTGGCATATTCCCGTCTGACATTTTGTCAGTTGACTTCTCCGGGATGCCGGCTGGAGCACGATGGCGCAAATGCAGACTGGTGAAGCAGTGAACGTTATAATCAGATTGATTGTTATTTGATTAGATGCTTGCGGCTATCTGATGAAGTATTGAAGGCTTCATCATTTTCAGGCATAATTGGCAATCAATTTGTTATATCTATATCATATATACACCATGTCAAAGAATAAAAGAAACAAGCAGAATATGAGCGCAAATCAAAATAATGCAGACAATCGCCCTGTCGATGACGAGCAGCAGCCTGAAATCATGGATGATCTCGAGCAGGCTGATGATCAGGAGATTTCCGAAGATGCTAAAAACGAGCTAAACGCCGAACTTACAGAAGTAGAGGCGTTGCAGAAAAAGTATGACGAGACATCTGCGGCTCTTGAGAAAGAGAAGAAAGAATACCTATTCCTTATGGCAGAGTTTGACAATTTCCGCAAACGCAACATCAAGGAGAGGGGAGAGCTGATCAAAAATGCCTCAGAATCTGTCATGAAACAGCTTCTGCCCATAGTCGATGACATGGAGCGCGGTCTGGAGGCTACAAAAAATGCCGATGACCCTCAGGCTATCCGCGAGGGTATGCAGCTGATATACAATAAGCTTGTCAAGCTCCTCGAACAGAACGGCGTCAAGGCTATCGAAAGCACTGGTGCCGACTTCAATCCCGAACTTCATGATGCCATAGCCATGGTGCCTGTGGATGACGAAGCGCAGAAGGGCAAAGTGATTGACACTCCGACCAAGGGCTATATGATTAATGATAAAGTGCTGCGTCACGCAAAAGTGGCTGTAGGCCAGTAATGATACTATCACTCCAATGAGCAGTAAAAGAGATTATTATGAAGTGCTGGGCGTACAGAAAAACGCCACAGCCGACGAACTCAAGAAAGCTTACCGCAAGCTCGCTCTGAAATATCACCCCGACCGCAATCCCGGCGACAAGGAAGCCGAGGAGAAATTCAAGGAAGCTGCTGAGGCATATGATGTATTGTCAGATGCGGACAAGCGTGCCAAATATGACCAGTTCGGCCACAATATGGGACCGCAGGGATTTCCTGGTGGCGGTGCCGGAGGATTCTCATCGGCTGGCGGATGGTCCATGGAGGATATATTCAGCCACTTCGGCGATATATTCGGTGGTTCGTTTGGCGGTATGGGCGGTTTTGAAGGTGCTGGCGGTCGCTCGCGCAGCAACCGTACCCGTCGCCGCAAAGGCAGCGACCTCCGTATAAAGGTCAAGATGACCTTGGAAGATATAGCCAAAGGAGTGACCAAGACGCTTAAGATTCCTACCCTCGTCAAGTGTGACTACTGCAACGGCACTGGCGCAAAGGACGGTAAGGCATTCACTACATGTACCACTTGCAACGGCACAGGTACCGTAATCACGGCGCAGCATACACCCTTCGGCACAATGCAGAGCGAAGCCGAGTGTCCCCACTGCCATGGCGAGGGTAAGATTATCACCGAAAAGTGCCCCCACTGCAACGGCGAGGGTGTGGTCCGCAAAGAACAACAGATTACATTTACCATACCCGCAGGTGTTTCTGACGGACAAGTGCTTACCATCCAGGGCAAGGGCAACGCCGCTCCCCACGGAGGCATCAATGGCGATCTACTCGTTGTGATAGAGGAAGTCAAGAATCCCGAACTCATCCGTGACGGAAACGATGTCATCTATAACCTGATGCTTGATTTACCGACAGCTGTGCTTGGCGGCAGCGTGGAAGTGCCCACCATCACTGGTCGTGCCCGTCTGAAAATCGCGCCGGGTACACAGCCTGGCAAGGTGCTCCGTCTGCGCGGCAAGGGGTTGCCCTCGACCGAAGGTTACGGCACCGGCGACGAACTCGTCAACGTGATGGTCTATGTCCCCGAAAACCTCAATGCCGACGAAAAAGCAGCCTTTGAAAAACTCCAGGGTGCCCCCAACATGCAGGCATCCCAGTCAACCAAAGACCGCATCTTCAGCAAACTCCGCCACGTATTCGACTAACCCCACAATACAAATATGATATGGAGAAGGAAACGCCCTGGGCGTTTCCTTCTCCATATCATATTTTAAGCGATTATTGCAAGCAGGTATTTTCATTCTACAAATTTGGGCTGTGAACACCTTTCAATCGTTTTTCAATGGCTCTTCTCGTTATTATAGGCTTTAATGATTGACCATGCCGATCCACGGCTGCCAGGAATGAAAAGCAATGCCAGCATGACAATTAATGGTATCGCACATATTATCGCAATCATCGTTAATTCATAACCATCGAGAGCTGCCCCCTGCATGTCCGACGTATATGTCGCTGTCACTACAAATCTGATAATGATTGTTACAATGTACAGTGTCAAGCCGACGGGATTTCGTCTCAATAACAAAATGTATGACAGGATTAGCAAAAGACCGTTGATGATATTGGCAGTGTTATAATCCATGCCATAGTTTTGAGAAGGCAAAGGGTTCAGAAGCGTCTTCACAAGCACAATGACTCCGGCGATTATGCCTAAAACCAGCATAACTTTCACGAACAAGTAGAGACTGAGCGGATTTACATTTGACTGAGCCGAGTAGGACTGCTCTTCAATGACCACTTTAGGCTGTCCGTTGTTGTAGTCATTTACAGGATCAAAAATTGACATACCGTGTTAATTGGGATTGGTTATAATTTCATTTTCGTTGCTCATGTCGCTGGTCTTTTCTTCATGGCATCGCGATGTAGGGGTCGACTCAGTGAAAAAGCTATGCAAAGTCTTTCCACTCACCCTTGGCTGACGGAGTACTTCTTGTATCGATTTGTGTACGAAAGGTTTCTTAATCCTTAAGCTGTCGAATTTGAGTGGCTTATGTGATATGATAGTTTGGGGTGGTATTATAGGTCCGGGTTTAATAGGTCGTGGATTGATGCGTGACATCCCTTCGATGCCACGCCCAATGACTATCGCGGCCTTTAGAAACTTATTGGGCTGTGCATTGGCGGAAACCGCAGTGAAAGCAGCTCCGACAATCATCATAACGATACCGATTGTGTGATTGATTCTCTGTTTCATCTGTCATCAATATTTAAAGTTTGCTACGTCACAGATTACCTCGAGCATCAGCGAGTAGGCTTCTTCCATCTCCTGGAGGTCTGCCCATTCGCGAGTGGAGTGGATGTCGTGCTGCCCTGTGAATATGCACATGCCTCCTTTGAGACCCTTGGCGGCGAACATCGAGGCTGTGGTGCCTCCGCGTTCGTCGGCAAACCGTATATGTTTACCGGTTTTGGCTGACGCTGACTCTATCAGGCTTTGTGATGCCGGGTGCATAGAGTATGCCACATTTTCATACTGCAAGCCGTCAAAGAGAATTTCCACTCCCACATTTGGATAGTCTTTCTCCACCTTGGCCACAGCGTCTTTGAGTAATCTGTCAAACTTGATGCCCTCCTCCTTGTCAAAGTAACGGACTCGTGTCTGCACTGTGACATCTGCGTCCTCTTTGACGAAGTCCCACGGATGTATGTAGCCTTGTAAGCCATCGGTGTTTTCGGGTCTATGTTCGATAGGGAAGAAGGCTATAAAGGTGGCAGCCGCAGCCGTAGCATCACCGAGACGGTCAGCTTTGGCAGTGGAGGGATGAGCCTCCCGACCTTTGAATCTCACGTTGAAACCACGGGCAGTGAAATTGGATCGTGTCACGATTTCGCCCTCAGGTCCATCAAGGTCAAAAAGTATGTCGGGATTAAATAGGGTAGTGTCTATGTCATCGGCTGCGCGGCCTACATCCTCATTGGGGCAGAACACAAATGTTACCTTGCCATGTTTGACCGACTTGTCCTTGACAAGCTTTTCGATAAGTTGCAGAGCTATCGTAACTCCGCACTTGTCATCGGCACCCAGCAGGGTAGAGCCGTCAGTTCGGACTATGGTATGTCCGTTACGCGTATCAACCACTGGGATAATTTCTCCGCCCGGTGCCTCAGGAGTAACATCAAGATGACATGAAATCCCCAGCGTAGGGCATTTCTTCTTAACATTAGGCTCGAGGGCGACATACACATAGTTTGACGGGGACACCGTTACAGTCCCAAGCTTGCTATTGCCCTTAAGCAGTCCTTTGATCTCGCTCTCTATCTTGAGAGCCATCACATGCTGCCCATAAGTTGAAATGCTGTCATAACTCGACTGGCTGTTGATACGTGCCAGCTCCGTAAAAGTCTCCAGCATCTGCGTCTGCACGTCATCCGCTGCCGAAGCTATGACCGTCATAACCCCGACCACTGCAAGTGTGAAGATTGATTTGGTTAGTTTCATAATCTGTTATTTTGGGAGTGTGAATGATCGGAATGCCATGTAAATTGCGGCAGCGATAGTACCGATTAGATACAGGGATAAAAATGCAGCTTTCCCCAACGGCATTTCCTTTCGCCTTGATATCGGGAATAAATGTCTTCCGGGAGCCGAGTTGAACCAGTCGTTTATTTTTGAGCCATTACGAAACCTGAGTGTATGCAATCCGATGAGAGCAGTGACGATTGAAAGAACTATAGCCAGATTAGGAGACGCATCGATAGCTAACAGATAGACTGTGCGGGTCAAAAGTGCGACCAAGAGGAGTAGAAATAGATTGATGTAGATTATTGCACTCCTTATATAAGAGGGTGCATATGAGTCGTAGCCAATAACCACACACTCGCAGTTAAGTCCTACCCTCCATGTCATATGGCTCAATACTGCCATCATCGCGTATGGTAATTGGTCTGGTGATAGCCAGGTGGATAATTCCATAAGCGGATTGTCCTTTAGATTGGTAAGAGCGATATACCTTAAGCCAAAAAACACCGCACATAAAAATCCAAGCATCTTGGTCGTATGAAATGATGCCATGACGCGTCCAGCCTCCTTGACAGCCCATAGATGATATTGGTTATAGATTGGGTTGTCCCTCTCCGGTGCCACTCTCAGTTCGGAGAAATCAGTCAATTCATCGTAAAAATCAGCCATAGCAATAAATTTTTTCAAGGGTATGCCTAGTATCCGAATATTTTGCAAATATAGGCGAGATTCCATATGTTATTTTAAAACGCATGCTATTTTATCAATTTGGATCTTCTGGAATCAATGTTTTGCAAATTGGTCCTGTATCATAGCTACCGAACCACGCTCGCTGTCCCATGTACCAAGATATTTATCCATCTCAGGAGTATACTTGACCTGTGAAGATAAATTTGCAGGAGAGATAATGCCAATATATAAGAAGATGCAGGTTAATAAAGTTTTCATTTTGGATTGTTAAAATGATTTTTCATAGACGCATTGCCAGGTGCGGTTAGTCCCAGGACTTCTATGGTGTATGGTCTCAACAATACTGCCTTCATGCAGTTTCAGGGTCACATCATTATAGGCATCGCATGATGAATGGTTATCTTGAAAGGAAAACACACCATCGTTATAAGTATAGTCGATATTGACTTTACGGTCAGAAGGAGAATTGGGCCCATTGAAATTGTCTGTGAATTTATATTGAATAACAACCCATCCATCACTCACCGAGATGCGATATCTATAGTCGTTTTTAACTCCGTCCTGATACTCCCAAGTGCCGAGAAATCCCTCCATTTCAGGAGTATATCGTACTCGGGCTGAAATGGAAATCCCTGCTACAAATAAAAGTGTCAATAATAATATCTTTTTCATCGTTAGAGTTTTAGCAGTTTGATTTATTGGAAGTTCAGGCAACATCTTCATGTTTACGATCAATTTGGTAACGCTATTCGTGAATACCGAATTGTTTACAAAACTGATGCTCGCCGCTTTGGTCATAATGGATTGACTCTGCACATTTGTAGCTCCCAAGTTTTGCGCCCTCAATCCAGGCGTCCAGCCAATGAGGGAAATACTCTGCACAGATGCCGCCAATGCATTCTCTGAGATACAAACCGTAAAGCCAGTAGGTATCAGGGTGGTTTTGCTTCAATGCCATTTTCAGATATTTCGTTCCTTTGTCAAAGTCCTTATCTTCTATGCCGGCTTGCACAAGACCATACGAATACACATAGGCTACTTCATACTGGCACTGGGCATCTCCTTTACGGGCACCTTGAAGCCAGTATTTAAATCCTTTGGCGCAATCATGGTAGATGGAGCAGTTGTTGCCACACCAATATTGACCTAAATTATAGTATGCAGGTACGTAATCCAACTCTTCCACGCAAATTTCATACAATTGCCGACCATGTTCGCAGTCATCAAATCCATATTGGAGTACCTTGCCGAAAAGATGTAATGCAGCTGGCCACGACGGCGGATAGTTTTTCTCGTCATAATCAAGAAAGGCAATCGGTTCAAGAAGGTTGTTGGCAACTGAAAACTCCTTGATATTATACAGACTGTCGGCTTTTGCATCATCTGCAGCTATACGCGCCTCATAGTATCCGCCTATCGGCTTGTAGGCATGAAGATCAAGGCAACCTGCCAATCCTAATAGTAAGAAAATACTTTTGTTCATAGTTTATTATATTCTGTTTGGAATGTATTAGGTCCTAGCCATTCACCAGATGGAGTTGTAAATAGTCTATCAATATATAGCCGGTTGTCATATACGGCTGGTTGTAACTGAATCATCAAGATCACATCTCGTCCGTAATTCCAGATGGATCCATTGTAATCTTCGTGGATCTTTTGTTTATACCATACTATAAAACCATAGGTTTCACAATTGTAAAATGATTTCACACTGTCCATCTTTACTATGTTGAAATCTTCGTCCTTAAGATTAATCTCTGATGGAAAAGTGATAGTTATATAGTCTGTATGACTTGTAATTTCCAAATCCCAGTTATTTTTTCCCCATTTATTTTTGGAATTAGCATCTGGAACCCATTTACCGTTAAGTGCGTTTATGAAGTCTTGCTCTTCATGATTGAGTCTTTGGGCTGAAATAGTCAGGCTTGTCATCAACACGACAATGACTGATAATGTAAGGTTGGATAATTTTGTCGTTTTCATATTTGATGCTTAGTGTTTGTAATACATTACTTCTTTGGAGTATTGGTCTCCAGAAGGATATATGTCGCTACAGTAGACTAATAACGTATCATCCACGTCGGATTGCAGCGGGATTGAAAGGGAGACTTTATAATCCATGTAGCGATATCTCTCTTCTTCCTCATCTGTATCCAGTATATGGTGTTTGTAAGAGATACGGACACTTTGAGATGACTGATCATATATGCCGTCAGTAACCTCGGTAGCCAAGATGGTGCGTTTTTTATTGCTTATTAATATCTTCGCCGGGTAACTGACTTTGACAATGCCATTGACATAACGCAATGTTATGTCGTAGAGAGCAACGCCCCATTTCTCAGATGCTTCGCTATCCTGATTCCACTTGCCGTTGAGCGACTTAAGGAACGCGGTCTCCTCTGGCGATAGGGTCTGCGCTATGGAGACGCATGGTAACAGCATTGACGCTATTACGACAAGTCCTGTCAGTATTGCTTGCTTAAGGTTGTGCATAACCATAAATTATGTGATATAGTGATTATTGACAAGATATGGTTTTACTAAATCTCATTCATTTATTTGTGATTATAAATTGCGGTTACTGGTCATCTCTCAAATAACACACATCGAAATCCTGGGAGTCAATTTCCCCTAATTCGTTATAATACCAGATTTGCAAAGTGAAATATAATTTATTAGGGTGCATCTGATAGGAGTCGTATTCTATCAATCGACTTCTGAAGCTGTATTTGAATTTGTTTCGGTGACTCGGTCTAATATCGTAATAATTGGGGGAGTTTGAAAATTCAAAACCTCCATCACACCATACAGGACCGATATAGAAGTCATCCGGGGCTTTGCCGCTGTTGCGATAGAAAGTCCATTTGAGATTTTTACCCTTTTTCTTTATCTCAATTCTGAGGGGTACCCATTGTCCCTCCACATGAGGTGTCTCACATGTCCATATTCCGATATAGTCCTCCATTTCGGGGGAATATTCTACTTTGTTTTCTGCGAGGATAGCGATAGGAGAACTGACTATGAGCAGTCCAAGTATGGTCATAATTATCTGCTTCATCTTTTTTTCAACTTTTCTCTTAAACATCTCTATTTCGGTCTCTGAGTAGAGCTTTGGTGAGCATTGCGCTACTCACCCTCGTATTCATATTCTTTTTCATAGCGTACATAGAAATCATCGTAGGCTATTTCGCCCCATTCGTTGTAGTAACAAAACGTCACGAGAATATATAAGGTATTAGTGTAGTCTCTGTCATCATAAGTCATTTTAGTCTTAAAATCATATTTGATTTTATGCTGATTTTCGGGCTTCTGATCCTTGTATATTGAAGTGGCGGCAAAATAAAAGTGTCCATCCCATGACTGCGAATATGGACCATCATAATAGCTTTTAGGAACCTTCCCAGTGTTGACAAAGAAAGTCCAATCAAGCTTATCACCTTTCTTCTTGATTTCAATTTTTCGTGGAATCCATTGACCGTCTATGTTTGAGGTCGTACAGTTCCATGTGCCAATATATTCTTCCATTGATGGATCATATTCTACATTGCTGTCAGCGTGCAACGTAACAGGCATAAAATATATTAAGAGACCAAGTATTGCTATAATTATGTGTTTCATCTTTTTATAAGCTTTTTATTGAAGATATTGACTCGATTTCTATCTGTGTCGGAATAGGTATTGCTCCCATTCAGATAGTAATCGGTATGTATTTTCTCGCATTTCATTTCCAAAGGTGTATTGGATAGATCGATGTTAAAGTACCATGTAGTTAAAGATTCGTTATAGCGGTATTCTCCCGAATGTGGAAATCCAGGGTCTGCATTTCCGTCGCAGTCATCATAATAGTAGCTCCAGCCTTTCTTCCTGAGGTCTGGTCTGTTATCATAGAATGTTTTTACGATGATAGAACATGAAGACCCATTGACATTGACCTGAAAATCCTTTGTGATAGATGTCCCAACTTTACCGACAAATTCCACATCGTATCCGTTACCGTTATGACGTATTTTTACCCATGGGTAGAAAGAACCATTGCTCCATTCGCCCCACGTGCCGTCAAGTTTAGTGGGACCATTGGCGTGTTTCTTTAGCATGACCTCTAACACTATCAGGTCGGCATCTATTTCGGAGGCTGCATTTGGTCGCAAGCTTGCGTAATCCTCAAAAAGATTTTTTGCCTTTTGATACGCTGATGTGCCAAGTTCGGGTGTCAGAGCAGAATAAATGCGGGCTGCCTCTAAATATGCTTCCGCATACTTCGGGTCACTCTCGGTGATTTTCTCATATTCCTCAGCCACCTGCAACTTGTCATCCTTAGTGCTCGCCATCGTTTTTAAGGTCTCGGCAGCTCTCAGATGAGCGGCACCACTGCGTGAAAGATTCGTTTGTGCTGTGGAGATACATGGTAGAAGCATTGTCGCTATTGCGACAAGTCCTGACAGTATTGTTCGTTTAAGATAGCGTTTAGTCATAAACATAGAACTGTGTTTGTAGGGACATGCCATGGCATGTCCGCATTGGGTGATGGCATGTTCACATGTGTGACACGCGGACATGCCACGGCATGTCCCTACAAGTTGTCAGTAAATATTACATTTATGTGTGGGAATGTGAACCGTAACCCATAATTATTGGGTGATGACTTCGTTGGCAGTGATGATGGTGTTGTTTATATCGGTGATAAATGAGTGGCCACAGTCGTCGCAGATCCACTTGTAACGAGCTTTGCCGTTTTTGTTAGTTCCGATGTAATGGGGGAACAGTTTTGACGAACTACACTCGCCACATTTTCTGCTGGCATTTTTCGTATTGCAACTAGTGCATGCGTTGGCTTCGGGAGTGGGGATGATGGTGATTGCGCCTAAGGCTGTCATGCAGCCGAGGAGGGCGATGGCAATTTTCTTTTTCATGTCTGTAAGATTTTGATAGATTGGTTGATGATGTCAGCCGCCGCTCCCCTCTGTGGCTGTGTGTTAGATGTGACTGGTAAGAAATAGAAAAGCGTGGGGAACTGTATCCTGTTGTTCATCCAGTTCCTGAGGCCTTCGCATTGCCCATCGTAATTGAATGAACAACGCAGAAGCCCACGCATATATGTAAATCAATAATGCAGAATCATCCCGATCGCTGCAAGCAGTTGTTTACATATCCATGGACGTTCTATCGTTGTTTCATTCTTGATTACGATTGAGAAGTTGCGAAGTTCCAGGAACCAAGAAATAAAACGTTCAGATAAACGCCTTTTCAAAAAATGTCCGCTTCCCGCCCACACGCCCACGACCGGGGCGCTGCATGACGGTCGGCATCCGCAAATATATGTATTTTCACAATGTGAAACAAGTATTTGCGAAAAAATATTGATTTTCTGATCAGGATGAGCCTGTGAGAAATGATTTTATGGATTGTGATGCTTATCTTTGCCGTATTGGTACGAAATTAGTTTTCAAACGATATGGATAAACATAGGACAGACGAGCCGATGAAGCTTATATTCAATTATAATAATGTGTTTTACAGCTTCTTCTATGATGACTTGAGCGGATGTATACACCGCTCACGGGAGTATGCGCTCAATTATGTTTATTCGGGAGAGATGATACTTGACGATGGGAGGGAGAAAATCCATGTGAGGAAAGGGGAGTGCGTTTTCATACCGCGCGACCATCATATCACCATGTATAAGAAGACTTACAATGGTGAGCGATATTGCGGTATATTTCTTATGTTTACTCGCAGTTTCCTCAAAAGCATGTATTCACGACTATCTATAAATAGAAGCCACCTTAAGCATCAAAAACTTGACAGCAGAGTGCTTATATTGCCTAAAACCGTAGAACTTGCCAGCTTTTTTGCTTCCATGGAGCCGTATATGAATCCTGATGTCAAGCCGCGTGACAATTTCATGGAGCTGAAATTACAGGAGGGATTGATGACGTTGCTAGCGATAGACGAGCGGTTTGCACCGACGATGTTTGATTTCAACGAGCCTTGGAAGATTGACATACTCGGATTCATGGAGGAGAATTATATGTGTGAATTGAGCATCGAAGATATCGCACACTACACTGGGCGCAGTCTTGCCACATTTAAGCGCGATTTCAAGAAGATAAGCGATCTGACACCTGAAAAGTGGCTAATACGAAAAAGGCTTGAGAAAGCCTATGAGCTTATCAAGGAGGGTGACAGGAAATTGACGGATATCTATGCAGAAGTAGGATTCAGGAATCCTTCTCATTTCTCCACGGCATTCAAGAAACATTTCGGGGTGGCACCATCAGCGGTCAGAAGTTGACAGCCAGGACTTTTCAGCAAATATATTTGAGCCTCAGAGCAATACTGAAACGGAGTATATAATGTAATTTTGTAGAGCAAAAATACATTATTACAATGAAGAAGATATTGGTTATTTCTACAAGCCTCAGGCTTGACAGCAATTCGGAGGCTCTTGCAGATGCGTTTGCACAGGGTGCATCCAATGCCGGGCATCAAGTAGAGAAAATAACACTTAGAGGTAGGACTATACATTTTTGTCGAGGATGCCTTGCGTGTCAGCGCACACAGACATGTATCATCAATGATGATGCAGTGGAGATGGTGACTAAGATGCACGATGCCGATGTGATAGCATTTGCCACACCTATATATTACTATGAGATGAGCGGTCAGATGAAGACACTGCTTGACCGAGCCAATCCTCTCTATCCGTCGGACTACCGTTTCCGTGATATCTACATGCTGACAAGTGCTGCTGAAGACGAGGCATCCACGCCTGAGAGAGCCATCACAGGACTGACTGGATGGATTGACTGTTTTGAGAAAGCCCGGCTTGCCGGAAGCGTGTTTGCAGGAGGTGTCAATGCTCCAGGGGATGCAAAGGGGCATCCTGCGCTGACCGAAGCCTATAGTATTGGACGCAGCATCCGATGATTAAGCCCCGTGGATTTATGTATAAAAGATATATATGGATGGCTGCGTTCATGTCTGTGACCGTAGGTATGATGTCACTTCAGGCAGCTGGAAACAATTCGGACGAAAATAGAAATATTATGGAAAAACTTTCATTAACTTCGGAGTGGGACAAGACTTTCCCTAAAAGCGAGGATGTGGATCACAGCAAGGTGACTTTTGTCAACCGTTACGGCATCACCCTTGCTGCCGATATGTACAAGCCTAAAGATGCCAAAGCCCCCATGGCAGCCATAGCAGTGTGCGGTCCTTTCGGCGCGGTCAAAGAGCAGGCTTCCGGGCTGTATGCACAGGAGATGGCACGCCATGGATTTCTCACCATCGCATTTGATCCGTCGTTTACGGGTGAGAGCGGAGGCACACCGCGCTATATGACATCGCCCGACATCAACACCGAGGATTTCAGCGCTGTGGTAGACTTTCTCGTGACCCATCCCGATATCGACCCTGAGCGTGTGGGCATCTGCGGCATCTGCGGCTGGGGCGGACTGGCTGTCAACGCAGCCGCTGCCGATCCGCGCATCAAAGCCACCGTCGCATCTACCATGTATGACATGAGCCGTGTGACAGCCAACGGCTACTTCGATGCCGGCGATACCCCGGCAGCCCGCGATGCCTTGCGCGAATCGCTGGCAGCACAGCGTACCGAAGATTATCGCAACGGCACGCCAAAGACCGAAGGGGGAGTACCCGATGTGTTGCCCGAGGATGCTCCGAAGTTCCTGCGCGATTACCATGACTACTACAAGACGGTGCGTGGCTACCATCCGCGCTCGCTCAACTCCAACGGCGGCCGCAATGTGACTTCCAATATTCCCTGGATCAATTTCCCGTTGATGAGCCGTGCCGGTGAAATCGAAAATGCCGTCATGATTATCCACGGCGAGAAAGCCCACTCTTATTATTTCGGCAGCGACACCTATAAGAAGCTGTCAGTCATCCCCGGCAAAGAGAACAACAAGCTCTTCATGGTCATACCCGGCGCGAGCCATACCGACCTCTATGACCAGATGGACATAATCCCCTTTGATGCCATGGAACGATTCTTTAGAGAAAACATGAAGTGACCCTCTTCGGCATCAGGACGCTTTACGCACAAATGGGGCAATCTGCATAATAGTTTGCCTCATTTGGCGTTTTTTGTTACCTTTGCAGTCATATAAACAGAAACAAACATATAATCTTCTCACAATGAAAATCCTCATTACAGGTTGCAACGGACAGCTCGGCACCGAGATGCGCAATGTCCTTGAAGAAAAAATGCCCGGCAAGACCATTTACACTGATGTAGCCGAGCTTGACCTCACTGATGCAGACGCGGTCAAATCGTTTGTCGCAGCAAACGATATCACACATATCGTCAACTGTGCTGCATATACTGCTGTCGACAAGGCTGAGAGCGATCAGGGTCTGTGCTCACGTATAAACGTAGATGCAGTTAAAAACCTTGCCGATGCAGCCTATGAGCAGGGTGCGAAGGTGATACACACGTCAACCGACTATGTGTTTGACGGCACAGGTCACAGCCCCTACAAGGAGTCAGATGCGGTGCATCCTGTAAGCCACTATGGTGTCACCAAGCGTCAGGGCGAAGCTACGCTGCTGGCACTGCTGCCTGAGAGCGTAATAGTGCGCACTGCATGGCTTTATTCACCTTATGGCAACAACTTTGTGAAGACGATGCGCCGTCTCGGACGTGAACGCGCTGAGCTGGGCGTTGTGGCAGATCAGGTCGGCACACCGACAGCGGCTCGTGATCTCGCCGAAGCCATATATGCTATTTTGACCGCTCCTCAGTGGATGCCCGGCATCTACCACTTCACTGACGAAGGCGCTGCCTCATGGTATGATTTCACTAAAGCCATCCACCGCATAAGCGGCATCACCGGATGCAACGTGAAGCCTATCACTACCGCTGATTATCCCACACCTGCCACCCGTCCGGCATACTCTATCCTTGACAAGTCAAAGATCAAGAAGACATTCGGCATCACCATACCCCACTGGGAGGAAAGCCTCGTAGAGTGTATAAAGACTCTTGACGCGATGGAGTCAAAGTGATTGTCAGCATAAAAATATCAAGCTAATCCTATATAGATTTAAGTGTCACAGCTCACAGACGAAATCTCACGCCGACGCACATTTGCCATCATCTCGCATCCTGATGCGGGAAAAACAACGCTCACCGAGAAGCTTCTGCTTTTCGGTGGCGCTATACATATAGCAGGTGCAGTAAAATCAAATAAGATCAAGAAGACCGCCACCAGTGACTGGATGGAGATAGAGAAACAGCGTGGCATCTCCGTGGCTACCTCTGTCATGGGCTTCAACTATGGCGATTATAAGATCAACATCCTTGACACTCCGGGTCACCAGGACTTTGCCGAAGATACCTATCGCACACTGACCGCTGTTGACAGCGTCATCATAGTGGTCGATGTGGCTAAAGGCGTGGAGCAGCAGACTCGCAAGCTGATGGAGGTGTGCCGTATGCGCAATACCCCCGTGATTATTTTCGTCAACAAGCTTGACCGTGAAGGCAGAGACCCGTTTGACATCCTTGACGAGCTGGAGAAAGAACTGAAAATATCAGTGCGTCCCTTGAGCTGGCCTATCAATATTGGTGCCAAATTCAAGGGCGTTTACAACATCTTTGAGCATTCGCTTGACCTTTTCACCCCCGACAAACAACGTGTCAGCGAGCGCGTTGAGATTGAGTCCATTGATGACAAGCGCATAGATGACGCGGTAGGGGAGACCGATGCTGCCAAATTGCGTGATGACATAGAGTTGATAGATGGCGTGTATCCCGAATTTGACGAGCATGAGTATCTTCAAGGCAAAGTCGCTCCTGTATTTTTCGGCTCGGCACTCAATACCTTTGGTGTCAAGGAGCTCCTTGACTGCTTTGTTAAGATAGCCCCAGCACCCAAGCCGGTCAAGGCAGAAGAACGCGAGATACTTCCCGAAGAAGAAAAATTTTCAGGATTCGTGTTCAAGATACATGCCAATATGGATCCGAGCCATCGCAGTTGCATAGCATTCGTCAAAGTCTGCTCCGGCAAATTTGAGCGCAATGCCCCGTATCTCCATGTCCGCTCAGGCAAAAACATGAAGTTTGCCGCACCGACAGCCTTCATGGCTCAGAAAAAGAGCATAGTCGATGAGGCGTATCCTGGTGATATAGTCGGTATTCCCGACACAGGCAACTTCAAGATAGGAGACACACTTACCTCAGGCGAACAGCTTCATTTCAAGGGGCTTCCCTCATTCTCGCCTGAGATGTTCAAATACATCGAAAACACCGATCCCATGAAGTCCAAGCAGCTTGAAAAAGGCATCAAGCAACTCATGGATGAAGGTGTGGCACAGCTCTTTATCAACCAATTCAATGGACGCAAGATCATCGGCACCGTAGGTCAGCTACAGTTTGAGGTCATCCAGTACCGTCTCCTGCATGAATACGGTGCACAATGCCGATGGGAGCCAATCTCGCTGACCAAAGCCTGCTGGATAGAGAGCGACAACAAAGAGCAGCTCGAGTCATTCAAAAAACGCAAACATCAGTTCATGGCAATCGATCGCGAAGGACGCGACGTATTTCTCGCCGACAGCGGCTACGTCCTCACCATGGCACAGCAAGACTTCTCCGACATCCGCTTCCATTTCAGCTCGGAATTTTAGCCGCCGTACAGCGACAGTCCGCCGACAGCCCATGACATGCTAACCCCTGCATTACAGACAGTTGCATATAACATGCTGATTCCAGCCTGTCATTGCAATGTCATATAAATGTCGTATATTTGTTACGATTTTGTTACCTGGAGTAACAAGTCCACCACAAGTATGCATCATAACCGGATTCTAACTAAACTATGAATAAAAATCTGCAAAGAATCCAGTAAAATATATAATACCCCAATCACAGCAAATTATTGAAAAATGATGAAATGAATGTATTGTAGGGAGCAAACGAACTATAAAAACTCCCACTCCCTTCTTGCATACTGGATATTACAATATATTATATGAGGAAGGAATTATTCTGCCACCAAATTTTAATGCCTCCACTGATTGCGTAATTCTTCAAAGAGTTGATAATCTATTAGAGTATCTAAAGCCTTGGAACATATTACATTTAATTCCTCAGAAAATTTATAATTTCAAAAGATTAGTATCTTCTGCTTTTCAATATCTTTCATTCGAGAATATTAGATATGTTGAATTAAGAAGTTCAATCTTGTATTTAGCAAATCTATTTAAAAGAAGTGTAGAAGATACGCTAGAAATCGTTATAGAAATTTTAGAAAACTGTTCACGACTATATTTAGTTGAGTTTAGTCTAATAATCACTATTCAACGTTCAGATAATGCTTTGATAGACCTAAAAAGAATTTTATATGCATATGATAATATAGGAAGGTCCAAACGTATCGTTGCATTAGATTTGGCAGGAAATGAAGATTATCCTGTCCCTGAAGGCCTTGCTGATTTATTTAAAAAGGCTAAATATGAGTATGGGCTTAAAGTAACCATACACGCGGGTGAAACTGGTAATATCGATTCAATATATGATGCAATAAACCTCTATGATGCAGATCGTATTGGGCATGGTTGTGCCGCTATAAATAACATAAGCCTGATGGAGTTATTATCAAATAGTCAAATATGTGTTGAAGTTTGCCCGACAAGCAATTACCTTATAAGCGCATTTAGTGGAACACCTCCATTTATTGTTTTTCAAAATTATGAAGTTCCATTTGTTATTTGCTCGGACAACCCATGTATCCATCAAAAAGGCTTGTCCGATGATTATATAAGATTCATTGAAGATGGTGGTAGTTATAATCAACTGCAAAAAATGTATAATAATCAATTAAAAGATTCATTAAAAAAACTGTGATTATGGAAATTGGTTTTGTAAGTAGCAACCCATTTAAAATTGCGGAAGCAAAAGCTATTTTTGAGAATTCTGGGATACATATACGTCCTTATAAATTCAAAATAGAGGAAATCCAAACATTAGATGTAGAAAATCTAGTAAAAGATAAATTATTAAAAGCATTTTCAAAAGTAGGTCGACCATTATTTGTTGAGCATACAGGGCTATATATACCAGCACTAAATAATTTTCCGGGTGGTCTTACCCAAATTTTTTGGGATTCTCTCCAAGCAGACTTATTCGCTAAAATTATTGGGAATCTTGATAATCCAGAAGCTATTGCAATAACTAAAATTGCTTATTGTGATGGTAGAAAAATTCATATTTGTCAAGGACAAATATCTGGGATAATAACAAAAGAGCCACGGGGAAACAGGGATTTTCAATGGGACTGTGTCTTTATACCGAAGGGGAAAGACAAAACTTTTAGTGAATTGGGAGAAGAAAAAAACATGATTTCTATGAGAAAATTAGCTCTTGAAGAATTGAAAAAAATAATACTACAATGAATCAAGAATTATTAAACGCATATTTGCAAGGAAAGATATTGCTATTTGTTGGTGCTGGCGTATCTTCAAATTTAGGACTTCCAACGTGGTCTAAATTAATAGATTTCATTGCAGAAACATTAGATTATGATCCAGCCGTATTTAAATCCTACGGAGACTTTCTTGCTCTTGCAGAATATTATAGTATTCAAAAAGGCGGAATAGGACATCTTAGAAGTTGGATGGATCGAGAATGGCATTCTGGAAATCAAAAAATTGAAGATTCCAAAATACACGAATTGATAGCTAAGGGTAACTTTTCTCTAATTTATACTACCAATTATGATAATTGGTTGGAAAAGGCCTGTGACTATTACAATGTTGCATATAATAAAATAATCAATGTCAATGACATCGCTAATGGGATTCAATCACGCCGTGAGATTGTAAAATTTCATGGCGATTTCTCGGATGATAATTCCATAGTTTTGGGAGAGACAAGTTATTATGAGAGATTAGATTTTAATACCCCTTTAGATATTAAGTTAAGAGCAGATAGTTTGGGACGAACTGTCTTGTTTATTGGATATAGCTTAAACGATATTAATACTCGTTATCTTTTCTACAAGTTAACAAATTTATGGAAAAGATATGGTGGGAATTTCCAAAAGCCGCAGTCGTTTATTTTTATGCCTAAGCCAAATCCGATTCAAGAGGCTGTTTTGAAGCAGTGGGGTATTGAAACCATTACTTCAGATATAGATGATCCAGGAGAGGCTTTGACAAAATTTTTGGAAGAGTTAGTCCGTTCAAAGCAATAGAAATGCCCATAAGGATTAGTCGTTTAATTGCCGCCCATGGCGGCCGAAATTTTTGGCAAAATCAAGGTGGGCAACTTCATCACGAGGTCGCCCACCTTCTCTATATTACGACTTGGCAAATGTTCGGTTAAAATCGGGTGTATAATCCCGTCACATCGGTGAAGATGTCCTCCAGCATATCGCAATAGACGCCTTCGTATGTCTTTATGTCCTTTGTCTTGACCTCAAAGGTCTTTTTGCTGAAACTTTGACGGTAGAAACGCAGGTTGTATAGGTCTGCGCCCCCGTCATAGATGATTTCAAGCCGGTTAGCCGATGTCTTGTTACGGCTAAGGCTCATACGGAGTCCGTTGCCGAGGTTGATTAGGTCGCGGCTTCCTGTCATTGTAAGGAAACGGCTTCCTCCGATTTGTTGGAGTATGATTTTTGCTACTTGATTGTCCATAACGATTTTATTTTGAGTCGATTTTCTTGTTTAGCCATTCATCACGGCGTTGTCTGCACTCTTTGAGAGTGGGAGCCACGCAGGAGAATAAATCCCCGTCAGAGTGGCGGTAGTCGTACATATAATGCTTCCTTCGGGATCGGCGGGCATTATAGAATATCTCGTATTGCTCGGTGCCGGGAGTAGTGGTTGTGCTTACTCCGTTGGCGGTCATTTTGGTTGCCATATCAGTATGTTTTAGAATTTTACAATCAGTATGCGGTAATTGAATACCTTTTCGGGGTCGGTGATTTTGCGTTGCTTTGCCCAGAAATGGTGATTGCCATAGCCATAGACAAAGTATTTGTCAAGGTCTGATTTCTCGGCATAGTCGGCTATTATCCGTCTTAGGCTTTCTTCGCTGTCTGCAAATAGAATATGGTTCACCAATCCTATCAGCACATCGGCGATGTCGTTATCGTAGATAACTGTCGTATGTTCAAATGTCACGTTCATAATCTTTGGATTTTGTGACCTGCGCCATTGCTGACGCAGGTCGGATTAAACATTTAGGCTGTCATTCTCTCTTTGATTAGTCGGGCGTTGGAGTTCACAAGGTCGATTATGCGTTTGTGATACTCGGTGTCCTCGTTGTTCCTGCCGTGGCATTGCACCACTTTGAGGGTTCGCAAGTCAACCTCAACGGTTTCAATTATCTTTCCGTCAATCCTTGCCGAGAGTACGAGGGTGTCGGCTTTTTTGTAGTATTCGGAGCCGAAAACGCATATATTCTGCACGTTGCCTTCCTCGTAGTATTCCTCTATGCTTTCAAGCACCTTTACCGATATTTCGTTGTCGGTGATTATCAGTCCGAAGAATTTGGATTTTAGAGCCTTGAAATCCTCCTCACGCTGTTGTTCTTGGAGCAATTTCCGCTGTTCACGCTCACGCCTTTCTATCTCTCTGCGTCTTTCCGCTTCGACACGTTCCTTTCGGTGTTTGGCTTCAATCCTTCGGTTCGCCTTGTCGTGTGCCTCTATGAAATCTTCGGGGCAGATATTCTTAGGGTTGCGTATGTCTTGCCCTAAATTCATCAGCATACGGAGATAGTCACACCACATTGATATATTGTTTATTTGGTAATGGTGGCGTTTGGCGATTAGGTATGATGCCCAAAAGTTATCCGCATCAAGTGGATTGAGCATAAAGTATTTCATTACCTCAATCTCTCCACCTTTCATCAGTGTTTCCATACGATGGTCGGACAACAGCCTTTTGAAAAAGGTTACGGGTGATATGCCGTAGAAATCGCCCTTAAATCCGTTGCGTTTGAGTTGCGGTATGATGTTCATTCTCGGATACACGTCACTCCATATCACCACATTGTTGTAAAGGTTGTTATAACCCCTTATCTCCATATCGCTCTCCAATGCCCAAAGGTCACAGTAGAAGAAGGCACACGCACGGAGTAACGCCATAGTGGTCACTTTGCCGTCTGGCGAAATCCACCTTTGCACAACCTCGTCACAGTAGGATTTCATCGGTTCACCCTTCTTGCTGATATATCGGATTTGAGCCACACGGATAACCTGAAAACCTCCGCAGGTGGTTATCACGCTGAAATAGCGTGTTTCCTTATAGGTACGTTTGCGAGTGTCATTCACTTTGAGTTCCGCACCGCAGTTGGGGCATCTGCAACCTGCTACGGCATCGCATAGACTGCCGTTCCCGCTTTTCCATTGGTGTCCGCAGTCACCGCAGGTCAATGTTCCGCTCTTGGCTCGGCAGGCGAAATGCTCAATGCAGTGGGTATAAGCCCATTTTGTCTGCATAGAAGTGAGTGGGCGTATAGTGGCTGAAAGTTGAGCCACTTTCTTTTGCATAATTGTCTTGGGTTTCATAGCCGTAATATGTTAGACGTCAAATAGACTGGGTTGAACATTGGTTGCTTTCTTTTCAGCGGTTTTCCTCGGTTGGATAGGTCTGCGCATTTTCGCCATTTCCTCGTCACGGAGTCTGTTGATGGCGTCTTGCCGTGCCTGTTCCCTTTCTTCCTCGGTGAGTTCAACCGTATGGTTCACCACCACTTGGCAGTTGGGGAGTGCGCCTACCTCTATCTCGCTTTCTTCATAGTAATGGATTGCCATTCCGTAAATCTCCGCATCCTCAAACCCGTTGCAACCGCTTTTCTGCACTTGGTTGATGATGAAGGTAACGCAATCCTCCACTGACTTTGAGGGGTTTGCAAATTTGACGGCAAATAGTGCGTCATTATCGGCTCGTTCTTCAAGATAAGCCTTGATAGTGTCGTTGAAGGCTCGTGTGCCTTTGTTTTCTTTCGTTGCCATAGTCGTCTTTGTTTTATAGGGTTAATATCCAATAGATTATTCCTACTGCTGTGAGGATAGATATTAGCCACCCCACACCTCGGAATATCGGTTTGAGTATCGCCCAGAGGATAATCCCGACAATCGTTGCTATCGCTATCCCCACCACCTTAGCCGCCTTTTTTAATGCGGTATGAGCTGGAGAAGGTGTGAAGCTCGTATTTTTAATATGTCTGTCGTTCAGTGTCATAAGGCGATATTTTTTTAATGCGTATAATCGCTGTTTGAAGTTTGTTCGCTCGTTGACCCTGCGGCACGACGGGAGCAAAGGGGTGTTCGGCACTCGCTCAAAAAAATACGAGGTGAGCGACCGCAGGGAAGCGAGGTCTGGAGATTTTTTTGCGCGAATGCCAGAGAACACCCCGTCCCGTCGTGTTCATCAATTCCGAGCGAATAAACTTTGAACGGTGATTAGACTCAGCATGAAACATAGAGCTGGCGTAGCCCCGCAGTGGTGACACTGAACGGCATACATACTGAAAATGTAAATCGGTGAAAGAAATCGAAGTGCAACCGGCAACACAGGGCTTTGTCCCTGTCGGCACTTTCCTATGACGCAATTTCTGCAAGAAACGGCCATGCAATCCCCGGAAAGAGCGAGTATGCGGGTGTCGCCGTACATGTAGCGTGCGGAATGATCGGAGGCAACCGCATTCTTGCTCCCGTGGGCCTGACAAACGGATTGTGGTGTGACGGCTCAAATTCTTGCTTCGCAAGCGCTGAAGCGATTACCTTATAAGGAGAAGGCGTCAAGCACACGGATTGGCCGATTTGAGTCTTGCGAGGGAAGCGACGACCTCGGCGCATCCTCACAAGGCGTTGAGGCAAATCGGTGTGTAGCCTTCTCCCGTAGTCGGGGTGCGGTCGGATGGTGTCAGTGACCCACCGGATCACCGTCACCATCTGACGGCACAACCGACGCAGACACCGTGAGCCGCCACGCCTCTATCCGTTTCCGCAGTGCAATTCTATACTTAATTCCGGCAATAAATCGCTTTTAGCACTGATATTAAACTCCAAACCGATAAATCATGCCTCTCTGAACTTTATATTCCTCAAAATAGTTTCTTATATAGGAAACTATTTGTAAATTTGCAGTATGAATACCAACCTGAAAAAGATAGGAGAACTACTTCACCTCCAACGGAAAAACAAAGGTCTGACCCAAGATGAGGTCGGAGCGATGATTGGTGTGCAAAAGGCGATGGTATCAAAAGTTGAAAATGGCCTGTGTGTCAATTTCAACACAATAAACCGCATCGCTGAAGCTCTTGAAGTCAAGCCTATGGTGGAATTGAAACCGATAAAGAAAGCGGATAAAAATATTATTGATTATGTGATGACTGCAATTATTGAGTTCGCCAAAAGGCATAGTCTTACAATCCGTGAGGCGAGCAATTATCTTAACCGTTTCAATGGAATAGATTTCCTGACTGAATTTTATGATGTGGAACACACCCTGTCATTCAATGACTGTGTAGATGACCTTACGGTTGTCTGCCAAAATAACGGAGGGATGATAAGATGATACTGTATCATGGATCAAATGTAGCGATTGAGAATATTGACCTTGTGAAATGCCGTCCGTACAAGGATTTCGGGAAAGGTTTCTATCTGACCGACATTCGCCGTCAGGCAGAAAGAATGGCAGCGAGAACGGCGAAAATGTTTAGGGGAGAACCAATACTGACGAGTTTTGAATTTGATATGGATTCTGCCGTAAAACAGGGCTTGAAGATAAAGGTTTTTAATTCTCCGGATGAGGAGTGGGCGCGTTTTGTAATGGCAAACCGCGATATAAATGTAGAGCAACCAAGTCACGATTACGACATAGTGATCGGGCCGGTTGCCGATGACACGATTGCCCGATTGCTGCGTATGTTCACAGAAAATTTCATCAGTGAACAGCAACTCATAAAAGAACTGACTTTTTCAGAGGTGACATCACAGTATTTCTTTCACACGGAGGCAGCGATAAATATGCTGAAAAAGATATGAACGAGAACAACACACGTTATTTATTTGAGGGCATTTCGGCCGATGTAGTCCGCTACCTTGTGGAGCGTGACGGTATGGATTTACCTGAGGCAATCTCTGTTTTCCACAACTCGGAGACCTTTTCCAAACTGGAGGATTTCGAGACTGGACTATACATTGAAAGTCCGGCATACGTCTATGGTTTGCTTCAATCGGAACTGAAAAACGGTCGCCTTGTGCCTTGATATTCCATTGTGGTAAATCGGTATTTGAATTCGCCAAATTGCCCAAATACTTTAAACATTTCAATCATCTGATATACTATTGGAAGATGTTGCAGAATATGGATTTACCTTTTGTGTCAAATTTTAACAATACTAAATATGCGTTACTATCATTACACTTCATCAAGCGCATTTTCAAGCATACTTCAAAACGCCCCAATTAAGGATAAGGAAATCTGCTTTTGGGCTACACGTTATGATTGTTTCGTAGATAAGACTGAATATATACATGGGATAGAAAAACTTAGATCGGTTCTTGAAGCCTTTGAAAAACGTTCTGGACTTCCAAGGGAAAGACAAGTGTCACAATTGTTCAATCCTAAAGAAATCGAAAAATCGTTAGGTCTGCCTGTGCCATATGTCATCTCCATTTCAGCTCGTAAAGACAATGAATATATGTGGAATAATTATGCTGATAATGGACATGGGGTTGTCCTTGAACTTGATTTTATAAATCCATCAGGATTCTATGAAGCATCACTCTATTCAATTGAATCTTGTATCTATGATAGCTATGCCACTTTCGATGAAATATATAAAATCGTTAATGATCAATATTATGACATGGCGACACGGATGGTGTTTGGGAATCCTGATCTTGCACTATTGCTGCTAAAGGATAATCCCACTGTATTTGTTAAATTTATAGCACTGTATTTGTTAGCCTTCATCGCACCTCGATTCAAAAGAGATGATTTTATGAACGAAGAGGAAACACGAATAATCATATCGTCTCCGAAAAAAGAATACAATACTCTCTTTAATGGCATAACCTGCCCTAATCAATTCCAATCACTGATTGATAAAGTCCAAAACTTTGTCGCTGCTGAAAAACAAAGAATGGATAATGGGAAGTCTTATCGAGAAATTTTCATGCCTATTTCTGTGCTTAAGCGAATCTGGATTAAAGATGCGTCACAGAAAGAAAAAGTTGAAATAATTTTAAGCAAAAAGGGATATTCACATATACCCGTAGAAACAGTAAATTAGTTCATGATTTTTTATGCCGATATTCAATCTTGCGACTGTAAATCTACTGCAATAAATAAGCATCCGTTTCCGAAGTTAGAAATCGAGTCTAAATTCAGTTTTTGTAAAAAAACGCCATCATAATCGCAAAAATTTGTATCTAGCCACAGTTTTACCCCCCAAATTTTTGTATCACCTACAAGACGAAATGTCATTCCCTTCCTTTGTTCATCTCCACATCCCAATACTTAATTTCGGCAATAAACTTGGTTTATTGCCGAAATTAAGCTAACCGTAGATGCTATGTTACGCCTCCCAGCGAGGAATACGGGAAACAATGCAGATTATTTTGAACTATAATGAATAAAAAATGTCCGATTTTATTCAATACAGCGTTTTTATTGAATAAAAATCGAGATAATTGCAAATTTTAAGCCTTCGTAATCGCAGTTTTTTGTAAAATGCACGGTTATAATCGCAGAAATTTGTACCTTTGTATTCTCTTAATCGTGATTTTTTGTATGGCAGTTAAAGTTGACACCCAGAAAGAGATTATATTCGGTTCGTCAGACCCGAATGTTTCTCGTGTGCTTTCTAAAAAGGAGAAAGACGGAGAGTTGCGCAAGTTGGCTCCCCGTATATACACCACCAACTTGATTGACAGCCCTGAAAATATAGTACGACGCAACCTTATTGATATTTTGGCGTATCGTTATCCGAACGCATTGATCAGTCATCGTAGCGCAAAGGAGATGCGCCCGACATCTACCGGCGATTTCTTCTTGACAAACTCCACGACTCGGCGTGTCACCGATCTGCCGGGCATCAAACTCAATTTTGTCAAAGGTCCGAAAGCGACAAAGCATGACATTCCATTTATGGGTATGCACATATCGGGTGAACACCGTTATATGCTTGAGAATATGCAGTTGTCTCGAAAATCCGGAGGCGAATCAAGGGTGTTACCAGCAGAAGTGATTGAAAATAAACTTGAACAGCTGCTTTTGACAGGAGGCGAAGAACGGATGAATCAGTACCGCGATGAGTTGCGAGAAGTTGCCAATGAATTAGGTATGGCCGATGAGTTTTCCAAAATCAACAACATCATATCAGCTTTGCTGTCAACCCATGATGCCAAAGTATTGTCAACCGATTCTGCAAAAGCTCGTGCAGCCGGCAATCCGTTTGATGCGAAGCGCGTAGAGTTGTTTGAGGTTTTGTTTGACACGATTAAAGACCGTTATTTCGTCATACGAAACAACCGCAATACAGATGAGGACTCTTTCCAACTGTTTTCATTCTTTGAGAGTTATTTTTCCAACTATATAGAAGGAACGGAGTTTGATATTGAAGAAGCAAAGGAAATCGTTGATTCCGGTATTCCGATGCCGATGCGAAATGAGGACTCACACGATATTCTTGGCACATTCAAGGTGCTCTCTAACCGTGCTGAGATGATGCGCGTCCCGACATCTCCCGAAGAACTTTTCGCAATCCTTAGCCATCGCCATACCATTTTGCTGGAAGGGCGACCGCACATGAATCCCGGTGTTTTCAAAATGAAGAACAACCGTGCCGGTCAGACCGAGTTTGTGGATCATCAGCTTGTGAAAGGCACACTCTCGCAGGGCTTCAAATATTATTCGGCTCTGACAGATCCTTTTGCTCGTGCCATATTCATGATGTTCATGATTAGCGAGGTGCATCCGTTCAACGACGGCAACGGTCGCATCGCCCGCGTGATGATGAATGCCGAGTTTGTCCGTGCCGACCAGTCAAGGATAATCGTGCCTACCGTGTTCCGCGAGGATTATATTCTGGCTTTGCGCAAACTTACCCGCCATAACGACCCGCTGGCCTATATCAACGTAATGACCAAACTCCATCAGTTCAGCGACAATCTATATGGCACCGACTTCACCGAACTGAAAAACTACCTCGCCGCCTGCAACGCCTACGAAGAACCGTCGCAAGCAAAACTTCAAATAATAGATAGATGCTTAAATTAATTTGGCAACATTGAAAAGATTTGCGTTCGAAAAAGAGTAGATAGCAGTTTAATAATCCTATAGTCTTTTCAATAATAAACATCAATGTAATGGACTATCGACAAAAGACAAACAGAGGTGAATACATTCCTGCTTTTTTTGAAATGTATCTAAAAATAGATAACGATATTGATTTGAATCGACTATGCGAAAAGGATTTTTCGCTATTCTTTCATGAATATATTCATTTCTTACAAGATGTTACAACCACATATGGACTCACCACTTGCTATGCTTATGGAGAGTATATCCAAAGCGTAGTGAACGATATATATGAGAAGGGACAACAAGAATTTGAAGTACCCTATATATACAATGACAATAAAGATAATATTCGACTCGGTGAGCAAATCCAAAATTTAACTTTAGGAGATTGGGATAGTTCAATCAAATCTTTGGGAAATGTTATTGTTTCATATGATGAAACAGAATTGGAATTTGGCAAAGAACAGAACATTCCAACAATCAAAACCATATGTATCCAAGCGAATAACGATGATTTTATATCGTTTGGCGCATATGCAATAAAAGAAAGCATTGCTTATATTATGGAACGGTTTTGTTGTCGTGAATATGAACAGTCCGATGATTTCCCCTATTCCTCAGCAGAAAAAGTTGCAAGTGCTATATATCCAGAGTTTGGAGCAAGGACCTTAAATGTATTAGCCTTAGCAGACTGCTCTTTGATGTTTTCAAATCCCGGTCATGTATTTGTTAAGATGATTAATGAATTTAAATACAAGCAATATAATCCAAGAAAAGCTCAGGATATATACTATCAACTAAAGAATGCTAAAGTTAACAATGGCATTGGTATATTTGATTTCTTCGAGCATATTGCGAATGAAGCACGTTCTAAATTAAAATCATATTTCAAAACTCCGAATAATCCTGAATTACATGAAGCATATCAAGATTGGGTAAATACAATTATTGACAATGCAATAACATTAAGAAAACAAAAGCCATATTATTTATTAGACCTAATCGCAGATTCGCCGGCATCATCAAGTGAGTTTTTTACTGAAATTGTTAATAATTTAGGAACTCCAATGATGAAAAATAAACAGAAGGAATATTTTACAATTAAGCCAAAAGGAAAAAATGGATGGAGTGTTGAAGTTCTGAAATCTGTTCATCAAATCTATAGAATTCTTCATGATGCTAATTTCCAGTGTGCATTGTATCCGTGGTGCATAAAAAGTTTTGAAATTCATCCTGAAGAAAATTTAAATCCAACAGTGGATAAATGTCTAAGACAACCCTGGCTAAGAGCTCGGGATAGTGAACTTTGTCCACTTGGATTACTGTGGAAGAATTGGAATTTGAGTGCTTATACACCTGTAATTTCTCAAAATTATAAATAACTATCCTTTTACTGATGAGTTAGAAATATCATAATTCTTTACCACTCTTCATCCGAGTCTTGAACCCTTTGACCCCATTTTAAAAATCCAATCATTTTTAACGCTTTGGCGCATTGGTGATTGGAAATAAATTAGTAACTTTGCATTATCGGATTTGCAGTCTGATGAAGAACATTGAAGTATAAGCGTGATAGATAAGTGAGTCAGCCGGTAACTGCTCAGGCAACTTATTGATACTCACCATACAGCGTCGGAGTCTAACGGCTCCAGGCGGATCACAAGAAGATTTATCAAAATTGAAGATAACCTCCGAAAATCAACGATTTTCGGAGGTTTTGATTTTATAGCCTACTTACAATCGGAACAATATATTGTGGCGGGGTGGACATTTGGGGTGATGAAAACCTTGTAATGGGTTGTTTTTCATAC
>CAMQYL010000002.1:0-148216 GCA_947039275.1 uncultured Bacteroidales bacterium | reverse complement strand
TTCGATATATTAACTTAAGTTTCAACTACTTCGGTTATTTTTACCGAATCATTGTGAATGAGCAGATGCCATCATATGCTGGCTCCGGCAAACGCGACAAAGCAAATTATCTATCCATGCGGTGTGACGACATAGGTAGTGACGGCATCGGCTCGGCATATATCCCACACTCTTTCAGTGTGGAAAACGAGGGTGAGGTTTCAGCCTATCTGTGGCACTTTTACCTCAAAAACCAGCAGGGGAAATATGTGGAAGTGAGCGGAGGAGACACCACCCCGACCTTTGAGATTGCCGCGATAACCGAGCCTGAAAAATATGCCGTCACCGACGGATGTCTCGATGGAGTAGTGGAATGTCTGTACACAGTCAGCGACACACAATATTATACTATCCTGTTTCCCCTGTCGCTGGAACTCAAACCCTACAACATAGACATCGACGATGTCATGGCGACAGACACGCACAATATAGTTGAGGTGTTCACGCTAAATGGAATTTCAGTATTCAAGGGCACAGCCGCCGAATATGATGACACCACCCTACCCTCGGGAATCTATATCCGCAGGGAAACCGACCGCACCTCCGGCATAACCAAGACATCCAAAATCATGAAATAAATCACAATATATCTGTATCTCGGACGTTAAAAGTACAAATATCGTATCACCTATAGATTGAATATACGGATATGACATTAACGTTAAATGCCGTCTGCTGGGTTGCCATGGCTCAATTTGCGATGGCACAGAGTCACGACATTGACAGTACAAACTTCCGCGATTCATCTCCAAAGATGTTAGGAGAAGTGGTGGTCAATGCTTCGTACATGACTCGTGAGTCTGACCATATTCTCGCGCTGCCCACTAAGGAGCAGCGTAAACATGCTTTTTCCGGTTATGACTTATTGAGAAATCTGATGATACCAGGAGTGGTAATTGACCGCGCAAACAACACGGTGTCTACACCTGCAGGGAATGCTACTCTATATATTGACGGCAGGGAAGCTACTTCTAGAGAAATCCTATCACTCAGACCTAAGGACATTGCAAGCGTGGAATATTACGATATTCCTACTGGCAAATATGCAAAAGATGCATCAGCTATAAACTTTTTAATTAAGAAGCCTGATAATGGCGGTTATACGCAAATAGATGCACTGCAAGGTATTGGATTTCTTAACGGTGATTATAATCTCGTGTCAAAATACGTATCTGGCACTAAAAGCCTGACATTATGGGGAGGATACGCCATGGAAAACCCGAAATCGTCATATAGCGGCATTGAGTCGTTCGCTTTTCCCTCTCCTATAATGAAAACTACAGTCTATGACAACGCTGACAACCGTAACGATGATGGCTATATTCAGGCAAGCATCAGCAATCGTGGCAAATCAATGACATGGATGATTAGAGGCGGAGTCGCTTGGGACAAGGATGCCATTACTGCCGGTAATGGAAATATAAGCATAGGGGCAAAGCAATATATATGCAGTAAGGAAACCTCAGACCGAAGCATGCGCCCAAGCCTGTATTTTTATGGTTTCAATCAATTATCTCCGTCACTGACATTGGATTATGTTGTTGACGGATATTATTCGCGCAATCATCATCTCCGTTCATATCGTGAGGATATCGACAACTATCTCAGTAATGTAACGGAAGATTACTATTATGCCAAATTCAATACTAATCTCATAAAGACTTTCAAAAACAACAACCGGCTCGCCTTTAATATATATGAATTTCTCAGAAAGAGCCAGTCGGATTATATCGGTACGGATGCGCCTCATCAAAACCTCACGTCTTCTGAAACCATCATTTTTGCTGACTACTCACAGAGGTCAGGCAAATTTTTCTACGACATCAACCCAGGAATTTCATTTATGGCTTACCGTCTCAAAGGTGTCGAGACAATCAATCATATAAACCCACGGCTGCAACTGAGAGCGGCATACATGCTCAGCAAAGTCCAGCAGTTACAATTCAGTTTTGCATTGGGCAATACCTATCCGAATATCAGCACCATCAATACAGTCACTCAACAAATAGATCCGATTATCATGTTGCGCGGTAACCCTGATATGGATAATTCGCTGCTTGTCAACCCTCGCTTAAACTATAACATTAACATACACAAATTTGCTCTATATGCAGGCATATCCTATTTCTATCAGAATCATGCCGTAATGAGCGATTATCACATTGATGGCAATCATCTAATAAAGTCATTCAGAGATGATGCCTCATATCACAAGTATGAATGTGACATATCCGCCACATACAAGCCTAATCCTAACCTCAACATGAACCTTTCAGCCTTGTGTGGAAAGTCTATTGTCAATAATAAAGGCATCAATAATCGAGTAACCAATGCTTCAATATATGGAGAAATCATTTATTATATAGGAGATTTCGCTTTGTGTGCCTCGGTCAAGTCTGCAGAACGCCGCCTCATTAACTACCAGATTATCAGCAAAACACCTTGGCAATATCAACTTACAGCTATGTGGAATCACGGTCAATGGGGTGCAGAAATTAATTTCAACAATCTATTATGCATGACCAACACATCGACAGAACATCTCGACACGCCAGAGTATGCTTGTTATTCAGAGAACTGGAGTAGAAAGCACAACCAATACGCCACTTTAAAGCTGATTTATAGTTTCGATTACGGGAAAAAAGCGACAAGAGCACCAAAATACGAATACATCGTTACCAAGAGTGCCATCTTACGATAAACCGGCGGAAATACGGCATGTCCTACTACTGATCAATCTTTGGTTGATTATATAAGATGAATCGTGAAAGTGTAGGGACATGCCGTGGCATGTCCGCTTGCCACAGCAATCTCTAATTCAATGTCTGAATGGCGGACATGCCACGGCATGTCCCTACAAGATGACTATGTCTGGTGGTTTAACACATTATACTGTGACAAACGACTTATTGCTACTGGGAAGTTATTAACATCGGGGGCGGTTTTCTTTTTGGAAATTTTGAGGATAGGAAAATAATTTGAAAATTTGCACTTTCAGAAAACTATTACCTTTTTCCTTACTTGAAAACTTACCAGATGGAGACACCAGAACCACGCAAGACCTACACCTACGATGAGGCTCTTGAAGCGTCAAAAAACTACTTTAAAGACGATGACCTCGCCGCCACAGTGTGGGTAAACAAATACGCCCTCAAGGACAGCGCCGGCAACATATACGAAAAAGATCCCTCGGATATGCACCACCGCATCGCTTCAGAGATAGCCCGCATCGAGAGCCACTACCCTAACCCTATGAGCGAGGAGGAGGTATACGGTCTGCTTGACGATTTCCGTTACATCGTGCCCCAGGGGAGTCCGATGAGCGGCATAGGCAACACCTATCAGGTAGGCTCGCTGAGCAACTGCTTCGTGATAGGACTTGACGGCACTCCCGATAGCTACGGCGGCATCATCAAGATCGATGAAGAGCAGGTACAGCTGATGAAGCGTCGCGGAGGAGTGGGACATGATTTGAGCCATATCCGCCCCAAAGGCACAGCCGTAAAAAATTCAGCTCTGACCTCCACCGGCATCGTACCGTTTATGGAGCGTTACAGTAACTCTACACGCGAGGTGGCTCAGGACGGACGCCGCGGAGCTCTGATGCTCTCAGTTTCCATCAAGCACCCCGAGAGCGAGGACTTCATAGACGCCAAGATGGAGACGGGGAAAATCACGGGTGCCAACGTGTCAGTGCGCATCGATGACAAGTTCATGCAGGCAGCCATGGATGGCGGTAAATACACACAGCAGTTTCCTGTAGACTCAGACTCTCCCAAGATGGTCAAGGAGATTGACGCGCGCCGCCTGTGGGACAAAATCATCCACAACGCATGGCAGAGCGCAGAGCCTGGAGTGCTCTTCTGGGACACCATCACTCGCGAATCAGTGCCCGACTGCTACGCCGACCTCGGCTTCCGCACCATCTCCACCAATCCGTGTGGCGAGATACCCCTCTGCCCCTATGACAGCTGCCGTCTGCTCGCCATCAACCTCTACAGCTATGTGAAGAATCCTTTCACTCCGCAGGCTGAATTTGACTTTGACCTTTTCAAGCTGCATGTCGGCAAGGCTCAGCGTATCATGGACGACATCATCGACCTCGAAATGGAAAAGATAGATGCCATTCTCGCCAAGATAGAGACCGACCCTGAGACCGAGGAGGTCAAACAGACCGAGAAACATCTGTGGCAGAAGATACGCACCAAGACCCTCAAAGGACGCCGCACAGGCGTAGGTACTACTGGCGAAGGCGACATGCTCGCCGCCATGGGTCTGCGCTACGGCACCGAGGAAGCCACCGCTTTCTCAGAGTCAGTGCATCGCACCCTGACCCTCGCAGCCTACAGTTCGTCAGTCGACCTCGCAGCCGAACGCGGAGCTTTTGAAATATACGACTCGTCACGCGAAGCTAACAATTCGTTTATTAACCGCATCCGTGAGGCTGACCAGTCAATCTACGACCGCATGATGCAGCACGGCAGACGTAACATAGCTTGCCTCACCATAGCCCCGACAGGCACAGTCAGCCTGATGACCCGCACCACTTCGGGCATCGAACCAGTGTTCATGCCCGTCTACAAACGCCGCCGCAAAGTCAACCCAAGCGATGTCAACGCCCGCGTGGACTACACCGACGAGACAGGAGACGCATTTGAGGAATACATCGTGTATCACCCGAAATTTGTAGAATGGATGCGCATCAACGGCATCGAGGTGAAACAAGATTACACCCAGGAGGAAATCGACGACCTGGTCAAACGGTCACCATATTACAAAGCCACCGCCAATGATGTAGACTGGCTTGAAAAAGTCAGGATGCAGGGTCGTGTGCAGAAGTGGGTGGACCACTCCATCTCCGTCACCATCAACCTCCCTGCCGACGTGTCAGAGGAACTGGTTGCAAATCTCTACCTTGAAGCCTGGAAATGCGGCTGCAAGGGCTGCACCGTCTACCGTGACGGATGCCGCTCAGGAGTGCTTGTGGCTATGGAAAAGAAGCCTGAGCCGCAGGCTCAGACCCTCGTGCCCCACGCCCATAAACGTCCGGCTGAGTTGGAGGCGGATGTGGTGCGTTTCCAGAACAACAAGGAGAAATGGATCGCCTTCGTCGGTCTGATGGATGGCAAGCCCTACGAGATCTTCACCGGACTTGCCGATGACGAGGATGGCATCTTCTGCCCCAAGTCGGTCACACGAGGCAAAATCATCCGCGCCGTGGACGAGAACGGCGTGAAACGTTACGACTTCCAGTTTATCAACAAGCGCGGCTACAAGACCACCATCGAGGGTCTGAGCGACAAGTTCAACCCCGAATACTGGAACTATGCCAAGCTCATATCCGGAGTGCTCCGCTACGGCATGCCCATCGACCAGGTGCTCAAACTCGTCGGCGGACTCGAGCTCAACTCCCAGAGCATTAACACATGGAAGATGGGCGTGGAACGCGCCCTCAAACGCTATCTGCCCGACGGCACCAAGGCATCCGGACAGAAGTGTCCCCACTGCGGCAACGAGACCCTCGTCTACCAGGAAGGCTGCCTGATATGTACATCATGCGGCACATCAAAATGCGGCTAACAATTAAAGCGGGAACTGACATCCAGCCAAATCCGCGGATATGACCTGATTCCGACACCCTGTTTTGCTTTTTTTGGCATTGCAGGGTGTCTCATTTGCGGAAATATTATTAACTTTAGCCCATAAATAGAAAAATTTTATTCAAACCATAAAAAACTTATATTCAAAATTACCACATGAAGCTTTCGTTCAATATCGACTATCGTACCAACTGGGGAGAGTCAGTGTATCTGTGCGGAGACATTGACGCTCTCGGAGCCAACGATGAGGCAAAGGCTGTCAAGCTTGACCTTGACGGAGCCGAACACTGGTCGACCGTAATCGAAGTTGAAGACTCTACACCGTCATTCAACTACTTCTACATCGTGCGCCATGAAAACGGATACACCAAACACGAATGGGGCACCAAACACCGTTTCGTGCGTGGACGCGCAGCCAAGACATTCGAGATATTTGACCGCTGGCAGGATCAGCCTTGGGACAAGCCCTACTATTCGCAGGCATTTACCAACTGTATCTGCAAGCGCCACGACCTCGAGCAGCCTCTGACACCCAAGACCGGCATAGTCAACATACGCGTATCTGCCCCCATGGTGCAGGAAGACGAAGTGCTTGCCATAGGCGGCGCGTGCGAAGGCCTCGGCAACTGGGACGCATCTAAAGCCATCGTGATGAACGATGCCAACTTCCCCGAATGGGAAGCCAACATCGAGATCAAGGCTCTTGACATCCCATCTGAATATAAGTTTGTCATCCTCAAGAAAGACAGCCATGACCTCGTGGCGTGGGAAGGCGGTGACAACCGCCGCTTTGACATCGTGCCTGCACAGAAAAACGAGGTGCTTGTAGTGTCGGGCATGCGCTTTGTCAATCCCCTCGCCCCCTGGCGCGGTGCCGGCGTGGCTATCCCGGTGTTCTCACTGCGCACCAACGACGACTTCGGTGTAGGCGAATTCCTTGATCTGAAGAAGATGGTCGACTGGGCAGTAGAAACCGGTCAGAAATTCATCCAGCTCCTCCCTATCAACGACACCACGATGACATGGACATGGGTTGACTCTTATCCCTATAAAGCCAACTCGTCCTTTGCTCTTCACCCTATGTACCTGCACCTTCCTGCCATGGGACGCCTCAATGACCAGGGACGTCAGGAATATTTTGACAATCTCGGACGCGAACTCAACCAGCTCTCAGAGGTAGACTACGAGCGCGTCAACAATGCAAAAATCGAATTCACCCATGAGCTCTTTGCCCAAGACGGAGCTGCGGTGATGGAGCGTGACGATTTCAAGGAATTTGTAGGACATAACGAGCATTGGCTCAAGCCTTATGCTGCATTCTGCGCATTACGTGACATCAACGGCACAGGAGACATGTCGAAGTGGGGCGAATATGCCGAATACACCCAGGAAAAGCTTGACCGTTTCGTATCCGAGAACCCAGACCGCATCAACTACGTATACTATATCCAGTATTTCCTTGACAAGCAGATGCGCGAAGTCATCGACTATGCCCATGACCGTGGCGTAGCCCTCAAGGGCGATGTGCCCATCGGCATCTCGCGCATAAGCGCCGATGCATGGTCTAACCACCGTCTGTTCAACCTCGACTGTCAGGCAGGAGCTCCACCGGATGACTTCTCTGTGCTCGGACAAAACTGGGGTCTGCCGACCTACAACTGGGAAGAAATGAACCTTGACGGTTTTGCATGGTGGAAAGCCCGTTTCGGCAAGATGGCAGAGTATTTTGATGCTTATCGCATAGACCATGTGCTTGGATTCTTCCGCATATGGCAGATACCCATGGATGCCATACACGGCCTACTCGGCTACTTCAACCCGGCACTTCCATTCAGCCCCGATGAACTGAAATACAACTATGACTTCTGGCTCGATGCAGACCTCCAGACCACCCCATACATCATGGACTACTTCATGGGTGATTTCTTCGGAGAGTATACCGACGAAGCACGCGAACGCTTCCTTGTAGATGCCGGTTATGGCCGCTACAAACTCAAGCCAGAGTTTGACACCCAACGAAAAGTAGCCGAATATTTCGCCACACAGGACAAGAACGACAAGAACGACAAGCTCTGCAACGCCCTCCTCGGCCTTATCGACGAAGTGCTCTTCATCGAAGACCCCTACGAAAAGGGTAAATATCATCCGCGTATCTCGGCACACTTCACCTATATCTACCGCTCGCTGACCGACTATGAGAAGTGGTGTTTCAACCGCCTTTACAACGACTTCTACTACCACCGTCACAACGACTTCTGGTATGGAAAGGCTATGTGGAAGCTTCCGCCGCTTGTCGACGCTACCAGCATGCTCTGCTGCGCCGAAGACCTCGGCATGGTACCCGACTGCGTATCAGCAGTAATGAGCCAGCTTGAGATACTCACTCTGGAGATACAGCGCATGTCCAAAGACCCGAAGACCAAATTCGGAAACACATGGAGCTATCCCTACTACTCGGTATGCACAACCTCTACCCATGACATGGGCGGCATACGCCAATGGTGGGAAGAAGACCGCGACAAGACCCAGGACTACTTCAATCACGTGCTCGGAGAGCCGGGTCTCGCGCCCTACTACGCCGAACCGTGGGTTTGCGACAAGATCGTCACCAACCATCTCGCATCTCCCTCAATGCTCTGCATCCTGCCGCTGCAAGACTGGCTGGCGATCGACGGCGACATCCGCCGCGACAACCCCCGCGACGAGCAGATAAACGTTCCCGCCAACCCGCGCCACTACTGGCGTTACCGCATGCACCTGACCCTTGAAGACCTCATGGGCAAGACCGACTTCAACCAGCGCATGCGCGACAAGATCCGCACCTCCGGCCGCTAAAGATAGCAAGCCACATACACCTAAACAGACACCGACAGAAATCCCCACAAGGATTTTTCCGTCGGTGTCTGTCCGTTTATTGACATACAGACTCTTGTAGGGACATGCCGTGGCATGTCCGCCCTCCCCTTGGCAATTGCCAATATCGCGAAGGAAGCAGTGACATCAACATCGAATCTGACTATACAAAAACGGGCAATTGTTGGCGATGGCTGAAACGCAGACTGGCACAAGATGCAATTCAGTTCGTGAGTGGCGCTCATAGACTGAAAATCGAAGCATCTGACGGTAAAAAAACGAAAGCGTTGCAGACTGTTCACACATCAAAAGACTTGTCGAGCCGACACTGACCGCCAGAATTGATGACCGGAAAATGTTTATGAGGTATGATTACCCATACTACTACGAACAAAACGACTGAATAAAGCTGAACGTTGCCGGACATTAGCTGTTAAAAGAACAAATGAAAAGATGGAGTAAACTGCAAAAGGAACTATATCTGATAATTGATCCGACGATTGTTTTTCAGGAATGGACATATGACATCAATGGCGCATTAATGGGTATCTGTTGATTTGCGCAAATCGGGGAAAATGCGTAAATTTGTGTTAGATACACCTTAGAGATGAGAAGCGCAATGCAATCTAACCTGAAACGCTCAACGATACTGGCGGCGATTTTCGCTATCGCTGCACTATGGATCAGCCCATCTGTCAGTGGGGCTGCGCCTTTCCCCTATCCCACCGTTCCTGACACCATATCCTCGTTCACCGGGAGGGCTGACTACTTCGTGACGCATTTCTGGGACAAGGCTGATATGAAACGTATATTCAGCAACCGCCAGAATGTAAAGGCTGCCATGGGCGACTACTTCGCCATGATGCCGCATGCGCGGCGCGATGTAGCCGCACAGTCTATCGCCGAGCTGTTAAATCGTCTCTCCAAGCAGCCCAAAGACCTTGCATTTATGGCTGAGACTGCCCAAGGACTTATATTCAGTGACTCAGCTGCATTCTGGAGCGATGATCTGATGTTGCCGTTTGCTACAGCTGCCAGCAAGAACAAAAAGGTGGATGAAGGCACACGTCTGCGCATGGAGCGGATAGCGACCATTTTGCAGACCAACCGTCAGGGTCACAGTGCACCTAATCCCAAGATGACACTTATTGACGGCTCTGAGAACGATGTCTATACCCCTGATGGCAACCTCAGCTATCAGGTATTGTTTTTCAACGACCCTGACTGCACAGCCTGCAATGCCGCCCGCATGAAACTCGATGCCGATTATCTGACTTCTCGCCTGATCAACGCCGGCATAGTCAAAATCATAAGCATCTATCCAGGCGAGATGGACGATGAGTTCAAGCGCATAGCAGCGCGATTCCCCTCGACATGGACCATCGGAGCCAATCCTGATGTCGACCTAATATATGACCTGCGTACACAACCCTGCTTCTATCTGCTGACCGGGCAGGGATATATCGTCGACAAAAACATGCCTGTAGAGGAGATACTCGGCATATTCTCCCGTCTGCGCAATCTCAAGGCAGCTCAGGAAGTCTCAACCGAGCCATACAAGGGCGCAGACACCCAGGCAACAAGCAACACCGACACACCCAACCAGACCCAGGAATGAAGATAGCCGCACTCATATCAGGTGGAGTAGACTCTGCGGTAGCAGTGCACTGCCTTCGGGAGCAGGGGCATGACCTGCATCTGTTCTATATCAAGATAGGCAATGAGAACGGCGAGGGCGACTGCTCTGCCGAGGAGGATATAGAGATGTGCACTCTGATAGCGCGCCGATACGGGCTGCCATTGGAGGTGGTATCGCTCCATGACGAATATTGGGAAAACGTCATGCAATATGCACTTGACACGGTCAAACAAGGATTGACTCCCAATCCCGACATGATGTGTAACCGTATGATTAAATTCGGCTACTTTGAGCAACGCTACGGCCATGAGTTTGATCTGACCGCTACAGGACACTATGCCGGCACCACGGAGATAGACGGACTAAAATACCTGACTACAGCTGTGGATCCGGTCAAGGATCAGACCGATTTTCTTGCCCGCATCACCTATGACCAGCTAAAGCATCTGACATTCCCTTTGGGTGCTATGCCAAAAGCCCGCGTCAGGGAGATAGCCATGGAGCAAAAGCTGCCCAACGCCTATCGTCCTGACAGCCAAGGCATATGCTTCCTCGGCAAAATCAACTACAACGACTTCATCCGCCGTCATCTCGGCGAGAAAAAAGGCGCAATAATAGACATCAGCAACGGCCACAAGATAGGCGAACACAAGGGCTACTGGTTCCACACTATCGGGCAGCGTAAGGGACTCGGACTGAGCGGAGGACCATGGTATGTGGTGAAGAAAAATGTGCGTGACAACGTGATATATGTGTCACGGGGCTACGACACACCGCTGCAATACGGCAACACCCTCCACATCGATGAAATGCACTGGATCACCCGCGACCCATGGCTTGACGAATGTGACGGAGTGGACATCATGTTTAAAAACAGGCACTCTCCAGAACGCTTCGGAGCTAAACTCACACGCCTCTCCCCTGGCGAATATGTCATAGAGAGCAATAGTCCTGTGCAAGGCATAGCTCCGGGTCAGTTTGCAGTAATATATGATGCCAAGGGTGAATTATGTTATGGAAGCGGCATAATAACAGGGCGAAAGATATAAATTAGACTGGATATGAGCAAACGAGTAGCAATGCGCGTAATGGGTCTGTCATACAGCCAGATACAGACCGGGGCATATGCTCTGATACTGTCGGAGATAAACGGACCTGTAAAGCTACCTATCATTATAGGTGCTCCTGAGGCACAGTCCGTAGCTATGAAAATGGAGGGAGCCATACCCCCACGTCCATTGACACATGACTTGTTCGTAAGTTTCGCACACGGATTCGGGGTCACCCTCAAAGAGGTCTATATCAACCGATTTGAAGACGGGTTGTTTTCAAGCGAGCTGACTTTCACCGACGGAGATCGCGAGATAGTGCTTGAAGCACGTACCAGCGACGCCATAGCGATTGCCATGCGCACCAAATCGCCAATCTTCACCACTCGCGAGATACTTGAGGAGGCAGGGTTCGTAATGGAAAATGATCCTTTCAGCGATAAGGCTGACGATGATGCGTCAAACGATACTGAGACCGTTGAGCCTGACGAAGATATGACTCCCCTAACGCATCCATCAAACCCCAAGCTCGAAAACTACGCCATTGAAGAGCTTGAAAAGATGCTTGCAGATTCAATCAGCAAGGAGGCATATGAAGAGGCAGCCAAAATAAGCGACATAATCAAACGTAAGAAATCAGGAGACTGACCACTCAATTTTTATATAAGCCAAAATAATCTAATACACACATTGAAGTTAACATGAAGAACGTAAAACTGCGACTAATAGTCATGAACTTCCTGCAATTTGCCGTGTGGGGAGCATACTTGACCAGTGTCGGTAACTATCTCGGAAGTGCCGGCATGGGACATCTCATAGCCTGGTTTTATGCCATCCAAGGCATAGTATCCATATTCATGCCTACCCTGATGGGCATTGTGGCTGACCGATGGATTCAGCCTCAACGTCTGCTCGGAATATGTCAGATTGTGGCTGGTGCTTTCATGCTTTCATGCTGGTGGTTAGGACATGCAGCCATGGAGAGCGGCACCTTCCCCAATCCTTCATTGTTTGTCACCATGTACACAATCAGCGTAGCTTTCTATATGCCGACCATAGCGCTGAGCAATACGGTGGCATTCTCGGTACTCAAGAGCCACGGCTATGATACCATCAAGGATTTCCCGCCGATACGTGTATTCGGTACGGTCGGCTTCATAGCCACGATGTGGTTTGTCAACTGTGCCACATGGACACCGGGCGAAGGACTGTCGTTCTCGCTGTCGGCGCATCCTCTTAGATTCCAGTACACCTACATGCAGCTCTTTGTATCGGGTGGATTAGGTCTTATATTGGGAGCATACTGCTTTTCACTGCCAGAGTGCCCGATTACACCGAAAGCATCCAGCAATCGCAGCATAGCCGAGACTCTTGGATTGAATGCCTTCAAACTATTCAAAGTCAAGAAGATGGCGATATTCTTCATATTCTCTATGCTCTTAGGCATGTGTCTGCAAGTCACCAACGGATATGCAGGTCCGTTTATCACCAGTTTCAAAGGCTCAGGATTTGCCGATACATTTGCTGCCAACAATGCGACCCTGCTGACGTCGCTGTCGCAGATAAGCGAAGCTCTGTGCATATTGATGATACCATTTTTCCTGAAACGTTTCGGTATCAAGAAGGTGATGCTCATCGCCATGCTGGCTTGGGTGCTGAGATTCGGATTCTTCGGCATCGGAAATCCGGATATGCCAGGTGTGATGCTCTTTATCCTCTCTATGGTAGTCTACGGTGTGGCATTTGACTTCTTCAATGTCTCCGGAGCCTTGTTTGTCGAGCAAGAGACCGACAAGTCCATACAGGCATCGGCACAGGGACTATTTATGCTTATGACCAACGGCATCGGTGCGACAGTCGGTACGCTGAGTGCCGGAGCCGTGGTGGACCACTTCTGCCGATGGACTGAAGTCGACGGCATAAGTTACCTGTTGGGCGACTGGACTGCGACATGGCTCATTTTTGCTGGATTTGCTTTAGCCGTTGCCATCTCATTTGTGCTTATATTTAAAGACAGCACACGCCCCTCGGATGCCACAGCGGACACAAAATTGACCGAAAGTGCTCCCGACGGCTATGTAGAGGAAGCATGATATAGAAACCCCGAATAGTATATGATACAATTCTATTGTCCAGATATAGAGTCGCTCCCGGTGCTTCCCGAGAGCGACTCCAATCATGCCATCAGAGTATTGCGGATGCAAGAAGGCGATACCCTACAGGTCATCGATGGAAAGGGACACGCTTATGATTGCCGTCTTGTGGCTGCCCACCCTAAAAAAGCAGCGCTTGAAATCATAGATAAGCGTGACATGCCTCTTCCATGGGGCTATGATATAACCGTGGCTGTTGCACCTACAAAATCAATGGACCGTATGGAATGGATGGTAGAAAAGCTGACCGAAATCGGGATAAACCGCATCGTCCCACTCAGATGCGAGCACTCCGAGCGCAAGGAAATCAAGACCGAACGGCTTGAGAAAGTAGCCATTGCAGCCATGAAACAGTCGCTCAAGTCCGTGTTGCCATGTATTGACGAGATGACTCCAATAGAGACCTTTCTGTCACAACCTCATAATGGCGAGAAATTCATAGCCTACTGCGATGACATATACCAGCGTCAGGAACTGGCATGCCGATATCATGCTGGGCAGTCAGCCACCATACTGATAGGTCCCGAAGGAGATTTCTCACCAAAAGAAATCACCGCCGCAGTAGATGCAGGTTTCCTCCCCATAACTCTTGGACCGAACCGTCTGCGCACAGAAACAGCCGCGATAGCGGCTGTCCAAACTTGCCATATACTGTCATTGGCTGCTCAGTGTAGGCAATGAGAAATTTTGGAATTATATTTATCCCATAGCCTGACGAATCAGCACCACGGTATAAGCGATGTAGCAAAGGACCATAATGATGCCTTCTGGACGTGTGATTGTGCGAACTTTGAACCACTGACCAAACGCCCAAAACATTATGCTGGCAAGTAACAGGACTCCAAAGTCTAGTAACGTTATGCCGCCCATGGTCAGAGGCCATAATGTAGCAGAGACGCCGAGTACGAGGAAAACATTGAATACGGCACTTCCGACCACTGTACCGATAGCCAATCCTGGCTCATTTTTGACAGCAGCGACAATTGAAGTGGCTAATTCTGGGAGCGAAGTACCGACCGCTACAATTGTCAATCCGATGACAGCTTCACTGACTCCGCATATCCTCGCTATGTCTGATGCGGAATTTACAAACAGATTTCCGCCCCATACAAGCGCGCCCAATCCTCCCACTATCATAATCAGCGACAGCCACATGGGAAATATCTTGATCTTCACAGGATCTCCGACATTATCCGTGTTATGAGCTATAGCGAATGTGTAGCGCAAAAATATCAGGAAAAACAATATCATCAAGAGTCCGTCGCTTCGGGTAATCTCATCAACAGGGAAACCGTCAATCTGCTTGTCAACGGAACATATTATCAAGACAATAGATGATAAGACTACGAGCGGGAGTTCATTAGCCAACGTGCCTTTTTGCACCTTTAAAGGTCGTATGATAGCGACAACGCCCACGATTACCAGTATATTGAAGATATTGCTGCCTACTATATCGCCAATCGCCAACCCTCCAGAATGGTGAGCTGCCGAAGTGACCGAAATAACAAATTCGGGCGCGGATGATCCTATAGAAACGATTGTCAGACCGATAACCAACGTGGACACACCCCATCGCTTGGCTACTGATGAAGCCCCGTCAGTAAGATAGTTGGCGCCTCCTAATATCAGGATAAGGCTTCCTATCAATATTAAAATATCAATAAACATCGTAATTTTCAGATTATTATATCAACGGAAAAGATCTGTATACTGACACGCAATCTTTGACCAGCGGTATGCATCGCAAGCATATGTCTTGAGTTTTTGTCCCTGGGCAGACTCTATATTTGCCGCAAGCCGACGAAGATTGTCAGCATTACTGAAATAAGAAGCAAGCTCCCCTGTGGTATGACGATTGTAATTAACGTCATAGGCTGCTATGGGTATTCCGAGGAACATCGCCTCTACAAGCGAAGGATTAGTACCTCCGGCACTATGCCCATGCACATATAGAGCAGCCCGTGAGCGGAGCACCCACAGACGGTCAAGGTCATAGATGGCATCTATTATATGTATGCCAGAGACTGTGGCATAACGCTGACGGAGCGACTGTGCATAGGTAGAATGCGACCAATTGCCTATGAATACCAATGGTAACGAAGCCTCCCGACTGGCAAAAGACTCCAATATCATGTCGCAATTATTTTCCGGTTCAATACGGCATAATGATATTGCATATCCACTATCTTGCAAACCATATGTGTCAAGGATGGTTTTGGATACAGCATCATCTACATCTCTGATTACTTGGTCACCGCCATATGCTATCAAGACGGCTTCTTTGCCATAAGTATCACGGACATATTCCACTATGCCCTGATTGTCAGCAACCACTATGTCAGCATATTTGACCGCCATAGCTTCAGATGCTTTCAGGATGCGCTTAGCCATTTTCCCCCATTTCTGTCGACGATGTTCAAGACCATCGATATTGACTATTATCCGTGCCCGGGTCATTGTCCTTAGCAACGGCATGAACAAGCAACCTGACACCCCTAAAATCAAAATGATATCAAAGCTCCTGGCTGCTTTAAGCATTGACATGATGTCATAGGGGATAGACTGTATGCCGTTTGCTCTCAACGGGATGTAACGCAGGGACGCCCCACGATAGCTGCCCCCGTCAAGAGGTTTCATATCTTTTGAACTGCAAAAGACAGTGTAATGTATGTCTTGGGGGCAATTTTCGCCGAGAAGGTTCTCTACGAGCGATTCAAATCCACCGTAGGAAGCAGGCACTCCCTGCGAACCTATGATTGCTACATTTATCATCGTGTGCGTTATGCGGACATGCCATGGCATGTCCCTACAATTTGCTGTTGAAAAGATTACAGATGGCAGATGAGAAAATCTGAGGATTAAATTCCCGTGATTTTTCCAATGCGCCAGCCGCAAGCCTCATATATAAATCTTTATTTGTGAGTATTTCCCGGATTTGATCGCCTATTGCTGGGAGATTCCTGACGTCTATCTTATATCCGTTATATCCGTCAGCCACAAGATCTGCTATACCTCCGACAGTAGGAACAATCACCGGAAGCCCTGCCGTCATAGCCTCAGCAGCAGTTAGTCCGAAAGTCTCCACTGCCATATCCGGGTTTGTCAATGAGATAACGAGTGACGCATTATTATAGAATCGGCTTATATCAGATTGACGAGGGTAAATGCTAAGCTGTGGCATCCCCTTTATATCCAAAGCCTTATGCCTGATATATGCATCTATTTCAGACTGTGTGGCATTGATCACGATATCCCATGCAAATTGAGGCTTCTCTGATGCAAGTTTGATAAACTCAAGCGTACCCTTATACTCCTTGAGCGATGAAACCATCAGGATGCGCTTACGCGCATAAGCCACAAGCGCGTCAGAATTTAATGATGACAGCAAAGATGACGGAAGTGCATTGGAAATGACATGCAACCTTTCTTCGGGTAACGACAAATGCCTTGCCTGAAAGGCACTGACGCAGATTATATCATTAGCTACACGTTTCATCAGTGCTGCAAGCAGCCTGTACATCTTGCCTTTTGCAAACGCATTCTCATGATAGTGGTATATTACATGGCTACCCGCCAGTTTCGCTCCTAATGCGGCACCAAACGGGAGTATCGTGTTGATATAGGTCACAGTATCCTTATGGCGGCAATGCTTAAATGCCTTGAAAAATGAGACTGTCTGAGATCTCAACAGCCTCCATATCGTCACAATCGGGTTAGATGAAAACCTGTAGGCAATAGTGTGTTTATGCACCGCCTCATGACGAGAAAGGGTGTCAAGAACACCTCCGTCAGAGGTGAAAAGTGTCACATCCCAACCGTCACTGACAAGAGCATCCAATGCCATGGCGAGAACTTTCGGACTTCCGCTGAAATCGTTATAAAGATGGAATGCTACGATTTTCTTCTTATCCACCAGCATTAAATAATGTGCCTATAAAGGGCGAGGTCGCTGCAAAACAGTCAATTATACTAAAATAGGGTCGCGACCCAATGTTGTTCACTTAAGCATGGTCAGTGAATCCAATATAGGAGGTACGTCGGAGACGTGCCAGCCGTGATTAACCCCATGCACGGAGCGTCAGCGAACGTACATGGGGAGGACAGGATGCCCATATAAAATCAACCTCGGAGAGGTTGTGGTACGCATGATTATGTGTGTAAGTCATTGATTTAAAGTGGAAAATAAAAATGGAGGTGCAGGGACGTGGGTATGCCCCAACCTCTCCGAGGTTGATCATAATAGCATACCATCTGACCCCATGTACGTTCGCTGACGCTCCGTGCATGGGGTTTCGCACAACTGATACGTCTCCGACGTATCTATCCGCATCAGAGCCTTAAGTGAACGGCATTGGACCGCGACCCTAAATCTGATACAGTTATTTTGTGAATTTTGCAACATCCTCCTATATTTATTTATTACAATCGGTTTTCATCAATGGTGTCAGCCAGACCGAGCAAACGGGCACGGAATGCCAACGTGTCATAATCGCCGTCACTCCATTTGCCTCCGCTGCGTGCGGCATAGAGGGAAATAATGTCAAGGAGATATATCTTAAGGAGCATGGCATCTATATCGTCATAGCGTGTCAACTGCTTTAGCAGTGCCTCCGGAGAAATGTGTTGCTCAAACAGTGCCGTCTGAATAAGAAAATGACACTTGTCTATGCCTGGCATGCCATGATATATACCATACTCCCAATCAAATACAAACAGAGAGCCGTCATTGACAATCATATTCCATGGCGTGAAATCACGGTGCGTGACCACTGCCGAGACATCCATGTCAGAGAAATTGGCAAGCACCTGCTGTGCGCTTTCTGAGACAAAACCACGCAGTTCCTCGGGTATTACTTTTGCATATGTATCATACAGTCTACGAATAGACAAGAATGTGTCAGTTTCAGCTGCCTTCATTGGCGTTGCAGTCAATCTGTGAAGATCAGCCTGAAAACTCTGATGCAAAGGAGTCCATTGATGCTCCTCCTTTGACTCCAAAGTTTTGACAGTGGACTGGATGAAAAGATACAGATCATCGCCTGTGACGGTATAGTCAAGAGCAAGAGGTATACGATCCTTCATTTCCTCAAAAGAATTGAGAAAATCAAGCAATAAGGATTCATGCTTGAACAGACGCACCGCAATATCATGACTGTCAGTGACCTTGCAATAGCCCGCTATGCGTCCATCATCAACACATTGTATGGTCACTTTTGAGTCGGCTGACGGTGTTCCACCAAACAGACTCCAAGCGATACTCTTTGCGTGAAACGCATCAGCACACGGCTGACTGATGGACGGAATCAAATCATAAAATCCGAGATCGGAATGAAGCATATGGCGGAATATGCCCAAACGCCATAGCACCGGTAAAAACCGCTTCATCATACGTCCCTTGACGCTCCCAGGCTGATATATAGCTAAAGCAAGCTTCATAGCACGGACAGGCACAATCCAACGCTTGCCATCCGCATTGGCAAATGAAATGACTTTATTTTCTGAAGATGGGGTCAAAAGACGGTCAATATCCATCAGCTATGCCATAATTACAGGTCTTACTTATCAGATATAACGCTTCGAACCACTTCGCGGATTTCATCACCATGGAATTTCCATGAAAACTTAGATGCGGCTTCAATGGCAGACTGTCCCATTGACTGACGTAACGAATCATCAGCAAGACGAGATACAGCTGCCGCGATAGAGGATATCACCTCATCTCTCTTACCACGAGGGATTACAGCCGCATATTCAGGTCTGAAATACCTCGTGTAACCAGTGGTGTCAAGCGCAACCAAAGGCTTACCTGCCGCCATCGTATCAAACGAAACCGTTACTGCTCCTTCCTTAAGTGATGGATTAAGCACAATGTCAGCATCTGACAGATACCTGCGGTAATCCTCTGACGACACTTCTCCGCATAGAGACACGATATCGCCAAGAGACAATGATGTAATCAGTTTTTTCAGACGCGGCTTATCGGGACCCTTGCCAAGGATGTCAAGATGTACCGGCAGACCTGCTTCACGCAGCTCGGCAACAGCTTCAATGGCGAGATCAAAACCGCGCCACGCATCCAGTCTGCCGACACAAAGCAGCCTCAATCCATCTTGCGACTGATGGGCTACAGACTGGCTCATATCTGCAATGTCGGCAGCGACATCGGTCATCAGCACTGCCTTATCACGATATTTGCTTGGAAGTGAGTCACGTGTTATCTCTGTCTTACATAATATCAGGTCTGCTTGGCGGCATCTCCACCGAAATCCAGGAGTATAAGGCACAACCATCGCTACCAAACGGCGCACTGACTCGAGCATACGCGACTTGAAAGAGTAAAGCCGGCTAAATCCACGCGGTATCGTCTCAAGTCCGCCTATCGGACCCCATATAAACCGCTGCAATGCTCCGAAACGGCTGACATGCCACAGAGCATTGCCATAAGTAAGATGCATGAAAGCAGGGATATTATTGGTCGCCATCGTTTTACGTATCACTACATCGGAAGCCTTCGTCCATTTCAGATAATAACGATGTACTCCTTTGCGTCCATGCTTGCGCTTTAAATCTCTTGGAGACAAGTCAAAATATACCCAATGTATGCTTTCATAACCGGGATTCTCAGCCATCCAACGCTCAATAGGCTCACGATTATTTGCCCGAGTAATCACCCACAGATCAAACTCACGGCTCAATTCGAGCACCCAGTGCCAGCCTACCCCTATCTCGCTGCCTTTCCACGGCTCACAGGCATATGCCGACACCATCAGTCGCGGCTTCATTATATCAGACATTGCAGTCATTTGCGGAATCCAAGACGACGTAAATTGACATTATGTTGCTCAGCAAAAATATGGCTGAGAATCTGATTGACAGCCACATCAGGCGTAGACTCGTTGAACACTTTCAGATAACCCTTTTGAGGCGCGAGTAGATCTATACGTCCATTTATAGCCTCAATATCCTCGCGTGACAGCTCTCTCTTACGCTCTAATATGGTATCTGTAGATGCTGTGAGCAGAATATTGTAGCGCAGAGAAGGTATGAACAGCTTACGCCACAAATTCAAGAAACGATAAGGCAGATATATACGCGAACGGCGCGAATCGCATATTATATCGCTGAAATACCGGTCAAAGATGACAAGACGCGTTATGCGCGTCTGTGATTTCACCTTCGCCCAATAGCCCACGATATAATCCACAGTATAATAGCTCAGACGTGCCAACGAGTTTATGGCAGACGTGCGTCCACCTCGGTGCGGATCGCTATAGTTGCGATCCACCTCTTTTTTAACACCTGCCTTCTGCGCCACGTCTCCAAGGTTACCGAACAGAGCCGGACGGAAATGATAGTAGGCATGCGCTTTGCGAAACACATCACCAAGGCGGTCAATCACCATATCGATTACTGTGGTCTTTCCTGCTCCGTCAGGTCCTGTAAATCCGATGGCGAAACCTGTGCCTCTTCCAAGATAATTGCGCAAATACGACCATCCCCATCGAGACATCTCCCCTATCAATGCAAACGGTCTCCGCGTCAGATTGCGTCTGAACGCATGCAACATCAACGACTTACGGGATGCACGGTCACATGTGACGGCATCAGCGCACCCGAATATGTCAGACAGTTTGGACTGAACAGTTGGCAAGTATTCGGCAGCCTCCCTCACGGCTCTATACCGCTCGGGATACTGTGCCCCTACCGCTCTATCATAAAGATATTTGTCAAGGAACTTTGATGCTGAGCCAGAATGCCACAAGAAGCCGTTGAACTCCTTGTCTGCAAGAAATTCGTCAGCACTCATCAGCTGTATGCCCCACACCGATGTGTCAAAAAAGAAATCCCACTGCACCAGATCCGTTTCCCCTCCATCACCTATACGAGCGCATACAAATGTCACCAACCGATCAGAATCAAGATAAGTCAGTATGCTCCAGCCGAGAGCATCTATCAATGACACCAGCCGACTCCGCAACGAACGAAACTGCTTTCGCCTTATGATGATGTCTATATCACGCGCATCATTACCGACAGGCAACTGCTCGTAATTACGAAGCACGACATAATCGGCATTCTCATTCAGAAACCCGATGATTTCGCGTATCAATTGTTCCTTATCAACACCCATTGCAAATCAACGATTAAGGAGGTTCTTATGTAGCTTATCCACGAAATAACCAGGCTTGAGGAATATGCTATAGAAAACGTCAAACACCCCTACGGGATTGCCACGATGCAGACGTAATGCTCCACGCCGCAGATAGTCCGTGGCCTTTGCCTCTCTACGCAAATTCTTCATATCCGATAAAGGATACTGCGCTAACCAGTCCTTGAAACATAACGGCGTACGGTTCTCCCTGCGGTCGATGAGACATTGCTTCACCCACCTCATCTTAAGCAACATAGGAAGAGTATTAGATGACAATCCGGTACCGAGCTTGCGGTAGTACGCGAGGACCTCAGGGATAACGATGATCGCCTTGCCCTCGGTATATAGGTCGCTCATACGCGTCCATAGATCCAAATCCTCACAAAAATCCTGATATCGCGGCTTCCCCTCAGGAAATCCATCGATAGAGAATCCACCTACTCTGAGAGCGGCTTCTCGGTCATAAACCGCAGTTGGCTGCATGAAGATGAGTTTGCACGCCGATGCCTTGTCGTAAAACTCTTCCTTGGTCACTGCACCGAGATACAGACCGCCCCCTATTAGGGATGTATTCTGATCTACATACGCCAGATGACATCCTACAGCCATCAAATCCTTATCTGATTGCAGTTTGGTCCACATCCGGGCTATAGCTGTAGGACTGAGGACATCATCTGAATCAAGAAACATCAGGTAACGAGTAGTAGCTTGCCGCTCAGCCAGATGGCGACAATAACCGATGCCACGGTTTGACTCCAGTTCTATCAAATCATATTGACGTGGATATTGGCAGAAATATGCTTCTATTACATCAACTGACCGGTCAGTAGAAGCATCGTCTATGATGAGCAGTCGGAAATCATGGACAGTCTGCGACATCACACTATCTAGAGTCTCTGCAATCCACTCCTCTTTATTATATACGCAAATGGCTAAAGTCAAATCCATATATTTACAAATACAATCTAATATTATCTGATTACCTTTTTTATTCCTATGGCCCAGGGTATATATTTAATCATGACAGGAATCATGAGAGCCGATAGCACTACTGTAATTATCGCAGTAAAAAACAATGGGTATGGAATCGAAAAAGAATCAAACATAACCATTACTGGACGGTATATGAGATGGTGAATAGAAAAAGGGACAATAGAATATGCTCCAAAGAAAGTAATAAAAGAAATTGTTTTAATTGATTTACACAAAAACAATACAGAGAAAACAGCAGGAGTTGCTACAAGAAGAGCCCAATAATAATTACCTACCACAGTATTCGTGTGGAAGCCAATCCAATTATAAGGCTTAATCCATGACAGCAACATGACGAGGCAGAAAAGAGAAATTCCTATAGGCAAATCATATTTGTCGTATTTACTAGGATACAGCAATGGAAAATTTTTAACAAGATAACCTAAATATAGGAAAGGAAGCGCAGCAAAGGATACATCTATCATTAGAGGTATAAATATATATTTCTGCCCTAAGGTAGCACCTATCGAGCCTATGAATAATACCACTAATATTTGCAAATCTACACTTTGGATCAACCTACATATCATGAACAGCCAAATACTAGTCCAGAAAAGGCATAACAAATACCAAAGCGGGCCATTAAACCATTGGCGTTGAGTGAACATGTCTAATACTCCACGTGCTTCAGTCAACATGACATCGGGGAACAGTGCAATGCCCAGATAAAACAACAAGTAAGACAATAAATAAAAAAACAAGAAGGGTATAACCAGTTTATTAAACCTGTTTACAATGAATTTTCTTATATCAACATCAAATGAAAGAAAAAAACCCGATAACACCAGAAATACAGGAAAATAAAAATAATAAATGACATAGTGATCCCACATAAAACCTATATGACTGAATATCAACAGAATCATACATATTCCTTTCGCAAGATCCATGTATTTTAATCGAGGTCTTTCTACATTTGTTCCCATATCAATATTTAGCTCGCAAACGAAATCTGAAATCAATTGATTCCTACCATATCCACAAATGGTCTTTTTCCTATAGTTTTTAAATAATAGCTATTCAGATTATCCACAGTTTGCTGGTTTCCTCCACCTTTAGCGTTGGCTTCAAGCAAAGGAGTGTCAGCCAGTATAAGCGTACGCAAATGATGGTAATCATATCCAGTAGATACCATTGGTGTTCTCTTAAGACGCCCCATACATGACAGCCATATATCATCAGCCGAGAAAGCAAGCCGTCGAATTAAAGGAATATCAAACACATCCGAATGTAAGGTATGCGGAGGATATAAAATTCCAGCACACCCGACAAAAAGCAGATCAAATGATTTCATCCTATGATCCACAGCAGGCCAGTGTTCATAGCGAGGAATCATAGAATAGACGTGCTTTGCACGGTTTCCGACCACAGCATCCGGGTATTCGCAATGTGTCTCCCATAATGTCTGTATAATGTCCTCAGGATAAAGGCAATCATCATCTACGGTGATTATGGTTTTATCATAAAACTCTTGCATCGCATAGAAATATTTCTTATGCGAACGCAAATCTCCTTCTACGAACTTAATTTCCAAACCTCTCGACATGAGATTCAATAATCTTGTCGGAAGATTTTTGTTTCCTTTCGGGAATTGGTCTTCGGAAAGATACAATATTATACGTTCTGGTAATGCCGACTGTCTTAACAATGATTCTACGGTCTGCCATACATAGCCTATTCTTTTCGGATATGATGTAAATGATATAATTACATCAGAACAACGAATCGCATCTGGACGCGAAAGATAAAATCTGGATTTTGTAAAATAAAAATAACACTTAAGATAGACATTAGCAATCACATCCCATATCAGATTATATATGGAATAGAATCTGACCTTGTCAAGGATGCGATTGCGTTTATTGTTCCATTTACGGTGCCGATCAAAAAATGCTATGGGTTTCATATATCATAAACATGTTTTGATTACAATTCAATCTTCTTCCTTCTCATCTAATTCTATGGCACCATACTGGCCACATCCAGTTGACAATAATCCGAGCTGATTTTGGTCATAAAAATACCGTGTAGCACTCAGTATGTAAAGCAGTCCCCATAGATAGGCTATGTTAGTGGTACCACCCCCGACTCCTAAAAAGAACATTATTGCCGCAATGGAACGGAACCGAATACAACAGCCAAACACCAGCACTAAGCTAAGAAGATATGCAACAAAACCATAATCATCTATATCACCTATCTTTCGTAATTCAGCATGATAACGGAATCGCGTTGAATAATCACATCCATGTCCCACCCAAAAATCTTCATCCTCTATATCTGTTGTCAAACTATTCAAAGTGTTAATCAATGGAGCGACACGCACATTGGCAGAGGCATCAGTATCACGTATTTCTGAGACATTCATCGTAGATGCGGCCTGAGCAATTGCTACTACGCGCTCAAAATGTTTTATCTCCGCATTTCTCATGATGAAAAAAATGCCAGAAAAAATAGGCAACATCAGAAAAAGATAGTAGCCTCTCAAAAAATATAGAGATACTATACCCATGCATATAAATGCCGTAGCAGACCCCATCAATGCGGTGTCAAGCAATACACATGCTGAAACAATGAGATGTGACCCTCTGAACGCCTGAAAAAAAGTCACTTTTGAGCCTTGGAGGTATTCATTACATTTTAAATATGCGTAATAAAGTACCCACAGAGTACGAGCAAATGTTGATGGTTCCTGTGAAAAACTATTGACTCGCTGTCCTGTTTCTTCCCCAATCCACATAAGCATATTCATCCATGGAAGACTCCATATACCAACAACATGCAGAATTGTCTGAACTACCGCCAGACCCGTGTAAGCATAAATAAAGCCTCTGATAAAATTAATAAATATATCTATGTTTAAAACATGCTTGTGGTAAACAAGGGTGTAAAACACCATGAAAGAAACAACAAACATGGCACAATACATGACGGTGCTTGATCTGAACGTCGACGAATGTAAAAAGTAGGCAGTAAAAAATATCCATAGCCAATACATAGTGCCAAAAACAACCGCCTTATTGATGTTAAAATTGGCAAGAAAAATTATAGGCATAACTGACATCATTGCCACCTTGACAGGGCTTACGCCCGCACTGCCCTCCAATGGATAATACTGGATTACCATCAATACAATCATGAACAGGACTGCATTGGTCCAGTTATAGTTCTTCAGCTGGAAAAAGCCTTTTATGAAATGCCAGATGCTGGAAAAAATGACGGAAATGTAGGTCATATGATGTTATAATAGCATTATACTGTTTTATCTTGCAGAGAGTTCGTTTTATCTCTTCTGATTCCTAAAATTTTCGGATATTTGCGTGACAACCACTCGGCTATGAAATATTCGGCAATCATGGTCACACAAAACAATGAAAAAGCAATCCAGCCACCCTTCATGGGATGTCCGCATATAAGCCGGACTGTAACATCACACAGCACAATCAATATGCTGAAATGGGTCACCATCAAAGCCATAGAATTTCGTCCCCAATAATGGAAATATCGCCATATGGGACTGGTTTCAACTGACATTATAATCAGTATCAATCCTATCGGTTCAAGCAACGGAGCTCCAAAACTCCAATAAAGAGGCACCGGCGGCCATAGTGCACAATACCATCCGGCTGCAACAATCAACAATCCTATTACTAATACTGCCATTTTATGACAAAGTTGTATCCATCTCAGCACATAGCGATGGAAACAAAAGCCGGCAGCAATCCCTAACCATGCCGTAGCTATGCTATATATGACCCTAAAGGGAGCCTCCTTGATGCTCATGGCAAGAGTGTCACGAGGTCCCAGCAAGGTCTGATAATACCATATGAACAGAGCCACTGCAACTGTGACTATGACGCATCGAACCCGTGGATAGCAGTCACGCGTCCACCACCATAATATTTCCGCACCGAATAGAGCCGGAAGAAACCACAGGGTGCCGATACCTCGCAACACCACAGACTTATATACCTCGCGAGCTATGAAGTAAGTATCGTAGTAACCGAAAATCCACAAGATCAGATCAAAAGCGAGTATTATAAGCGTCCAGGCAATATATGGGACTCCGAGCTGATGCCAACGCTTACGGAGAAAGACCTTAAACGGCTGCTGGGTCTGCATGGCATTGACCCAGCCTGATGTGACATAAAACATGCTTATCATATACGAACTGATAAACACATTGACATAAGGAGGGATAAAGCCTGTGGCAAAATGTAGCAGGACGATACTGACAATCGCCACACCTTTGGCTATATCTAAGTATGCCAGACGGCGATTTGAGGTATTGATGGTCTGAGGCATGGCATTCATCTACCAATCAGATTTTTCGCCATAGTCCGCAACAGCTGCCTCCATCGTGGGAAGAAAGATGTCGGCAAGATATAACATGGCGTACGGATAACATCTACTTTGTTTTTGTACTTGGTGGCAAGATTGTTAATCTCGCATAAGAAAGTATTATCGGTCCCCTGCCCCTTGTCTGCCGAATATTTATGATATGTCATCTCTGGCAGGACATATGATTCTACCCCATGATTAAGCCTGGCATTATAACATATGTCTACAGCATAGAGATGCCAATGCTTCAAGATATTCTCGTCAAATTTCATTGACATAAATACGTCTTTGTGCATGGCAATCAGACATTCATCAAGGGTGACCACGGCTGTCTTCTCAGAAAGCTGACATCGGGTTATATATCCATCATCAGACTTATATTTCAGATTAGACACCGGACTACCATCTGACGGCATACCTGCAACACCGAGAATCTGAGACGGCTTAAAGGTCAGATCATCATATATACGACACAACAATCGGGAATCCGGAAAACTTATATCCTGATGACAGAATACGAGAATATCTTTTAAATCATCACGATGCAACGCGACCTCTTTATTATATGCTTCCGCAGCAGACTTGTAACTCTTTGCTTGTGTGTCGATCATGTGCACGTCCAACTCAAATGGCAAATCCACCATGATTGAATCTATCGAATCCAGCAGCATATGCCGGGCCTCTGTCATGTCATTATAACAGCACATCAATGATATACCAGCTGTTTTTTTCATCGTCGGATGCTGTTAATAGATATCATTAAGAAAGCATATACTCTGAACGACAATGCAGCCACCATGCGTCCATACCATGGCCAATTGCTATAATGGCGTATGAAATAAAGCCGAGAATCACGCCAATGACGGAAACGAGGACGAGGATCTCCTTTTTCATCTGACACATGGCGATGAACTGCTTGGACTTCAGGTGTATAATACATTGTACGACCTGCAGACTCTATCTGACGTGACAAGACAGATTCTTCGCAGTACAGAAAAAAATTCTCATCAAAAAGCCCATTAGCCATAAGATAATCGCTGCGAAGCATCAGACAGCATCCGCTGAGTTTATGACACTGATGTGAGTTCTCAGGATTATCTATGAAATCATCGCAATTTCCCTGAGACTTCTTACGCAGCCCTATTATATCACGTATCCACGACAAACTGGCAACCCATGAGTCATCACGCTTCATAGGTGTCTGAAACCGACCTTCCGGAGAAACTATAGCCCCACTGATAGCAGCGCAATCCTGACGGCTCATCAGTTCGTGGTAAAGAGTGGCAATATATTCTGTGTCATGGAATTCCATATCCGGATTAGCAATCATCACGGCATCGCAACCATCCTCTAAAGCCATGCGGATGCCTACGTTGTTGCCGGCATTGTATCCTCTATTGTGCTGCTCAGCCCGAAATCTGATGTTTTTGACATCACAAGCCGTTCTCAACGCATCTACATCATGCCGGGATGCAGATGCATTGTCAATGACGATGATGTCAAGATCCACACCTGTCTGCTTTGTCAGATACTCGATACACTTTAGAGTATCCGACATCGAATTATAATTGAGAATTACTACGCCTATCATGCCTAAATTTCAAGCACCCCTGAATCCAGTCTTTAATTTATATAAGTAGCGCCTGAGTCTTGCACTATGCCTGTTGAGTGACATCACTTTGTTTGCAAAACTCCTGCCAAGACTCAATCGCAGACTGGCTGGTTCGAATATAGTGACATGGTCTCCCAAAAATGCAATCTTAAATACCTCTATGGCTGAGAGCTTTTTTGCCGTAGGATTTCCATCAAAGGCATCTGCCTCAAGCAGAGGGGTGAAGTCGATATCATCGGCTTTGAGATGAGAGACAGTATCAAGCGAATCGGCAGCCCATTGAAACATTGTACTGCTGTCACCAAGACGCGACTGTGTAATCTGAGATGCCATTGCTGAGGATACTTCAACATTGGCTCTGACTATCGGTGTCTCCGTCATGGTGCCATTGTCAGAGAACACAGGTATAATCTTTCCGCTCTCTGCATCCCGTGCATATGCCCCAGCTGACGGATAGGGGGAGGCGGAGAAGTAGTTCTCAATAAGAGCCGTGGCATTAGTGTCAAGTTGTCCAGGCTGGAAATATGATATGTAGTTTCCTTCTAATGGAGAAATCACATCGCGACGCACTCCCATATAGAAAAATGTGGTGGCCACTCCTCCACAATCCTTGAGTAGGCGGTTAATCATCAGACGCGATGTCCCGAGCCATCCGACATCGACCATGGCTGTTTTTTCACCATCGAGCAACCCCTCCTGGTGGAAATATTCTTTGATAAACTCAAACTGGTCGTTTGCTCTCCTCTTGAAGTCGGGAGTAAAACGGTCATGGCGAAACAGTGTGTCCATAAATTGCTGCTGCTGTGAAGCATTGACAATACGGACAAACGGCAGCTCCACGCCATAATCTTTCAGCAACTGCTCGCGTGTATATTGCAACTGCCACAGCAGATGATCTGAATCGCGCCCTATGAGATTGTTACGGTCAGCTATAGCAATATAATCCTCATCACGACATTCTCTCAGATACGGCACCATTAGCGATCGGCGCGATACGTAGAGGTAACGCAGCTCTATACCCTCGTGTGGGAGCTGTTCGGCAATCTTCAGCAAGATGTAACTGTCACGGTTGAGGAAATAGAGCTTCTTTATGCCCTTGCGTTTAGCTTCCTCGATAACGAACTGCACATAAGGTATATATGCTGGAGCTACATAATCGGCAGCCAGCCGTACAGCTGCTGTATCACCGAAGCTGAGACGTACATTACGCGCTATGCCTGCCAGTGCCGACATCTGCCATCCGTTTCTGAGCGATGATGACATGTCTATCCAACCCTGCTCCGTGTCAGTAAAGGGAGCTGTCACATGCGCGGCTTTTATGCCTTGTTTGCGAGCATAGCGGACATCGCTGAAATGATTATCGCCATAGTGCATCCAGCTGTCAACCTGACGTGCTATGTCTGACTTTGCGACTTCGGCATAAAGCTTGCCATGCTGATGCTTGCATGCTCCAGCCTCACATGACACAACTACCTCCTCATCTCCCTTTAGACATTCTTCACGCCTAAGTATATCGGCAAGGAAAGCCGACGGAAGGTACATGTCGGAGATAAACATTATCCTGTTTCCTTTTTCGCGGTGATCATCTATAATGGCTTTCACACGAGGATTGACGCAGAGTTGACGGCTTTCCTCATCCATCTCAGCCTGCTTAAGTGCCTCCGCAGTGTATGGGGCAAAGCACTCCGCCTCAGCTGACGAGTATATGGAGTCAATCGTAGCAAATGCTCCTTTCTCGGCACATGAACGCCAGTTATAGAATGCCTCAGCCTGTGAATGATCTTCCTGCCATAATCTGGCGCCCATCAGCCGCCATATTATATCAGGACGTCCGCAGCGACGCACTAAAGCAGTGTCAAATATATCAAATGAAGCTAAATTCATATGTCATAATAATTCGCGGACATGCCACGACATGTCCCTAGAGATGGAGAGCCTCCATCATGGATTTGTGGCTGGTTTCCCAGGTGAAACGATGAATGTTTTTCGCAGCCTGGTGGGCAATGCGAGTCCGCAACCTGTCATCCTTGAGCAACTTTATAATATTGGATGCCATTGCGTCCGCATCACCTATAGGGGAAATCAGAGCCGTCACTCCGTCAGTAGCCATCTCTTTGAAGCCTCCGCAGTCGGTGCATGCCACGGCTGCGCCGCATATCATTGCCTCTCCCACAGTCAAGCCCCACCCTTCTGAGCGACTGGTGGCTACGAACACCTGTGATGAATTGTATATCTCATTATGTTCTTCGCGTGAAGGGCATCGTGTATATTCTACCCAGTCTGGCAAAAAGTCAGGACGCTCGGGTGTCCCGAACATCTTCACCAACAGGTCAGGAACCTCGTTTTTGACCTTCCGAAGAACATCCCATCCCATTTGGCAATCCTTCAACGGCATATCGTGCCATAGCATGCTCACAATAGGACAGGTTCGTTCAGCAACTGGAACCGACATTTTAAAATATTCAAAATCAAAGCCGTTGCATACCAATACCGAATCCTCGGCATACTGAAATCTCAACATGTCCTTGAGCCATGTAGCTATAGCTATCTTATTTAAAGACATATGATAGGTATCATCCAGAATGGCTCGGAGACCGGGACCCCAATCCTCTTTACCCTGGATGAAATAAAACTTTTTGTCCGCATCCACTGGGTAACGGTCGAGATACCATGCAGTATATGGCGAAGTAGCTATATACCTGTCAGCACCCTTCGGCACATGGCAGTAGTTGAGCGAGAATGTAAGCCGTTCCTTGATTTGTGGATTAATATCCATCCATTTGCCATAAGAATAGCCCCGGAAATACTTCTGCACATACCTCACCACGCCTGACAACTTGAATTTCAGAGGTTTCTGGCGATAAAATATACTGCCAGCATAGCATACCGTCACTCGGTGACCGTCAGCCACCATGCGCCCTGCATGCTCCATTACCACCTTGTATCCCCCCGTAGGCCCTTCCGCCGGACTCGGGAGCAGAAACACCACGTGCATCTATTGTTTGTAATACTCTTTAAACCAGGCTATGAACCGTTCTATGCCCTCATCAAGCGGAGTCAATGCTTCATATCCGAAATCATCACGCAGCTTCTCAACCGAGGCATATGTGGTGTGTACATCACCAGGCTGCATGTCGGTATATTCCTTTTCAGCAATCATGCCAAGGCTCCTCTCCACCGAGGAGATGAAGTCCATAAGATTAACAGGGCTTCCATGTCCTATGTTATAGACCTTAGGAGACCCTTCCGGTCGATCAATCACCTTCAACACTCCACCTACAATATCATCTATATATGTGAAATCGCGTGACAAGTTGCCATGATTAAACACTTTAATAGGCTTGCCTGCCATTATCGCCTTAGCGAAAAGCGCAGGTGCCATGTCGGGTCGTCCCCAGGGACCGTAGACCGTAAAGAAACGCAGCCCTGTGGCATGCACTCCATAAAGCTTGTGATAGACCATCGCCATCAGTTCATCGGTGCGCTTGGTCACTGCGTATATCGATGCCTGATCCTTAACCTCATCATCCTCATCAAATGGCACTTTGGCGTTATCACCGTAGACCGAGCTTGACGAGGCATACACAAGATGCTTCACAGGCATCTGACGGGAACACTCAAGCACATTGAGGAAACCGTCAATATTAGCCTTTATATATGCCCGCGGGTTTTCAAGCGAATATCTCACCCCTGGCTGTGCCGCAAGATTCACCACCACATCCGGCTTAAACGCTGCCCAAAGCGCATGAAACACATCAAAATCAGTGATATCTGTTTTAGAAAATTCAAACTTGGGATATTTCCCGCTGCGCGACAGGTACGTACCTGTCTCATTGTCGTAGACAATGCCCAGCTCTGCTAACCGACCCTTCTTGAGCCCGATGTCATAGTAGTCATTGACAATATCAACGCCAAGCACCTCTTCGCCCCTCTCCAGCAGCGCCTTGCAAAGATGATATCCGATAAATCCGGCAGCCCCGGTAACAATCACTTTCATTATAAATGAACGTTTCAGTCTGAATATAGTTTCTTATATGTAAAATCATGACCTTGTAGTAGGAACCATGCCCTGACAAGTCTGATTTTTAATTTATTGATAATCATTCTATGCCTGTTGGTGCTGTATCTGCTGTCTTTTTTCACATGCTCAATACGACGGATATGGTCTGAATTTCCCATATGTTCTCCCTTCGGCAAAAACAAAGCAGGCTGAATATTCTCCTTAAAATACGCAAGTCGTAACGATAACTGATCCCGTCTAGAATTTGACAAATAAATATTCCAGAACAAATCCAGCACGTGAGCTACTTCAGTTCTATGTATAGCCCAAAATATCAAGTTGTTTTCAAACAGTCCCGCATTTCTCGGGAAATTCTCATGTATATGCAGTCTCAATGATTTAATAAGCTGCCATGTCCTATCACTACCATAATACATGCAATCAAAAATTTCCTTATACACACAGTTTCGATATGGATGTATCACATGTCCTACGATTTCATGCTGACTATATAATTCATCCGCCCTTATATATATGAAATCATCAAGTATAAGATTGTTGGCATCAATGTAGATGCAATAATCATACTCTTTCAACAATACATGTGGGTGGAATTTAGGATATCTTGATACACGTGTATTGTCCCTATGCTTGAAAGGGATCGGACGTATCTGCCATACTCCTACCTTATCCTCCAGAATATCATTTGAAAAACAGATATAATCATAGTCGGCAGCGACACACTGCGGCTGCATCAGATTATCATAACCTCCTGTAAGGGCTGTATAGACACATTTTTTCATCAGACTATTGCAATTGATTGTTATCTATAGGAATCAAGTGAAAAAAAGGATTTGAATCTATTCCAACGGCTGTTTGGATACGTCATGACCCATTGTGGAGTATCATTTGACCGCCGAATACGCATACGGAACAAGAGATTAACCACCATTACTGTGAATTTTTCTCTGATAGAACGTACTGCCAGACACAATTGTGCATCATTCCAAAGTGATGATCTATATGCTTTACGCCAGCACGCATCAAAAGCTGCTGGTTCAAAACGATAAAGAATCCATGGCTTTGACTTACCTACAAAATGATATATTCGGATATCGCCATCATACACTGCTTCCTTATCTTCCTTGAAATCAGTTCCTTTCCTTAAATCTTCACTTATCACATCTCTATGGCATGTAAGATTGAATTTCCTATGTTTGAACAAGACTTTACCCTCTAATACCTTGTTCAGAACATCCTGGTCATGATATCTGATTACCGCAGCATTGTCCTTTATAAATTCAATGCATCTATCCTTGACTTTATTATCCCGGAAATAATCAACATTAAATAATATCACACCAGCATTGAAATAACAGCCCTCAATCCCTATATAGCGTGCGTCACGGTATTCGTCAACTGCAGCCGCAGCCATTCCATCTAAATCTGTCTCATACAATTCCCTAATCGAACCAAGTATGATGGCATCAGCATCAATATGTAATATTTTATGAACTTCCGCAGGCAACACGTCCCCAAGAGCCAGTCTTGCCCACGTGGTCCGGGAAAGATACTCGCCGAGATCGAGCGATGGTACCCATTCATTGAATGAGGCATCAGTCAATTCTATGATTGTTATTTTATGGCTGAGCTTTCTGAATTTATCCTTATTATATTCTGATACATTATCAGCAAGGACGTAAACACGTATATCCTCTTCTGGATGCTGCTGAAACAGCGATGAGAGCATCACCCCACACCATGGAGCATAATTATCATCAGTAGCAGTGAGTATGTTCATCATCTTTGATTCTGCCATATATGAGTCTTGTGTGCCTATGAATTATACGTGTCTTTTTATTCTGCGCACATGCATCCAGATGTCGCTTAACAGATACATATCTTTGAGAATCTTCTCCAATTTATTCTGGGAGGGGTTCAATAGTTTCTTCTGCACCAGTGCATGCCACCAAAACAGCCAATCGTGTTCCTTCTTTGCTATGGTCATCCTGGCATCATACAAGGCTCCGTAAAACAAATCATGAAATGCGTCATCAGCCTGTGATACGCTATCAGGATAAACACGATATTTGACCAAAGTGTCTTCGATCACATGAATATGATGTCCAGCAAACGCACACCTGAATGCAAAAGGGAAATCCTCAAGCATAGGATATCTTAAATCCATGCCACCCATCTGCCTCATCAGAGAGGTTTTAATAAAGAAAGTCGGACCTTCGACTATGCCGTGTCCAGCCAATGCCATATTACGAGCCTGCTCATATGGATCTTGGGTGTTTAGAAGATCCTCCATCAAATATCTCGGACCGATTTCTCCTCCATCTCCGTCAATGAGCAACGTGCCGCACACAATTATTCCGTCATCCGATAACTGACTATCTTCTACATATCGTCTGATGGCATCATGCCTCAATATATCGTCACCCGCGATATATTTTATCCAAATCCCGGTCACGTAATTTAACGCGAAATTATAGTTCCCACATATGCCAAGGTTCCGAGGAGTATGAATCTGCTTGATACGAGAAAAATACGCCCTATTTGCATCTGTCCAATTCCTACATATAGCCACGGTATCGTCCGTAGAACCGTCATCACTGATAATCAACTCCAAAGGGCCTCCATAATCCTGCATCCTGATGCTATCAAGGGTTTCAGCGACGTAATGGCTGGAATTATATGTGACAACCACGACCGACACCAACGGCATATTTTTCATTGCAGCAATCCTATCCATGCTTAAATCTCATTATCGCGCATCATATCTGACAGCATGACCGTCAATGCTCCAAACATATACATTTTATGCCGCAACATCCACAGAATTATTCTATGCTTCATGAAAGGACACACAACATACTGCACCTGGTTTCCGTACATTCGTCCTATCTTTTTGAACATCAGCTTCACGCCATCGTAACCATAGCGTGAGGCCACTGATCGCGATTCGGAGACAGCTCTTATCGCCGGACTACATCTCATATCACTTAGAAAGTCACGTCTGGATGCGCCGGGATAATACTCATGATACAATGCAATATACTCCGAATCATCTTCCAGGATTTTGGAAAGGGGGTATAGGGAAATTGTTATGTTGACATCTCTTTCTGTCGATGTATTCGAGCCAAAAACAGCATCCAATCTTTCATACGCCGAGCATAGAGCTTTAATCTTCTGTCTGATTTCTTCTGCCGACAGTTCGTATCGTCGCGAATGATCCACGGTATGTCCATATAAATTATGCGGAATGGCTCTAATGCTTCGGACTCTGGACCATATACAGAGGTTGAAGAGCGTGTCTTCACCGAAACTGACCGATTCAGCAAATCTAGCACCTGCATCGCATACCGTCTCTCGCCTGTAAATCTTGCCCCATACAGCTGTGCCAAGCATACTCCGACCCACTGTATCGGCATACTCTGCAATTTCACAGCCCTTCCAGACCCTGTCCAGTCCGCTTGAGCAGGTGGTTATGTCATGTCCATCAGCTTCTCTTAGCAAAGCCGACAGAAAGCCTGGGCAAAGAAAGTCATCAGCATCAACAAAACACAGATATTCCCCCGATGCGGCATCCATGCCCACGTTACGTGCCGAGCTGACACCGCCATTGTCCTTACGGATATAGCGTATCTTTTCAGGCATTGCCTCAGCATATCGTAGGCACACAGCCTCCGAACCGTCATTCGAGCCGTCGTCAATGATAAGTAGCTCGTAGTCTTTGTATTCCTGTGAGAGTATGCTCTCAAAACAGGTCGCTAAGTGTGAGACCTTGTTGTAAACCGGAACTATAACCGAAACTTTCGGGGACATGTCATACAAGATAATAATCGGGACGTTTTTTCAGACCGAATTTCCACAAAAGCCTCAGCAACACTACACTTATCTTAAACCTGAGCGGAGCTTTGCAGTTTATCGGAGCATCAGGCCATGGGGATATGACACGGTAGTGATGCCAAAGCATGGTAAACGGGTGAGGCATCATCACCCATTTCTGCCACGGTTTTGGGAGGTATTCATAATGAATTATACAATTGCTTCCATCTCTGGCAATCACTCTTTCTATATCGTTTTTCAACTCTGCATCCATGTGCAGTTCGGACTTATCGCATCTAAGAAACGCAGACATCATGTTCCACTTGGGAGATATGTATCTTACCCTATCGTTCAACACAATATTAAAGGCATCCTGATCATGGTACACAAATTTTTCAGGGTCATTTTTAATGGCATCCATACACCTCTCACCGAATTTGCCTTCTCTAAACCGCTCTAAATCCAAAAGCATGATTCCAGCGCAGAAATAGTCATTTTCCAGGCCCAATCTTTCCTTATGTTTTGTGTTATAACTGTCAACGCATGCAGCTACGACAGCTCTATTACCCATATCCATGTTATAGAGCTCTTTTATATCCCTATTGACAATCACATCACAATCCAGATATAATATCCTGTTAAGAAAGGTTGGAAGGAAAAGTTCACACATTATACGGTAATATGTAGCCAATGACACGTGATCTCCATCCTTTATTGGACAGTTTGAAAATAAACCGGCATCAGGATCTATGACAGTGACAGTACAATCATACCGCATAGACAAAATTTCAAACCGTTGTCTATCAATGACTGATATACAAGTCCCCAATATGTATATGTCAATATGATGATCCTTATTGTTTTCAAGCAATGATGTGAGCATCACCCCGCAATACGGGGCATAATTGTCATCTGTGGCACACAAAATGTTAATAGTCTGATGAGATATCTCCTTTTCTTTCATAAGAACCTCTTTAAATCAGTCATCATAAGTGCATATCTGGCCATCTTGTTGACGAGTCCGTGCTTTGGAATATCCAATAAATAACGCTGTACACGTGCATGCCACCAAGAAAGATACTTCCTGTCACGTTTTGCTATACGCATGCGCCAGTCGTTCAACGAAGCATAGCAGCACCACCAGAACTTCTGATAGTAGACGCTACCCTCCTTGCTCACCGACTGGTACTCTCTGTATCTGACAAGCTCCTTCTTAAGCATATGGATGTGGTAGCCGTTATATACATATTTCATTGCCAACGGCCAGTCTTCCACATAAGGGTATGTTTCATCAAAACCGCCCAGTTCTCGCAATGTAGCTGTCTCAAGGAAAAAAGAGGGACCTTCAATTATATACGAAAATTCGCTCAATGCTTTTTCTTGGTCCTGGACATCGCATTCAAGCAAGCCCTCGGCCCTCATTCTCGGCTCTTTATCTCCATTCGTGTCAAATGGTTGCAGACGACACATTATGAACTTGTCGTCAGTGCGTCGCGCCTCAGCCACAAACTCAGCTATGCAGTCAGAGGTCAAAATATCATCGCCAGCTATATATTTTACCCATGAACCATTTACAGCACGCAAAGCCCTGTTATAATTGCTGCTGATTCCAGTGTTAACCTCCGAACGGATTATCCGTGCATCAGGAAATCTTTCATGATGCTCTTTTAACCACGTATCACAGATCTGCAATGTGTCATCTTCCGAACAGTCATCGCTGATTATCAATTGTATCTCTCCAGTGTAACATTGAGATACGATGCTATCCAGTGTCTCAGCCACATATTTTCCGGAATTATATGTAACAACCACTACGGATATCTTAGGAGTGCTCACGGATATATATACCTACTGTCATTTTAATACTTTATGCAAAAAGTTACCATTAGATAACTCAAAGCGTTTTTTTGCAATATTAGTGCAATATGAATCATACTTATCTTCAGACATCACACTCATATGTGTCGGTATCTCAGATAAGGAGTCGATGGCTATGCCGAGGCCATTGTCAGTTATCCATTGTGCCAGAGCACAGCCTGACCAGACGATGACGGGCTTGCCGGTGACTATGTAGAGAGAGAGTTTATGGCTGGTGTTATATGACAAATAGCGGCCGACAGAAGAAGTAGAGCATGTGGCAGTATCCGGGCCGTCCCACACGAGTCCCCACGCACCATCTACATCTGACGGATCATCAGCCTGAAACACTCCTTTGTAATGCACATTCGGATTATCGTATGTTGTTTTTGCGCCGACTCCATATAGGTAAGTGGGCACTCTCCAATCCTTTTCATCAAAAGCCTTCAGAAAGCCGCTCTTGCCAAGGTTGCCACAGAATACTATGCTGTTATATTCTGACGGACTTTTAAATACAGCACTATCTGTATAGTAATCAAAGAGATAAAGCACATCCATATGGGTCCCTATTCCCTGACCGAGCAGATAATCACGCATATATGGAGTGTGAACGATAAGGCGGCTGACCGAGCTTAATGTCCCTTTCTCCAAATGGCTTAATGTTTCATACCCCTGACGCAGCCGGTCCAGGTCATGTATGAGCAGCGTCACCTTGATACCTTGATATTTCAGAAACTTCAGATACCATACAGGAAGCATCGACGGATATTGGAATATGACTTCTTTGGCTCCAAGTAGTTTGCTGAAATACAAACGCATCAGCATCATCGCCCTTTTGCGCGAAGCCTCCTTAGGATTCTTAGCCGATGGGTAAAACATGGTGACAGTCTCATACCCAGCTGCTTTTAACGTGCGGGTAGCATCCTTGCGTGCCTTGGGACCAGCATGCACTGCCTTGTCAAAATACCATGTAAAATCCACAGCTACACGTCTTCTCATCTCTATTTGCTGAAAGGCTTCATCAACATGTATTTATGGAACTGGAGCCACCGCTTCATCATAGCGCGGCTATAGGATGTATAGGGTGGCAAGAAATCCTTGACACTGAGCATGTCTCTCTCCATGTTATCCATATGCTCTGCTGATCCGTCATCATAGCGCTCCATGTTCATGGCAAGCCACTTCAGATAGTGTTTTCGCATCAGTCCAGCATGACGTATGGCTATATTAAGGTGACAATCACGGAAGTATTTCCGCTCTATGGAACACAATTGCTTAAATGAGGTCAATTCAACAAGATGGCCTGGATTGAAACCATCGGTCATAGCTGACCCACCACGAATCACATAGTTATAGTAAGGACGGTTGGATATTAAATTGACAGCATCAGATGCCTCATATGCCAAATATGACATCGTGAACGCTCTGTCTTCATTGTATCTTAAGCTGCTATCAAAAACCAAACCGTTAGTCCTGATTAATGACAACCGGAAGAAATTTCTGATATACCCCCAATATGACGCAGAACAGTCAAACAGAAGACGCGCACATAACACTCTGTCAAGCGATGCCACATTCTCTTCATCGGTCTCCACCCATCCAGGCAACAGGCTCTGCCGAGTCTCAACATTGCCACTATGCCAAAAATGCTCAGTATATCCTGATATCAACATGTCAGCATTGTATGACTCTATCAGATTAACAGCATTGCAAATGTAGACAGCATCGATATAATCATCGCTGTCAATAAATGTCACGTATTCTCCACATGCCAGTTCCATACCTCTGTTACGGGCAGCACTAACACCAGAATTTTTCTGTGAAAGTACTTTAAAGCGCGAATCCTCATCAGCATATCCGAGCATAATATCAAGCGAACCGTCTGTCGAACCATCATCAATCAATATGCACTCCCAATCAGCATATAATTGGTGCATAATGCTGTCAAGACATCGTGGAAGCACAACAGCCGTGTTGTAGACAGGAACTATTACCGATACTTTCACCATAACATCATATGGAGGCAGCCTTATCCCGCTTGAATATAGAATGGAGCAGTCGCTTGAAAAAGACTCTGAAATTAAGTGACACAGCCCATAATATAGGTGTGGACACCATGAATATCACAATGGCGAATATAGCCGCCTTCATAGCAAAATCCAGCCATGGATTGCTAATCATAACTGCCGATGAGACATGTTCTGTGACAAAAAAAGCCACCAAAGCCCCAATCAACATCGGCCACAATGTCTTGACCCAAAGCAGCCAATATTTCAATGGATTAACCTTGAAACCACGAGTAAACAGGAAGTAGGTCTTCCATACATAGATTATCAATATCGAGGCTGTGAGGTCCCCCATCAACACTCCAGGAAGCCCCCACCTCATGCCGCACAAGATGGCTACGGAAATTGAAATCGCCGATTCAGCTATCGGAGCCCAAACATCTGAAAACAGCCCGTATGCATTGATAAAGTAATCCGTGGGGCCACGCATGACTCCGAGAGTATAGCCTATCACAACAATTGCCACCACCGTAGGAGACACGATACACTCAGGTCCAAGCCACACATTGACAAATGGAGATAACAGATAGTAGAAGCAGAAAGCAAGATTTCCAACGATAAACAGGCGAGATATAAATAGCTGTGAGAAAATCTCCACAATCTTATTTTTGTCACCCTCTGCGACAAGATTTCCTACACTGCCGCCGGCACTGTCCAATATGCCGTTGAAAAGATTCTGGATGCGGCTTGTTATGATTGTGTAATTGGCATAGAGAGCCACACTCGAGAGGGATGCGAATGCATAGATAAGCATCGGCTGTGACTGACCTTTGACAAATAAACCGAGCTTATGCACCACAATCTGCTTGATTTTGCTGGTCACTTCAGGATATTTCTTAAGCAGTCTGCGCCCTTCTTTGAGTTCACTTTTGAGCCAAGGATATGTCTTATGGAGCTTCCAGTTAATAAGCAATGTATTGGCTATACCCGCTGTCAGCTCAATGGCAAGAAACAGATAAAAATTAGACCATAACATCGCACATCCCATCTGAATAAACAGCTTCAGGGTCGTTGTCAGTTGGAAATAGCCCGTCACCACATAATTACGCTGGTCAGCACTGAGCAATACCATCCTGTAATTGAAGAAATACCCCAACATCGAACCAGTGAGGTATATGTAGAACGATGCATAGATCACACCCATTGAAAATGAGGTGTCGGAAAATATCAATGGCAGGAAAAACGATACTATTATAGCCGCACCATAGATGAATATGCCTATCCAACGATAGAGATAGCCCATCACCGAAATAAGCTCGTTGATTTTCGTCTCATCACCGTCAAATACAGGCTTGAACAGCAGATACGAGATGGCAGTACCGATGCCGAGCTCCGCCAAATTCAGAAATCCGAGCACACTCCCCACCGTGCCGTTTAAACCCATGAACTCCAGTCCTAGATAATCAATGAATATCCTGCGCGTAAAGAAAGCAGTCAGCAGCGATGCAAAATAGCAAAGCATATTGACCTTGGCATTCTTGAGCGATTTGGCTACTCGGGACTCACGTCTCATATACTATCCATTTTTCTTAGCGGTTGCCCGAGACAAAGCAAAGACAATACGGGGGACATTTCTATCACCTTAATGGCTGATAGTGTTATGACAGTTGTTACAAGTGTTGAAAAGCCGATTATGACAAGCTGCATCAAAGGATTGCTCTCCATGCCCATATGCATCAATAGAATCGGTGAAAAATGACAGATTATTTCACTAAGCACGAAATAATGCAGCAGATATAGTCCAAGCGTGTTTTTCCCACACAATATAAGAAAATTGCCGATATGGTGATCTTTCCTGAAATAACCCCGCATGTTATGCATGATTAAAAATATCACAAATACCCCCAATGATGACAAAAAAGGTTGAATTAATGGCTGATTATAGAAACTAAGCAATAAAAACAACATTATAATGATTCCAAAAAACAATATGTGTCCATCAACATAAGAATATATGCGTCTATGAACGTATCTAATCAAAGCTCCTATCAAAAAGGGAATCAAATATACACAGAAAAATGACAGTTGAAACGCATCAGCCCAAGGTGTATTAAGCATGCCGTAACGAAAAGCCACGGATGTCAGAATCTTATCAGCAATTATAACTAAACAAATAATCCCAACCTTCTTAGCCAATGAGCAACGTCTGATATACTTAAACAAGACATACCCGACAACTTCCACTACAAAAAGTGTCGGAAGAAACCAGAAACCATTCTTCATTCTAGCAAATAAATCCAATGAATCCCCATATATCCAGGCATGGATTAGATAAATAACCACTGTGGGCAGCAGCAACTGAAGAGCGAGTTTACGGACTTTTATAATAACCGGCATTGAACTTATCGCGCACAGAAAACCGCTTATAAAGAAGAACATCTCCAACATTACAAAACGAAACGCCTCAACAGTCACGCATGTATAATCCAGTGGAGAGCCCATAACCTGATGACTATATATGACCATCAACATAGCCAACCCTCTCATAGCATCCAACCACTCCATTCGTTTGGATGGCTGTTGAAGGGTAAAGGTATCTGACTGGATTTTCGCTATAGATGTAACCATTTACTGTTTCAGAGGAGTTGGACGAGATCGGGGGATACTTCGGCGGTGACGCTGCCGATGGAGGGGATGGTGACCACGAGACGGCGGTTGCGGTGGCCTTTGACTCGCTGAAAGACGCCTGTCACGCCATCAAATGGACCTCCGAGGATTCTCACACGACTGCCACGGGCTATATTGACCTCATCAGGAGTAAGATAACTGATGCTTTCATCAGCCACTGACTTTGATGCTACCTTTATAAAGTCGCTCATATCCTTGTCTGCCACGACCAGCGGCTGGTTTCCACCCGAAGAGGCTGACATGACAAACTGCAATCTCTCTACACGCTGTTTGGCTTGGAGAAGGCTCTCTTTAGTGGCATTGACGAAAACCATGCTCGGGATAGCCGGCACGAGATAGCGCCCCTTACGTCCATGATATACCCTTACCGCCAGTTTCTTGGGGACGAAAACGGTATAGCCGAGCTGCGTCAGATGTTCCTCTACGCTTTTTTCCGCTTTATACGCCCTCATGACATACCACCGGGGTATATTTCCGCTATGTTCTGATGGTGTTTGTTCCCCTGTCTTTGTCACGTTAATAATTGACTGTTGACAAATTCAGACCGATTTTTATAGCTTGTTCGTGACGGTCAAAGCAATCTCTTAGTTCATCCCAATCTTGACAACGTGCTATTAATCAACACATTATAGCCGAACGAGCAAGAAACAGGACAATTATAAGTCATAACTCCTACGCAGTATGACTCTGCATCACAAACTAATGCAAAGTTACGAAATATAATTGATTATACAGCGTCCTGACGCGTAATTTATAGCCAAGCACAGGATAAACAGAGATGGCTGCAAGCGTCAATCCATGCGGGAGCGGTAATCCTCATAAGTGAAGCGCCGCAGTTCATGGCATCGCCCATCTACATCGCAAAGTATCATGGACGGATGCTGGATGCCGTTGAACATGTTGGTTTTGACTGTAGTGTAATGGTTCATGTCCTCAAGGCGCAGACGGTCCCCGATCCGCAGCGGACGCGCAAAACTCCAGTCACCCATGAAGTCCCCGCTAAGACACGAATTGCCTCCCAGACGATAAGTAGGCAACGAGGCATCCACAGGCATGCTGCCTGTGATAGCAGGCTTGTAGGGCATCTCCAGACAGTCAGGCATATGGCATGCAAACGAAGCATCTATAATCGCCGTCTTAATGCCCTGATTGTCAACAATGTCTACTACCGATGTCATAAGATCACCCGTCCGCCACATAAACGCACTCCCTGGCTCAAGTATGACCTGAACTCCCGGATAACGGCCTCTGAATCGGCGTATGACCTCTATCAGATGGTCTGTATCGTAACCCTCACGGGTCATCAAGTGGCCACCACCCATATTAACCCACTTGACCTGACCGATCCACTCCCAGAAGTCAGCTTCAAACGCCTCCAGCACCTTCTCGAGGTCATGGCTCGAACTCTCGCACAAGGCATGGAAATGCAATCCTTCAATCCTTTCGGGCAAACCGCCGGCTTCACGCAGCACATCAGCCGTGACACCAAAACGGCTTCCGGGCAGAGCCGGATTGTAGATATCGGTTTCTATCACCGAGCATTGCGGATTGACGCGCAGACCAGGTGAAGCTGCTGATTCAGCCACCATCGGTTTGAACCGCTCAAACTGATGCAACGAATTGAATGTGATATGAGTCGAACGTTCCAGATACTCCCCTATTGTTTCATCAGTATATGCCGGACAATAACTATGAGCCTCACCGCCCAACTCGTCACATCCGAGACGCAGCTCGTTGAGCGAACTTGCTGTGAAGTCACGGCAATATTCACGCACTATCGGAAACGTCTTCCACAAAGCATTGGCTTTGAATGCCATGATTATCTTGGCTCCAGATGCTTCAGCTACATGGCTTATGAGTGACAGATTGCGGCGGATACGCGACTCATATACGATATAGAATGGTGTGGGTATCTCTGATTCGTTGTTATAGACCATGACAAGTATTAACCTTTTAGACGATTTTGAATCTTGCAAATTTCAGCATGAGCACTTTCTGACCAGTATTGTCAAACGTTACTCTGATACGGTGATCAGGCTGCTCGCGGTCAATCTCCTCGATAGTACCGCGTCCGAATATCTGGTGCTCTATCACCATGCCGACAGACAGCTCTGACGAATTGTGAAGCGATGCCCCTCCTGCCGAAGCTGTGGAGGCAGCCTGGCGTGGTTCTACCCGCGGAGTGACATTGCCATGATAGTCGCTGAGCAACCATGAGCCCCCACCACGCTTCTTGGATGCCGCCATGCCAGAAGGCGAGCCTAATGACGAATGATATGAATCGCGATAACGTTCTACAGGATTAAACATCGTCCGACCCGTTACGCTTGTGCCTGTTACCGGTTTAAGATATCTGGTGTCTATATCTCTGATAAATCGTGACGGACTGCATGTCGCAGTCATACCGTTGCGGAAACGGCTGCTCGCATAACTTATCATGCAAAAACGCTTGGCTCGTGTAATCGCTACATAGAGCAGACGGCGTTCCTCCTCCACCTCCTCGGCACTGGCAGCACTCATGGAATTGGGAAATAAGTCCTCCTCGACACCGACGATAAAAACGTTGGCAAATTCAAGTCCTTTGGCTGCATGCACTGTCATAAGAGTGACTTTTGCCGAGTCATCCTCTTCGTCCTTGTCCTGATCGGTGGCAAGCGACACCTCGCTAAGGAAATATTCCATGCCGATGTCCTCGTTGCCCTCCTCGGTGTGCATCTTGACAAACTGTCGGGCACCGTTGACAAGCTCCTGTAGGTTCTCTATGCGCGATATGCTCTCAGGGGTACGGTCACCTTGCAGTTGTGAAATCATGCCTGTCTCGGAGATAATCAGTTGAGCCAGGGTGGCGGCATCGGCAGTAGCGTTACTGTCAATGAATTTCTCCATCAGCTCTCTGAAGCCCTGGAGTTTTCGTTTCGTACCGTTATTGAGACCGGTATCTATAGTGTCAAGATGCGTTATGACATGCCATACGCTCACATCGTTATCAATGGCTGCTCGTGTGAGCTTAGCCAACGTGGTGTCACCGATGCCTCGCGCCGGCACATTGATGACGCGACGCAGAGCCTCGTCATCGTCAGGATTGACCGACAGACGGAAATATGACACTGCATCCTTGACCTCCTTGCGCTGATAAAACGACTGGCCTCCGTAGATACGGTAGGGTATGCTCTGCTTGCGCAGAGCCTCCTCAAGTATGCGGCTCTGGGAGTTGGTGCGGTAGAGTATGGCAAAGTCATCATAGCTGTCATGGCGTGTCAGCTTCACCTGAGCCACGCGGTTAGCCACGAGAAAACCTTCCTCATAATCGCTGTAAGCCTGGACGAGCTCGATGCGGTCACCTTTGTCATTGCGCGAGAACACCTTTTTGGGTATCTGCCCCTCGTTTTTGTCAATCAGCGAGTTGGCGGCATTGATGATGGTCTGCGTCGAGCGGTAGTTTTCCTCAAGCTTGAATATTTTGAGGGTCTTATAAGTGCGGTTGAGATTGAGGATGTTGGCGATATTGGCTCCTCGGAAACTGTAGATGCTCTGTGCATCGTCACCCACCACCATCAGTCTGCCGCACTCACCGCACAGCTGCGACACAATCAGATGCTGGGCAAAATTGGTATCCTGATACTCATCCACAAGCACATAGCGGAAAAACTCGGCATAGTGGTTGCGTATCTCGGGATTGTCACGCAGCAGCAGATTGGTGTAATAGAGCAGGTCGTCAAAGTCCATAGCCGATGCCACGATGCAACGGTTGCGGTAAGCGGCATAGATCTCATGGATGAGCGGACGGCGTGCACGTCGGTCGGCTGCCATCAGCTCCTCATTGGCGGCATATACCTCTGGGGAGATGAGCGAGTTTTTTGCCCAGGATATAGCATTAGCAACAGTAGATGCCTTATAGACTTTCTCGTCAAGCTGCATATCCTTGATGATGGTCTTGACAAGAGCCTTGCTGTCGGCAGCATCATAGATGGTGTAGGAACTTTTGAAGCCTATCTTATCGGCGTGAATGCGAAGTATACGCGCGAAGATGGAGTGGAAAGTACCCATCCACAGACGCGATGCAGCCTCATGCCCCACAAGTGTCTCGATGCGTTCGCGCATCTCACGCGCTGCCTTGTTGGTAAACGTCAGAGCAAGGATGCGCCACGGTTCCACTCCGTGGGCAAGCAGATGCAATATCTTATATGTCAGCACCCTCGTCTTGCCGGAGCCTGCTCCGGCAATGACGAGCTGGGGACCGTCGGTGTACACCACCGCGGCCCTCTGCTGGTCATTAAGTTCGTCAAGATAGCTGTTATCCATCAAATTTTTATCAGGTTATTGCGGCTCATTTCCGGCAAATTCCATCAGGTATGCCTTGATGAACTCGTCAATGTCTCCGTCCATGACACCATTGACATCACTGGTCTGGTGGTTGGTGCGGTGATCCTTGACACGGCGGTCATCAAACACGTAGCTGCGTATCTGACTGCCCCACTCGATTTTCATCTTGCCTGCCTCAATCTTTGCCTGCTCCTGCATGCGGTGCTGGAGCTCCTTCTCATAGAGTATGGAGCGCAACTGACGCAGAGCGTTCTCCTTGTTCTTAGGCTGGTCGCGGGTCTCAGTGTTCTCAATGAGGATTTCCTCTTTTTCCCCGGTATAGGGATCGGTAAACTGGTAGCGCAGACGCACACCTGATTCCACCTTGTTGACGTTCTGACCGCCGGCGCCACCACTTCGGAAGGTATCCCACGATATGAGTGCCTGCTCTACCTTGACCTCGATAGTGTCATCTACCAGCGGGGTCACGAATACGCTCGCAAACGAGGTCATACGCTTGCCCTGCGCATTATATGGAGATACACGCACGAGTCGGTGCACACCGTTCTCACTTTTGAGATAGCCATAGGCAAACGCGCCTTCGATATTGATGGTACAGGACTTGATTCCAGCCTCATCACCCTCAAGCAGGTTGGCGATGGATGTCTTGTAGCCATGCTTCTCAGCCCAGCGCAGATACATGCGCATGAGCATCTGTGCCCAGTCCTGGCTTTCTGTACCGCCGGCACCTGAGTTGATCTTGATTACGGCATCCATCTTGTCCTCCTCGCGGCGCAACATGTTACGCAACTCGAGCGACTCGATTTTCTCGATAGTCGAGGCATACAACGCATCAAGCTCCGACTCCTCCACTATGCCCTCTTTGAGGAAGTCCCATGCGAGCTGTAGTTCTTCGGTAGCCTTATCGATTTCGTTATATCCGTCAATCCATGCCTGGATGTCCTTGATTTTCTTCATCTGTGCCTGAGCCTCCTTGGGATGCTCCCAGAAGTCGGGCACATGTGTGCGGAGTTCTTCCTCCTCTACTTCTATTTTCTTGCTGTCGATGTCAAAGATACCTCCTCAGCGCCAGCTTGCGCTCAAAGGTCTCTTTTAGCTGTTCGGGGGTAATCATGATTATTCCGGACGTTAATTGGGTTTGGTTAATAATATATATTACAGTCTCTGTTGTCACATATCATACATCTCGTCAATCTCACGCGAATAACGCGCATTGATTACGGGACGTTTAATCTTGAGCGTATTGGTCAGTTCTCCACGTTCCATGCTGAACGCTTCAGGCAAGAGAGTGAACTTTTTAATGCGCTCGAATCCTGGCAGCCCTTGCTGCAAACGCTCTATGCGCGCCCCAATCATATGGCGGATGTCTCCGTTTTTGACCAACTCTGCCAGATCCTTATATTGGATATGCTTCTGGCGTGCATATTCCTTCAGTGCGTCAAAAGCCGGGATTATTATTGCAGTCACATACTTGCGGCGGTCACCGATGACCACCACCTGGTCTATATACCTGTCCTGCACAAGACGGCTTTCAAGCACCTGCGGTGCGATGTATTTTCCATTGCTCGTCTTGAACAAATCCTTGATACGGTCAGTCAACACAAGAGCGCCAGCCGCATCAAAATGCCCGGCATCGCCAGTGCGAAACCATCTGTCAGCAGTGAACGCCTCGGCTGTGGCTTGTGGCTTGTTGAGATAACCGCGCATCACAGTAGGACCCTTGACCAATATCTCATTGTTTTCTCCTATCTTCACCTCCACTTCCGGCATGACAGTGCCAACCGAACCTATGACGTAACCGAATTCGGGAAAACAGGTCACTGTAGCCGTGGTTTCCGACAGTCCGTATCCGATAACGATATTCAGCCCCATGCTGTGGAAAAATGTCACTATCGACGGAGATAGCGGAGCGCCTGCCGTAGGGAATATGTTGCCATGGTCTATGCCAATCGCTTTGCGGACAGGACCGAATATACGCTTGTCAAAAAACTTATAGCGGCTTTCAAGCAGAGCCGGCACCTTACGCCCGAGGCGCACGTAGTCAAGATTACGTTTACGCCCGATCTTGAGAGCGTGCATTACCAGTTTACGCTTGAGTGGCGGCATCTTCAATACCTGCTCCTCTATAGCAAGATATGCTTTTTCCCAGAAACGGGGCACACTGCACATGCAGGTCGGGCGCACCTCGCGGATGGCTTTTTGTATCTCCTTGGGATCATGGTTGATGGTTACATACATTCCCCTATAGAGGCAGAAGTATGTCCAAGCCTTTTCAAAAATATGACTCAAAGGCAGAAAACAGAGCGAAGTGTCTTTCTCACTGAGAGTTGTCAACCTCTCTCTATGTATAGTTAGAGCCGCATTAAAGCATGAATGCGGCAAAATGGCGCCTTTAGGCTCCCCGGTAGTACCGGATGTGTAGATCAGAGTGGCGATATCGTCAGGGACAGCCGCCATGCTTCGCGCCCTGACTTCATCAATGACATCCGCAGACGCTTTGCGTCCGATATCAAGCAACTCCTCAAACGATATAGAGCAGGCATCCTGAGGATTCCTCGCTATATTGCCGTAGCGGACTATCTGACGGACGCTCTTGCATTCATCTGCGATACGCAGAGCGAGTCTGTACTGAGCCTCATCTCCCACGAACAATACAGTCGCCTTGGCGTCATCAACGATATATTTGACCTGGTCATGGCTGCTCGTCGCATATATAGATACAGGAATAACGCGAATCCTATATGCCGCAAGATCTGTCATCACGACCTCGCGCATGTTCTCCGAAAAGACAGCAATACATTCCTGCACCCCCACTTTCAGTCTGAGTATCCCGGCAGCCAGCCAGTCCACCCTTTCTGCCAGATCGTTCCAGCCAAGCGGTTCATGAAGTCCATCTTGAGTGGTATAATACCCCATAGCCCTGCGAACGCCATACTTGGCTGCCTGGGTCTGTGTCAGATGTGTCAATATGTTATCCATATGTATCCGTAGTGTTGCTGCAATGAATAGGATAATCAGAGCAAAGTTAGCCACAATATATCCTTATAACACACTAATTAAACAAAATCAATCGCAATTAACGTTTATTCACTAACGCCAATTGCGATTGATTAAAGCTTAAACGGCAGGTTATGCCAATCAAATCAGCTCTATGCCTGCTTTCTTGCATGCTTCCATCTGGTCTTCGGGCCAGATAGATGCCTGCACTTCGCCTATATGTGCTTTCTGTAACAGGAACATGCAGAGGCGGCTCTGTCCTATGCCGCCACCCATAGATGCAGGCAGCTCGCCGCCGACAAGCGATTTATGGAAGTTGAGTCCGAGACGGTCCTCGGCATTTCGTATAGCCAGCTGCTTCTTGAGCGAATCGCTGTCAACACGGATACCCATCGACGACAATTCAAATCCTGTCTCCAAAATAGGATTCCACAATATCAGGTCACCATTGAGTCCTGTATAGCCGTCGCTGTTAGGGGTAATCCAGTCATCATAGTCAGGAGAACGTCCGTCATGAGGTTCGCCAGTAGAGAGATCAGCACCTATGCCGATGAGAAATATTGCGCCATACTTGCGTGCTGCCTCGGTCTCACGGTCTTTCGCGCTGAGATTTGGATATTCGCGCAGAAGTTCTTCGGTGTGTATGAATTTTAGATTCTCAGGGAGTTGAGGCGTGATGTGCGGAAACTGCTTATATATCATCATCTCGACCTCACGGACAGCATTGTATATCTTCTTTACGGTTTCTTTCAGATAATTGAGGTTACGGTCATCGGGGCGGATGGTCTGTTCCCAGTCCCACTGGTCCACATACAGCGAATGCAGATTGTCGAGGTCTTCGCTGGTGCGGATAGCGTTCATGTCGGTGTAAAGTCCGTAGCCGGGAGCGATGTCGTAGGCTGCGAGCTTCGTGCGCTTCCACTTTGCCAGCGAATGCACTACCTCCGCCTTGCGTCCGTCCATACATGCGATATTGAACGATACAGGCTGCTCTACACCGTTAAGGTTATCATTTAGTCCCGTACCCGACAGCACGAACAACGGGGCTGTCACACGCCTCAGGTTCAATGCCTCGGCAAGCTTGATCTGAAAGGCATCTTTGATTGATTTGATGGCGACCTCTGTGGTCTCGGCAAGAAGTTTCTGCTTGTATTTGCGTGGGATGATTAGTGACATTAGTTGGCTGATATTTGCAGTTGTCAATACATTTTGATTTGATATATACTCAAATCATGTGCAAATTTAACGCTTTTATCCCACTTTTCCTAACAAAAAGACACGCAAATGCAACAATTGCCTATTCAACCTCTTCTTCGGGGCATAAAGCCTCTTCCTGACGGCACTTATCCACCACGTCATTGATGACAAGCGAAGCGAGTGTCATGCCAAAAATAGCTGTGATGTGGCATATGGCTCCGTTGGTGACAACCTTGCCAAAAGTCATACCCCCGGTTTCATCATCAGGGGCATCATCATGGTTAGGAAGTACCTCATCAGAGTACACACACTTGAATTTATGAGCCGGATATTTCCCTATTTTTTTGAATTTATGACGCAAAGCAGCAGCCAGTTTGCATCCTTGTACTTTAGAGATGTCTGTTGCTACCTTTATGCGCGAAGGGTCAAGCTTCAGTGCCGCACCCATGGATGAGAACAATGTGGCAGTCGATCGTGTAGCATTATTTATAAGGAGTGCCTTGTCAGCCAGCGAATCTATGCAGTCTATCACATAGTCATAGCTATTTAAGTCAAACCGCGAGGCAGTATCGGCATCATAACGCATTTCCATGCATTTGACCCCTATACGAGGATCCATGTCAAGTATCCGCTGCCCCATGATCTCCACCTTGGCATTGTTGACAGTCGACATCAATGCCGGTAGCTGTCTGTTGATATTGCTTACCGCTACCCTGTCAGCATCGACTATAGTGATGTGGGACACGCCTGAACGAGCGAGAGCCTCGGCAGTCCAGCTTCCGACGCCTCCGATGCCTAATACTATGACTTTTGATTCGCTAAGACGCGTAAATGCTTTACGTCCGATCAGGCGCAGGGTGCGGTTAAATATCATGTCTCTCATATGGGGAGGCGTATAGGTATGATGAATTTTAAGAAATATGCCAGCGATATCACTGGATGATTGACATAATCACAAACAGAGAGTGATGATGCTATTATAGCCAAAACCTCCTATCAGTGACGGCGGATCTTATCCTTGGCACGGTCAAGCAGCGACGGTTTCTGCATGCGGAGATGTACATGCACGGCATCATCATGTTTGTTGAGGAATATTATGGACGAGTGAAGCACAACCGCTATTGAGTTTTCAAACTCCACGATTTCATGTATATTGCTGAGCGGTATTGTATGAAACGGGCTGTCTGGGCTCACACTGTCAATGACCAGATTGCCATCGTCAACAAATATCGCGTGATTGTCGATAGCGTACTGAAACAATAGTCCCAAATTCAACGTGTCAGGGCTTGACGGCCTTGACTTGTACTGCTTGTATATGCTGTCAATTACTTCTTTTGTTATCATCAGGTGCTTATGAATTAGCTGAATTGATGTGATTAATGAGTCTGCGCAAGTCAGTGAAGAGATGTAATAATGCAGTCTCACGATGCCTTTCACATTTTATAACGCATTAGCAGTGATATGGTTCTAAGTAAGTCTAAAAATTTTCCTCAGAGGTCAATACAATCATCTATGACAGCTATGTCACTGCTGCGTTACATCCGAAATCTTGTGTAAAGTAATGCCTGTAAAAATCGATATTGTTTGGATGGATAAAAAAACCGCCGGAAAAGCCGACCGAATCATATGACTGGCACTTTCCCGGCGGATATCTTATAGTATCAAAGAGCGCGTATCAAGCAAGGAATCCGAGAAGCACACCCGCAGCTACTGCCGAACCGATCACACCAGCCACATTGGGACCCATGGCATGCATCAGCAGGTAGTTTGACGGATCATACTGCAATCCAAGATTGTTGGAGATACGTGCCGACATAGGCACTGCGGATACACCCGCATTACCGATAAGCGGATTGATTTTCTTAGCCTGAGGCAAGAAAAGGTTGAACAGCTTGACAAACAGCACACCTGATGCCGAAGCGATGATAAACGCCATGAAACCAAGGGCGAAGATACCGATTGTCTGGGTGGTCAGGAACTCAGATGCCTGAGTGGATGCACCCACTGTCATACCAAGAAGGATAGTCACGATATCGGTCAACGCATTGCTTGCTGTCTTGGCAAGACGGGTGGTCACGCCGCACTCACGCAGCAGATTGCCGAAGAAGAGCATGCCGAGCAGAGGAATGCCCGAGGGTACCACGAAACATGTCAGAAGCAGACCCACGATCGGGAAAATGATTTTTTCGTTCTGAGAGACGGCACGCGCAGGCTTCATCTTGATCAGACGCTCATGCTTAGTGGTCAGCAGCTTCATGATAGGCGGCTGGATCACAGGCACAAGAGCCATGTAAGAGTAAGCCGAAACGGCAATGGCACCCATCAGATTTGGGGCAAGCTTTGACGAAAGGAAGATGGCGGTAGGACCATCGGCACCACCGATGATAGCGATGGCACCTGCCTGGTCGGGAGCGAAGCCGAGAAGCAGAGCCACCATATAAGCACCGAAGATACCAAACTGGGCAGCCGCACCCACAAGCATCAGCTTAGGATTGGCTATCAGAGCAGTAAAGTCGGTCATCGCACCGATACCGAGGAATATCAGAGGAGGATACCATCCGGCACTGACACCATTGTAAAGGATATTGAGTACCGAACCCTGTTCGTAGATACCTATTTCCAGTCCTGCCTCACCGTTGAAGGGTATGTTACCTATCAGCATACCGAAGCCGATAGGCACCAGCAGCATAGGCTCAAAGTCCTTCTTTATGGCAAGCCATATGAAGAACAGACCTACAGCAAGCATCACGAAATGCTCCCAAGTAGCATTGTAGAAGCCTGTCAGATGCCAGAACTGCTGAAGGTTTTGCATTAAGAAATCACTGAATGACATATCTTTAATTTACTTGCAGATGAATCTATTGTGTACGTGTATTATAAGGATATATGTCAGTGACATCAGTCAATCACAAACAGCACAGTGCCTTCGAGCACAGAGTCGCCGGCATTGACGTTGATTGAGGCAATCTTGCCGTCGCGGCCTGCATGGATGGCGTTTTCCATCTTCATCGCTTCAAGGATCAGTACAGTCTCGGCAGCCTTGACTTCATCGCCCACTTTCTTGACGATATTGAGCACAGTGCCAGGCAGCGGAGCTGTCACCTGATATTTACCGGCTGCTGCCGGAGCCTTTGAAATCACCTTCTCGCCAGTCTGTGTGCGAGGAGCAGCCGTGGGTCGCGGTGTATTGATTACGGTGACAGGCTTCTTCTGAGCCTCTATTTCCACACGATAAGGTGTGCCGTTGACTTCAACCTCGGCAAGGTTGTTGTCAATATCTCCGACCGACACCTTGTAGGTGTTGCCGTTGATCTTATATTTATATTCTTTCATTGACAGTTATTGATTATCGGATGATTAATAGAAATGGCTTTCAACGGTTTACGTTGGGTGTCTCACGGAGAGTGTAAATCTTCGAGCTCCAGGGCGAGTAAGCACGCTTCACCTTGTTGATAGTCAAGACAGTGTTCTCACGGTCATGGGCATCAAGATGCTCATGGAGAGCCATGGCAATGGCTGCGATTTCCTCACCGGTGTCGTGGTCAGGACGCTCGTCACGTGCGAGTTCCTTGAGATTAAGACCCACGGTCTTCGCCTTGTTGCTCTTGGATATGGCTGCCGAAATCTTGTTGATGATATAGAAGCTGATACAGAGCACAAGCAGAGCCGAAAATACGATGCACATCGCCATGATGGTCATACCGCCTCCAGCCTCATCAAGTTCCTTGAAGGTAGCTACCTTGTTGTTGGTATCCTTGATTATGTTGTTGCTACTCGGGGTGATATAGAGCGACGAAGTGCTACCGTCACGTACCTCCCACGCCGAAGCGTCGTTATCAGCACCTTCACCGTCCACTTTGCGTGCATATGAAGCATCAAACGGCAGCGTAGCCGGGATGGTTACCTCATCAATAAGGGTCTTTCCGTCGGCATCATACAGACCGATCCAGTTGTCCGCCCCGGGAATGAGGACGAAATTAGTATGGAAAGTTCCGTCATTGGGCATTCCGTCAGCCCAGAATATAACATGCTGACGCTTGGGAATGCGGGTATTGACATCACCAAGAGGCACAGGGTACATCGTGGGATTGTTACGGTCGTTGGTCAGATAGACGCTTGAAATCTCCAAGGGTCCGAAAGTGGAGTTGAACAGCTCTATCCAGGCAGCATGCCGGCCGTAATCATCTATGACGCTTGACTCATTCTTGACCATGACCTCATTGATGCGCAAGCCGCGGCGTCCCTGGGCTGAGACAATGCCGGCACATACACATACGGCGATGGCAAGGAGCATTAGTCGTTGTTTCATATTGAGTTACGAATATGTATTGATATGAATATTAGAGAGGTATGTTACCATGCTTCTTGGCGGGATTGACCACCTTCTTGGTAGCAAGCTGCTGAAGCGCACGGATGATGCGGAAGCGTGTGTTACGCGGCTCGATGACATCATCAATGTAGCCGTACTTGGCTGCATTGTAGGGGTTGCAGAACAGCTTGTTGTATTCAGCCTCTTTCTCTGCGAGAACCTTCTTGGGGTCTTCGCTCTCTTTTGCCTCACGTGCATAAAGCACTTCTACGGCACCGGCACCACCCATCACGGCGATTTCGGCAGTAGGCCAAGCATAGTTCATGTCGCCTCGGAGCTGCTTGCAGCTCATCACGATATGGCTGCCACCGTAGCTCTTGCGGAGGGTGACTGTGACTTTGGGCACGGTAGCCTCGCCATAAGCGTAGAGCAGCTTGGCACCGTGAAGGATTACAGCATTGTATTCCTGACCTGTGCCGGGGAGGAAGCCGGGGACATCCACGAGGGTTACCAGAGGAATGTTAAAGGCATCACAGAAGCGCACGAAGCGGGCTGCCTTGCGCGAAGCATTGCTGTCAAGCACGCCGGCAAGGAACTTGGGCTGGTTAGCCACGATACCTACAGCCTGACCGTTGAAACGGGCAAAACCGATGATTATATTCTTGGCGTAACCTGACTGTATTTCAAGGAATTCGCCATTGTCGACGATAGCTCCAATCACCTCATACATGTCATAGGGACGTGTAGCCGAATCAGGCACAATCTCGTTGAGCGAGTCCTCGAGACGGTCGATAGGGTCGGTGCACTCTACCAACGGCGGCTCCTCAAGATTGTTCTGGGGTATGTAGCTGAAGAGTTTACGGATGATTTTGAGGGTCTCCTCTCCGTCCTCAGCGGCAAAATGAGCCACGCCGCTCTTGCAGGCATGTACTTCTGCTCCACCGAGAGCTTCCTGTGTCACATCTTCGCCAGTCACGGTCTTCACCACCTTGGGACCGGTGAGGAACATGTAGCTGATGCCCTTGGTCATGATGGTGAAGTCAGTCAGGGCGGGAGAATACACCGCACCGCCGGCACACGGACCGAGGATGCCTGAAATCTGGGGAATCACACCAGATGCCATGATATTGCGCTGGAATATCTCCGCATAGCCTGCGAGGGCGTTGATACCCTCCTGGATACGTGCACCGCCCGAGTCATTGAGACCAATGACAGGAGCACCCATCTTCATCGCCATGTCCATGATTTTGCATATCTTGAGCGCCATGGTCTCGCTCAGAGAGCCGCCGAACACCGTGAAATCCTGTGCGAAAACATACACAAGGCGTCCTTCGATAGTACCGTAACCGGTCACGACACCGTCTCCGAGGTAGCTTTTCTTCTCCTGACCGAAGTTGGTGCAACGGTGGCGCACAAACATATCTATTTCTTCAAACGAACCTTCGTCAAGCAGCTGGGCGATGCGCTCACGTGCAGTATACTTGCCTTTATCGTGCTGCTTCTGAATGGCTTTCTCGCCACCGCCGAGACGTGCCTCTGTACGGAGAGCGATGAGCTCTTTTACTTTTTCTAACTGGTTGCTCATTTCAGAGTGATGTAGGTATGAGTTAAATATTACTTCTTGTTAGGATCTTCACAAAGCTCTATGAGAGTGCCGCAAGTCGATTTCGGATGCAGGAAGGCGATATTGAGCCCTTCAGCACCCTTGCGGGGAGCCTTGTCGATGAGACGGCAGCCCTTTTCCTCTACTTCGGCGAGTGCGTTTGCCACACCGTCCTCGATGGCGAATGCCACGTGCTGTATGCCGCCGCGACCTCCGTTGTTGGCTATGAATTTTGAGATGGCACTCTCGGGAGCTGTTCCCTCAAGGAGCTCTATCTTGGTCTGACCGACCTTGAAGAATGCGGTCTTTACTTTCTGGTCAGCTACTTCTTCGATGGCTGTACATTTAAGGCCGAGCATGTTCTCGTAAAACGGAATAGCCTCGTCAAGGCTTGGCACAGCGATACCGATGTGCTCGATGTGTGAAATATCCATAAAGTTATGTTATATGAAATAAAAGGTTGATATGTATGCAGATAGTTAACGTTTCCGCCTCAAAGAGTCTGTGATTTCAGATTATAAGGCATGTGCAAAAGTAGCATTTTTTTATATGAGTAACAATAATTTAGCCTCAAAATCCTATTATTGAAGACGCACTATGCGGATGCCGGTAGCTTTTTTCTGACGTGCCAGATAGTCAGCGAGAGGAAGCGGGTCTTCTATGACCTTTCCGGCTGTGGTGGACGCATGCAGCATATGCGGGATACCCCTGTCGTCCTTAAATATTATGCCTGCATGCGACACGTCCAGCCCTTCGATAGAAGTAGTGATAAATACCACATCCCCATCGGTCAGGAACTCCCTGACTTCACGTGAAGATATGGCAGTCTTAGGGATAAAATAGCTTTTGGAGCGGTGCATACCACGCTCTTTGTCCTTTATCCGGGCATATGTGGCAGAATCGGCAAGCTGAGGATACTTGTCACGATGCGCCGTCATGAAGTTGACCGAAGTGATATGGGCTTTGGCGCGGGGCGCATCCGAAGTCACCTCGCGGATATTATTCCGATAGGTGTTGTCGGTAATCCAGTCAGATATATAGTGGAGTCGTGAAGCATATCCGTCCACCGTCCCGTTGCGATAGCGCATGTCTCTCAGATCATACAGCGCATCTTTCCAATCCGCTTCCCCTTCTGACACCGACTTGGCGAGAGCCATGCTCAGTTCTACAAGAGTCGTGCAGTCAAGACCCGAAGTATTGACCGTAAGCATCTCTACTGGCGATTCAAGTGTTCCGCTGACATATGGCACATCCAGAAACTGCCTGGCAGCCAGCAATGTCAATGCTCCTTTGCCTCTGACCTCCGATGCCGAGAGTGTCTTGTAGACCGATGAAAGTTTGAGCGTATCTGAATGCTCGTCACCCCATCTGACTCTTGGTGACGATGAGACCTGTGATGTGGCATGCAAGGATGCCACCATCATTACCAACATTAAAAACGCGACCGGATACGATTTCATATGATAATATTAGGGATGAGATACCGCAAAAATACGATTAATTTAGTAATTTTGCATCATACAGAGAGTCGCGAATGCCCTCTTAACACCAAACCATCACATTTCTTACCGTATATGAATCCACACTCACGATTGCTTACATCACTGACAGCAATGGCTGCCGGCGGTGTCATTTCGGCGATTGCATGCACAAGCCTCATAGCCACAAGCGGTGCCACGACTGACGGAAGCGTCATGGCAACATACGCCGCCGACAGCCACACGCTATACGGCGAGCTGTACAGCGCGCCAGAGGCTGACCATCCCAAAGGGACGATGCGCAAGGTAACCGAATGGGACACCGGACGCCACATAGGCGAGATCCCGCAGCCATCACACACCTACTCGACCGTAGGCAACATGAACCGTCACGGACTCACCATAGTCGAAAGCACATTCGGCGGACGCCACGAACTTGCCGACTCCACCGGACTGATCGACTACGGGTCGCTAATATATATAGCACTCGAACGGTCTAAAAACGCCCGCGAGGCGATCAAGACCATGACCGATCTCGTCAAGGAATACGGCTACTGCTCCGAAGGAGAATCATTCACTATCGCCGACCCCGACGAAGCATGGATAATGGAGATGGTGGGCAAGGGCGGCAAAAGCAAAGGTGCCGTATGGGTGGCTATGAAAGTCCCCGACGGCTACATCGCGGCACATGCCAACCATTCGCGCATACACAAATTTCCCCTCAAGGATAAAGAAAACTGCATCTATTCGCCTGATGTAATATCATTTGCCCGCAAGCAGGGATATTTCAATGGCAAAGACGAGGATTTCAGCTTCTCAAAAGCCTATGCCCCCGCTGACTTCGGAGCTTTGCGCGGATGCGAAGCTCGAGTATGGGCATTCTACAACAAATTCGCATCAGGCATGGATCGCTATCTGCCATGGATCAACGAGGGCAAAGGTGAAGTCCTCCCCCTCTGGGTCAAACCCGACAAGCCCCTGAGCGTCGATGACATGAAATGGATGATGCGTGACCATTTCGAGGACACCCCATTTGACATGACCACCGACATAGGCGCAGGTCCCTATAAAGTCCCCTACCGCGCCCGTCCGATGGAATTTGAAGTGGACAGCGTAAAATACGTCCACGAACGCGCCATAGCCACCCAGCAGACCGGATTCTCGCTCGTAGCACAGATGAACCGCAACCACCCCGAGGCAATGAAAGGCATACTGTGGTTTGGATGTGACGACGCAAACACCAATGTTTACATACCGGTGTTTTGCAGCGTGACACGCATACCCCGCGGTTTCCAGCCTGGCAACGGAGACCTCTACAACATCTCTTGGGACTCCAGTTTCTGGGTCAACAATTTCGTGGCAAACCAGGCTTATTACCGTTACTCCCAGATGATACCCGATATCCGCAGAGTGCAGGGAAACATCGAAAAACGCCTTGCAGCCGACACCGACTCGCTGCGCACAAGCATATCCTCGCTTCCCACTCCGCAGGCTGCCGAGATACTCAACGACTATACCATCGCTGCCACCGACCGCTATATCAATGAATACCGCAATCTTGGAGAATACCTGCTCGTAAAATATCTTGACTTCAATATCAAGAAAGAGGACGGCAACGGTAAATTCGCCCGCACTTCCGACGGCATGCCAGCCTCGCCAAAATTCGGCGGTTATGATGATCCGCGTTATTTCCGGAGCATTGTCGACGAAACGGGAGACAAGCTGCGTGTCCGCGACATCGAAGCCGACTGAAATACTTCCGTTTTATAACCACCACAGCAAATATCCTGTCAATACGTCACCACTCGTGACGATTGACAGGATATTTGATATTCAGAAGATTGCATCCTCTTTTTGGCGATTTAGGACACATCTGGCGACATTAATCCAAGAGATACGTAATCACCGCAAATGTTGAAAAATTTTACATGCTTTTTGGTATCTAAATTGAGATAAAATCGTTACATTTGCACAGATAATGTTGTTACCGCAGTGTGGCGGGGACAATAATATACCTCCACTTGAGAAAGTAAACAGAATCATTAACATCCGATATGCTTACATTAGCGACTATTTCCAATTCAGCACTGGCTTTTACAGCCGCCTGCACGGGCATAGGTCTTGTAGCACTGGCGCTCTGGCTTGCCGGACTGATTTCTCCTCGCTCCTTCAACCCCCAGAAAGGGGAAGCCTACGAATGCGGCATCCCGACACGTGGCGAAAGCATGGCCCAGTTCAAGGTGGGCTATTATCTTTTTGCCATCCTGTTTCTCATGTTTGACGTTGAAACCGTATTCCTGTTCCCGTGGGCGGTAAGAGTCAAAGAACTCGGTACAGCCGGGCTGCTGAGCATCGCAATCTTTTTCTGTGTATTAGTGCTGGGTCTTGTATATGCCTGGCGGAAAGGAGCTCTTGAATGGAAGTAACCACAAAGTCCATGCCCTACGACGCATGGAAAGACAACGAATATATCGAAAAGCTGGTCAAGGAACTTCAGGATTCCGGCACCAACGTGATCATAGGGTCTCTTGACCATCTCATCAACTGGGGGCGTTCCAACTCCATCTGGCCGCTCACCTTCGCCACCAGTTGCTGCGGCATAGAATTTGTGTCGCTCGGAGCAGCGCGTTTCGACATGGCGCGTTTTGGCTGGGAAGTAGCACGTGCCTCACCACGTCAGGCTGACTTCATAATGGTCGCCGGCACCATCGTCCATCGCATGGCTCCGGTATTGCGCCGTCTGTATGACCAGCTTGCCGAGCCTAAATACGTCATTGCCTGCGGCGGTTGTGCCATCTCTGGCGGTCCGTTCCGCAAGAGCTACCACGTAGCCATGGGTATCGAGGACATCATACCTGTAGATGTGTTTGTGCCTGGCTGTCCTCCTCGTCCAGAGGCGATGATTTATGGCATCATGCAGCTCTCTCGCAAAATCAAAGTCGAGAAATTCTTCGGCGGAGTCAACCGTCAGGAGAAGCAGGAAGAATTTCTGAAATCGCACCCCATCGAGGGCATAGATGACGCAAAATAACGATACTGTTTTTTTCATTCCTACACCTTATATATTAATATATGGCAAATATTCAGGAAAAAATAGCCAAACTGTTTCCCGAAGCCTCTTTTGAAGAAGCCGACACCCTGACCATCACCATCCCTGATGCCAAGTGGCATGATCTGGCAAAGACGCTGCGTGATGATGCCGAACTGGCGTTTGACTATTTAGTGACCATAGTCGGCATGGACTGGAAAGACAGTCTCGGCTGTATATACTATCTTGACAGCACCAAGCACAACACACATATCGCAGTCAAAGTTATCGCTACCGGTGACCGCGAGACCCCTTACATTCACTCTATCAGCGACCTCTACGCCATAGGATGTATCTACGAACGTGAGGTCTATGACTTTTTTGGCATAATCTTCATCGGCAACCCCGATATGCGCCGCCTATTCCTCAGCATCGACTGGAAAGGCTTCCCGCTCCGCAAAGATTATGACATGGATCCCAATATCAATCCTGTACCGCTTGAAAGCGAACGTCAGAGCGACTTCACACAGATGTATGTCGAAGATGCTGACGGCAAGATTGTCAAGGAAGAGAAGCGCGTGTTTGTCGAAAATGACTTCGTGGTCAACATAGGTCCGCAGCACCCTGCCACACACGGTGTGCTCCGCTTCCGCACAGCCGTCGATGGCGAGACCATCAAGAAGATTGACGTGTACATGGGCTATATCCACCGCGGAGTAGAGAAAATCTGCGAGATGGATACTTATTTCCAGACACTCCACTTCATGGACCGTCTGGACTATTTTTCAGCCCATCCCTACCACCACTGCCTCTGCATGTGTATCGAGAAGGCTGCCAACATCGAAGTACCCCGCCGCGCTCAGGTCATCCGTGTAATCATGGACGAGCTGTCACGTATCGCCAGCCACTGTCTTTTCATCGGCACATTCTGCATGGACCTCGGTGCCACCACCATGCTGTTCTACACCCTGCGTGTGCGCGAACAGATTCTTGACATCATGGACAAGACATGCGGTGCACGCATGACATTTAACTACGAGACTATCGGAGGCGTGATAGCCGACCTTGATCCCGACTTTGTAAAGGACGTGAAGGCTCTGCTTGAAGTCCTCCCCAAGAATATCAAGGAATACAACAAGCTCTTTACCGGCAACGTCATCACCCGTAACCGCATGGAGGGTGTCGGAGTACTCAGCCGCGAAGATGCCATCTCCTGGGCTATCACAGGTCCCTCGGGACGAGGCTCTGGCTGGGCATGCGACATCCGCAAGACTGCACCCTATGCAGTGTACGATGAAGTGGAATTTGATGAAGTCGTCCGCACCGAAGGCGACTCCATGGCTCGCTTCAAAGTGCGTATGGACGAGATGGAGCAGAGTGCCCGTATCATAGCCCAGCTCATCGACAAAATCCCCGAGGGCGACATCCAGGCAAAGGTGCCCAAGGTACTCCGTCTGCCCGAAGGACGATGGTATCAGACCGTCGAAGGCTGCCGTGGCGCATTTGGTATCTATATCGAGAGCGATGGTGGCACATCTCCCTACCGCCTGAAGATAGCACCTCCCTGTCTGCCGCTTGCTGCCGTGGTCGATCACCTCACCGAAGGCTCCAAGATTGCCGACCTTATCACTATAGGCGGCTCGCTTGACTACATCGTTCCCGATATGGACCGTTAAATCGTCAGAAAAAATCAAAACAAACCAACTATATCATCACATCATCCGTTAGATAATCAACGATTATGCAAGATTTCTCGGAACTGACCGCATTTATCCACTCGCTGCTGATGCAGTTTCTGCCCCATTGGGCTGCTGTGACAGTAGAGTGCGTCATCATAGCCGTGTGCCTTCTGCTGGCATACTCACTGCTGGCGTTGTTCTACATATGGTTTGAGCGCAAGGTGTGCGCCGCATTCCAGTGCCGACTCGGTCCTAACCGCGTAGGTCCGTGGGGTCTTCTCCAGAGTGTCGCCGACATGTTCAAGATACTCATCAAGGAGCTGATTTCACTCAAGTACACTGACAAATTCCTTTTCGCGCTGGCTCCCTATCTGGTGATTCTTGCCTCGATGCTCGGTTTCGCCGTGCTTCCCTGGGGCAACGGACTTCAGATAATAGACTTCAACATCGGCATCTTCTTCCTGATTGCCTGTTCGTCTATCGGAGTTCTCGGCATACTGCTTGCCGGATGGTCGTCCAACAATAAGTTCACCCTTATCGGTGCCCTCCGAAGCGGAGCGCAGATGGTGAGCTACGAGCTGTCGGTTGGTCTGAGCATCCTTACCATGGTGGCGTTCGCCGGATCGATGTCTATAGGTGATATCGTCAACGCGCAAGCCAACGGCTGGTTCATATTTACTGGACATGTCCCTGCGGTGATAGCATTCGTGATATATCTCATTGCTGGTACTGCCGAGACCAACCGAGGCCCGTTTGACCTTCCCGAAGCCGAGAGCGAGCTGACCGCAGGTTACCATACTGAATATTCAGGCATACATTTCGGCTTCTTCTATCTTGCTGAATATCTTAACCTGTTTATCGTAGCCGGTGTTGCCGCCTTGATGTTCTTCGGAGGCTGGATGCCCTTCCACATCAACGGATGGGACGGATTCAACCACGTAATGGACTATATACCCTCGGTAGTGTGGTTCATCGGTAAAGCCATCGCGCTTTCATTCATAATCATATGGTTCAAATGGACTTTCCCCCGCCTGCGTATCGACCAGTTGCTGGCACTGGAGTGGAAGTATCTGCTGCCCATCAATCTCGTCAACCTCGTACTGATGGTGTGCTGCATCGTCTACGGCTGGCATTTCTAACGATACATAACTCTCACCATAATCTAAACCCATAACCCCTGAATAACCCGTCAAATAATATTATGAGCGACAAATTCGGAAAAATAGCCCAGGTGATCGGACCGGTTGTCGATGTCATCTTCGAGGGTGACGACAACGAGATTCCTGCCATCTACACGGCATTGAAAGTCGACCGTCCCGACGGTCACGAGCTCATCCTTGAAGTTGAGCAGCACATCGGAGAAGACACTTGCCGGTGTGTGGCGATGGAAAGTACCGACGGGCTTCAGCGTGGACTGCGCGTCGACAACCTTGAGCGACCCATCGCAGTCCCCACGGGCGCACAAGTCAAGGGCAGACTGCTCAATGTGATCGGTGAGGCTATCGACCGTCTCCCCGCTCTTAAGGATACCGACCTCCGCCCTATCCATCAGCCAGCCCCTGCATTTGAAGACCTTACCATAGGCACTGAGATTCTTTACACAGGCATCAAGGTGATTGACCTTCTTGAGCCTTATAGCAAAGGCGGTAAGATCGGTCTGTTCGGTGGTGCAGGTGTAGGTAAGACCGTGCTTATCATGGAGCTTATCAACAACATCGCCAAGGGTCATAACGGTTTCTCCGTATTTACCGGCGTGGGCGAACGCACACGTGAGGGCAATGACCTGCTCCGTGAGATGATCGAGAGCGGTGTCATGAAATACGGCGAAAAATTCAAGGAAGGTATGGAAAAAGGCGAGTGGAACCTCGCCGACGTCGACATGAAGGAGGTTGCCGACAGTCAAGCTACCCTTGTGTTCGGTCAGATGAACGAACCGCCGGGCGCACGTCTGCGTGTGGCTCTCTCTGGTCTTACCGTGGCTGAGCAGTTCCGTGACCAGGACGGCGGAGGTAAAGAGATTCTGCTCTTCATTGACAACATCTTCCGTTTCACCCAGGCAGGTTCTGAGGTATCCGCGCTTCTCGGACGTATGCCGTCGGCTGTAGGCTACCAGCCTACCCTCGCCTCAGAGATGGGTGCTCTGCAAGAGCGTATCACCTCGACCAAAAACGGCTCCATCACATCCGTACAGGCTATCTACGTGCCTGCCGATGACTTGACCGACCCGGCTCCTGCCACCACATTCAGCTTCCTTGACGCCACCACGGTGCTAAGCCGTAAGATTGCCGAACTTGGCATCTACCCTGCTGTTGACCCGCTGGAATCCACATCGCGTATCCTTGACCCCAACATCATAGGCGAGGAGCATTACAATGTGGCACAGGCTGTCAAGCAGCTTCTCCAGAAATACAACGAGCTACAAGATATCATCGCCATCCTCGGTGTTGACGAACTTTCTGACGAAGACAAGCTTGTGGTGTCACGTGCACGTCGCGCCCAGCGCTTCCTCTCGCAGCCGTTCTTCGTGGCAGAGCAGTTTACCGGACTCCCCGGAGTCATGGTGCCGCTCAACGAGACCATCCGTGGCTTCAAGATGATTCTTAGTGGAGAGATGGACGAATATCCAGAGCAGGCGTTCCTCAACGTCGGGACCATCGACGAAGCGATAGCCAAGGGCAAGAAGATGCTTGCCGAAGTCGAAGGATAACCGATATGTAAACCGACTCTCCCCACTGACAATATATCCAGATCGCAAGACTGACTGACATGACACTCAAGATAATATCCACCGAGGACATCCTTTTTGAAGGCGAAGTGACCGCAGTGCACCTCCCGGGACAGGCGGGACGCTTTACCGTCCTCCGTAATCACGCCACACTCATAGCGGCTCTCACCGCCGGCACCATCGGCTACGAAAGCCTCAAGGGACACGGTGAGCTGCCGATACAAGGCGGCATGGCGGATATTGACAACAACGTCATATCTGTATGTGTTTATTAGCCAGTGTATACATTATCCCAGATTAACCGAACTATACAAAACAAAGCCATTTAGCATATGTCTGCCAAATCCAATAATATAGCCATCAGACTGATACTTGCAGTGTCAGCCCTGTTGCTGGTCGCCCCATGCTCAATGGCAGAGAATGCAGCAGACACCACCACTACCGCTGGCAACGAAAGCATCGCCCAGATGGTAGATGAGCAAGTCGAGAAAGAGGAAAGCGCCATCAATCCCAAGGAAATCATATTCGAACACCTCGGTGACGGATATGGATGGGAAGTCCCCTTCAACCACCATCTGCGTATTCCCCTCCCTGTCATCGTGTGGGGTACTGACGGACTGCATATCTTCTCTTCCTCACGTCTGGCTCATGGTGAAGAATATGTGGACGGTAACGCTACATTCAAGATTGCAGGCAAAGACAGCAAGCACAAAGGCAAAGTGGTAGAGATAGTCGACGGCAAGGAAATCAAGCCATGGGATTTCTCTATCACCAAGAATGTGTGCGCTCTCTTTATCACCGTCATCCTCGTGCTATGGGCTGTGCTGTCAGTAGCCCGCTGGCATAAGACGCAGGGACATAAGGCTCCACGAAAGATGGTAGGCTTCATGGAACTTCTGATAATGTTTGTCTACGACGGCGTGATCAAGCCCACACTTGGTGACAAAGCCAAGAAATTCGGTCCATATCTGCTGACGGTATTCTTCTTCATCCTCATAATGAATCTCATGGGTCTCATTGTGGTATTCCCCGGTGGTGCAAACCTAACCGGCAATATCGCTGTGACACTCGTGCTTTCGATACTGACATTCCTCGTGACCAATATCTTCGCCACCAAGCACTATTGGAAAGAGATATTCTGGCCTGAGGTACCCACATGGCTCAAAGCACCTCTGCCCATCATGCCAGTGATAGAGATATTCGGCATGTTCACCAAACCGGCAGCCTTGACCGTGCGTCTGTTCGCCAATATGATGGGAGGTCACATGATAGTGCTTGTGCTGACACTGCTCATCTTCATATTCGCATCCATGGGACCCGTGGTGCTTGGCGGCACTACTGCCCTCTCCATGGTATTCTCAGTGTTCATGCTGCTTATTGATGTGCTCGTCAGCTTCATACAGGCTTATGTATTCACGATGCTTTCGACCATATTCATAAGTCTTGCACAGGACAAAGGCCATGAGGCTCATCCCAAACCACAAGAAAATTAATCTGTAAAAAAATAAAACACACTCACCTAAAAACTTTAAGATTATGTTATCAGCAGCAATCTCAGGTCTTCTCGGTATTGGCGCATGTATCGGCGCCGGAATCGCAGCTATCGGAGCCGGTATAGGTATCGGCAAAATCGGTTCATCAGCCATGGAAGCTATAGCCCGCCAGCCCGAATCATCAGGCGACATCCGAAGCAACATGATTGTGATCGCAGCCCTCGTCGAAGGTGTGGCTCTGTTCGCTGTTATCGTCTGCATACTCTCGTTCTTCCTCTAATCAGCTCCATAGAGAGACTGAACATCTCTCCTATGCTCTCCAACTATCCTCAACCTCAAGTCACCTCCAGCCCTGGCATGGGCTCTCTATTATCAATTAATCGTAACTCATGGAACTATTCACGCCCGACTTCGGATTGATATTCTGGATGTTCATAGCATTCGCTATCCTTTTCTTCATTCTCTGGAAATGGGGCTGGCCCGTCATCATCTCGTCAGTCGAGAAACGCGCTGATCTCATAGACAAAGGCGTTGAATATGCCCAGAGTGCCAAGGAGCAACTTGACAATGCACGTGAAGCCGCTGACAAGCAGCTTGCAGAAGCTCGTCGCCAGCAGGCTGACATGCTCCGCGATGCCGAGAAGATGAAGACACAGATCATCGATGAAGCACGCAGCGAGGCGCAGAAGGAGGCAAAGAAAGTCATGGACGCAGCCAAGCTCTCCATGGAGCAGGAACGCAAGGAAGCCGAACGACAGCTGCGCAATGATGTCGGTCAGTTTGCTCTTGACATCGCCACCAAGGTGGTGAAAAACCAGATGGCAGACCAGAAGGCTCAGAAACAGCTCGTAGACTCCCTGCTTAAGGATATCGAGACAAAAAACTAACCTGACAATCCTACAAACCACACCACAAAGGTTAATATGAACGACGGCCTAATACCTAGCAGATACGCCAAGGCTCTCTACAAGTTTGCCCTTGAAAAAGGTCAAGACGCTTCTATGTACCGTCTGATGACCGAGCTGTGTGCCAGTTTTGCCGCACAGCCAGCGTTGCAGGCCACCATGGCCAATCCGTTTGTGGCTGACAGTGCCAAGCAGCAGCTTGTAGTCACAGCATGCGGACTCAGCAAGCCAGATCAGGTGCTTGCCGACTTCCTCCATATGCTCGCTGACAACAAGCGTCTGCCCATGCTCCACGCCATAGCTCTCGCCTATCTTGACATATACCGCCAAGCCCATAATATCCATCAAGTGACCGTCACTTCGGCTGTGCCCCTTGACAAGGTTACCGAAAAGCGTATAGCCGATGTCATCCAGCAGCAGATAGGAGCCGGCGGTACCATGGAGTACAGCAGCGTAGTTGATCCCTCCATCATAGGAGGTTTCACAGTAGCGATTGACAACGACAAGCTTGACGCATCCATAGCCAACGAGCTGAAACAGTTGAAACTAAACTTATTAAAGTAACATAAGGAATCCCATCAGACGCCCTTATCAAACCATACCTTAAAATGATCAATCCCAGCGAGATATCAGAAGTTCTGAAGCAACAGCTTGAAAATGTCAACTCCAAAGTGACATTTGAGGAAACCGGTCGTGTGCTCGAAGTGGGCGACGGCGTGGCTCACGTCTACGGTCTTGACAATGTATGCGCCAATGAGCTTGTAGAATTTGAAAACGGCGTCAAAGGTGTTGCCCTCAACCTTGAGGAAAGCAATGTCGGTGTCATACTGCTCGACCGTGTCAACTCCGTGACCGAGAACATGAGCGTCAAGCGTACCGGCGAGATTGCTTCGATACCCGTAGGCGAAGGTCTGTGCAGCCGTGTAATCAATGTGCTCGGCGAGCCCATCGACGGACGAGGTCCCATCCAGGGCGAACTGCTCAACATGCCTCTGGAGCGCAAAGCTCCCGGAGTCATCTTCCGCCAGCCAGTCAACCAGCCGCTCCAGACCGGTATCAAAGCTGTGGATTCCATGGTGCCCATAGGCCGCGGACAGCGCGAGCTTATCATCGGCGACCGCCAGATAGGCAAGACCGCCATAGCCATAGACACCATCATCAACCAGCGCAAGAATTTCGAGGCTGGCAAGCCAGTCTACTGCATCTACGTGGCAATCGGACAGAAGGCTTCATCCGTGGCATCACTCGTGGAGACACTCCGCAAATACGGTGCTCTGGATTACACAGTCGTAGTTGCCGCAACCGCGAGCGATTCAGCATCTATGCGCTACTATGCCCCATTTGCAGGTGTAGCCATCGGCGAATATTTCCGCGACACCGGTCGTGATGCTCTCATCATCTACGATGACCTCTCCAAGCAGGCTGTGGCATACCGCGAGATTTCGCTGATTCTTAAGCGTCCCTCTGGTCGTGAGGCATATCCTGGCGATATCTTCTATCTGCATTCCCGTCTGCTCGAACGTGCTGCCAAAATCATCGACAACCAGCAGGTAGCCGAGCAGATGAATGACCTCCCCGAGGTGCTCAAGTCTAAAGTGAAAGGCGACGGCTCTCTGACTGCGCTCCCCATCATCGAGACCCAGGCAGGTGACGTATCGGCATACATCCCTACCAACGTGATTTCAATCACCGACGGTCAGATATTCCTTGAAACCGCACTCTTCAACCGCGGTATCCGTCCGGCAATCAACGTAGGTATCTCCGTGTCACGTGTCGGCGGTAATGCTCAGATCAAATCAATGAAGAAGGTGGCAGGTACGCTCAAGATCGACCAGGCACAGTTCCGCGAGCTTGAATCGTTCACCAAATTCGGCGGCGATATTGACCCCGTGACCGCCCGCGTGATTGACAAAGGCCGCAAGAACGAGCGTCTGCTCATACAGCCCCAATACCGTCCTATGCCGGTAGAGGAGGAAATCGCCGTCATCTATTGCGGCACCAAGGGACTCCTTGACAAAGTGCCCCTTGACAAGGTGCACGAATTTGAGACACAGCTGCTCCAGTTGCTCCATGCCAAATATCAGGCTGATGTGCTTGATGTGCTGGCATCCGGCAAGCTCACCGATGAGTGCGCTGAAAAACTGACCCAGGCAGCTGCCGACATAGCCGGACAGTTTGCATCCTGACCACAGTAGATACGACATAAGCATATAACCCACAGAAAGAATCACACATATACTAACCCGTCATAATGGCAACACTGCGAGAACTTAAAGGACGCATAGGCTCAGTGGCATCCTCCGAGAAAATCACCGGAGCCATGAAGATGATATCATCTGCCAAGATGCACAAAGCCGAACAGGCTTTGCGCCGCTTGCAGCCTTTCCGTGGCCAGATAGAGACTATCATCGGTAATCTTCTCAGCACAGATGCGCAGTTTGCCTCTTCCCTCCTCGAAAAACGCGACATCAAACACCTCGCCATCGTGGTACTCGGAAGCGATGACGGACTCTGTGGAGCTTATAACGTCAATATATTCAAGCAGTTTCTACATCATCTGCGCCTCTACCGTCAGAAATGGGGTGAAAATATTGATGTGACAATATATCCTGTGGGCGAGAAGATAGCCAAGGCCATCACGAAAATCGAAGATGCGCATCTCCACGTGGTCAGACGTGAAGGTCTTGATTCCCGCACCACTGGTGATGGCGTCAAAGATTTTCTGGATTATCTCAAAAATGAGTTTCTGCGGGGAACACTTGACTGCGTGTTCCTCCACTACATGCACTTCAAAAGTGTCAGCCGCCAGAATTTCACCGAACAGCAGCTTCTACCTATCTTGCAAGAGAGTTTTGAGGCAGAAGGCGAAGCTAAAGCGTCCAACCGTCCATGTCTGTTTGAACCGGATGCGGCTTCCATCTTCTCTGCCGTGCTCCCCATGTATCTCATGGCAGTCCTGCAAGACGTTTTCACCGAAAACCGCGCATCCGAGCAGGCTTCGCGTGTCATGGCAATGCAGAGTGCCAATGACAACGCCAAGAAACTCCTTGACGAATTGCAACTCGAATATAACAAACTACGCCAGCAAGCCATCACCTCTGAGCTTCTCGACATACTCGGCGGTCAGGCACGTTAGGCATCACCTCTCCCCACGGATGCGCTGCCGCCCCAATCGGCAGAGCATCACACTGACATAATTGACGAATATAATTAAACCAAACATAACCCCTTAGCTCGATTAACATCAATAACATTTATGGGTAGTGTTAAAGACTATTTTTCATCATTAGGGACCGGCGTGGCAAGCCTGCTCAAAGGCATGTCAGTGACCGGTAAGGAATTTATCACCCCTAAGATAACTGAAAGATACCCCGAAAATCGTGAGATTTATCATGTCCCGCAGCGTTTCCGCGCTTGCCTTGAATTAGTGTATGATGCCGAAGGGCGCCACAAATGTATCGCTTGCGGCACTTGTGAACGCGTATGTCCTAACGGAACCATCAAGCTCGACATCGATACCGTAGAGACATGGGACGGCAAGAAGAAAAAGCATCTCGCAGGGTATAACTATGACCTGGGCAGCTGCACCTTCTGCCAGCTGTGTGTGACTAACTGTCCGACCAACGCCCTGGCATTCAGCAATGATTTCGAACAGGCAGTGTTCACTCGTGACAAACTCGTCAAACAGCTCAAATATCTGCCCGATATCCCCGAGCCCGAACCCTCAGAGGAAGAAAAGAAACGCATCCTCGCCGAGCGCGAAGCCAAGCTGGCTGCCGCCAAAGCCGCCGCTGAAGCCAAGAAGGCTGCCGCCGCTAATGCTCCAGCAGCTCCCGCACAGGACGATCCTCTTGCCAAGGCTCTCGCAGCTGCCGCCGGCGACCCTGAAAAACTCGCCAAAATCAAGGCTGCAATGGCTGCCAAAGCCGCTCGTGAAGCTGCCAAAGCCGCCGCAGCCCCTGCTGATACCGCTGCGAAAGCTCCCGAAGCTCCCAAGCAGGATCCTCTCGCCAAAGCACTCGCCGCTGCTGCCAACGACCCCGAAAAACTCGCCAAAATCAAGGCTGCGATGGCTGCAAAAGCCGCCCGTGAAGCTGCCAAAGGCGACAAATAATACCTCTGTTATAAGCATTAAAGTCAATTAATTTCTATATGGAATCAGTAGGAAGTACCATCGTATCCTGGATGATTATCATCGCAATCATCGTCTTCTCGATACTGACCGTAACCACCCGCAAAATCCTGCGAGCCGCGACATATCTGCTGTTCACGCTTTTTGCCGCCGCTGTGCTCTATTTCAAACTCGATTATGAGTTTCTCGGAGCCGTGCAGATAGCCGTATATGCCGGCGGCATCGTGGTACTGTTTGTATTCTCTATTTTGCTTACCTCACACCCCGGCGACAACAGCCGCCGACTGACATCTCGCCGTAAGGTGCTCGGCACAATAGCCGCAGTGCTGACCCTCGGCATCACGGGTGCAGTCCTTTTCAGCCGCTGCGCCATGATGGCGACTCAGCTACCCGCTATGGAAAATCCATCGATGAAACTTATCGGCGAGACCATGATGGGCACCGGAGCCGGACAGTATCTTCTCCCCTTCGAGGCTATAAGCATATTGCTCCTTGCATGTATAATAGGAGGTGTCGTTGTGGCACGCAAGCGTTGATATAACACGTCACAAATATTGTCTAACCGCACACACATACTCCGATATAGTTAAGATTATGGATATCTCAATGATATATTATCTGGTGCCTACGCTGGTAATGTTCTGCTGTGGCATCTACGGATTCATCACTCGCAAGAACATGATTGCGATGCTGATTTCCATCGAGCTGATGCTCAACGCCGTTGACATCAACTTTGTGATATTTAACCGATACCTCTTCCCCGGACAACTCGAAGGCATGATGTTTACCCTCTTTGCCATCGCCATCGCCGCTGCTGAGACAGCTCTGGCTATTGCAATCATCATCAACCTTTACCGTGCCCACAAGAATATCGATGTCAGCGACCTCACTAAAATGAAATTCTGATTACGGCCATGGCTATCACACTTCCGTTACTCATACTCGTTATCCCGTTGTTCATGTTCTTGCTGCTCGGTCTTGCCGGCAACAAGATGAGCCACCGCATGGCAGGCATACTCGGCTGCCTGGGAATGGGCACCACCATGGTGCTCGCATACATCGTATCGTTCACTTACTTTTTCAGCGGCAATCCTGACTTCGTCGATGCCGAAGCCCACACACGTCTGCAGTGGGTGGTATTCAATGTTGACTGGCTGTCGTTTACCGACAATCTGGTCATCCGTCTCGGATTCCTGCTTGACCCGATAGCCGCCCTGCTGCTTGTGGTCATCACCACCATATCGTTTATGGTGCATCTCTACAGCATGGGATATATGCGTGACCACCACGGCGTGTGGGAGAAGGGCTTCCAGCGTTTCTATGCGTTCCTGTCGCTCTTCAGCTTCTCGATGCTCGGTCTGGTCGTAGCCACCAACATTTTCCAGATGTATATCTTCTGGGAGCTTGTAGGTGCATCGTCATTCCTTCTCATCGGATTCTACTACCGCAAGCCATCGGCTGTCCTCGCTGCCAAGAAGGCATTTATCGTGACTCGTTTTGCTGACCTCGGATTCCTTATCGGTATCCTTGCCCTCAGCTACTATGCCGGCACATTCAACTTCATGGATCTCACATCGTCACAGCTTGTGTCAGGTGCATATCAGGTCAACATCGAGACTGCCGAAAACATCAAGAATATCTTTGCCACCAGCGCAGCCCCCACATTTATGGGAGCATCGGTGCTGACATGGGCGCTTGTGCTCATCTTCATGGGCGGCATGGGCAAGTCAGCCATGATGCCACTTCACATCTGGCTTCCCGATGCTATGGAAGGTCCTACTCCTGTGTCAGCCCTCATCCACGCTGCCACCATGGTCGTGGCAGGTGTATATCTCGTGGCACGTCTCTTCCCCCTCTACCTGATGGAGGAAGCATCACTGGAGATAATCACCATTGTCGGTGCACTGACAGCATTCTACGCAGCGATGGTAGCCTGTACACAGGTTGACATCAAGCGTGTCCTCGCCTTCTCAACCATCTCGCAGATTGCATTCATGATGGTGTCACTCGGCGTAGCACGTCCTGAGTTCCACCACGGCATCGGCTACATGGCATCGATGTTCCATTTGTTCACACACGCCATGTTCAAGGCGTTGCTCTTCCTCTGCGCCGGCGCGCTCATCCATGCCATCGGTTCCAATGACTACACCGACATGCACGGTCTGCGCAAATACATGCCCGTAACCCACATCACTTTCCTCATTGGCTGTCTGGCTATCGCAGGTATCATTCCATTCGCCGGATTCTTCTCCAAGGACGAGATTCTCACCGCCACCATGGGTCACTCCACATTCTGGTATATCTGGATGTCGGCTGTAGCCGGTCTGACCGCCTTCTACATGTTCCGCCTCTACTACCTCATATTCTGGTGGAAGGAACACAAAGTGCGTGAAGGACACCATGCACCCCATGACCAGCCCTGGACCATGACTCTTCCACTGGTGATTCTTGCTGCCATCTCTTGTGTGGCTGGCTTCGTGCCTATGGGCAACCTCGTCACCTGGAACGGCCATGAGATGTTCCCCGAAGGAGTTTCCTTCTTCACCAATCTCAAGGCTCTCGACTGGACTGTGGCTTGCGTAAGCCTTGCAGTAGCCATCGTAGCCATCATAATTGCCACAGTGATGTACCGCAAGGAAAATCCGCTGCCGGCAAAGATGAAGCGCGCTCTCCCCGCTCTCTGGGACTGGTGCTACCACCGCTTCTACTGGGACGAACTTTATATGTTCATCACAAAACGCATCATCTTCAATGGCATCTGCAAGCCTATCGCATGGTTTGACCGCCATATCATTGACGGCACCATGGACGGATTTGCCATCGTGACTAACAAGCTCTCCTTCGCCATCCGCGGATTCCAGAGCGGCAACGCCCAGACCTACGTATGGTGGTATCTCATCGGAGTGCTTGCTCTCGGAGGCATCACGGCTCTCTGCCTGTTGTAATCTCCCTCCCATCCATCTCATATCTGAAGCTCTTTATAACAGACACAATCATTAAGTGAAATAACAGTCACATTATGTTTTCCAATATACTCATCTACTTCGTGGTTATCCCGGTAGTGATGCTCGGAGCCCTCGCCCTCTGCCGTGGCATGAAAGCCATCCGCACGGTAGCCGTCACCGGTTCGCTCGCCCTGCTGGGTCTGTCGATCTGGGTGCTGTGCGACTATCTTGAAATGCGCGCAGCCGGCATCGATTCGCCGATGCTGTTTACCGGCTCCTGGAGCTGGTTCGCTCCTCTTAACATTAATCTTGCTGTGGGTGTCGACGGCATCTCTATTGCCATGCTCATCCTCTCGTCAGTCATATTGCTGACAGGCTCATTCGCCTCATGGAAAATCAATCCGCTGCCCAAAGAGTTTTTCCTTTGGCTGGTGCTGCTGTCGACAGGCGTATTCGGATTCTTCATCTCTATTGACCTGTTCACGATGTTCATGTTCTATGAGGTCGCTCTTATCCCCATGTATCTGCTGATCGGCGTATGGGGCAGCGGCAACAAGAACTATTCAGCCATGAAGCTGACCCTGATGCTCATGGGCGGTTCGGCATTCCTGATGCTCGGTCTGATAGGCATATATTACCATTCTGCTCCCGAAGGTGCTCCTCTGACATGGAACATCCTCGAGATTGCCCAGAACAGCTCCATAGATAAAGGCTGGCAGTATTTCCTCTTCCCGATGACATTCGTAGGTTTCGGTGTCCTCGGTGCCATGTTCCCATTCCACACATGGAGCCCTGACGGTCACGCATCAGCACCTACAGCAGTATCTATGCTCCATGCAGGCGTGCTTATGAAGCTCGGCGGTTACGGTTGCTTCCGCGTGGCTATCTATCTCATGCCCGAGGCTGCCACCGAACTCGCCTGGATATTCCTCATCCTGACAGGTATCTCAGTGGTCTACGGAGCGTTCAGTGCATGTGTCCAGACCGACCTCAAGTATATCAACGCATACTCATCGGTTAGCCACTGCGGACTCGTGCTGTTCGCCATACTGATGCTCAACACCACCGCCATGACAGGTGCCATCATGCAGATGCTCAGCCACGGTCTGATGACAGCACTCTTCTTCGCCCTCATCGGTATGATTTACGGACGTACACATACACGTGACATCACCAAGATGGGCGGTCTTATGCAGATCATGCCCTATCTCGCTGTCTGCTATGTGATAGCCGGTATGGCATCGCTCGGTCTGCCCGGTCTTAGCGGTTTCGTAGCCGAAATGACCATATTCGTAGGCTCGTTTGAGCATGCCGACATGTTCCACCGCGTATTCACCATCGTGGCTTGCTGCTCTATCGTCATCACCGCCGTCTACATACTCCGTGTGGTAGGCAAGCTCCTCTTCGGTCCGGTATATGATGACCACCACCGCACACTGACCGATGCCGAATGGTGGGAACGTACATCCACCATCGCACTCATCGTGTGCGTGGCAGGTATAGGCTGCTTCCCCAATTTCTTTGTAGATTTGATCAAGTTCACGTTCAGCCCCGAAATCTTCGCGGTGCTTGGCATGAAATAATTCCCACAACCCATTAAGTTACTCTGAAGCTTAGCAATGGATTACTCACAGTTTTTAGCCATGAAGCAGGAAATCGGTGTACTGATCGTTTTCCTCCTGGTATTCCTCTATGACACCTTCATGCCACGCAAGGGACAGGCGGTGCTGCCACTCGTAGCCACCGTACTGTTCGGATGTTTCACCGCCCTCTGCTTTGTCACTCCGTGGCCTGACACTATCGATGCATTTGCCGGGATGTACACATCATCTACGGTAATCGTAGCCATCAAAAACATCCTCAACGTGGGTGTGCTCATCGTGCTCATCCAGTCGATGAAGTGGGCAAACAGCGAGACTACAGCCATACGCCGTGGCGAGTTCTACGAGCTGTTGCTCGTGACCCTCTTCGGCATGTATCTGATGATTTCCGCCCGCCACTTCCTCCTCTTCGTAATCGGACTGGAAACAGCCTCGCTGCCTCTCGCTGCCATGGTGGCATTTGACAAACACCGTTACGAGAGTCATGAAGCAGCCATCAAATACATTCTGACCGCTATCTTCTCGTCAGCCATATTCATGATGGGTCTGTCATTTGTCTACGGTCTGACTGGCTCGCTTTATTTCACCAACATCGCGGCAGCCATCGCAGCAGGAGGCACAGTAAGCGGTCTGCTCGCTCTGGCACTCGCCTTCGTCATCTCAGGCATCGGATTCAAGCTTTCGCTGGTTCCCTTCCACCTTTGGACTGCTGACGTATACCAGGGAGCTCCTACATCGGTTACATCTTACCTCTCTGTGATCTCTAAAGGCGCAGCTGCTTTCGCGTTCATGGTCATACTGACTCAGGTATTCGGCGCAGTCTATGCCCAGGCATGGGAGTGGATGCTCTATGCTCTGATTATCCTGACCATCACTGTCGGTAACCTGTTTGCCATCCGCCAGAAGAACATGAAGCGGTTCCTGGCATTCTCGTCAGTATCACAGGCTGGCTACATCATGCTCGGTATCATGGCTGATGACGCAATGGGTACAGCAGCCTTGATGTTCTACATCCTCGTCTACGTATTCAGCAACCTTGCCGCTTTCGGTGTCATACAAGCCATCGAGAACGCTTCAGGCAAAGTGTATATGGACAGCTACAAGGGGCTCTACAAGACGAATCCCCGTCTGTCTGTAGCGATGATGCTCGCCATGTTCTCTCTCGCAGGTATCCCGCCGTTTGCCGGATTCTTCAGCAAATTCTTCATCTTCACCAGTGCCATCTCGCAGGGGTCGATAGCGATATATGTGCTCGTGCTTATCGCATTGATCAACACTATCGTATCTCTCTACTACTATCTGTTGGTAGTCAAGGCAATGTTTATCAGCGATGACGAGTGTGTGATACCTACATTCCGCTCAGCCGGTTCAGAGCGTCTGGGTCTGTGGATCACAGTAGCTGGCATACTCGGTCTCGGTCTTATCAGCTGCTTCTACAACTATCTGCTTGACATCACCTCTGTAATATAATTAAGCTAACACTAACCTACCAAAATCGCCGCATGCCATCTATCATAATGATGGCGTGCGGCGATTAAATACTCAATATGGCACTCATAACCTGTGACGAATGTGGGCACCGCATTTCCGATAAATCCATCTTCTGCCCCAATTGTGGTTATCCGACCCATCTCAACAAGGCTCTCCGCGAAAACAACGAGAAGGAATCAGTACCTGCAAAGGCTGCTCTCAAACAATCCGCACAGAAGTCAGAAATGTCTGACAAGGCGGTGGAAATAATCCTCTCACAGTCAACTCCACAGCATTCTGAGGATAGCGACTCATCAAAAATAGCAGATCTTGACAGCAAGGAGAAAACCGTCACAGCCAAAGAAGAGGCTGCTATTGAGTCCATTGATGCCGATGCCAGCGCTCAAGTGCAATATGCCCTCGCTGAGTATGAAGCTACACTATCCAAGCCGCTGACACCTGAAAACAACAAGCGCAACAAACTCATACTGTATTTTGCCGTGCTATTGGTGCTTCTCCTCGCCATAGGAGGCTGCTACTACTATGCAAAGAGCAACCATCTGCAGTCAGTCGACGAAGTGGAATGCGAGCCTATAGAGGAAATACTTGAAGAAGAACCTGCAACCGTACTGCCATCCGACACCACAGCCATCGCTACCGACTCCATCAGCCAGCAAGTCACGACAGAGGCACAAAACGCTCCTTCTTCCCCATCAGTAGACACCACAGCACAACCAGTTCAGACAGTACAGGCATCCCCCGCAGTGCGTCAGCTCTGACAATTCAGACTTGATGCAATAGCTCCACCGACTTGTAGGGACATGCCGTGGCACAATGTCACTAACTTAAGCCAATCTTATTCTTCCTTGTTTGCGTCCGAAAGGGCGCTTCTTTCTTGTAACCGAGGGGCAAGCCCCTTGGTAAACGTCAGCATATGCACGCGCTGCGCTTTGCTGCAGCGCATCAAACACTGTGATGCTCAACATGATAGGACTGATGCGCTGCGGCAAAGCGCAGCGCGCATATCCTCCATCCCTCTCCGAGGGACAAGTCCCTCGGCTAACCGAGAGATGCGCCCACAAGGGGCGCGAATTACGTACAAACTTAAGTTAGTGGCATTGAGCTGTGGCATATCACTCCAGGCTTGACAATTTATTCAGACATACCTGTCAGGATTGAACATTCCCCTACTGATTGTCAGGGTCTCTTGTCAGGCTTGCTTGGTGTCGGCGGCGTAGACGCTCCATATGCTTGGTTTGACGTCGGAGACGTGCTTTATCGCGGTTTATGGCGCGCTTTTCCTCTCTTGACTGCTTACGATTCACAGCGGTCATGGATTTATCTGCAATTGTCGTTACGCCATCTGAGGATTGCACATCCTGCTGACAGGTAACAGTCTCGTGTTTCATATCCTTACCCCGATGGGCGCGTTGGCGAGCACGACATGAACGTTCTACGGCTTGGTCAATCATAGGTTTCAACAATGTGATCACAACAGTTTCCATTTCGGTGAGTGCTACGGAAACAGGACGCTTATACATATAATCGTCAATCCACTGCATGACTTTAGCGTCACGTATTCCGTCACTAAGAGATGCTACAGAGTGAACACGCTCGATGATATACGCATAAAATTTACGTGAAACCGGGCGTTTCCATTTTCCCGAGGTAGTTGAGGTAAGGACTAATGACATAATTGTTACTCTTTAATTGTGTGTATGATTTGTCACAAAATTAAAGAGCCGATGCAACTGCATCCATGCGAAAATATCAAGTCTGCTGTAGATTTCAGCGTATATCTGCCAAATGAGAGAGAGTACGCAACAACTCCAAGGATTGTATGTAAGGGACATCCCAGCTATTGAGGAGTGCCTTCATGTTATACTCAGGATCATCATCTTTCCAGCCCCTTACTATGTGCAAAGAAGGTAGCTCAAGTTTGGAATATGTCTCTGATGCAAATGCGATTTTACTGGCGACCGCAGTATTATCAAATCTTCTGAGGGATGTCACATCACCCATGGCAGCTGTAAACATAAAGATCGTTCTATCGGGACAGATTCTTTCCACACGCTCACGCCACTTGTCACGCGCCACATTGAAATCAGTATCATGGTTAAAGAATATCCGCGAGCCGACCGAATCTATACGCCCTACCGGGTATGGCATACCGGAATTTTTGACTTCGCTAACATTGCCCAATCCGGCAGCCACTGCTTCCTCCCAGTTCTCCACAAGTCTGACAAATTCGTCAGGCACGAGAAAAAGATTGATAAACGGCGAACAGAATCTACACCCCAGATGGTGAAGCATCACACCTCCAAAGCAATTGTTGCACACTACAGAAGGCGTATCTTCACGCCATTTCTCACTAAGCCGTCGATAGGCAGATTGAGAAAATGTGTCATAGATACGCCTTCTGAATTTCCTTATCATATCTGATAACTAGAAATGACTGTAGTGTTTATAAGTCAGTCAGCCTTACTGTCCTTGTCTGATTTGCTGTCTTTGTCATCATTGGCTGCAGATTTATCATCGGCAGAAGCATCTTTCTTATCAGAGACTTCTTCGGCTTCTACGAAATCGGCTGCATAAGGGTCATCGGATGATTCCTTGGATGTGTCAGACTTGGCTGCAAGAATCTCATCGGTACGCGACACCCACGGACGCTTGCCGAATATCTTCTCGACATCTTCGGTGAATATTACTTCGCGGCTTACGAGAGTATGGGCAAGCTCGGCATGGCCCTCAGCATACTTGCGAAGTATATCCTTGGCGCGCTCATACTGCTCAGAGATGATACGTGACACCTCCTCGTCAATCATGCGGGCTCGATCCTCGCTGTAAGGTTTCGAGAAGCCATACTGCTGACCAGTGGAGTCATAATAGCATATGTTGGGGAGCTTGTCGCTCATGCCGTAATATACCACCATGGCATATGCCTGTTTGGTCACTCGCTCAAGGTCATTAGCAGCTCCCGTGGAGATATGGCCGATAAACAGCTCCTCGGCAGCACGACCACCGAGAGTGGCACACATCTCATCAAGCAGAGCCTGTGAGGGTGTAATCTGACGCTCTTCCGGTAGATACCATGCGGCACCGAGAGCCTTACCACGTGGCACTATAGTAACCTTGATCAGAGGATTGGCATATTTCAGATGCCATGATACTGTGGCATGCCCAGCCTCATGAATAGCTATGGAGTTCTTCTCTTCATCAGTGGTAATCTTGGAGCGTTTCTCCAAGCCGCCGATGATACGGTCCACGGCATCTATGAAATCCTGCTTGCCGACAGCTTTCTTGTTGTGACGTGCTGCTATAAGCGCTGCCTCGTTACATACGTTGGCTATGTCAGCGCCTGAAAATCCTGGAGTCTGACGAGCAAGGAGATCTACATCCACGTCATTATCCATCTTGATGTTGCGCAGATGCACATTGAAGATAGCCACTCGGTCATTAAGGTCAGGAAGCTCCACATAGATCTGTCGGTCAAAACGTCCGGCACGAAGCAAAGCCTTGTCAAGGATATCGGCACGGTTAGTGGCAGCAAGGATTATGACACCGCTGTTAGTGCCGAAACCGTCCATTTCGGTAAGAAGCTGGTTGAGGGTATTCTCACGCTCATCGTTGGCACCCATGTTAGGGTTACGTCCACGAGCACGACCCACAGCATCGATCTCGTCAATAAACACGATGCAGGGAGCTTTCTCCTTAGCCTGACGGAAAAGGTCACGCACACGCGATGCACCTACGCCGACAAACATTTCTACGAAGTCGCTGCCCGACATGGAGAAGAACGGTACATTAGCCTCACCTGCCACAGCCTTGGCAAGAAGGGTCTTACCGGTGCCGGGAGGGCCTACGAGAAGCGCGCCCTTGGGTATCTTGCCACCCAAATCGGTGTATCGCTGGGGATTCTTGAGAAACTCGACTATTTCCTCAATCTCTGTCTTTGCCTCGGAGAGTCCTGCGACATCCTTGAATGTCACTTTCACCGGACCGTCCTTGTCAAATATTTTAGCCTTTGACTTGCCCACGCTGAACACACCTCCAGGACCGCCTCCGTCCTTGCTTGACATACGGCGCATCATCCAGAACCAGAAAAATATCAGGAGCAGGATGGGCCCGAACGACCATAATAGCGAGGTGTAGTCGCTTGATTTTTCATATTTGACATCGCCGTCAAACACTCCCTGAGCCTTCCACTGGTCTATCTTATCCTGAAATTTATCAGCCGAAGGGATATCGGTGAGCAGATGTGCCGGTGTGCCCGAGCCTGGTTTGTAATGTTCGGGACGGAACATTACCGAAGCGAGCGAGTCAGTCAAGACTCCTTCAGCTTGGTTTTTACCTGTATATACGATGATTTTGGATATACCCTTGGACTGGACAGCTTTCTCAAACGCAGAGTAGTCGACAGTGCGCGTCAGAGTGTTTTCGTCGAGGAAAAACATTCCGCCGAGAAATGCCAGCACGATGATGTACATCCAGTATATACTGAATTTGAATGCCGGTTTTTTAGGCTTTTGCGATTGCATGAAGTGTATTATATGGAGGGATGGTTGTTATACAATGAAATGAAATTGCCCGGTCAATCCTCGTCAGGCAGATCGGTGATACGGGCATCGCTCCATAGCTCCTCAAGATTATAGTGAGCGCGCTGCTCAGGAGCGAAGATATGCACGAAAATATCACCGTAATCAATGACTATCCACTGGGCATTCTGGTAGCCGTCGTAATTATAAGGCTTCATGTCACCGTTGCGGTGCACATACTCTCTGACACTGTCAGCTATAGATGCCACTTGGCTTGAGGAAGTTCCTTCGCATATGATAAAACATCCGGTAGACGCAGATTCGATATCCGACAGGTCGACCACAGTGATGTTCTTGCCTTTACGCTCTCTGATACCTTCGATAATCAATTCTTGTTTGGTCAATGCCGGGGAGGAGGTAGAAACTTCTGGCGCGGTATGGGTCATGAAATTAAGTGGATGAAATTTTTAGTAAAACTGATTATGCACTATACTTACAAAGTTAATGATTTTTCTTTGTGGTGAAGTACTGCTTATATTCTTTTAAACAATCTTTATGCCAAAAAGGTCATTATGCAGGGGGCAAACGCTACGACTCCCATAATAATCACTCATATCTCATCACTGATGCCGGGGATATGGTCGACACCAGCCGAGAGGGAAGCAATAGTACCAAGGACGCAATCACGGCGACACACACATCCAGAAGCAGTATCTGCTGCCAGCTTATAAGCACCGGCACATAGTCAAGATAGTAGTTTGAAGCATCAAGTGACAACACATGAAAAGCATCCTGGACGTATAAGAGCACCAGTCCGACAGCAGTACCTATGATTATGCCATATCCCACGACCCTGAGAGCAAGTATGACGAAAATGTCACTCACCTGACGGTTAGAAGCCCCGAGCGAACGCAGGATGCCTATCATGCGGACTCGGCGCAGTATGAGTATAAACAGACTGGAAACCAGAGTGAATGCTGCCACGACACCCATGAGTGACAATATGACCACAACGTTAGTGTCAAGCAGCGACAGCCAGTTATAGTACATCTCCTGACTGTGAAGTATGGTGTCAATAACGGGAAGTTCGTCAATCTCGCCGTCAGCCGCTGCTGACAGCAACCGCTCATACAACTGCTGGGCAACTGTAGCAACCTTATCTTCACTGAGTCCGTCAATCAATACCGATGTGCCCTGCGAGCCTGATAGGGTAGCAGCATCAAATGACAAAGATTCTTTCGGCACAAACGCCATGCCACGGTCATAATCACCGAAATGCGTGTCAAACAGAGCAGAGATGCGGTAACGTCGCACCCTTGCATTATCATTTTCAACAAAATATGCGGTAATCTTATCACCTACTCCAACGCCAAGCATCTTCGCAACCGCCTCAGACATAACCAACGGCTCGACGCCCTCCTCCTCATCAGTAGTAAAGAATCCATCAAAAGAGCCTTGAGTCAGCACCGAAGAGAGAAACCCGAGGTCATAATCATCTGACAGTCCTCTGAACGTCACTGCCTGAAACTGGTCAGAGGTCTTCAATATGCCCGTGCGGTCAGTGACCACACTGACCGATGCCTTCGGAGCCACCTCATCCACTATAGATTTAAGCTGTGGAGTTAGATTGATATAAGACTCAGTGTGATAAAGCGTTATGTCACTGTTGAGCCCGGAGAGTTTTCGCTTGATGTCATGCTTAAACCCCGTCACTATAGCCATGGCAAGCATCATGATCATGACAGCCGTGGCAACACCTATTATGCCCACAGTCATGCCAGTAGCCGACCCACGGTCACCTTTGACCCTGAGGCTCAACCTATTGGCAATAAACAGAGGGAAAAACACTTAATCAGCTACGATGAAGTTCCAGTTCAGATAGTGCGTCCTGGATAAACCTTGAGAGCTTCGGCAAGGACCTTGATGGCTCCACGCAGCTCTTTTTTGCTGATGGCATAGGCTATACGGACTTCGTTAGTCCCTATACCCGGAGTGGTGTAGAAGCCAGAAGCCGGAGCCATGAATATAGTGGCTCCTTCGTATTCAAACTCCTCCAGACACCACCGGCAGAACTTGTCGGCATCATCCACCGGCAGACTCGCTACGGTGTAGAAAGCTCCCATTGGTATGGGTGAGTAGACCCCTGGAATCTTATTGAGGGCATCTATCAGGAAGTTGCGACGCTCAATATATTCGTTGTAGGTCATCAGCATATACTGCTTGGATGCGTCGATCGAGGCTTCTGCCACAATCTGTCCCAACAGAGGAGGACTGAGACGTGCCTGACAGAACTTCATCAGGTTTTTCTTAAGCTCCTTGTGCTTGGTGATGATGGCGCCTATGCGGATGCCGCACTCGCTGTAACGCTTTGACACGGAATCAATAAGCACCACCTGGTCGCTTATACCATCAAGATGGAAAGCCGAGATATAAGGTGCTCCTGTATAGCAAAATTCGCGGTACACCTCATCTGAAAACAGAAACAGATCATGCTTCTTGACCATATCGCGGAGTTGGTTCATCTCCTGCTGGGTATAGAGGTAGCCTGTGGGATTATTAGGGTTACAAATCAATATGCCCTTGGTGCGCGGAGTTATCAGAGCTTCAAACTCCTCTACGGGAGGCAGGGCAAAACCATTGTCGATGCTTGACGGTACTGTCACAATCTTGGCTCCAGCCGAAATGGCAAACGCCATATAGTTGGCATATGCAGGCTCCGGCACGATGATCTCGTCATCGGGATCAAGACAAGCCATAAACGCGAAAAGCACCGCTTCAGAGCCGCCAGCGGTCACTATTATGTCATCGACATCCACATTGATGTCAAACCGATGGTAGTACTCCATCAGTTTCTGACGCAATGACAACAGACCTTCCGAAGGACTGTACTCCAGAGTTGTGCGGTCTATCTTCTTCAATGCATCCAGTCCCTCCTGAGGTGTAGGCAGGTCGGGCTGACCGATATTGAGATGGTAGACCTTGACCCCACGCTGCTTGGCTGCGTTACTCAATGGCACGAGCTTGCGTATAGGTGAGGCGGGCATTATATCACCGCGTTGCGAAACGTTTGGCATGGCTTATATAAGATATCGATGTAGAAATGATTGTACTTAAATAATAAATGTCAGGCACAGTAGCTCCACAAGCCTAATTGTGGGCAAGCGACCTTAAGAATTCCTCGCGCAGACGGTAATAATCGTCAAACACTCCTGATGTTTCCATCGTCGTCGTCGAACTATCCTGCTTCTCCACTCCGCGCAACTTCATGCACAAGTGCTGGGCAGTGCTGACAACGATGACCCCTTTGGGCGAAAGATGGCGTTGAAGGTCGCGGCATATCTCGGCAGTCATGCGCTCCTGAACCTGCAGCCGTCGTGCATACACGTTGACTAATCGCGCAAGCTTGCTAAGACCTACGATCTTGCCGTCGGGGATATATCCTATGGACACATGTCCGAAAAACGGCAGTATGTGGTGCTCGCAAAACGAGTAGAACTCAATATCTTTGACTATCACCATGCGTGACCCTTCGTGGGTGAAGATGGCTTTTTCTATTACCTGCTGTCCGGATTCGTCATATCCGCGCGTAGCCCTGAACAAGGCTCTCGCAGCACGCATGGGGGTCTTCAGAAGTCCCTCTCTATCAGGGTCTTCTCCGAGGAGCTTGATAATCTCCTTATAATGGTCAGCTATGGCGTTGACGGTTTCTTCTTGTCGTGGTGTCAGTGGTGTTGACATATAAACTGTATGATCAGTTATGCTCTCTAATCTTTGATATTGACACGGTCACGCACTATGCGTATCTCGTTGCGGAAGGCAGGAAAAGCCTGACGGAGCTGAGAAGCTGCTGACTCCGCTTCGCTACGCGATCGGAAGTCACCTACCCTGAGACGCCAGAACGGGGCTGAATATGAGATATACGTGCGCATGTTAGGGAATCTCCGCGCCACCTGCGAAGCCTTAAGCTGGGTCTGTTTCTTGGCATTGCGCTGGTTGCCGTCAGAATACACCTGCACACGGTAACCAGCCATGCGCCCTGTAGCCTGATGTTTCACCGCCGGCTTCTCGGGCTGCGTGGTCGTGTCAACCACCGGGGCATCGGCAGGAGCCAACAACTCGGTGAGCTTCGAGGGCTGAGTGACAGTGTTTCCCTCGATAGCTGTAATGTGGTCGACGATGGTGACAGTCTGCTGAGCCATGGCTGCGCCAGACCAGCATACCATCATCATGCCTATCATAGTCGCACGTAATCGGTATTTGCCTATAAGCATATCAGTCAGATGAGTGAAGCGTGACATACGCATCCACTTATATCAATATAATAAAAATTAGACTACAAAGATAACGATAATCTTCTTTGTAGCCTAATTTTTATAATTCTAAACGCGCTATCTGCGAAATCAGAATGCGTTGACAATGCCCATGAATGACTCGGCATCGAGAGCCGCGCCACCGATGAGGCCACCGTCTACGTCAGGTTTTGCGAAGAGAGCTGCGGCGTTGGAGGGCTTGCAGCTACCGCCGTAGAGGATAGAGGTGTTGTCTGCGACTTCCTTGCCATACTTCTCTGCGATGACAGAACGGATGTGAGCGTGCATCTCCTGAGCCTGGTCATCGGTAGCGGTCTTGCCTGTACCGATAGCCCATACAGGTTCGTAAGCGAGGATGATTTTGCCGAAGTCAAAGGCTGAGAGGTCAAAGAGTGCGCTCTCGATCTGCTCCTTCACCACGTCGAGGTATGAGCCGTTTTCGCGCTGCTCGAGCACCTCGCCGATGCAGAAGATGGGAGTCAGGTTGTTTTCGAAAGCCTGAGCCACCTTAGCCTTGAGGATTTCAGAGGTCTCACCATAGTACTGGCGACGCTCGCTGTGACCGAGAATCACGTAAGATGCACCTGTAGATGCAACCATGGCACCTGAAATCTCGCCGGTGTATGCGCCCTTGGCATGATCAGCGCAGTTTTCCGCACCCAGACCGAGGATATTGCTGTCGATTACCTCATTGACAGAAGCGAGGTGTGTAAAGGGAACGCAGATCACCACGTCACACTTGGGGGTAGCTTTCTTGAGGGCTTCGTTAACGTCCTTTGCCAGGCCTACACCTTCTGCGAGGGTAGTGTTCATTTTCCAGTTGCCTGCAACGATTTTCTTTCTCATGTTAGTAAAGTCTAAAATTGATATATCAGAATGTAGAAATTTTTAAGACCGAGGCATCCGCTTGCATGAGGGAGACCTGTGGCACAAAGTTACGATTTTTTTTCGTGATGCGCCATGGTTTTCAACTTTTTGCCGACTCTTGCCCTCCATACCATCAGGAGTGCCAATGCCCCGTTGTTGGCAAGAATTATCACCAGCATTGCCAAAGCATAAATGCGGGTCCAATCATGGAGAAATTCGTCGTCAGAGGGTCCGTAGAGAGTCTCATTGCAGTCATGACAGCCGGCAAGCTCTATATCCGTAACATCATCGTCATCATCATTGTCAATGATAAGGTCATTGACGAGCGACGGTAATGTCCGCTTCCATAAGATATCGCCCTCATGAAGCATCACAGCAGCGATATCACCACGTGCCAGCTCTTTTATCTGGATTCCGTCGGCTGTATAGAGGGGATATTCCGCCATCGAAAGGTCTTGCCAGAATGCCACATCCTTCTCATTGCCTCCTATTATACCTGTCATGGTCACGCTGTCAGTCGGAAGCTGCCGATAGAGCTGATTTATATAATAGGTATATGAGATGTCAAGATTCTTCATCGATGGGACAAGTACCAGCAACTGGTAACCCTCAGCACTGATGACATCGGATGTGACATCCTCTCCGTCAATATCCCGAATGACAAACGTATCTGCCGCCTGTGCCTCGTCTTTGCCATCAAGCAGCATTCGCTCCACGAAAGTCCATGTCGAATCAGGGAGGTTGTCTATGTTGAATATCTCAGTATTGCCGTCCTTTTCATAAACGAAACCATACATTTGCGCCTCATCCTGACCGCCTTCATCTGTCTCATCAGCCAGCAGAGATTTACCGACAGGATATGACCTGAAATCGACGACAGGCTGATAATAATAGCCGACGTATGATATGCCCAATATATATATCACCGATACCACAAGCGGTATCCATTGGAGATACGGACTGACCAGCGCGCGCTGCAACCGGTTATATGGGAGCAATACTACCAATCCCAGCGTGATGGCTATGTTTTTGGCAAACGTGGCACCGTTACTAATAAGAAGCCAATCGCCGAAGCAGCCACAATCAGCAACAGGATTATCCACCCATATATACAGTGTCAGCGGAAGCATGAATGCCATCATGGCAAGCAAGAGCACCACTACACTGCGCCTGTAACAGCCCAGAAACAGCATCATGCCACATAGAAACTCCAATGCCGACAAGCCTACGGATGCCGAGACAAGCATAGAGTGGGAAAAATCCCACCCCCATACAGCCATGTACTCCCCTATCTTGTAGACGCTGCCCCACGGATCTACCGCCTTGGCAAATCCCGAAGCGATAAACAGTATTCCTATGACCAGCCTAAGGAGCGTTACGACTGCTCTAACAGAGCGGGGATGGCGATTCGGTAAGTTTGATAATCGCAAAGACAGCATAGTTGACTATGTCCTGATAATTCGATTCTACTCCCTCGGAAATGATTGTCACGCCGCCGTTTCCCTCAATCTCCTTGATACGCTGGAGCTTGGTCAGGATAATGTCGGTGAAACTGCACACACGCATGTCGCGCCAAGCCTCGTCATAGTCATGATTCTTGGCAGTCAGCAGCCTGCGCGTATCAGCTACATGGCTGTCATACAGTTCTACGGCTTTCTCAGGGCTGATGTCAGCTTTGAGTGCCGGTCCGAGCTGCATCTGTATCATTGCCATGATACCGTAGTTGACTATAGCCACAAATTCCGGCAGTATGCCCTCATCGACCATCGCACCACCCTTGGTCTCAAGGGTGCGTATGCGCTTGGCTTTAATGAAGAGCTGGTCAGTCAACGACATCGGGCGCATGACGCGCCATGACGCACCATAGTCCTGCAACTTGCACTCATATATGGCACGGCACATCGCAAAAGTCTCGTCAAATTGCTTCACGCTGTCAGGGACAGCCTTATTGCTATGATTATCCATTAATATCGATTATTCAAAAAACACAGGGACGCTACACAATGCAATGCGCGTCCCTGTGATTATGGTGCCTATATAGATAGTTTTATCTGTCAGAAATCAGAACATCGAATTGACGCGCTCGAAGTTGGCGTTATCACCCAGCACGTAGTAGATATTCTTGAGATACTGGAGTGCGTTGGGATTTTCGTTGAGCTGGTATGCCTTTTCAAAATTCTCGGCAGCCTCTTTGCGGAGAGGATTGATCTGCTCGCGCTCTATCTTCTTGTATTCGGCTTCAGTGATTTTAGAGCCGGCGTTTTCGCTGATAGCATCGCTCTGCTCTGCGAGCACACGACCTATGTTATAGAAAGCATCACCGTTTTTGGGATCAAACTGTGCGGCTTTGCGATAGCACTCGAGAGCCTTGTCCTTGTTGCCCTGCTCCTCATAGAGAGTACCCATGGCGATGTTGTAGACAGGATTCTGGGGGTCTTCGGCAAGAGCCTTGTTGAGAAGAGCCATAGCTTCATCATACTGCTTGTTGCGGAGCTTGCCCTCGATTGTGAGCTGGAAGAAGATGGGGTCAGATGTACCGAGAGCGGCATAGCCCTTCTGGGCATAGTCATAGAGCTTGTCCATGTTCTGGTTCATCTTTGCCACGTACATAGCCTGATGGAACATGCCTTTGTCCTTGCTGCCGAGAGCGATAGCCTGGTCAAACGCCTTCATAGACTTGTCCCAGTCCTCCATCTGCGATGCCACATAGCCCATGAGATAAGCATTTTCGGCGAGGATGGAGTCAGGTGACACCTTTATGTCCTTGGCAAATCGAGCATCCTTAGGAACTGCAAAATATACCTCCCATGCCTTGTAAGCCTCAGGCCACTTCTTGGAGTTATACAGGTAGCGGGCTGCATAGTCATAGTCATTGTAGTGACCTACCACCATTTTGATAAGGTCCTTGGAGTATTTGGTCTTGACTTTGCCCTTATTGTCAGCGACAGAATCAAGAGGAAGAGCCTTCAATGCATATTCATAAGCCGAGAGGATAGAGTTGCCCATGTTGGGGACATCCACATCCTGACCTGCACGGAGGAGTGTGAAGAGATAGTCAAAGTTCTCATAACCCGCCTTGGCAGGCACGAAATAAGTGAAAGCCTGGTCTTTGCTTTCGGCATTGCTGAATGCGGGCTGGAGAGTCTGCACCCACTTGGCGTAGTCGCTACCTGGCTTGAAGCTCTTCTGAGCATCCTTGACGAGACTGTTCTGAGCAGATGCAGCCAGTCCGGCACAGAGGCATAATGCCACGAAACTTGCCTTTTTCATAAATCAATAGATGTATTAGGTTGTGTATGGAAATTGGTTGATGTTATTCTTCAGTAATCTCTGTATCATCATCCTCTGCGACGACATCATCTATCTCCACGTCATCGGCGGGATTCATCATGTCATCGACAGCCGCTTCTATCATTTCAGCCTGCTGATCCACGATTTCATGATCCACTTCCTCCTCAGGATCCGATGATACGCAGCACACAGATGCTATGGTATCGTTACGTTTCTCAAGGTTGATGATGCGTACACCCTGGGTGGCGCGTCCCTGAAGTCGGATATCGCTGACAGCCACGCGGATGGTGATGCCACTCTTGTTGATGATCACAAGGTCATTTTCATCATTAACGCTCTTGATGGCGACAAGTTTACCGGTTTTATCAGTAATCGCCAATGTCTTGACACCTTTACCGCCACGGTTGGTGACACGGTAGCTCTCCAGATCTGTACGCTTGCCGAATCCTTTCTCTGACAGGACAAGTATGTCATTGCTGTCACCCTCGCGCATACATATCATGCCGACCACCTCATCATCGTTGCCGTCAAGAGTCATGCCCCGCACACCTGTGCTTACACGTCCCATGGTACGCACACGGTCCTCTGCGAAGCGGATGGCACGTCCGTTGCGGTTGGCAAGGATAATCTCACTGTTGCCATCGGTAAGATCCACATCTACCACACGGTCACCCTCGCGGATGATGATGGCTTTCTTGCCCTTGACATTGACCTGGGCATATTCGCGTATGGAGGTCTTCTTGATGATGCCATTGCGTGTAGCAAACACGAGGCAATGTGTATCTAAGATGGAAGTGTCATCATTGTCCTTATAGGCTATGACTGCGTTGACAGAGTCGTCTGCCTCAATATTAAGTAGATTCTGGATGGCACGGCCCTTGGTGTTCTTGGCTCCTTCGGGAAGTTCGTATACCTTCATCTTATATACCATACCCTTGGCTGTGAAGAATAGGATATTGGCGTGCATCGATGCGGTGTAGATGTACTCTATGAAGTCCTCGTCGCGGGTGTCACTGCCTTTGGCACCTACGCCGCCACGGTTCTGTGTGCGGAATTCGGTAAGCGGAGTGCGCTTGATGTAGCCGAAGTGGCTTATAGTGATGATCATGTCGTCATCGCTATAGAAATCCTCGGCGTTGAACTCACCAGCAGTGTAGTCGATATCGGTCTTGCGCTCATCGCCAAACTTGTCACGCACCTCGGCAAGCTCACGCTTGATAAGTTCGCGACACTCGTGGTCATCGTTGAGAATCAGCTCCAGACCGCGTATCTGCTCCATGATCTCGTCATAGTTCTTCTTGAGCTTGTCCTGTTCCAGACCTGTCAGGCGGCGCAGCTGCATCTCGAGGATGGCATTTGCCTGAGCCTCGGTGAGCTGATAGGTCTCCATAAGGGTAGTGCGTGCAGTCTCAGTGTCGGGAGAGTGGCGTATGATGCGTATCACTTCATCGATGTGCTGAGAGGCTATGATGAGTCCCTCCAAGATGTGGGCACGTTCCTGAGCTTTGGCAAGCTCGAATTTGGTGCGGCGGATGACCACCTCATGACGGTGTGCCACAAACGCCTCAAGTATCTGTTTGAGGTTGAGCGTCTGCGGACGTCCGTTGACCAGTGCCACATTGTTGACGCTAAACGAAGCCTGCATCTGGGTCATCTTGTAGAGCTTGTTGAGCACCACATTGCTATTGGCATCGCTCTTGAGCTTGATCATGATGCGCATGCCGTCGGCATCGCTCTCGTCATTGATGTCTGCTATGCCGTCGAGTTTCTTTTCGTTAACGAGGTCGGCGATATAGGCTATCAGTTCAGCCTTGTTGACATTATAAGGTATCTCGGTGACGATGATGTTGTCGTGGTTCGCCTCTGTCTCTATCTCGGCACGTGCACGAATCAGTATACGACCGCGTCCTGTCTCATAAGCGTCCTTGACACCCTGGTAGCCGTAGATGGTGCCACCAGTTGGGAAGTCGGGTGCTTTAATATAATGCATCAGCTCGGGGACGGTCAACTCGGGATTGTCCACGAGTGCTATCGAAGCATTGATGGCTTCAGTCAGATTGTGAGGAGGCATGTTGGTTGCCATACCAACAGCGATACCCGCAGCTCCATTGACAAGCAGATTTGGGAAACGGGTAGGAAGCACCACCGGCTCGCGACGCTGGTTGTCATAGTTGGGCTGGAAATCGACCGTATCGGAGTTTATGTCGGTCATCATCGCTTCGCCCATTTTCTCCAAGCGCACCTCGGTGTAACGCATGGCGGCAGGACCGTCACCGTCAATCGAGCCGAAGTTTCCATGACCCTCCACGAGGCAATATCTCATAGCCCATGGCTGAGCCAGACGCACCACAGTGCCGTAGATTGACGAGTCGCCGTGGGGATGGTAGTTACCCATCACCTCACCCACTGCCTTTGCAGCCTTCTTGAACGGCTTGTCAGAGTTGTTGCCCATCTCGTCCATGCCGAAAAGCACTCGGCGATGCACAGGTTTGAGTCCGTCACGCACGTCGGGCAGCGCACGTGACACTATAACCGACATCGAGTAATCGATGTAGGCTGATTTCATCTCATTCTCGATATTGATGTTTAAGATGCGATCTTCTTCCACGATTTAGTTATCTATGATAGTTGTTTGCTGTTACAGTCAATTAGTATGATATAACCGCGCAGATACCGCAATAGCCAGCAGCCATCCGACACGCAAAATATCAAGCAAAGATACAAATTTTTCCGCACATTACCCATCCTCCACCCACGTCAAAATCAGGATGTCCCAGTTTTTTCGTAAATTTGCACAGCCACCAAACAAACCATCATATCTCACCCATAATGCAATCAGATGCACAACTCTCTAGCTACAAGCACTTTACCCTCCCCCATTCTGAATCAGCAAATCACGTCTCACCTGTTGCAGTCAAAAAGCGGCAGGAATGGATAGACTGCCTTCGCGGCATCACCATGCTATTGGTCATAATATGTCATTGTGAGATATATTTAACTGGCAATCCATCTACAATTACTTATTTTTGTGGCATTTTCCGTATGCCGCTTTTTTTCTTTATAAGCGGCTACTTTGCTTATTCAACGGGGCTTCATTTCCATAACCGGCAGAAAATCATTGACTCTCTTCGCCGAAGGATAAAAGGAGTCCTTATCCCCACAATCATATTTTGTTCTTTATCTTGCCTTCTACTCACCCCTTTGGGTCAGACAAATATAACCGATGTACTCTATGATTCGCACAAAGGAGGTTATTGGTTTACACTTGTATCATGTGAGATATTCTTTCTGTGTATCCCTCTAATTTTAATCATCAATGTAAAATCACTCAAACAATCTACTAAAAACATCATACTGATTGGAGTGATGATAATATCGGCATGGCTTAGGAATTACATTGCAGATTATTGGGAAAATGAGAATGCCGTAAATATAATATCTCTGCAATTTACATTCCAATATATGCCATATTTTATACTCGGAATACTCACACGAGTTAATCTCTCACTGCTTCTAAGGTATCTTAATCGCATAATTATAATAGTGTTCTTTATATCCATGTTTGCCGTTGGAGCGCATTATGCACCTTATATGAAATATGCTTATAACGACTCTCGTTTGTTGCCATTTATTTCATTATTCCTTATAAGCATCTTCCTGCTATTTTCCCGATTACAGTCTGTTTTTAACACCTCAAACAGATTTGGTAAACCACTTTCATACATAGGCAGAAACACGCTTCCAATTTATTTAATCCATTATTTTATAGTTTTCTTGCTCACCTCCGATATCATCCAGAGTATTTATTCATGGAAAACTGTTAGTTTAGAAACCGTATTCCCTTTGACTGCAATATGTGCCGTAGTAGTGGCATGCCTTTCTTTAGGAATCAACGAAATATTACGACTATGTAAAATTAGACATTTCTTCTTCCCGAAATATAAATGATTAATATGGGTTAAAACGGTGGGGAGGGGCAATGTTTGGCACAAAAATTGCGTTATCTTTGTTATAGTATAAAAAGATGCGTGCCGGGATTCATCACTTTACATCAGGCACCGACTATAACAAACTGAATAACTAACCCCTATCCTCTATATCCTTAATTAATGGACATAAACTTTTCAAACGAACTCAAGGAGGTGCTTTCACAGAGCCATCAGGAAGCTATCAGGCATAACAACAAGATCATTACGCCTGCCCATCTGCTGCTTGCTCTGATGTCGGCATCGGACGACCGTCCTTTTCGTCTGATCGAAAGGGCGTCATCGTCAGATACCTCCGCATACGAACTCAAACAGGCTCTTGACACACGCCTGTTCGAGTCATCGCTTGACAGCGGCGATGACACTCCTGTCACACCAGCCGACGTGTCAGTCAGCGACGTGACAAGCCGCATACTCAAACTCAGCGCACTCGAAAGCCGCATGCTCAAGAGCGGCATGGTGCTCCCCGAGCATCTGTTGCTGGCAATATTCCACAACTCCGAGACTCAGGATAGCGACTTCATGAAACAGTTTCACAAGGCTGGAGTCAACTATCAGAGCCTTGTGCGCCAGCTCAACGAAAGCGCACCTGAGGCTGCAACGCCTCAAGCAAGCTTTGCCGACGACGAGGATGAAGACGACGCTGACGACCTGCCTTATGATAGCGGAAACAGCACCTCAGCAGAGTCATCTGCCGGCAAAACGTCATCAAAACAAAGCTCCGGGCGCCGCAACACTACCGACACGCCAGCTCTTGACAAATTCGGCTACGACATGACACGCGCTGCCGAAGAGAACCGTCTCGATCCAGTGGTAGGACGCGAAACAGAAATAGAGCGTCTTGCCCAGGTGCTGAGCCGACGCAAGAAAAACAACCCTGTGCTTATCGGTGAGCCTGGCGTAGGTAAAAGCGCCATAGTCGAGGGGTTGGCTCTGCGCATCGTCAAGCGTCAGGTATCACGTATCCTGTTCAATAAACGCGTCATCTCCCTTGACATGGCTTCGCTCGTGGCAGGCACGAAATACCGCGGACAGTTTGAGGAACGCATCAAGGCTGTGCTCAACGAGCTTAGCAAAAACCGCGACATCATCCTCTTTATCGATGAGATCCACACCATAGTCGGAGCGGGCAATGCTCCCGGCTCGATGGATGCCGCCAACATGCTCAAGCCCGCTCTTGCCCGCGGTGAAATCCAATGCATCGGCGCGACCACGCTTGACGAATACCGCAACAACATCGAGAAAGACGGTGCCCTCGAACGCCGTTTCCAGAAAGTGATGGTCGAACCGACATCTGCCGAGGAGACTCTCGCCATACTCCGCAACATCAAGGACAAATATGAAGAGCACCATAACGTGAACTTCACCGACGCAGCTCTTGAAGCCTGCGTCAACCTGACCGAGCGTTACGTGTCTGACCGTAATTTCCCCGACAAGGCTATCGATGCGCTTGACGAGGCAGCTTCACGCGTGCATATCACCAATATAGCTGTGCCTGAGGAAATCGAGGCTCTTGAAAACAAGGTTGAGGAACTTGGTCGCAGCAAACTCGCTGCCGCCCATGCGCAGGACTTCGAACGCGCTGCTGCATTCCGCGACGAGGAGACCAAACTGCGCGAAGATCTCCGCACTGCTACCGAACGCTGGGAAAAGCAGCTTGAGAGCAAGCGCGAGACGGTTGATGAAGACAAGGTAGCCGAAGTCGTTGCAATGATGACCGGAGTGCCGGTGCAGCGCGTGGCACAGGCTGAGGGTAAGCGTCTTATGGAAATGGGCAATGACCTCAAAAAAACCATCATAGGTCAGGATCCAGCCATCAATACCCTTGTAAAAGCCATCCGCCGCAACCGTGTCGGACTCAAAGACCCAAAGAAGCCTATCGGCACATTCCTGTTCCTCGGTCCGACAGGCGTTGGCAAGACGCATCTCGCCAAGAAACTGGCAGAAATGCTGTTTGACTCCGCCGACACACTCATCCGCATAGACATGAGCGAGTACATGGAGAAATTCACCGTGTCACGTCTCGTCGGTGCGCCTCCCGGATACGTAGGCTACGAAGAGGGAGGACAGCTGACCGAGAAAGTGCGCCGTCACCCCTACTCCATCGTGCTTCTTGACGAAATCGAGAAGGCTCACCCCGATGTGTTCAACCTGCTCCTGCAAGTGATGGACGAAGGCCACCTGACCGACAGCCTCGGCCGCAAAATCGACTTCAAGAACACTGTGCTTATAATGACGAGCAACATCGGCAGCCGCCAGCTCAAGGACTTCGGCAGCGGAGTGGGTTTCAACACCCCCAAGGCATCCGACAGCGAATATTCGCAGAGCGTCATCCGCAAGGCTCTCAACAAAGCATTCTCGCCTGAGTTCCTCAACCGTATCGATGACATCATCACCTTTGACTCGCTCGACCGTGATGCCATATTCAAAATCATCGACATCGAGCTTGCAGGCTTCCGCCAGCGTCTTGAACAGATGGGTTACACTCTCAATATCACCGAGGAGGCAAAAAATTTCATCGCCGACAAGGGCTACGACGCGCAATACGGTGCCCGTCCTCTCAAGCGGTCCATACAGAAGTACCTCGAAGATCCCTTGGCTGAACTGATTATAGTGGAGCCCAAAGGCAAGGACGAGCAAAAGACCATCAACGTCACCCTCAACACCGACCAGACTGCCGTCCACTGCGAAATCGTCTGACTACGCACACAAAACATACTACCGCAGGTGGCAGGTATGCACAATCATACCTGCCACCTGTTTTCGTATCTGCCACCTCCCGATGCCGCTTGTTTTGACTTGTAGGGACGCGGCGTGCCGCGTCATCAAACACCCACATGACTTCGCATTTATCAGCGGATATAAACGCCTTTGTCTATCAAGATAAGTTGGGCGGTATCCAGTCCGATGTTCCAAGGGGAGACCGTCTCTGGGGTGATGACTGCAACAGTGTCTTTCATCCCTACGTAGAGGAAACGGATAGAGTCACCTGCGCATGCTGTCAGGGTGAACTTGCCCAGTGAATCGGATACGGTTCCGTCTCCACGGGTCTTATTAATGAGAAATGTACCATTAAGAGCAACTCCTGTAATCTTATTGTACGTCAGACCGCTCACCGTCACTGACTGTGATGGCTCTACGTGTGTTTTTCTGATGCTGCATGCACCAAGCATCATCATCAGGCATACAATCCATACAAGTGCTTTCATATTATTATCAACCCAATAAGACCATCGATAGTTGCTAATTACAATAGAAAACATGCCGGTGCCGTTCAAACTGCACCGGCATGTTTTCTATTGATATATATTAGTGGCTGTCGGATAGACGAAATTTTACTGTATGTCGGATGTCGGTTGCCGATGATCCAATCATAACGGCGAAATCGCCTGGTTCGGCGATCCATTCATGCTTGGTGTCATCAAAGTATGCGAGTTTGTCGGGAGTTATTTCAAATTGAATCTCCGCAGTCTCCGACGGAGCCAATGACACTTTCTTGAAATCCTTCAGCTCCTTAACCGGGCGCGGCAACGAGGATTTAACATCGCTGATATAGAGCTGTACTACTTCTGCCCCTGCGCGGTCACCTATATTGGTAACAGGTACTTTGACAATGATTTTACCGTCAGGGGTCAAAACCTGCGAATCCACCACTGGTTTGCCATACTTAAACTCTGTATAACTCAGACCATGACCAAACGGGAAAAGCGGCTTGATCTTGTTCTTATCGTTCCAGCGATATCCTACAAACAGACCTTCGGCATAATTGCAATCCACTATATCTGAACCGTCTCTACGAGCCGATCCGGGATAGCCGTCAAGACTGTGGGCACCGACATCAGTGAGTGCCATGGGAAAAGTCATGGGCAACTTACCTGACGGATTGACATCACCAGACAACACCGATGCTATCGCATTGCCGCACTCGGTACCGAGATACCATGCCTGCACTATCGCAGCGACATCTTTAGTCCACGGCATCGCCACAGGATTTCCAGATATATTGACCACGACAAGATTCCTGTTCGCCTTGGCAAGCTGGCGTATTACCTCATCCTGATTGTAAGGCAGCTCCAGACCGGATCGGTCGGAGTCTTCGCAATCCTGATGATATGATTTGTTGAGACCTCCGATATATATCACGACATCGGCGTTTTTAGCGACTTCAACCGCCTCGGCAAGTATCTCCTCGGGAGTGCGGTCGTCAGTCAGGTTCTGCCCCGTGATCACTCCGTTGTATTCACCCGACGGGTCTCCTACATATCCACGCGCATATACGATGTCGGCGTAACTGCCAAACCTCCTCTTGATGCCATCGAGAGGCGAAAGCTCATATTTTACCTTCAACGACGAACTGCCGCCACCGACAGTCATCATCTTGATAGCGTTCTCTCCTATTACGGCAATTGTCTTGACCTTGGCAGTATCAAGAGGCAGTATGCCTCGGTCATTTTTCAATAATACTATGCCTTCCTGACCTATCGCACGTGCCGCATCAATATGCTCGGGAGAACACAAAGAACCAAACGGTCTACGAGAATCCATAGTAGTGCGGAAAGCAAGTCGTAGGATACGTCGCACCTTATCGTCAAGCTCCTTTGTGCCTATTTTACCCTCCTTAATGCGGTCAAGGTAGGGCTTGGCAAGATAATAATTATCGTAAGCGTTGCTTGCTCCGTCAGACAGACCGTCAGTCCAGCTGCCAAATTCCATATCCAATCCATTGGTTATTGCCTGGTCGGTATCATGCACACCTCCCCAATCAGATATGACCACTCCGTCAAACCCCCACTCCCCTTTCAATATGTCATTGAGCAGATACTGGTTATGACAGGCATGTTGATCCTTATAGAGGTTGTAACTTCCCATAATCGCCCATGCTTTTCCATCTTTTACCGCAGCTTTGAAGGCAGGTAGATATATCTCGTAGAGGGCACGGTCGTCCACTATAGAGTTGGTGTTATGACGTGCTGCCTCATGGTTGTTGAGTGCAAAATGCTTGACGCATGCAGCCACACCATTGCTCTGTACGCCTTGGACATACGGCACCACCATTTTTGATGCCAGATACGGGTCTTCGCCCATATACTCAAAGTTACGACCATTCAATGGAGTCCGGCATATATTGACTCCTGGTCCGAGCAATATATCCTTTTTACGGTAACGCGCCTCCTCCCCTATGCTCTTGCCATAAAGCAACGCCATATCCGGATTCCACGTAGCAGCCAGACAAGTCAATGCCGGAAACGCCACACATGAGTCGTTGGTCCATCCGGCTTGGTCCCACTCGTCCCAAAGCACTTCTGGCCTTATACCGTGAGGACCGTCAGTAGTCCAAAACTCAGGGATACCGAGACGTGGCACTCCGGCAGATGAAAATTTGGACTGAGCATGAAGCATTGCCACCTTCTCCTCAAGTGTCATACGTGACAACGCATCCTCTACACGCTGGTCAATAGCCTGTGTTTCATCAAGATACACAGGAGCAGCAGCAAATCCTGCAGCCACAAAAATGGCTGCCAAAACAAGGGCAAAAAACTGTTTGTTCATTACTATTACTTTAAACATTAACAAAAAATAAGTGATTCGAGCCAATTCATTATTTTAGGGATAGGTAACCCTATTGTAAACCATTCCCAGCAAAGTTAATAAAAAAACAGATATTATCTGCTACTAACACTTGATTTAGAGATGACTAAATCGAATCTTATGAGATTTTGATTAATTTTGCAGAACGATTCTTTAGATATAACCTATTTTCATTTATAACCACCATCATGAAACATTTCTTTCTGCCAATACTTGCGTGGACTATTGCTGCATCTGCCTCGCCCATATCCCTGATGTCCCCAGACAGACGCATAACTGCCAATATACAATCCGGCGACAGCCTGATGTACAGCATCAGTATGGACGGTCGGCTCGTCATGCAGCCGTCCACAATAGGATTAAAGCTTACTGACGGAGAAAATATAGGTTACGGAAATACCAAAGTAGTATCGCGCCGTAACGTTGACGAAAAGGTGACAACCCCTTTTTACAGGCATACATCAGTTCCCGACAGATACAACGAACTGACATTACGTCTGTCGAAAGACTGGGATGTGATATTCCGTGCATATGACGACGGTGTAGCATACCGGTTTGTGACACGTCGGAAAAAACCGTTTACAATAAAGTAGGAAACTGCGCGTTTCCGATTCCCCTCAGATGCTAAAGCATGGGCACCGTATGCCAACATGGCTGCCGGCTCAACCTTTGAGCAACAATTCAACAACAGTTTCGAGAATACATGCCATACCGCTCCGCTTGATAGTCTTGACTGCCGTCGGTTGATATTCCTGCCCATGGCAGTAGAACCTGACTCAGCAGTAAAAGTGCTCCTCACAGAATCGGCATTGGAAAATTACCCAGGCATGTTTGTCAACACCTCTGCTGCCCCGGGTACACTCAATGCTGTATTTGCTCCCCGCCCGAGCAAACGCCATCAAGGAGGCCATAACAATCTCCAGATGCTGGTGGACGAACGTGAGGACTATATAGCAGCAATCGACGGGCCTCGTGCCTTTCCATGGCGCATAGCTGTAGTTGCTAATAATGACTCAACACTTGCTGCCACCAATCTCAGCTATCTGCTCGGTGAGCCATCACGTCTTGAGGATATATCATGGATAAAGCCAGGTAAAGTGGCATGGGACTGGTGGAACGACTGGAATCTCCGCGGAGTCGATTTCAAAACCGGGGTCAATAACGATACCTACAAGGCATATATAGATTTCGCGTCACGCAACGGTATAGAGTATGTAATCCTCGATGAAGGTTGGGCTGTCAACGGAGAGGCTGACCTTATGAAAGTAGTGCCTGAAATAGATCTCCCCATGCTCGTGGAGTATGCTGACAAAGCTGGCGTAGGACTGATACTGTGGGCAGGTTACCATGCGTTTGACCGAGATATGGAACAGGTATGCAGGCACTATGCCGACATGGGCATCAAAGGATTCAAAGTGGACTTCATGGACCATGATGACCAGCTGATGACCGACTTCAACTATCGCGCCGCCGAGACTGCCGCACGCCACAGGCTGATACTTGATCTCCACGGCACAAGCAAACCTGCGGGACTAAACCGCACCTGGCCCAACGTACTCAATTTCGAGGGCGTCCATGGGCTTGAACAGATGAAATGGGCACCACCGACAGTAGACCAAGTCACATATGACGTGCAGATACCGTTTTTGCGCCAGGCAGCCGGGCCAATGGACTATACCCAGGGAGCCATGCGCAATGCATCACAAGGAAATTACCAGCCCGTCTATAATGATCCCATGAGCCAAGGCACACGATGCCGTCAGCTCGCTCTGTATATGGTATTTGATTCACCTTTCAACATGCTTTGCGATACCCCAATGAACTATGATGACGAGCCGGAGTGCAAGGAGTTCATTGTTTCAGTGCCCACAGTGTGGGACGAGACACGCATCCTAAATGCTTCTCTCGGTGAATATATTGTCACAGCCCGTCGTAAGGGTGACCGATGGTATATAGGCGGGATAACAGACTGGACACCTCGCGATATGGTCATAGATCTCAGCTTTATAGCACCCGGAGAGCAGACCGTGGATCTATATGCCGACGGCATCAATGCTGACCGCAATGCCCGCGACTATACCCACACCCAAATCAAAACCACCACTGATGGCAAATTGCGCATACATCTTGCTCCAGGAGGCGGTTTCGCTCTACGCACTATATGAGCCGTGTCGCTCCTCTCTCAACTTTCGGATTGCAATAGGAGGTTTGAGAAGATTTTCGTAAATTTGTGGGTTGAAATGGATTTGAAAACCGCTTATTTTTAAATATTTTATGGCTCAGAAACCATCCATACCCAAGGGTACACGCGACTTCACTCCAGCAGAGATGGGTCGCCGCAACTACATATTCGACACCATCCGCGAGGTGATGCGCCTTTACGGCTATGCCCCTATAGAGACTCCGGCGATGGAGAATCTGTCGACTCTCATGGGCAAATACGGCGCGGAGGGTGACAAACTTCTGTTCAAGATACTCAACTCGGGCGACTATCTCCGTGGTATAGACATGAAGATGGTAGAGGATGGCGATTACGTGCATCTGACACCACAAATCAGCGAGAAAGGTCTGCGTTACGACTTGACAGTGCCGTTTGCACGCTTCGTGGTGCAGCATCGTGACCAGCTGACATTCCCCTTCAAGCGCAGCCAGATACAGCCTGTGTGGCGTGCCGACCGTCCGCAGAAGGGACGCTACCGCGAATTTTACCAGTGTGACGCCGATGTCGTGGGCAGTGACTCCCTCCTCAACGAAGTGGAGCTGATTTCAATGATCGATGAAGTGTTTCGCCGACTCGGTGTGCGTGTCATCGTCAAGGTCAACAACCGCAAGGTGCTTGCCGGTATCGCCGAGATTCTCGATGCTGCCGACAAGATTGTAGACATCACCGTAGCCATAGACAAAATCGACAAAATAGGCATTGAGAACGTTGAAAAAGAGCTTGCAGAACGTGGTCTGACCGATGAAGCCATCGCCAAACTCCGTCCCATACTCCAGATGACAGGCACAATAGAGGAGTGCCTTGACAACCTGCAAACCATACTAAAAGATTCTGAAATCGGACTCAAAGGCGTGGAGGAACTGCGTGAAGTCATAGCCGGTGTGAGAGGCGTGGGCATCAACGCAATGCTTGACCTTGATGTCAGCCTCGCCCGAGGGCTCAACTACTACACTGGCACCATCCTCGAAGTCAAAGCCCGCGATGTGGAGATAGGAAGCATCACAGGCGGCGGACGCTATGACAACCTCACCGGCATATTCGGATTGCCAGGAGTAAGCGGCGTGGGCATCTCATTTGGTGCTGACCGCATTTATGACGTACTTAACGCCCTTGACCTCTACCCCGCAGAGGCTCGTCGCACCACCACAGTCCTGTTTGCCAACCTCGGCAAGGAGGAAGCTGCCGCATCTCTCAAGATGATACACCGTCTGCGCGATGCCGGCATCTCAGCTGAAATATACGCCGACGGCGGCAAAATGAAGAAACAGCTCGGTTATGCCAACTCGCTCTCCATCCCCTATGTCGCCATCATCGGCGAGACCGAACTTCAGGAGGGCAAGGTCATGCTGAAAAACATGGTCAGCGGCGAGCAGAACCTTCTGACCATCGACGAAGTTATAAACGTTATAAACGGATAACGATTAAACGATGAAATTCCACCTCGAATCGGCATACAAGCCTACGGGCGACCAGCCGCAAGCCATAGACCAGCTTGTGGAGGGCATCAACATGGGCAATCCAGCCCAGACATTGCTCGGTGTGACCGGTTCGGGCAAGACATTCACGATGGCTAACGTCATCGAGCGTGTCAACAAACCCACCCTCATCCTCAGCCACAACAAGACCCTTGCTGCCCAGCTCTACAGCGAGTTCAAGCAGTTTTTTCCCAACAATTCCGTCCAGTACTTCGTTTCCTACTACGACTACTACCAGCCTGAGGCATACATTCCTACAGTTGATAAGTACATCGAGAAGGATCTGATGATCAACGACGAGATAGACAAGCTGCGCCTCGCCACCACATCGGCACTGCTGTCAGGACGCAACGATGTGATAGTGGTGTCGTCGGTGTCATGCCTCTTCGGCATGGGCAACCCCGAAGACTTCCACCAGAGCGTCATCGAAATCAAGGTGGGTCAGAAAATAACACGCAACGCATTTCTACGCAATCTGGTCAACTCGCTCTATTCACGTAACGAGATGGAGCTGGGACGCGGCAACTTCCGCGTCAAAGGTGATACCGTGGACATCCGCCTCGCCTACGAGGATATCATCATCCGTGTGGTGTTCTGGGGCGATGAAATCGAGTCCATTTCCACATACCACCCTGATGACAATGTGAATCTCGGGACGCACGAATCATTTAAGATGTTCCCTGCCAATATCTTCGTCACTTCCCCGGCACGAATGACATCGGCACTGGCGCAGATAGAGCTGGACCTCGGCGAACAGGTAGGATACTTCTTCAAGGAGGGACGCGAGTTGGAGTCACGCCGACTGCAAGAGCGCGTGACCTACGATATCGAGATGATGCGCGAAGTGGGTCACTGCTCCGGCATAGAGAACTACAGCCGTTATTTCGACGGCCGCGAGCCGGGCATGCGTCCGTTCTGCCTCCTCGACTATTTTCCCAAGGACTTCCTCACCATCATAGACGAGAGCCACGTCACCGTACCGCAGATACGTGCCATGTATGGCGGCGACCTTGCCCGCAAGATGAACCTCGTCAACTACGGTTTCCGTTTGCCAGCCGCGCTTGACAACCGTCCTCTGAAATTTGAGGAATTTGAACGGTTGACACACCAGACCGTCTACGTATCCGCCACCCCCGCCGACTACGAGCTTGAACGCAGCGAGGGTGTGATAGTGGAGCAGTTGATCCGCCCGACAGGTCTGCTTGACCCGATTATAGAGGTGCGTCCGTCGCTCAACCAGATTGATGACTTGCTTGAGGAAATCAACATCCGCATAGACCGCGGAGAGAGGGTGCTCGTCACCACTCTTACCAAGCGCATGGCAGAGGAGCTGAACGACTATCTGCTCAAGCTCCGCATGAAAGCCGCCTACATACACAGCGATGTCGACACGCTTGACCGCATCAAGATACTTGACGGTCTGCGTGACGGCACATTTGACGTGCTTATCGGTGTCAATCTGCTCCGTGAGGGACTTGACCTGCCAGAGGTGTCACTCGTGGCTATTCTTGATGCCGACAAAGAGGGATTTCTGCGTTCCCACCGTTCGCTTACCCAGACTGTCGGCCGCGCCGCGCGTAACCTCAACGGCACAGTCATCATGTATGCCGACAAAATCACCGACTCGATGCAGCTGACTATTGACGAGACCAGCCGCCGACGCGCATTGCAGCTTGCTTACAACGAAGAACATGGCATCACCCCGCAAGCTATAGTCAAAGCCCGCAACAAAATCATCGGGCTTGACCTTGATGACGAAGAACCGAAGAAGTCAATGGGTGCACGTGGTACCAAGACTGCAAAGACAGGCAAAGCCAAGCCTGACATGTATGAGCGCGAGTATATGCACTCTGTTGACATAGCCGCTGACCCAGTCATCCCCTACATGAACGACGAGGAGATGCAACGCGCCATCAACCGTCTGCGCTCAGACATGGTGCAGGCAGCCAAAAACATGGACTTCATGGAGGCTGCCCGCATGCGTGACGAACTGATGAAGATGGAAACCCTCCTCAAAGAGCGTCAGATGCAATAACCATACGAGATGTCTACACCCTCTCCACACCATAATAATATATCCAATGGCGGACAACTCTGGTTACCCACCACCGCCAAAGAAATACAGCGGCTCGGATGGGAACAATGCGATGTGATATTGTTTTCAGGCGATGCCTATGTGGACCATCCGGCTTTCGGGGCTGCTGTCATAGGCAGAATGCTCGAGAGCCACGGCTACAAAGTCGCCATCGTGCCGCAGCCCAACTGGCAGGACGACCTGCGCGACTTCAAGAAATTAGGCAAACCGCGTCTGTTTTTCGGTGTTTCGCCAGGAGCGATGGACTCCATGGTCAACCATTATACAGCCGCACGGCGTCTACGTCATGATGATGCCTATACCCCTGGAGGACGCCACGGAGCACGTCCTGACTATCCATCGATAGTATATACTAAGATCCTCAAAGAGCTATATCCCGATGTACCTGTAGTGTTGGGAGGAATTGAGCCGTCATTGAGGAGGCTGTCACATTATGACTATTGGCAGGACCGCCTGCGTCCGTCAATTCTGATGGACTCACCTGCCGACATCCTCGTCTACGGCATGGGTGAGAAGACCACATGCGCCATAGCCGAATATATCGATAACGGTAAACCTTTGTCAGAACTGACTGACCTTGAACAGACAACACTGTTACTGCCAAAGTCAGCAATGCCACAGCAGCCAGATGCCGACAATATCATACTTCACTCCATGGAGGAGTGTCTTGCATCTAAAAAGTGCCAGGCAGAGAATTTCAGGCATATCGAGCAGCAGAGCAACCGCTACCATGGAGCCACACTGTGGCAGGCATGCGGCGACAAGGTGGTGAAAGTCAACCCTATGTATCCCCCGATGACTACCGCGGAGATAGACGCATCGTTTGACCTACCATATACACGTCTGCCCCATCCGCGCTACCGAGGCAAAGTCATCCCGGCTTATGAGATGATACGCCACTCTGTCAACATGCACCGTGGATGCTTCGGAGGCTGCGCATTCTGCACCATCTCCGCCCATCAGGGCAAATTCATAGCCTCGCGCAGCAAGGAGTCGATACTCCGCGAAGTGCGCCAGGTGACACAGATGGAGGACTTCAAGGGGTATATCAGCGACCTGGGGGGACCATCAGCCAATATGTATGGCATGCACGGCAAAGACATCGAGATATGCAAGAAATGCCTACGCCCATCTTGCCTACACCCTAAGCCGTGTCCCAACCTCAACAATGACCATGGTCCGCTGCTTGACATCTATAGGTCTGCCGATGCCATTACTGGAGTCAAGAAGAGCTTCATAGGCAGCGGTGTGCGCTACGACTTGTCGATGCACCCCAGCGACGACCCGCGCATTGATGCCGTCAACCGCCAATATAACGAAGAACTGATAGCACGTCACGTATCAGGGCGACTCAAAGTGGCACCCGAACACACTGAGGACGGTGTGCTTGACGTGATGCGTAAACCGTCATTCAAACTCTTCCATCAATTCAAAGAGCTGTTTGACAGGACTAACCGCAAGTACGGGATGAAGCAGCAGCTTATCCCCTACTTCATATCTTCCCACCCGGGATGCCATGAGACAGACATGGCAAATCTTGCCGTAAAGACCAAAGAGTTAGACTTCCACCTCGAGCAGGTTCAGGACTTCACGCCTACGCCAATGACCGTAGCGACGGAAATCTATTACACAGGCTACCATCCATATACGCTTGAGAAAGTCTACACTGCCCGGAGCAAGGAGGAGAAAGAGGCGCAGCGTCAATTTTTCTTCTGGTATGACCGTGAACGTCAGCAGTCCATAGTCACCTCGCTCAAACGTCTGCACCGCGAAGACCTGATTACCAAGCTGTTTCCCCACGGCATCCAACCCTTGTACCGCCGCAACAGCTATAACCGCACACCACAGTATCCCGACAATCAGCGGCGCAACAGGAGGAAATAATGGGTAGCACATTCAGGTTCAAGCAGTTTGAAATCGAGCATACCGCCTCTGCCATGAAGGTCGGCACGGACGGGGTGCTGTTAGGTGCATGGGCTGAAATTCCGCCCTCAGCCACCTCCATACTCGATGTAGGCACAGGTTCGGGGCTGATAGCTCTGATGATGGCGCAGCGCACCCCATCCGCCGAGATTACCGCTGTTGAGATTGACGATGCGGCAGCTGCCGAAGCCCGCAGCAACGTGTTCCGTTCAGTGTGGAGCGATAGGATTTCGGTCATCAGCGAAGACTTCATATCGGCACCGAGTGAGACTAAATATGACCTCATCATCAGCAATCCTCCATTTTTCACTGAAGACCTCCAGTCACCCGATACTCGCCGTGCTTTAGCTCGGCACGGTGACACCCTCAATCCTATAAGCCTGCTGCGCAAAGCAGCTGGCATGCTGACCGCTGACGGCTCGGTCGCTTTCATCGCCCCGACATCGCTTGATGACGAAATCAGTTTCACAGCCTCACTGTGCCGTCTGAATCCGAGCCATAAAACGCATGTCTGCACCAAGGCTGGCAAACAGCCGTCACGCACATTGTGGCAGCTGACCGCTGCCGATGTGTCAGCAAGATGTGACACACTTGACATCCGTGATGCCGACAACCAATACACACCGCAATATCTCAATCTTGTCAACGATTTCTACCTATGGCTGAAATGAAGATGAAATTTTCGCAGCGCGTCCTAATGTTTATATTCCTATCCATGATCGGACTGTTTGTGGCTGCCGTGTTAAGCTCCATAGTGCTGATGCGTGGGCAGACAGCAACCACCCTGCGCATCGCCACACTTATCAATGACCTGATAATGTTTGTCATCCCTCCGGTGATATGCGCGTTGCTATACACCTCTCGTCCAGCTGAATATCTCCATGTCGATGCGATACCGAGGCTGACCCCGATGGTATTGGCTGTCGGCACCATGATATGTTCCATCCCGATGATGAACATGATTATAGAGTGGAACGAAGGGCTGACGCTCCCATCATCGCTTGCATCCATAGAGACATGGATGCGCGAAGCCGAGGAGCGGGCAGGTGACACCATCAATGTGCTCATGGGAGGCGATTCAGTCGGTAGCCTCATCATGTCGGTGCTGATAGTCGGCGTACTCGCCGGATTCAGCGAAGAACTGTTTTTTCGTGGAGGCATCCAGCGTCTGCTCGTGTCGGGGCGCATCAACCCGCACATAGCCATATGGCTCACCGCATTCCTGTTCAGTGCGATACACCTGCAGTTCTTCGGATTTTTCCCGCGGCTGCTCTTAGGCGCATTTTTCGGCTATCTGCTCTATTGGACTAAAAACCTCTGGGTACCCATCACCTGCCACATCTTCAACAACACCATAGTAGCCACCGTCACATGGACCACAGCCAAAGGCGCATCCACCTCCTCCACCCTCAACGACATCGGCACCCACTCCTCCTCCCTCCAACTCCTCTGGGTAACCATCAGCATCATCACCACCTTCCTCCTCCTGCTAACCCTGAAACAAAGAAGTCTGGTTAAGACTTTTTACCGTTGAGACGCTTGCGCTCGACCTGCCGTATTACTTCGGTCAGTTTAACTTGTGCAAAAAATGCACAAGTTGAATCGGCGGCTAATTCGATCTCATCATAATTCCAGATGCACATATTCCTTTGGATATATTAGTTGCGATTCACTTTCCAATAGCCTGATTTGTTGCTCCCGACTCGCTCTACAAGTCCTTTTCCCTTCAAAGAACTTATAATCTTTCTTACAGCACGGTCAGTTATTCCAATCTCATTGGCTATTGATGATGCCGTGAGATTAGATGTTATCAGCAATAAATCAAGAACATCAGATTCCGATTTATTAGGAAGTTTATTGATAAGTTCATTAGGAACGCTTTCAGTGACCTTATGCTTTTCCAACATGTCACGGATTTCCGTCAGCATAAAGACAATGAATGGTCACGATTGTCCCGCGGCAGTGGATGCGACAATTGCATCGTAGTATCTGCTCCAAATCCTTTTCTCCGAAAACAACTACTCCTCCATTGCGGTAGCGTCCCACATCATCAGTCAACGCCTCCATCATCACCGAGTGAGCTTTCTTCATGCTTCTTCGATTGTCAATACGTGATAGCAAAAAAATTTGTACCTTTGTATTATGAGTGCTACAAAGCCAAATATCATTGATTTGTTCTGCGGCTGTGGGGGCTTCTCTCTCGGCTTTGAGAGAGCTGGCTTCAATGTCCTTTTAGGCATTGATGTATGGTCTGACGCTCTAAAAACGTATGTTCTTAACCATAAGGACAGCAAGACCCTCCAAGCGGATTTATCTCAACTATCCCCTTCAGACACGGAATCTTTACTTGAAGGACATGATGTTGATGTCATCATTGGAGGACCGCCATGCCAAGGTTTTTCTATAGCAGGCAAACGAATCGTTGATGACATTCGGAATAAACTCTATAAGAACTTCGTCAACTTCGTAGCATATTATAAGCCAAAAGCTTTCGTCATGGAAAATGTCCCAAACATTCTTTCCATCGGAGGCGGCGCAGTTCGAGAATCCATACTTAAAGATTTTACGGAACTTGGTTATACGGTTGAGTATAAAATTTTAACGGCATCGGACTATGGTGTGCCACAAAACCGACGTAGAGCCATATTCGTAGGTTTCCACAACGGACATCATTTTGAATTCCCAGCACCCTATAAGGCTTCTAAAGTCACGTCTAAGGAAGCTTTGTCCGATTTACCGGAACTATCACTGGAAGATGGTGCATGCTATCCATCTGCACCTATGAGCGACTATCAACGCTTGATGAGAGAAAATTCCGATGCGGTTAATAACCATCAAGCAACCGTTCATAATCAGAAAACTATTGATATAATTTCTCTTGTTCCCGATGGGGGCAACTATAAAGACCTACCCATTGAACTAAGGGAAACGCGCAAAGTTCACATTGCCTGGACACGTCTTAATAGTACGAAGCCAAGCTTCACTATCGACACAGGCCATCGGCACCACTTCCACTACTCATATAATCGTATCCCGACCGCTCGGGAAAGTGCAAGAATTCAATCATTCCCAGATGATTTCTTCTTCACATGTAGCCGAACCAGTCAACTCAAACAAATAGGTAACGCCGTTCCGCCTCTTCTTGGGGAAGCAATCGCCAAATCTCTCCTCAATCAGCTATGAAAAAATATTACAGAATACCTGAGAACGACTATCTCCGCATTCATTTTGTAAGACCTCGTTTTAAAAGCAATATTGAGAATGTGCTTCTATACATGGCTAATGAATGCTGTAAAGTAGAGTCCACGACCTGCAAAGAGTACGCGGAACAGATCAATCGGGCTATACGGTTGTTTCCCGGCAATATCGATTTGACACAAAAAACTATCGAAAATTGGCGCACAGAGATTTCCGCACTTTGCGCTTTCTATAAAGAGGACAAGAAAAACGATATAACTGAAACTTCAAGACTATCTTTCTTTCTGAATGAGAATCAAGACCTTACTCAGTTTTTCAAATTCCTCATGCTCTCTTTTCAGTTTCCTGGAGGACACATCAAGCCATCTGATAATATTGAGCTTATCACGAACGGCGTAAGATTCAAACCTGCAAAATTCATTCTTAAAGTTCTGATGGCAGGAAATGAGATATTCGCATCGTTGGGTTCTGAAAAGGAGATGTCTATTTCTGATGAAGAAGCTACTTATTGCATTTTCAACGATCTTCAGGTAACCACTGGGAAACGAACCCCCTATGAAGTAGCCAGGATAATTCTGGACAATCGCAAGGCAGGTCTTGGCTATTACGACAGGAATGATCCCCGTATTCGCAATTCTAAGGGCGTAGCTCGCACTAAAGCAGATGTGGTCAGATATGCAGGCGATATAATGGATTACATGGTAATTGCTTCTCTTCTTGAAAGGAGGATGGACGGCTATTTCATCTTGAAACCCAATGAGCTTGCTGCTCTTAAGACTTTTGTTGAGGACAGCACCTATTTCGATGGATACGAGCAATTTTACGAAGTGCCTGAACTGACACCCAGCATGTTGGCACCCGTAGAAATAAAATGGTTTGATTATGTCAATAACCTTGTAGATCCAAGCAAATTCAAAACAGACATACGCTCAATCATCGAGACCACAGAGCTGGAAGTTGTTTTTGACAACCGAATTGCCGAAATTATAGAAAGCGATACTACCACGACAAAAGACATAGGCAATATTGGAGAATCCATTATATACTCTCATGAAAAGCAACGCCTTAAACTTGCTGGCTATGAGCAACTTCTTCACCTCATAGCCATTGTAGACAGCCCGTCATACCATCCTGGTTTTGACATTGATAGTCTTGAAGGAGACGGGACTAACCATCATCGCTATATTGAAGTGAAGACTACCATCAGTCGACAGAAAATCAATCTATACAATTTCCATATGTCACCAAACGAATGGGCTGTCGCAGAGACCAATCGGGAACACTATTATGTCTATCGTCTGATGTTAAGCGCGAAAGATAAAACTCTTTATATTCTCAAAAATCCTGTTGCTCTATATAAAGCTGATGAAATAGATGCCCTTCCTCGCAATGGCATGGAGGTGTCTTTTGACTCAAACAAGTTCACCCCTGAACCTCTTCTTGTATGGCAAGACTAAAAGTTGCATCTCTTTTTTGTGGATGTGGTGGCATGGATTTAGGTATCTTAGGAGGTTTTGACTTTCTGAATACCGCCTACCCACGTTCTGCTTTCGACATTGTCTATGCTGTCGACAATGATGCTTATTGCACTAAAATATATAACGCCAACTTTGAGCACAAATGCCAAGTTAAAGATGTGCGCGACATCGCACCTGACCAGATTCCGGACTTCGACGTGCTGGTAGGAGGCTTCCCTTGCCAGTCCTTCTCCATATCTGCTCAAAATCCCCCTCGTCTTGGATACAAAGACGAGAGAGGAATGCTTTTCTTTGAAATGGTCAAAATACTCAAAGTCAAGAAACCTCGGGCATTCATTGCCGAAAACGTCAAAGGACTGCTTTCAGCCAACAATAAGAAAGCATTCCCTATGATTATGAAGGAATTTTCGGACGCAGGTTATCATGTACAATATTATCTCGTCAATGCATCAAAGTTTGGTGTACCTCAAAAGAGGGAGCGTGTTATAATCGTCGGTTTTCGTGATGAAAAGGATCAGATGCACTTTCGATTTAATCATTATATACCTACTCGTTCCGTCCTAAGAGATGTAATCGACGAGGAAGAGAACAAAAATGAGACTTTGTTTTTCAGCGAGAAAGCCGTAGCCGGAATGATGGCAGTACGTGACAAAATGAACAAAGGACGCGCCCAGAACCTTGACGAACCATGCAACACAGTGAGTGCACACCTTGCTAAGGTCAGCCTTAATTCTACCGATCCAGTCCTCAAGATAGGAGAACGCTATCGTCGTTTTTCTTGTAGAGAAGCCGCCCGTATTCAATCCTTTCCTGATTCATTTGTTTTAGATTGCATTTCTCATCTTCGCCAGTACAAGGCTATAGGAAATGCAGTGCCACCTGTAATGATGTGGCATATTGCTAATTCACTTCAAAGAGCTTTTGAAGTGACGGACGGTAAATATGACGAAACTGCTCCAGAAACCGAGCCTGGGTACGCATTCCGTTATGAAGGACTCCAAGGATGCTTGTTTGAACAAGAAGCACAATATGGTTTTACCCACATCTAAACATTTTTATGCGTTTCGGTTATTACACCGTTGAGATTTCTGCGCTCGGCTTTAAAGGCTTCGAGGAAGTGGAATTTGACGGGCGAAAGCTGAAATTGGGTGCGTTCGCGTAGTATGTCTTGCCGTCTTCGGCAGTTGTTGCAGAAAATGCAACAACTGAATCACGCCGCAATTCACGCTTTCCAAAACATTCTTAATATACCTTGAAATCATTGACTTATTGCGCTGAAACAGCTTCGCCATCTGATCAGCAGTAAGCCCCACAGTTTCATTAGCAAGCCGAACCTCAATCTTCGTCTCGCCTCCCTACATATGAAAAGTATAATCTGCCCGTTTTTCCATAGAATGGATAGTGTTACAAATTTAATGTCCTATATGTTCATTAATATAATTTTCATACGACTGAATCTTATCCAGAACCTCTTGAGAGATTTCCTGAGGCTCAGATTCTCTAAGAAGTTTTAATTCGTCTCTCTTTCCAATAATGGATGCTCTTATTTCTCTCTTTTTCTTTATATAAAGAGTGTTAGAGTTTAATCGCATCAAAGAATCTGTAAGTAATTTGTAGGCACGGACAAAGTTTTCTTGTGAAACAGTAATTGATTTGACTTCTGATTCTATTTCTATGATTGCATTCAATAGCTTCCGTTCGTTTACAAGATTAGTATCAATTTTTTCTTTGACAGACCCCTGATTTTGAAATTCTATAGGTTCATAATCGTTCATTTCATATATCAACCAAAAGTTACGGACTCGTTCAATATTCAGTAACGCATCAAGTTTCGTATCAAATATAAAATTCCTAATATTATGTGTCGATCCAAAAATTTGCAACCAGAACGGATCGCAGGTAATACTATTCCAATCAGGAGATGATGAAACGCCTGCCAAAAAGACAAAATCATTTAAATATGGCTCAGGTTGACTTTTAATTGCATTCAACACCATTTCACACGCTTCAGAATCAAGGATGACCTTTTTGCTATCGGGATCAATAGATGAAATACAAGCTCTAAGAATATTATTATGTTGTGTAGTATATCCAGGATTATTTTTTATTAAATCCTTAAGTGAACTTTTAAGAATGGCGAGGAGCTGGTTTTCTGTGAAAACCAACTCATGTCTTATTTCACCTCTCTTATATGCCCATAACTGCAGTTTCACAATTTCGTAGGGATACTCATTATTGTTACCGATCAATCGATTATAAATTATAGATTTATAATCATCTATAGAAATTTCAAATTTCTTACATAGACGCTCTGCAACTCGTTTTTCAAGAAGTATGCCTATATTTATTGTTGAGTATAATGTTTCATTATAATGTGCGTTAAGATATATGTATATATCAATATATCTAACCACAGCATCCCAGCTGTGCAAGGAAAACGTATTGAGAGAACCAAGATATTCATTAAGCTGATTCCACCCTCTTTTGTTTAAGATTTCGTTGATAAGTGCTCGATAATTTTGATTCATCTCAAACATTGAGTTTAACTTCTCATTGCTGATACATTCAAATATTTGTTCTTGAAAGTATATAGAAAAACCACCAATCGAATTGATGGATCTATATGTGCTGTCACCATCCGCAGGGAATAAAAGTTTCAGAATGTCCTTTGATTGATATTTTTCTTCAAGTCCGTCAATAGTAATTTTGCGTTCAAAATTTGTTTCACTATCTTTATGAGAGTTCTGCTCATACAACGCTCGATGTTCTTCTGGATACTTATATTTAACTAATTCAATAAGTAAAAAATCTCTGATTTTTAATTCCTTATAGATTTTGGTTAGTGAAGGCTTAACTAGATTGATATATCGCTTAACATCTCGTAAGTTCTTTAGATAGGAAGTAAAAAACGAAGAGTTCGCCATTATTGAATTATTAATCTCGTCTAGTTCCTCAGTCTTAAAGGTAAGTCCGCTTACTAAATTTGGAATAAGATAATTTAATAAGAGTTTTGATGATCGTAATGGCAGAGTGCGTTCCCATGTGAAGAATTTGTCAGAGTATGTGTTCGATTTATCCTCCGTTTCTAAAAGTGCATTGATTCGTTTCTTATCATAAGCACTAATGAAGATTAGATTATTGAACGCAGCATTCCCATCTATTAATTTGAATACCTCTACAATCTCATCAGACATTAAACGATCTAAATCTTCAATAATGATGATAATGCGTTTTTTTAAACGCATTATTGCCTTATTGATTCGTTCTTTTTCATTAGCTCGATTAAATAATGTTGTTGCATGAAACAACGCTGACAGATATTTATTATCCGTCATGACATCAATAACCTTAAGATAATCATTGAACGAGTTCTTAAATCTTGCATCATATTTGCTTAATACTGAGTATAGATTTTCAAAGAATGCAGACTGTATTGTATCATTTGTTGAATAACGAGGATTGAAACGAATTACTATAAAACAATCTTTATTCTGAAGAAATTTTTCCTCCATGAGATTTATAAATGAGGACTTCCCATCGCCCCATCTTGCGTTTATACCAATACTTAATGCTGACGTTGACTTACGTTCTACAATGCGTTGATATAATGTGTCAATCTCATCGCCAAATCCAAGGGCGTCCTGATTCCTACTGGATATTGGAATATCCTCTAACAGGGGGACGATACCATCATTTAGGGTTTCATTAAGAGTCGGTTCTTTTATCGCAATGAAATCTATCAAAAGAGAGATTATACCAAATAGAAATAACCCTGCAAATATAATATCGGAGAATCCTATGGGAAAAAAAACTGATTCGGTTATTACATAATATGATGTAAAGAACCTATAGTACCAGTAAACGGAAGAGAGACTGAGACTACTCAAGACATAGAAAGGCTTTACATAATAGTGACGTCTAATCTTATTATGCCAAAATACAATTATCGATATGCACAACGTATTGAAAATTATGGATGAAACAATGCCCTCGTTCACCATTGAAAAAAATGGCAATATATATGTATCAAACCACTTCATTATTTCTGTATTTAGAGCAATAAACAGAAACAACAAGCAGAGTTGAGAAATTAAGGCTTTAATCCATTCAGTTTTCATAATACATTCTCTGTCATCAAAATATTAGCTTGCAAATAAATATCATTCATTTGTATCAGTACATCTGTGTTTGAAGAACCTTTCAATGGGGCAATGTGCAGCTCAACAAGATATTGCGATGCCGTCAAACCATCAGTTTCCTGCAAAATGATATCCATATGCCAAGCATTAGCCTTCTCTTTCTGTCCTAGTCTTCGAAACTTATATATTCATAAAATTCGCTCATTGTGCAAAGTCACTAAAAGTCGTCGTCAATCATGTCATAGTCGTCCGCTCGTTGAGGAAGTAATCATGCGATTGATAGTCTTCGTAATCATATTAACTGCCATGTCTATATGGATGCGACCATAGTTTGATACATCTATATAACGCGAATCATAATCAAAGTCGTGGGCAGTGTAATCTTCGATATCAACTCTTCGAAGTGTGCAGTGTATTGAGTCTACAGGGTAATAATTATCCATATTGTGATTCTTAACATGCTTATCAAACAACCACCGGAACAGAATAAACTCACCTATATAATTCCAGACGCTCATGCTTCGAAGATGTGTCTATTAATTATTCATGAATGCTATCAGATTATTACGCTGATTTTAATGGAAAATATTGATATCACTTTCTTTAACAATAGTTGCAATACGACTGTTATCAAATCCTATATAATTTAATAGACAACAAATAAATATTTACGAATCTTGTTGGTTATATCATATAGTTCTAATTCATCCATTGCAAGAATGATAAACTTTCTCAGCCCATATTCCTTAAACAGTTCATAAGCCGTTGGAATATATGTCAATGTTTTTCCTGTGCCTATCTCCATCTCAATACATGCTTCGTTCTCATCGCATTGGAATGAATGGAAGTCAGGCACATTATTCTCTTGTATTATTCTTTGAATATTTTTGTGAAGTTGTTGATTGGAAAGTGAGCATACATTTGTATGAATATCCTCAATATGAGCATTATCATATGTATTGCGCTCCATGCCGCGAAAAACCTCAACCACACTCTGTATGGCTGTAATTTGATGTTGTGGATTTTCGAGCTTAAACTTCATTGATTAATTATTTCCTATGTTTACAAATTTAATGATTTTTATTAAAACAACAAATTATCGGCGGACTAGATATAGCCGATCGGTTGCATATTAAATCCATATAGGATTGTACCTAAATATTACATCTGTCGGGAATCGGGGGTGGGGAGGAAGTCGGCGCGGAGGGGATCGAAGGTGATGGGGCGGTCGGGGAAGAGACGGGGCATGGCTCCGGTGGCTATCAGTTCGGTGGGGGTGCCGGTTAGGAGGTCGGATTCGGCTGCGCCGTGAGGTGTGGGGACTACGAGCCAGAGATGGTCGGCTATGGGCATGACTGAGGAGATGTCGTGGATTGACATGAGGATTGATTTGTGCTGGGTGTGGCTTATGTCACGGAGGAGCATCAGCAGTTCGAGGCGGTTGGCTACGTCAAGGAAGGCTGTCGGTTCGTCAAGTATGATTACGGGGGTCTGCTGCGCAAGAGCTTTGGCTATCATCACTTTCTGACGTTCACCGTCGCTGAGCGTTGCCACGTGTCGGCTTGCGAGATGACCTATGCCGACCATCTCTATCGCTTCAGCCACCACAGCCTTGTCATGCGAGGACAGCCGTCCGAAAAAACCCGTGTAGGGTTGACGACCCAATCTGACCAATTCTTCAACTGTAAACGCTCCAGCTCCGGCTGTATGACCTGTGACGATAGTCAGCAGATGCGCCAACTGCGCCGGCTGACACCGCGAAATATCCATACCGTCTATAAGCACTCTACCATCGAGAGGTGGCTGCAAAGCCGATATAGTGCGGAGCAGGGTGCTCTTGCCCCGTCCGTTTGCGCCTAACAGCGCTGTAACCGCCCCGGGAGCGAGACTAAGGTCAAGATGCTCCATCAGCACCCTCTGATCGCTGCCCGACTTATAGCCGACCGTGAGATTTTCAAGCGTCATCATCGCAGATAGAAGATTTTGTTCCGGTTGACTATTATATATATTATGATAGGCGCACCTATTATGGGAGTGATGGCGTTGATGGGTATTATGCTGCTCCGAGGCATAACGCTTATCAGCTGGCACAACAGCATTATCGCGCTGCCACACAATGCCGTGCCACCTAAAATCCATATGTGCGATGATGTGCGCAAAAGCAGCCTCGCGATATGAGGCACAATAAGTCCGATGAACCCTATAGGACCGCAGAAAGCCGTCACCACCGCTGTCAACGCACCCGACAGCAGCAGCAGAGCATTACGTGTACGACTGACGTTGACCCCGAGATTACGGGCATAATTTTCACCAAGCAGCATAGCGTCAAGCGGCTTGACATACATAAAAGAGGCAATTATACCAAGCAGACACAGGGGGGCAAATATGCCTAACCGCTCCAATGTCATACCGCCGAAACTGCCCATGCCCCAGATCACGAAGGAATGCACTCCCTCCTGAGTGGCAAAGAAATTGAGAAGCGAGATGAGCGATGATGCAAGATAGCCGATGATGATGCCCACTATAAGCAGCATGGCAGTAGACCTGACTATGCGCGAAAATCCCAACAGCAGCAGCAATATGACACCGGCGCCAAGGAAAGCACCTATAATAGAGGCTGTAGCCACTCCGAGATACCCCATCACAGCTCCGCTTGCAGCCAGCATCACTACAGCTACGCCAAGGCTTGCGCCAGTGGAAACTCCGAGTATCGAAGGTCCAGCAAGCGGATTATTGAATGTGGTCTGCATCTGCAATCCTGCAAGAGCGAGAGCCATCCCGGCAAACATCGCCGTGGTTGCGGATGGCAAACGGGACATCAATATGATAGTGCGCCATGTCTCCTCAGAGGCATCATTGCTTTGACCCAATACTATCGCAGCAACCCTGTCAGCAGGGATGTCCACCGAGCCAAACAGCATACAGGCAAGCCACAGCATAGCAGTGAGCAGTCCCAATGCTATGAGCAGCACCGTTCTGTATCTGTCAGATATGGGTCGGTCAACCGTCATATTTATTCAGTTTATCTTGTGGAAATAATTCAATGTCAGACCGTCAGCCGCCTCAGGATGGAATATAACCACATAATCGTTGAGCAGACGTTCGGGGTGAAACGGGAACTCGTCAAAGAGTGGCGTAACCGAGGTGTCACATGTGTATATGTTGCCGTTCTTAAAAGCCTTAAACCGCTCATTCGGGCGATAATCAGCAACGAGTGTCGCTCGGGTCATCGGATAACCGTAAGAGGTGGCAATCCAATAATCAGCATCCGAGGCACGCTCAAACACACGCGAGAAATCCATATCAAGCGACCCTGCCGACATATCGTCAGCCCATGGATAGGATGCTCCGGCATCCTGAAGCATTCGCACCTTATAGCTTCTGCCCCCCGGTACATTCCATACTCCGTTAATCATCGTCTCTGTCAACACTTTAGGGTGTGATTCCACATCCGCCACACGCCTTTTCATGTCATTATAAGCATCTGATACAGCATTATATATGCTGTCGGCGACATTGTAACGCCCGTAGAGCAGTCCTATGAGTTTTATCCACTCGGCACGCCCCAGCGGAGTAGTCTCCATATAATCAGCCATCTCTATGATAGGGACGTCAAGCTGGCTGACAGCTCCATAGCCGGCGTTTTGAAAAGGAGAAGCAAGTATCGCATCAGGCGATGCAGCCACCACCTTCTCCACCACAGGAGCCATGGTGCTGCCGACATCTGTGATGCTGCCATCAGCCACCCCTTTCCTGACATATGGGTTGTTAATATATTCCGCATCTGCCACTGCTGTTATAGCCTTAGCAGCTCCCATCTCGTCAATGATACCGGTATATACCGCCGAATACACAAGGCTTTTTTTCAAAGGAATCTCCACTTTCGTAGTCCCGACCACGCGGGGGACGTCCTCGCCTCTGGGCACTAACTGGTAACTGTGGAGAATCTTGGCGGTATCCCACGGATCCGTTATCTTGACTATGTAATATCCACCGTTATCGGTGATGCTCAGCAATTTCGCCGTATCAGTCAGAGGTGTGCCAGAAACATCAGCAGTAGCGTCATTTCTATCTCCACATGCTGCCAGCAACAGAAACATGCAAGATAAGACAGACAAGTGAGGTATATGCAATCTGTGTCTCATATCCGAAACTATTTCTTATAAGAATTTATAAGGTGCAAATCTACTAATTAATCACCGCATAAATGTGAACATGACACCATATTCCAATGTTTTTAACACAAACGACCCCTTAAAAACAGATGATTATGTACAAACTAATACTCATACGCCACGGACAAAGCGAATGGAATCTTGAAAACCGTTTCACGGGATGGACCGATGTGGATCTGACAGACAAAGGACGTCAGGAAGCCACGGAGGCAGGGCGGAAAATAGCAGAAGCCGGGCTGGAACCGCGCTACTGCTTCACATCATATCAGAAGCGAGCCATCCACACCCTGCAGCTTGCCCTTGATGCCATGGACCGCGTGTGGCTGCCGGTAGTCAAGGACTGGCACCTCAACGAACGCCATTACGGTGCACTCCAAGGACTCAACAAAGCCGACACCGCTGTCCGATACGGCGACGAGCAGGTACACACATGGCGCAGGTCATACGATGTGGCACCCCCCGCGCTCACAGCCGATGACGACCGCTATCCTGGCAAAGATTCGCGCTATGCCGACCTGTCGGAAGATGAGCTGCCCCTGACCGAGTCACTTGCCACGACCATCGACCGTGTGCGCCCCTGCTGGGAAGAGCTGATAGTCCCGGCTTTGCGCCTCTACCATACCGTCATAGTAGCTGCCCACGGCAACAGCCTCCGCGCCCTCGTTATGATGCTCAAAAAACTCACCCCCGACGAGATAGTACGCGAAGAAATCCCCACCGGGACTCCCCGCGTCTTCACCCTCGACGACCGCCTCACCCCCCTTTCAGATGTTTACCTTTAGAGAATCTATGGCAAAAGATCACACAAGATATGATGTAGTGTCGCTGTAAATTAATTATAGACTGGCTTACAGTATATTAGAGGTCGAATTAATACGGCCTCTAATATTATATTGAAGACTGATTGGCAACAAATTAGACAAATCATAATTTACCTCCCGGATTTTTTTAGCCGTCAATGTGGATATTGGGATTAAAAAGCATTAACTTTGCGTAAACGCATGGACATTCATGCAACGATGAAAACAAAGATTTATATATCCAAATAGATACACAAATGGCAAACTGGTTTGAGACCAAGGTGCGCTATGACAAGGTCATGGAAAACGGCGCACAGAAGAAAGTGACGGATACATTTCTCGTTGACGCAATAAACTTCACCGAGGCGGAGAGCCGCATCACCGAAGAGGTATGCCACATGGCTTCGGAGTTCTCCATCTCGGCAGTGAAACGCACCAAAATCGCCGAGATATTTTTTGACGACGTGGATGATACTGCCGACAAGTGGTATCTCGTCAAGGTAGGTTTCATCACCATCGACGAGAAGAGTGCCGTGGAAAAGAAGTCATATTCGCTCATACTCGTGCAGGCTGGCAGCTTCAAGGATGCCTTTGATAAGTTTACCGAAGGCATGAAGGGAACCATGGCTGACTATGAGATAGCATCGATCACCGAGACACCCATATTGGATGTCTATAAAATGAAAGTCACCATAGGAGGCGACAAAGCTGAGTGATATGGGCATCGCTGAACGCATATCAGCCATCCGCTCCACCCTTACTGACGGAGTAAAGCTCATAGCGGTATCGAAGTTCCATCCAGCGGATGCCGTCATGGAGGCATACAATGCAGGCCAGAGGGATTTCGGCGAAAGCCGCGTACAGGAGCTGTCAGCCAAAGCCCCGTCTCTGCCCGATGACATACACTGGCACTTCATAGGTCACTTGCAAACCAACAAGGTGCGCCAGCTCATCCCGCATGTCGACACAATACAGAGCGTTGATTCCCTGCGGCTGCTGCGCCTGATTGACAGCGAAGCAGCCCGTATAGGGCGCACCGTCAATGTAATGATGCAGGTGCATGTGGCTCTGGAGGAAACCAAATTCGGTTTCGCCCCAGAGGAATTGCTTGCAGAGCTTACACCGGATGTACTGTCCCAGCTCCACAATGTGACCGTCACAGGCATTATGGGCATGGCATCAAACACCGACGACACCGCCCGTGTCGAAGCCGATTTCGAGTCATTGGCGGCAGTGTGGACGCAGCTCAAGGAGGGTGTGATGGCTGACAACGACGCCTTCCGCGAACTCAGCATGGGCATGAGCCACGACTACCCCCTCGCCATGCGCCACGGAGCCACGATGGTACGCATCGGCACAGACATTTTCGGCGAAAGACAATATTGATCCCACCCTACTTTCATCACAGACAAATCTCTTAACACCTTAAAATCCGATATTAACTATGAAACAGCAGCAATCTGCAACCTCGCAGTCATCGCAGAGCAATATCATAGCCATCATCACGATGTGCTTCCTCTTTGCGATGATTGCCTTTGTGACCAACCTCGCAGCCCCGGTCGGCACCATCTGGGCATACCAGTATGACTGGGCTGGCATGCTTGGCAACCTCGCCAACTTCCTGGCATACCTCTTCATGGGCATACCTGCCGGCATAATGCTCTCACGCATCGGCTACAAAAAAACGGCACTCGTGGCTCTCGCCATCGGTTTCGTAGGTATGGGCTGCCAGTATGCCTCAAGCATGGTAGGAGGCGGTCAGGGCATCGGCGCAATGATAGTGTACCTTATCGGCGCCTTTATCTCGGGCTTCTGCGTCTGCATCCTCAACACCGTAGTCAACCCCATGCTCAACCTCATAGGACACGGAGGCAAACGCGGCAACCAGCTTATCCAGATAGGATCGTCTTGCAACTCGCTTGCCGGCACCGTGGCTCCGCTGCTCGTCGGTATGCTCATCGGCCAGGTGACCAAATCGACCTCAATAGCCGACGTCACCCCACTGCTGCTAATCGCCATGGCAATCTTCGTAGTGGCATTTTTCATCATCGGGTCGCTCAAACTCTATGAACCGCAGACTGCACAGCGCAACTCCGCCAACGACACCCACAGTCCTTGGAGTTTCCGCCACACTGTGCTTGGCGTTATAGGCATCTTCTGCTATGTAGGCATGGAGGTAGGCATCCCCGGCGTGCTGATTTTCTACCTGTCTGACCCCGTTGCTTCGGGCATCACGCAGAACGGCGTAGCCATCGCCGGCGGTGTCGTGGCAATCTACTGGCTGCTCATGCTCGCCGGACGTTTCGCTTCATCGTTTATCTCAGGTGCGGTATCAAGCCGTGCACAGCTCATAGCGGTAAGCGCAGTTGGTTTGGCTCTCGTATTGGCTGCCATATTTACTGGCGACAGCGTATCAATCCTCGTGCCTGCTTGGAGCATCGAAGAAGGATTCACCACTGCCAACGTGCCCATCGCAGCTCTCTTCCTGGTGCTTTGCGGTCTCTGCACATCGGTTATGTGGGGTGCAATATTCAACCTCGCAGTCGAGGGGCTCGGCAAGTACACCGCCAAGGCATCAGGCATCTTCATGATGATGGTGGTAGGCGGCGGTGTAATCCCCTTCTTGATGAACCTCCTTGCCAAAGACTGGTCATATATGGGCAGCTACTGGATAGTAGTAGCCATCCTCCTCTACCTACTTTTCTATGCCGTAGCCGGCAGCAAGAACGTCAACACCGACATCCCCGTCGAAGACGAAGCAATAGCCCCCGACCCTCGAGACCTCTGATTCCGCCTCCTTACCCAGACCATACAGCAGACCGCATGCCCCGTACAGGCGCATGCGGTCTGCATATTTTTACCACCAAATGTAAATCCAACCATGTAGGGACATGCCGTGGCATGTCCGCGTTACGCAAAGGGGAATAAACATCGACGGGAAGCGGACATGCCACGGCATGTCCCTACAACGATATTCGATTCCCGAAGGTCATATCAGATGTGGAAGCCTTGGGCGGCGATGAAGTCGCGCCAGACCTTGGAGAAGGACTCCATCATGGGGCGGGTGTAGCGGACATCGGTAAAGACCTGAGCGAGATTCTCCTTGCCGTTTTCGGCGACAAAACGCTTGGAGTCTTCGCGGGATTCCTTCTCAGCGTAGGTTACGGTGATTTCCTCCGCGGTAGGCTGCTGGTAGGTCTCGTGGTGGATGAGACTGCGGATGGGAAGGCGTCCGCAATCCTCTACTTCTCCGGCAGGATAGCCGACTGCGAGGGTCACTACGGGCACAACGAGAGAGGGCAGCTGCAGCAAACAGGCGATGTCGGGGGCATTGTAGGTGGTGGTGCCGAGGTAGCAGCATCCAAGACCGTTCATCTCAGCGACCGTATTAAACTGTTGGGCGAAAATCACCGCATCAAGCATCGCGGTAGTGAAGCCCTGGAGATTGTCATAACCCGGATCAGCACCCGACTGACGGCACCATTCAGAGAAGCGGTTGAAATCGGCGCAGAAAGTCAGCAAAACAGGAGCATTTAGCGATGCAGGCTGATTGAAGTGCGTATGAGCAAGCGCCTTGCGCGCCTCGGCATCACGTGTGATTATCACCGAATAAAGCTGCATATTGCCTGTGGTAGGAGCATGCGCAGCGGCATCTAAAAGAGTTTCCAGCAACTCGTTAGAAACTTCGCGCTCGCTAAAAGCGCGATGTGTGCGCCTGTCATAGAAGTATCTATTATCCATACGATTTATAAGATTTATAAGATTTATAAGTTTTCATCTTCAAAATTACTCAATTTGATTGATTCAATCAACAGTGCTCTTGCACAAGCCACAGAAATTCCTTACCTTTGCGGTCGATTGCCGCTGTGCAATACAAGACCACTTATTTTAACAACATTTTTTAATGGCAACAAAAATCAGACTGCAACGTCATGGTCGTAAGAACTATGCGTTCTATCCTATTGTTATCGCCGATAGCAGGGCACCACGAGATGGTAAATTTATTGAAAGGATAGGTTCCTATAATCCGAACACTAATCCTGCTACAATAACTTTAAACTTCGAGCGGGCCTTGTATTGGGTAAATGTCGGTGCTGAACCTACCGACACAGTGCGTTCAATCCTCTCTAAGGAAGGTGTGATGCTCATGAAGCACCTCCAGGGCGGTGTCAAGAAAGGCGCTTTCGACGAAGCCGAAGCTCAGAAGCGTTTCGAGGCTTGGAAAGCCAAGAAGCAGGCTCAGGTTGACTCTCTGAAGGCCGACATGGCAAGCAAGAAAGAGCTTGACCTCAAGAAGCGTTTCGAAGCCGAGCAGGCTGTCAACAAAGCCAAGGCTGAGGAAGTAGCCAAGAAGAAAGCCGACCTTGAAGCAGCCAAGGCTGCCACTGAGGCTGAAGCCGCTGCTGCCGCAGCTCCCGCAGAGGAAGCTCCCGCTGCTGAAGAGGCTCCCGCCGCCGAATAATCCATCCGGCAACACAACCAACCAACATAAAAGCCGATGGCGTGATTCACGCCATCGGCTTTTATTTGATAACACCATATTAGAGTCCATAGGGACATGCCATGGCATGTCTGTAGATGCCCAAGCTGCTTAATCGACTATCACACAGCATATTCTGACATGTCATGGCATGTCCCTACAGCTTTGTGCATATATTCTGACACGCATATCAATTCATTAAGTGGACAGCGTTGGAGGCTCATGTATTCAAGACCTCCAACGGAGGTCAACATATTAGGCCATGGTCATACAAGCCAGTAGGCTTGTATGACCATGGTGACACCATCCAATTTCCAATCAATGCCTCCATAGGAGGCACACAACCCATGTAGGAGCTGTACGCCACCTACAGCGGCGGACATCGGTGGGATGACAATAACATGGGTCATACAAACTATAAGTTTGTATGACCCATGCCTAATATATGCGACCCCGCTGGGGTCGACATTGTATCATCTCTGCCTATCTATATGTGGCGTATTGACCAACAAGAGACACTACAGCCCTGCATCATCCTTGATTGATGCTGGAAACTGCCGTTACTGTTTGAGGGCTTGGTCAAGGAATGCCTTGAAGTCTTCCTCTGACATGGCACCCTGAGCCATGGCATACTGGCGGGTAGAGGGGTGAGCCACTATGATAGTAGGCACGGAACGGATGTTCCACTGCTGGGCGAGTTCGGGGTTGGTATCCACGTCGACTTTGACAAAGTTCGCCTTGTCGGCGTACTCCTTTGATACCTTTTCAAACACCGGAGCGAACAGTTTGCACGGACCGCACCATACCGCCGAGAAGTCATAGACTATGGGCAGGTTGTTGTCCACCTCTTTCACTGTGGTTTTGGATTCATATGCAGCGATAGAGTCAGTCGAGGCAGCTACAGGCTGCTCAGATTTATTCTTTGACTGGCAGGAACCGCATACAACGATTGCCAATGCGGCAATTAAAAGCATAGGACGTTTCATAATCATCAGATATATTTAAAGATTAAAACAAGCATGCAGCTCCGATAGTTTATAGTTCAGACATGCATACCATATATTAAGCACAAGGGATGCGACGCCTACGCATCGCATCCCATATGCTATGAAATAGAATCAGAATGAGGGTATCAAGCGTTGAGAGCTGCGTTGGTCTTGTGCACAGCCTCTGCGCTCTTGGCAAACAGAGCCTTCTCTTCGTCGTTGAGGTCAAACTCTACGATTTTCTCGATACCGTTGCGACCGAGCACACAGGGAACGCCGATGCAGAGATCCTTTTCGCCATATTCGCCGTCAAGGAGAGCAGAGCAGCTGATGAGCTTCTTCTGGTCATGGAGCACAGCAGACACCACCTGAGCCGCAGCAGCACCGGGAGCATACCATGCAGATGTGCCGAGGAGCTTGGTAAGGGTTGCACCGCCTACCATGGTGTCGGCAGCCACCTTCTGGAGCTTCTCAGCATCCATGAGTGAAGATGCAGGGATGCCGCGATAAGCAGCATAGCGGGTCAGAGGTATCATGGTTGTATCGCCGTGGCCACCGATCACGATGCCTTCAACTTCGGTAGCATTTGCACCGAGAGCCTGGCTGAGGAAATACTTGAAACGTGCACTGTCAAGAGCACCGCCCATGCCGATGATGCGGTTTTTGGGCAGACCTGATGTCTTGTGGATGAGATAAGTCATGGTATCCATAGGGTTGGATACGCAAAGGATGATAGCGTTGGGAGAATATTTGAGTACGCTCTCTGTCACTGACTTGACGATACCGGCGTTGACACCGATAAGTTCCTCGCGAGTCATACCGGGCTTGCGGGGAATACCGGATGTGATGACAACGACATCGCTGTCGGCAGTCTTGGAGTAATCATTGGTCACACCGGTCAGACGTGTGTTGATGTTGAGGATATTTGCAGTCTGCATGATATCCATCGCCTTACCTTCAGAGAGACCCTCCTTGATATCGATGAGCACTACTTCATCGGCTACCGAATTAGTAACCAAAACATTTGCACATGTGGCACCTACATTACCGGCACCTACTACTGTTACCTTAGACATAGCTTTGCTGTGATAAATATTGAGTTATATTGTTTCAGAAATTCTGATTGCAAATTTAACGAAATATTTCCTAAAGCGATAACTTAAATTTTCATAATTGCGAGTTATAAGCGACTTCAGTTGAAATATCCGCCACAAATATGTAATTTTGCATACTACATTATATAATACATTTTATGTTTTTACGCAACGTATTAATGCTCACGGCTTCCTGCCTGCTGACATGGTCATGCTCATCGTCACCCAATGACTCCGAGTCCGAGGAAGCCGATATCGAAGAGTTTGATTATGCAGGGGTAATCTCCTCGCAGGTCTCCACTCCCGACCTGCGCCACTATGAACTGGCTGGTCCGGTTAAATCATGCCGCCGCACCACTTTTTACGATGTGATACGCGACAATGACAACAAACTTGCCATCGATACCGCCGGACGCAACATAGTGGAGTCCACGGCATACTTCTCCACCGAAGGCGGCTACATAGCCAAAGAACACGAACGCATACGCCGTGACGAAAACAGACGTATAGAACATTGGGAAGACCGTGCTCCCAACTATCCCGCCATCCATCCGGGCTATCTGAAGGACTCATACGATTTCGAGCATATCGATGAGAATCACCACAAAGTATCATCGCCAACGATGGTCAGCTACGTCATCACCGATGACTACGGACGCATCATAGGAGAGCAGATACACTCCAACGATCCGAAGTTTGACACTGCGGCACATAACGTGTACCGCAAATATGACAAACGGGGCAACTGGACCGAGCGTCTGACCATCTGGACTACCCACACTGCCGGCGACTCGCTGCCCACAACCCGCTACAGCATTGACCGCCGACGCATCATATATTATTGACTTTGTCACACATCCAACATAATACACCACGATGAACGTAAAGACTCTGAAAATAGGAGCGATAGTCATAGGCGTACTACTGGTAGTAGCAGTGGTACTCGCCGTATTTAAAGTGCAGTCGCTCCGCAATGAGGTTTCCGAAGCCCGCAGCGAAAACGAACAGCTTCAGCTGAGCAACGAACAGTTGAAACTCAGCAACGAGTACGCAGCTATCAACAACGAGTTTCAGATGTATGAAAACCAGGCTATCAAACTCGCCAATGACAGCATACTCGCGAAATACACTGCTGCCAAAAACAAGGTCGAAGACCTCATGAAGCAGATGAAAAACGAGCGCAACCTGTCACAGGCAAAAATCAAGCAGCTACAGGACGAGATAGGCACTCTCAAAGGGCTGCTCCGCCATTATGTAGCCCAGATCGACTCGCTCAACAAGGAAAATCAGGGACTGCGCGCCGAAAATGCGGAAGTAAAAGCCCAGAATGAACAACTCTCAACCCGCATCAACACCGAAACAGAGAAGAACGCCGCACTCTCGCAGCGCATGACCCTCGCCGAAAAGCTCAACGTAACCGGCGTGAGTCTCACTGCTCTCAAGAAAAACGGGAAACAAGAGAAAAACATCACCAAGGCAAAGCAGCTGATGGTGACCTTTACCATCCCGCAGAACAACTCCACTCCCGTGGGCTCTAAGGTCATCTATCTCCGCCTTGTCAGCCCCGAAGGCACCCTGCTCGGCGGTGCCGGTTCGTTTGCTTTCGAGGGCGGAAACGTCCCCTGCTCCGCCCGAAAGACCATAGAATACTCAGGTGAGGAACTATCCGGGGTCCACATCTACTGGGACGTCAACACAGCCCTCAATCCTGGCGATTACACGGTAGAACTATTTACCGACGGTTACCGACTCTGCTCGCGACACTTCACCATGAAGAAATAGGCGCAACACAAACGATATCACCATTTATATGACATGGATTACATAACCAACGCATTTCAAGACTTTGTCAGCACCGAACTGACCCTCTCGGCATGCATATGGCGACTGCTCCTGAGCATGCTGCTCGGATGCGCAGTAGGCTTTGAGCGAAAACGCAAGGGACAGACAGCCGGCATCCGCACATTTGCCCTTATTTCCATGGGTGCGACATTGGCGATGCTTGTGTCAATCTATGTGCCGCAGGAACTAATGGGCGAAATCCACGGAGACCCTACTCGTATCGCCGCACAGGTCGTATCAGGCATAGGTTTCCTCGGTGCAGGCGCCATCATACAGATGAAAGGATCCGTGCGTGGGCTCACCACGGCTGCCGGCATATGGATGGTGGCAATGATAGGGTTGGCTGTAGGAAGCGGTCTGTACACCGTATCTATTGTCGCGACGCTGATGATCCTCTTTATCCTCATCTTGCTCGAAAACATCGAGCACCGAATGAGCATGGGAAGCTTCTCGCGTACCATCCGTCTGTCATTGCCAGGTATAGTGACCGATATCGAGCCATATCGCACAGTATTGCACGACCATGGCGGACAGCTCATCAACATCTACGTGCAGTATGACTACGAGCATCAGCAGACCAGCCTCAATCTCATAATCCTCATTAACGAGTCGGCTTCCTACCCCAAGCTGCTTGACAGCCTCGGCAAAGTCTATCCCACCGACACCATAGCCATCACCAGTCAGCCCGGTTTCTGACCCCTCTAATTGGTTTAAACGAGACACATACTTGTAGGGACGCGGCGTGCCGCGTCATCAAGCGCAACCGCCTGATGCGATGACGCGGCACGCCGCGTCCCTACACGCTTGGATAGGTCAACTACAATTATCCGAATAAACATTACATTTACGATGCTATTATTATCTGCAGCCCAAGCAGCAACAGAAAGCCTCAACATTGACAGCCTGATTGGCGATCTCGCTTTCATCCTCATACTCGGAGCCGTCACCACCATCATCTTCAAGTTGCTCAAGCAGCCTGTTGTGCTCGGATACATAGTTGCCGGATTCCTTGCCAGCCCTAATTTCGAGTACCTGCCATCCGTAACAGACGAAAGCAACATAGAATTTTGGGCACAGATAGGCATCATAGTGCTGCTGTTCTCTCTCGGATTGGAGTTCAGTTTCAAGAAGCTGGTCAACGCCGGCGGCTCGGCGGTGGTGACAGCACTGATAATCGTGTGCGGCATGATGGGCGTGGGCTATTGCATCGGACGGCTGATGCACTTCTCGTTTATCAACAGCCTCTTTCTCGGCGGTATGCTCTCTATGTCGTCGACCACCATCATTATCAAAGCATTCACCGACTTGGGCATACGTCAGCGCAAATTCGCATCATTAGTGTTTGCGGTTCTGATTGTGGAAGATCTGTTCGCAGTGTTGATGATGGTGTTACTGTCATCCATCGCCATCAACAACTCGGTGGAAGGGTCAGAGCTGTTTATGAGCGTCGGCAAACTGGTTTTCTTCCTCGTGATGTGGTTTCTCGTCGGAGTCTATGTCATCCCTACCCTGCTCAACAAATCGCGCAAACTGCTCAGTAACGAGACCTTGCTGATAGTATCGATGGGACTCTGCCTCGGCATGGCTGTATTCTCGGTGGCATGCGGTTTCTCACTTGCGCTCGGCGCATTCGTAATCGGTTCGATACTCGCCAGCACAAGTTTTGCCGAACGAATCGAGAAGCTAACAACGCCAGTCAAAGACCTTTTCGGATCGGTATTTTTCATCTCCGTGGGCATGATGGTCAATCCCGATGTCATCACCCACTACTGGCCTTCGATATTGATACTATCAGTAGCCGTCATCGTGGGCATGATAGTATTCGGCACATTCGGCATGCTTGTCACCGGGCAAAATCTCAAAGTGGCAATCGAGTCAGGATTCTCGCTTACCCAGATAGGTGAATTTGCCTTCATCATCGCATCTTTGGGCATGTCACTCGGAGTGCTTAATGCAGAGATATACCCTATCGTAGTAGCAGTAAGCGTTTTAACCACATTCACCACCCCATATTTCATACGTCTGTCTGACCCGACATATCGCTTTGTGGCAAAGCATCTCCCTGCTCGGTTTAACTTCCTGCTTGACCGTTATTCTGTCAGAGCCACGGCTGGTAATGAGACCCGCGAGCTGTGGGTGTCGGTACTCAAACGCACCCTGTGGCGCATCATGCTCTACTCCATACTGCTCGTTGCCATAGTGGCTCTCAGCCTGACATATCTGCTGCCTTGGTTGACCGGCATATGGGTACAGTGGGGCAAGCTGCTTTGTGCGGCAATAACATTAGGTGCCATGGCTCCATTTGTCTATGCGCTTACCATGTCATCGATGAAACGCTCTGAGATAGAGACACTCAAGGGACACCGTCCGCTTGCCAATGTGCCGTTCTTGGTCATGCGCATATTCCGCTTTATCATAGCCCTCGGATTTATCATCTATGTGTTGAGCCACATATACAATCTGCTTGTAGGATGGTCATGCGGACTGGCTATCTTCATAGCCATAGTATTCGTATTCGGCAAGACCGTCAAGGAACGAGCCAAGACCATCGAGTCGAAATTTCTCAATAACCTCAACGAGCGCGACCTACGCCGCAGTGGCCGCAACAACAACGTGGTCAGCAACATACACCTCGCCTATGTCAAAGCCGGCTATGACAGCGAGTTTATAGGCTTGAAGATTGCTGACAGCCATCTGCGTGACACCTACGGCATCAGCATCATGAGCATACAGCGAGGTTCGCATGTGATATATGTGCCCTCATCGTCCATACGAATCTTCCCAGGCGACATACTCGGCATCGTGGGCACTGACGAACAGCTACAGACAGTCATCCCCCTCATCGAGAAAGGCAGCGAAGAACAGGAAGAAAACGACATACAAGCCGATGCCCGTCTGCTCAACGTAGACCTCAAACCCGACTCCCCCCTCATCGGCAAAAACGTAGTCACCTCAGGACTCGGCAAAACCTACTCCGCCCTCCTCGTCTCCGTCCAGCGCCAGGAGACCTTCCTCCCCCCCACCCCCGACACCACCTTCTCCCCCGGCGACATCCTCTGGATGTACGGCATCCCCACCCTCATCTCCTCCCTCAAAGGCTGACCTTCATGCCACATTTTGACATCATAATTTTGCACAACTTCGTGCAAAATTCCATGTTTCTTGCGGAGAAACAGTTAATTTTATATTGCAAAGCGTTCCTACAGACAGATGATATCTACCGATTAATTGGGACTTGGGCTAATTATTTGTAGAGCTCTGCCCAGAGTTTGTTGCGGATGTCGGAGCGGGTGAAGGCGGGATTGTCGCGGGTGGGACTGACACGGTTGCTCAGGAAGATGAAAATCAGATTGTTGTCGGGATCGATTTTCATCTGAGTGCCTGTGAAACCAGTGTGACCGTAGGTACGCTCAGAGCCGAGACCGCATTTCGCCGGGGCTGTATCAAACCCGAGCGAACGTTTGCCATCCTTGCTGCATGGCTCGGTAAACAATGCTACAGTAGGAGCCTTGAATATCTCGACACCTCCATACGTGCCTCCCTTAAGCCATGTCTGGGCAATCTTAGCAAGGTCTTCTGCCGTAGAAAACAGCCCCGCATTACCTTGTACGCCGCCAGAGAATGCTGCAAGTTCGTCATGCACGAATCCACGGAGCAACTGATGGCGAAGAATCGGATCCCGCTCTGTAGGAGCAATCCGCGATGCATCAATCCCTTTGTCCAAGGGGGTGTACATGGTGCTATATGCGCCTATAGGAGCGAAAATGTCAGTCTCTACGTATTCATCAAGACGCCTGCCAGTCATCCCCTCAAGCGCATCCATCAGCAGCGCGAAGTTAAGATCGCTATAACGGTAGGCAGGTGATTTCAACTCCACATCATATATGCGTCGCATGATAGTATCCACCGTAGCCTCCCCGACATACACGTTTTCGGCAACCTTGATAGGAAACTTATGGGATGGACGATCGGACACAAGATCGCTGCGCAGCCGGGCATTTCCGTTGATGTAGGTGTTTTTGTCTACTTTCACCTTATATACATCGTCACGTCTGGCACGAAACAGGGGACCTTTATACGATGCGGTGTCGATCAATGTCGTGTACATGCTGAGCATCGAAGGCATGCCGCTCTGATGCAGTAAGAGCTGTCGGAAAGTAAGCTTGCCCTTTGGTGTTCCCTTCAGTGCCGGGATATATGCACCTATGGTGTCAGTCAACTTGAATAGACCCTCGTCGTAAGCCTTCATCAATGCGCTGACTACTCCCGCAGCTTTGGAAACGGATGCCACGTCATATATGGTTTCAGATGTGACCGGGGCAGTGCCCCCCTTGGCGAGAGTGCCGTAACTGCGGTCAATCACTACATTGCCATTCTTAGCAACAAGCACCTGGCAGCCGGGGAAAGCCCCATTGCCAAGTGCTGCCATAGTCACCGAATCTATTCTCGCCGACAAATCCGGCGGAAAGCCTTCGGCTATCGGAGTGGAAAAGCCCAGACGTGTCTTCTCCGTAGCAATGCCTGTCCCTTGAGGCATCCAGCCCTTAAGAGCGACAGGCAGTTTGCCAGATGCAGCCAAGCCGCCGAAGATTACCTGCGCAGCAGCCTCATTGATAAGCTTTGTATCATCAAAACCGCTAATGATGACCCCGAACGAAGACAGCTGACGTTGCATCTTAGCCATCTTGTAGGGATTGATAAAGCAGGCTGCCATAGCATGTGGAAGTTCGCCTAATTTATGCAACGACGAGGCTATAGCTTCCGTCTGCTTGAACACTGCCACTATGACCTTCTTGTGCTGGCGTATCTTTGCCATTTCAGCCACGCTCAAATGTCCGTCTGTGCTGCCGTAAAGGATACACGGGGCGTATTTCTTGCACACGCGCGAGAACGAATTGTCAGCTTTAGCCCCTAACGAGACCACAGCAATGTCAGACCCACTAAGTTGTCCCCATGGTATCACGCCGTCATCGTCTTTGAGTACTGTTATGACTGACGATGACAACCGCATATTGACAGCCTGAGCCTCTGGGGAGTTGACAATCTTGGATATGCCGGCTGTGCCGCTTTGAGGCATCCCCTGCGCCACGACAAACAGATATTTATACATCAACAGCTTATGACACCGCCCACGTATCATCGATGCATCAAGTTTGCCTGACTTGATTGCTGCCATGACAGCATCAATATCCTGTGACGGATGCAACGGCTGCAACAGCACATCGGCTCCAGCCTTCAAGGCTGCCACACAATTGTTTTCCTTACCCCCTGCCCCTTTCATGGCAAGTGCGTCGGTCCAAACCAAACCGCCAAATTTAAGTTTGTCTTTAAGCAAGTCTGATGTAATCAGATGCGACAACGAAGCCGGCATCCCCGACTTGTCAAGTACAGGCACATCAAGATGCCCGACCATCACACCGCTCATGCCTGCCTTGATATATTCACAAAACGGTACAAGTTCGGTCTGGTCAAGCTGCTGCCGTGAACGGTCAAGCACCGGAAGTGCCTTATGAGAGTCAACCGATGTGTCACCATGCCCAGGGAAATGCTTCGCCACAGACATCACACCCCCTGATTCAAGACCTCGTGCATAAGCCACTCCAAGCTCAGCCACGCAATGCGGATCATCACCAAACGAGCGGTAGCCTATCACCGGGTTAGACGGGTTGGAATTGACATCAAGCACAGGGGCAAAGTTGACATGGATGCCCATGGCACGACATTCCCGAGCCACTTCCCGACCGTACTCCTCTATCAGCTTGGTATCCGCTACCGCGCCGAGAGCCATGTTGTGAGGAAAACGTGGCGCATCAGTCACACGCATCGCCAAGCCCCACTCCCCATCGAGTGTCACCATCAGCGGCACACGGCTCAGAGACTGTGCATAATCTATAAGCCCTTTGTAATCAGCGAGCGTGCCCTTACCAAGCAAAAAGCCTCCGATACCCTGATTTTTCACAAGAGATGCGAGTTGACGTCTGCCACTCTCTTCGTTCTTGATGTCAAGACGAGGAAACACCAGCTGCGCCACCTGCTGCCGCAGGTCAAGGGTGCCGATAACTGAATCAGCCCACGCCGTGGCAGCCGAAGTCTGTGAAGATGTAAAATGTCCGTACCCGGTCCCTGCCGCACTGGCATGGGATGTAAACATTGCCGTTACAAGCAATGATATGAGATATGCAATATGTTTCATAGATGCAGAGTTAAACAAATAATCCATTACTATTGTGCGGCAACGATACGCGGAGTATCGTCAGGACGCAGTTTTTTCCCTTTCAGAGGGCCTTGGAAGATATATCCAATGAAGTCATCATAGAGCACCTTTTCGCTCTCTCCGATATGCTTGGCTCTAGTGAACGATTTGAGATAATCACCACCCTGTGCCAGATAGTCAATGGTAGCCAGAACATACACGTTGTCATCTTCAAGCGGACGTCCGTCAATGGTGATGGACGTGCATTTACCAGATTGAGGATCATACAATACTTTGACATTGGCACTGATACCGTCGCCTCGCGGAGCTATGATGTCGAAAGCCTCGCGGAGATCCTTACCTGTGATTTCAAGGATGCTCACACGATTGTCAAACGGGAACGAATTCATCACTTCGCCCTTGGTCAACGGTCCTTTATCCCAACCAGAGCGGATGCCTCCGACATTGATCACTGATAAGTCCACAGGCTTCGGACTGAACTTCCCGCCGATTGCCTTGACCATATCTGCCGAAAGATTCCGCAATCCGTTACGGTTTACATCAAAAGCCGATGCCACAGTGCCGATGCGCACATTCATCAGAGAATCCACACCGTGACGATACGGTCGGAGCAAGTCGGTCATCGTACCGTCATTCTTCGCATCAAGGCGGTCAGTGACAGGATAGAGCTTCTCCACAGCATGACCTGTGTCAAGATCAAAATCTATCTGACCGAGATTTATGCCTGACTTGCCTGTCTGAGTGACAAGCACGGTATCCCCTCTAGCATTTACAAGACGTGCAGGCACCGATTTAGGATTATTCTCATCAATGACAGTGTGGCTGTGTCCTCCTATAATCAAATCAATGTCCTCCGATGAAGCCACAAGCTCAGGGTCAGTGACACCTTTGTCAGCCGTGTACCCTATATGTGTGATTGCGACAACCTTGTCTACACGCTCGTTATGCTTGAGATGCCATGCTGTAGAGTTCGCAGCTTTCATGGCATCAAGATATTTGAGACCAGTATAGTTATGGTCAGCAATCATGCCCTTGGGGTCAAGATTGATGGCTATGAAGCCGACCCGCTTGTCACCTACCTGCTTTATGACATATGGCTTTACAAGACCGTCAAGTGGAGTGTTACGGACATCGTAGTTGGTAGAGATTTTATCGGCATTGAGACCACGGTACATATGCGCCAACGAGTCTATCCCGTTGTCAAACTCATGGTTACCCATAATCTGGATGTCATAACCGAGATGGTTCATCACCTTCTGCTCCACTTCACCCCCATACAGAGAGAAAAAGAGAGTGCCCTGCACCATGTCGCCGGCATCAATCAGCAGCACGTTAGGCTCAGCAGCGCGCACACTGTCAATCAAAGCCTTGCGACGCTCCACGCCGCCAAGATTCTTTGATGTGGGATCAATCTGCGAGTGGGTGTCATTGGTATGCAGAAGCACAAGCTTCTCGGCTCTCCCGTTAGGCACATTCAACATCAACATCGCTGAGACACAGGCTGGTATGACGAGGGATATATGTTTCATGGAATATCGGATTTATAATTGTACAAAGACAAATTTAATAATCATCTCTGAATAATCCAATTGCTACATGATGAAAACGGCGACAATGGCTGCCACAGCCACCGTGGCTATGCCAGTCAGGACAGGCCATGTCCATGGTCTTACGATCCATACCGTCTCCTGCCTCTCCTCTTGTGCCGAGCATCTGACTCTTGCCATCAACAATCTGACCAACATATAGATAATCCATGCAATCAATGAGCCGTAGATAGTACCCACTATGAGGTCGCCAGGATAATGTACACCGAGATATAAGCGTGTGTAGCTGTGAATAACCGCCCAGATGAATATGAACCACGTAAACAGTCGTCGACGCGCCACAAGCGACATGAACACAGCAAGAGCAAATGAGTTGGCAGCATGGCATGACGGAAATCCATAATCGCCCCCGCGATAACCATCCACGACATGCCCCATCACCGACACAGGATTGTCAAGATTGCTCGGTCGCAGACGGCTGAAATACGGACGGATACACGACGATATGGAATAATCGGTGAGAGCTATGACCACTCCGACACTCACAAGCAGAAGCAATGCCACAGCCGGACGACGCGACATAAACAATGCCGCAGCCATAGCCGCATAAAGTGGCACCCATATGAATTTGCCTGTAAGCATCATCATCAAGGCATCAAAATATGACGAATTGATTCCATTGAACAGCAGAAAGACCTTATCGTCCAACACAAGCAACTGCTGCAGGAAATCTATATAACAGTTAAGCATCTGATATATGTATCAATATATGTTTTCATACTTTCTTGAGTGAGTCATTGTCCTTTCCTGGCTGCCATATGGTCATAAAGAGTCTGTATGTAAGCCTTGATATAAGGACTCAGATCCCGTGCACCATATGATGCCACGGTCTGATGGGTATCGGTATTGAAAACCGCATATGTCTCTCCCGTACCTGACGCAGATGCTTCATACATGCCCACATTATCACTGTCAAAGTATATGCCATAGTGGGGGGCTGCTGCATCAAACAGATTGTTGCCAAATGCGAAATTACAGTGCTTCAGACCCATCATTGCCATAAGCGTAGGAGCGATATCCACCTGAGATCCATAAACATCCATAACGCGAGGAACGTCCTTGAGAGCACCTCCGGTCATGACAAGCGGTATATGATGACGTGCACGCAAATCTTCCAGATCTGCCGGGTATGCACCCCAGTGGTCGGCGACAAGAATTACGAGCGTATTCTCCCAGTCAGCAGAATGTCTGAGCTTGTTGACGAAAGACGTTATGACGCTATCGGCATAGGCGAAGGCATTGACAGCGGGAGGCTGTCCGGCATAACGAGAGAAAGTATCCGGAACTTCAAACGGCTCATGGCTGCTTGATGTCTGTATGACCGTGAAATGCCTCAAAGTGTCAGGGAAAGATTTGATATCATCAGCCACACGATCAAAAAGCGGACCGTCATGCACACCCCATTTGCTCATGCGCTGTGACAGCGGAAAGTCCCTGTCGCTGACGACATGCTGGAATCCTGACCCGACAACGAAAGCATTCATATTGGCAAAATTGATGTCTCCACCATAATAATATGATGTACGATAGCCCACATGACACAGTTCGTGAGCTATAGAGGGCATGCGCTCTATGAAGTCAGGGTGCTTCATAACACCGGTATTAGGCGGTGACGGCAACCCGTTGAGTATAGCTGGCAACCCGCGGTCAGTACGGAAACCGTTGGCAAAGAAGTTAGTAAACGACACACCGCTACGAGCTATGGAGTCCACACCCATGGCTATGGAATCACCTCCAAGCGACGGCATCAGCTGCGCCGAGAAACTCTCCATTATTATCACGTATATGTCTGGATGATGTGAAGACAGCAGCCCCGATACAGAGTCGACAGATGACCGAGTGTGCAGTTCGTCAAACAATGCCGCAGCCTCATCCGCTTCGTAATATCGTCCCATCTTGTCAAAGTCTACCTGATGGGTGGCCGAATAAAGCAGGCTGAAAGCCGGATTGATAGCGGCATGATTAAGCGACTGATGTGAGCTGAAATAGGCAACACTCGGGTTGAGCGTGGAGACCGTGAAGCCTCCACGGATTGGTATTACCAGCAGTCCCATGAACAGCAACACACCGCCTGATTGACACAGACGGCTCTGACGAGACACAGGCGCAGCGACAGGAACATTATAGATTTCCCTGAATACCAAGTATATAATCAAGGAGAGAGAGAGCATTACAACAATACCTACTGATATAAACAGCCATGACACCGAAGCGACAGCCGCCGATGGCGATGTGGAGAAATAAAACAGCGGTGTCATGTCAAGCGGGAACTTCCAAAATCCGTAGAGAGCCGTGTTAAGAGTCAGCACAGCAGCTACAATCATAGATGTAATGAGGAAATAGATCCGATATGAACAGGAGGCAATACGGCTTCCTGGTCTCAACCACACTCCCACCAGTGAAATCAATGCGGGCAATGCTGTCAGATATCCAGCGACACCCATGTCCAATCCCATTCCATGCCACATTACATCCATGTAATCACGCCATGAAGCCCATCCATAGACAGGGGCATTGATAAGCATGAACATAGGCTTGGCAAGTGCGAATATCAACACATATACAAGCCATGTGACAAACAGTCTTATAATTATGCGCATAGGCGGGGCAGTTATGACAGTTGAGTAGTCCAAAGTTAGCCATTTATCTCCAATTTTACCCAATGTGCCACAAAATCAAATCTTATTATGCTTCCATTTTCAAAAAACAGTTAATTTTGTGCCACATTTCAAACCCAAGTTTCAACTATATTTAACCAAAGCCGATGTCTACAACAACAAAACAGTAATAATCATTGTTAATAGATATAGTTTTTAACTTTCCAATAATTACTTATTTTCTCATCATTATTATTATTCAAGTTACACATTATGAAAAAGATTGTAGTCTCACTCCTCCTTGCCATCGCAGCAATAGCCGGCACACAGAAATCTGAAGCCGTCGAGCTGACATTCAGCTATGGTGGCTATACTGCCATGGATGCATGCGGATATTATAAGGACAACTGGCACAGCGTCAACACTGCCTGGGGTGCCGTCAGTGCCACCGTATATGTCCCTGTTGCAAAGAACATGATGATAGGTCCGTCATACACCATCTCATCAGCAAGCACCAAAGGAGGCTCTAATGCAAGCCACCTCCTCTACAACACCGTCCTCCTCAACGGCAAATATCAGTATTTCAGCAACTCTACAGTGAAGCTGTATGCCCATGTAGGTCTCGGTGTCGAGATTACACACTTTTCACCCAAATTTGCCGACAGCTACAACAAAGCCTATTTCGGATGGCAGGTTTCACCTATCGGCGCAACCGTTGACCTCAATGACACCTTCGGACTTTTCGGCGAAGTAGGTTTCGGATGTCAGGGTCTCGTACAGGTAGGCTTTAAATTCAATCTCTGATTACCAACCCATCAACACAGGTGACACCACAGAGCAGCCATGGAGACTTCCATGGCTGCTTTTGTTAGCAATATACCTATTGTAGACCTCATATATTTTCACCTTCAGGATGACAGTAGGTATATTTGCGCAGTCAAAAAGCAGCATAGAGTGAGATTAGCATGCTGCCTATGCAAAGCGTCCGCACAGTAAACAATCTGAGCGGACGCTTATCTTGCGGTTATGTCGTTAACGCTCAGTAAAATAACAGGGCTACTCGATAGACTATGAATGCCACAATCCAAGCCACTACCGTATTATATACTATGGAGAAAGCACCGTATTTCCAGCTGCCAGATTCTTTGACCACAGCGACTATCGTGGCAAGACATGGGCAATAGAGCAGCACAAACACCATGAAGCCCAATGCTATGGCAGGTGTAAACGGCACAGAGCCATCGGCTTCAGGAGTGGTCAGTTTTTGAGAAAGTGAGATATCATCCGCTTCTTCATCACCGGTATAGAGCACACCGAGTGTTGACACTACGACCTCCTTGGCTGGTATCCCAGCCACGACTGCCACTGTGGCGCGCCACGGCCAACCGAGGGGTTCAAATACGGGATTTACAGCTTTGCCTATCATCTCAAGATAGCTGTCCTGATTGTCAGCAGATGCGTCCTGTGACTTGAGTGGGAAGTAATTGAGAGCCCACACCACGATGCTTGCCAACAGGATTATACCGCCCATCTTGCGGAGGTATTGCTGTCCTTTTGCCCATGTATGGCGCCAGATGGCTTTGCCTGTGGGCATGCGGTATGGCGGAAGTTCCATGACGAAGGGGGTCTCATCTTCCTTGAAATAGAATTTGCGGAGGATTTTAGCGGTAAACATTGCCACGGCAACTCCTATACAGTAGACCAGCAGGAATATCCAGGCGGCATGTGCGCTGAAGAACGCGTATATAAGGAGCACATAGATAGGTAATCGCGCCGAGCATGACATGAATGGATTGATTAATATGGTGATGAGGCGGCTCGACCGGCTCTCGATAGAGCGTGTTGCCATGATGGCAGGCACGTTGCAGCCGAAGCCCATGATCATAGGTATGAACGACTTGCCATGCAGCCCTATCTTGTGCATCAGATGATCCATGATGAAAGCCGCACGTGCCATGTAGCCGCTGTCCTCCATAAACGATATACACATATAGAGTATCAATATCTGCGGCAGAAACACTATGACGCTGCCCACGCCGCCGATAATGCCGTCGGCAAGGAGATCCTTCAACGCTCCGTCAGGCATATACGTCTTCAGAAGCTCGCCGAGCCATCCTACGCCGCCTTCGAGCCAATCCATGGGATACTGGCCGATGGTAAATGTCAGCCAGAACATCACGAACATCAGCAACAGGAACAGAGGGAATCCGAAAAGCTTGTTGGTCACAAACGCATCAATCAGCTCCGTAGACCGCGCAGTCTCACGTTCTCCTTTGACAAGGGTCTCCGCCAATGCGCCCTCGATAAATCCATACTTTTCATCGGCTATCATGGTGGCTATATCCTCATCGGAATATTTCTCGATTTTAGCCACTTCCTCATCGCGCAGCATGAGTATTTTCTCGCCGTTGGAAAGCGATTTCATGGTCTCGTTGGCACTGGCATCTCCTTCAAGCAACTTGATGGCGATATAACGCGGAGAGATACTGCGTGGAAGCTCTCCGTCTTGCTTTATGGCGGTTGACAGAGTCTTTATTGCAGCCTCAAGATTCTTGTTAAGTGTTACATGCACATGACGCACATCCTTGTTATATCCCTCAAATACCGAAATCACGGTATCAAATAGGTTGTCAAGCCCCTCGCCGGTGCGGGACACGGTGGGCACTATGGGCACACCTATCATCTCTCCAAGCATCTTATAGTTGAGCTTGTCACCGCTGCGCTCAAGCTCGTCGTACATATTGAGAGCTATGACCATGGAGCGATCCATATCTATCAGTTCAGTGGTCAGGTAGAGGTTGCGCTCAAGATTGCTCGCCACAACCACGTTGATGATGACATCAGGAGTCTGGTCACGCAGATAATTACGCACGTAGAGCTCTTCGGGAGAATACGATGCCAGGGAATATGTGCCGGGGAGATCGACAATATTTATCTTGTAGCCGTTGTAATCAAAGTGTCCGCGCTTAAGGTCCACCGTAACCCCGCTGTAATTGCCGACATGTTCGTGAGCACCGGAAGCGACATTGAACAGCGACGTCTTGCCACAGTTAGGATTACCCACAAGGGCTACATTGATAACGTTTTGTCCGGGATGCGGACTGGCTATGTGGGTTCCGCTATGGGCAAAAACGTCTTTCTCTACATTATGTGACGGATTGGAGTCCTCAAGAGGCTCCACTTCTACCATAGAGGCTTCGTTTCGGCGCAACGACACCTCATAGTTCATGATTTTATACTTGATGGGGTCATGCATGGGAGCCTGAAGCACAGGAGTGATTACACGTCCTTTGATGAAGCCCATCTCCATCATGCGTTTGCGAAACGCTCCGTGACCTTTGATTTTGAGGATTACGGCACTGTTGCCGGTTGGCAGGTCTGTTAATATCATGTGGTATATCTGTAATTACACTACAAATTTACCACCTATATCTATGGTTGGCAATACTCACTTGTGAGTATTATTGCGACAGGCAGTCGAGTGTGAATGAATCCTGATGCTGGAGGACAGGGAGTTTGTGCCGGGCTTCGCGCAGGGCATCGCGGTCAAGCGTGGCATATACTATGCCGTGGTCACGATCGATAGTGGATACACAACGACCCATATAGTCTATCACCATCGAACTGTCAACCAGATACTCGCCTCCCTGGTCAACGCCGCTGCGGTTAGCACCTACGGCATAAGCCTGGTTTTCCACAGCTCTGGCTCTCAGCAATATGTCCCACGCGAGACGACGCGCCTCTGGCCATGAAGCCGGCAGCAGCAACACTTCATATCTGCCGTCACGGTTACGCAGCCATTCGGGAAAACGCATATCATAGCAGATGGCAAGGGCGAAATCCCATCCCATATATCTTATTATGGGCGGCAGTTTGTCACCTGCAGTATATGCCTCGCCTTCACCGCTGGGGATAAACAGGTGGTGCTTGTCGTAGAAAGTCTCGTCACCCGACGGCTCTATGAAGAAAGCGCGGTTATAAAACCGTGTACGTGCCGCGTCACATGCCACGAATGATCCGACGATGGCAAATTTGAAGAATTTTGCCCAGCGGTGCACATCGTCTATGGTATGCCCGTCATTGGTCTCCGCCAGTTCACGAAGCTGCTCTTTCTTGCGCACGAAACCAGTGGTAAACGTCTCCGGGAGCACCACTATGTCAGTATCAGGATGCACATAGCGCAGACGCTCAGCTGTAGAAATAAGATTTTCCTCTTTTTTTCCCCATGTGATATCCATGGGCAGTATGGCAATTCTCATAGTTTCGGAGGGTCGTCAGTAGAAAATTTGTCAGGATAGCGGGCTTTAAACGGCTTGTAGTATGCCTTGATGGCTCGGATGTCAGCCTCGGTGTCGCCTGTAGGCTCGAATACGCTCTCTATAAGTATGCGTTTGCTCCCATAGTCAAGTACTCCGAGCACTATGGGCACATCGGCATTGCGGGCTATGGCAAGAAAACCGGTGTGCCAGCGGTCAGTGCGGCTGCGTGTACCCTCAGGGGTTATGGCAAGCGCCAGACGCTCCGACGAACGGAACCGCTCTGTCAACACTTCCACAAGCGACACCGACTTGTTTTTCCGCTCCACCGGGACTCCTCCTATAGCCCTGAACAGACAGCCCAGAGGGAAGAAAAACCATGACGATTTCATCAGGAAACCAGCCTTGCGATGCACGGAAGCATACGCCAGTTTTCCGAGGATGAAATCCCAGTTGCTCGTATGCGGAGCTACGCATATGATGCATCGGGGAAAGTCAGGCACTGTGATACTGACCTTCCATCCCAATGCTTTCAATATCAGTCCGCTGAGATTCAAGTTGGCGAGTTATGAAAATGGAGGAGCGTAAACAACATCCATGACAAAGGATGTCACAGAATCAGCAATATTTATTTGTAGGGACATGCCATGGCATGTCAACTTAAGTTCGCAAGGTTAAAATTCCATCGGGCAACCCATACAGACATGCCATGGCATGTCCCTACATATTTTGTCGTTGGTATTAGGATGTACGACACCGCCGTGCGGGTTATTTCGCGGCGGCTTTTGCCTTGTTGGCTTCCTTCTGCTCTGGGGTGAGCATCCCGTTGATTTCGTTGACGATGGAGATGACCTCGTTGTTTAGCTCGCTTGAAAGAGCTCCGAGAGCTTTTTTGAAGTATTTGCGACGCTCCACGTTGTATTCGTGGCGGTTGGCGAAATCGCGTGGAGTCTTGTCAAACGAAACGGATACTTTGCTCAGAGCGGCTGTCTGGGCATGAGCGACACGCACCACCAGATCAGCAGTCTTGTCCTTGACGTCACACGGCATATCCATAGTAGCTATCACACAGTCACAGGCGAGTCCGCCGCAGAGACCGTGGATCTGTTTCTTGAGTTGTCTTTTATTCATGGTGTAAAATTAAATGGTTTGATATACACAAATATAGACAATTATTTTGTTATTCTGCTTTGAGCGTGCATTATTTTACAGTAATTTTGCCATACGGAATTTCCAAGGTTTCTTTATAGGTTTTACAAATGACAGCACATACTACGCTCCAACGCATAAAGCCGTGGATCATGCCCATGGCTATGCTGGCTGGATGGCTTCTGCACGCACAGATAGGATACATCACCTTTCTTGCCCCCTATCTCATCTTCATCATGCTGCTTATCACATTTTGCAAGGTCAAGCCGAGGGAATTTCGCGTTACCCGTTTCTCTTGGCTTCTGCTTGCTGTGCAATTGGCAGGTTCACTTGCTCTGTATTTCGCTCTGCTGCCCATCAGCAGCGACTTTGCGTTAGGAGCTTTCATATGCGTATTCTGCCCTACAGCTACCTCTGCGCCGGTGGTCACAAACATGCTCGGAGGCAGCATATCCAAAGTGGCGACATACTCCATCATCAGCAATATCAGCGTGGCATTGCTTGCTCCGGTACTGTTTGCCAGGATGGATACTGCCGGAGGTCAGCACATAGACATGCTTGAAGCGATGCTCAAGATAGCCTACAAGGTAGTGCCCCTTATCATCCTGCCCCTCCCCTGTGCGTTTCTGCTGATGTGGAAAGCTCCGCGGGTGCATCGGACCATCGCCACCCACCAGTCGCTGTCGTTCTACATATGGGCGGTGGCACTTTTCATAGTCGTAGGTCGTGCCGTGTCATACGTAGTTACGGCACCTGCCTCTAAAATCGGCGAAATGGTCGCGCTTGCCTTGGTGGCAGGTGTCACCTGCATAGCCCAGTTCATAATCGGACGACGCATCGGAGCGCACTGCGGCGACCGCATAGCCGGAGCACAGAGCCTCGGACAGAAAAACACCGTCCTCGCCGTATGGATGGCAATGACCTTCTTCAACCCCATCACCTCCGTAGCCCCAGCCGCCTACATCGTCTGGCAAAACACCATCAACTCCGCCCAAATCTTCTTCAAAACCCGCCGCGACCTCAAAGCCACCCATCCCTGACCTCATACTTCCTCATCAACGCTAAATCCATCATTTCTTAGAATTACCATCCTGCTTATTACGGTCGCTCTTAACCCAATGCTGTTCACTTAAGGCTCTGATGCGGATAGATACGTCGGAGACGTATCA
>CAMQYL010000001.1:0-215545 GCA_947039275.1 uncultured Bacteroidales bacterium | reverse complement strand
ATCAATACATCCTTGAGACGCAAAATAATCCCATTTGTGGGTAAAGGTTAGTGCCACGGCATGTCCCTACACAAGGGGATGTCCACTGCACTATATGTATATTGAAAAATAAATCGGGTCGCGCTTTTTTGTCGCGACCCGATTTATCATTAATGTCAGTATTTTACTTTGGGTGGTAGCTCTTTGGCTTGGTCAATCATCTTGGTGAGTTCGACCACGGAGGGGACTCTGCCGCAGAGATGTTTCTGATTGTTGACTTCGACGAGTTTCTTTTCAAGGTTTTCAGGGACACGGTGGGCAAATTCTTTTACAGTGTCTACGCCGGCTGCTTCAAGCAGTTCGGCAAACTGTCCAGCCACACCCTTGATGCGGAACAGGTCGGCATGGTTGACCCATGTCAATATCAGTTTCTCCGGGATGCCTGTCATCTGGGCTATCTGTTCGCGCCCTTTCTTGGTCTCTCCGGCTTTCAGGAGGTCTTCGGTGGTGCTGATACCTGCTGCATCGGTGAGTTTGGCAGCATAAGCTGGACCTATGCCCTCGATTTCGTCAATCTTGTAAGCCATGGTATATTACATTTTTAGGTTAACAATGTAATATACCAACGCTTACGATGACACTAATGTTTCAGACTTATTCCATGCCGTCGAGCTCTACCTCCTGATCGGTGGCGGGCTGCTTGTTGGGCAGCTCAAGTCCGTAGTGACGCTTGGCGTCGAGAGCTTTGAGCCAGAGACCGAAGAGCAGTGCGAGTACTCCGAGCGATGCGAAAATCAGCATAGGCGCGGTGTAGTTGTAGCTCAGCGGATTCATCACGCCTACATTGGTCGATACAAGCACTGCACCAATCAGCATCGGGAACGCGTAGAGTCCGATATTCTGTATCCAGAAGATGACGGCATAGGCTGAACCAAGGAGTTTGCCGTCAACGAGCTTGGGCACTGACGGCCATAGCGAGGCAGGTACCAAGGAGAATGATATGCCGAGGAGTATGATGGCGATAAATGCTATCGTGAAGCCGAGCCAGCCGGTAGGCTCGTTGATGCTGTCGATAGTCAGGCGGAAGTCCTCATCGATCTGCATCGCCTGGGCGAAGTCTATCTGCGTGTCGCGGTCGGAGAGGAACGAAATCAGTGCTTCGGCAGAGGCTTCGGGATCTTCGGCGCCGAAACGCTCAAATGCCTTGCGCGGATTGAACACGAGGCTTTCGCCTGTCTTCTTGCCGACAAACAGCTGCTTGACCTCGTCATTGGCAAAGTTGTCTATGCCGAATACCACATGTACAGGGGCTTTAAGCATCTCGTCTGACGGATTTACACGCTCTACATGACCGGATACGATGGCTTGTGTATCCTTGATTACCCCTGTTTCGGCACCTCGCAGAGCGGGCAGTCCGAGAGCGAAGGTCAGATGGCATACAATCATAAGCAATGCGCCGAATATAAGCATCGTAGCCCCTTTGCCTTTGGTGTCGAGATAGTTGCCAAGCAGGGGAGTTACAGCAGCCGCGCCGAGAGGGAACACCGAAAATATCAGTCCGGCGGTCTCTACAGAGATACCAAGCTCACACTGGAGCATATTGGCAGCATATTTCTGGAACGGGAAGATGGCAGAATAATATAGCACACACAGCAGGGCGACAATCCAGAACACTCCGCTGGAAAATATCTTGCTAAGGTCGCTGAAACGGAACGGATCGTCCTTCTCCTCGGTGTTGCCTATCTGCTTCTCAAGCGTGCGGTCCATGAATCCGTAGACTATGAAGCTGATAAGTCCGATAAGGAGAAGCAGTACTGCGAAACCGACAGGGCGTGTCACCGAAAGGTTGTCACCGAGGGTGGCGATCCATGGCGAACCGATGAACACTACAAACACGCCTACACGCGCCAAAGCCATCTCCACACCCATCGCCAAAGCCATCTCCTTGCCGGCAAACCACTTGACGATGCCGCGCGACACGGTGATGCCTGCCATTTCCACGCCGCAGCCGAATATCATGAATCCTACAGCCGAAAGCTTGGCAGATGCCGGCATGCCGGCAAAAAACGGGGTGACGTTCCACCACTCCGATGGCAGGTTGAGATTGTCCTCAAACCACACGGCGAGAGAGCTTGACATGAAAGCATCAGTCAGCGCATAGTAGTTGATGGCTGCGCCTACGAGCATCACCGAGCCGGAGAGGATGGCGGTGAAGCGTACACCCATCTTGTCGAGGATTACCCCGGCAAAAATCAGGAAGAATATAAACACGTTGAGAAACGTCTCCGATGAGGCGAAGTGCCCGTAGGTCGACGGATCCCAGCCTTTAAGTATCTGGAGGGAGGACTGGAGAGGGGATAGGATGTCCATGAAAATGTAGCTGAAGAACATCGCCGAGGCAAGCAGTGCCAGAGCTGTCCATCGCGCCCATTTCTTGTCGCTCAGCACTTGTGAGCGCACTGCGGGATTGGTAGTTGTCGTCATTGCAAGTTAGAATATTTGGCTTGTTTGATATTTCAAAGAAACAAATTTAGCTTATATTTTTTTAACACGTCAAAAATCAGGTGGATTATTTTTCGTAATTTTGTGTCATGTACTCCCATTCACGACCCTATACATTTGACCGAGTGGTCAGGATATTGTTTTCGTTGGCTCTTCTGGCAGTGGCGATATATCTGATCAATTATCTAAAGGCAGTGCTGTTGCCGTTTTGCGTTGCATGCCTTATCGCGTATATATTAGAGCCTTTCGTGCAGTTCAACCGTAGGCTGTTGCATCTGCGTGGGCGCATGGTGGCTGTCTTTGTGACGCTGTTTGAGGCTCTGTTTCTTTTCGGTGTGCTGACTGCTATCGCAGTGCCCTACATCATTTCAGAATTCAAGGAGATGGGGCATCTCCTTCAAAATTATGCGAGCAGCGAGCTTCATATCCCTTATCTGCCACAGGAGATACATCTGTTCATCCGTCGTAACATTGACCTTGATGGTCTGTCGCGCATGATATCCAAGGAGGAGTGGATGACACTCATTGAGGGGACGTTGAAGACATCATGGAGGCTTATAACCAACAGCATAAGTTTCTTGCTCGGACTGCTCAACTGGGTGATGGTGATTCTTTACGTCATATTTCTCATGATTGACTATGACCGTCTGGAGCGTGGGCTTCACTGGATGGTGCCCCCAAAATACCGCCGTCCGGTGTTTCACGTGGCGCATGACATCAAGCGCAGTATGAACCATTATTTCCGCGGACAGTCACTTATAGCTCTCATCGTCGGCGTGCTGTTCAGTATAGGATTCAGTATCGTAGGAGTTCCGTTGGCGATACCTCTGGGTCTTCTTATCGGTCTGATGAACATGGTGCCCTATCTCCAGCTTGCCTCGTTTCCGCTGACGGCGTTTCTGTGCCTCGTCTATTCGGTAGGCGGAGGTGGCGATTTCTGGACCATATTCGGTCAGGCATTCTTGGTCTACTGTGTCGTACAGATAATTCAGGATCTTTTTCTTACACCTAAGATTATGGGCAAGGCGATGGGGCTGAATCCTGCCATCATACTGTTCTCTCTGTCGGTATGGGGTTGCCTCCTTGGCATACTCGGCATGATAATCGCCTTGCCCCTTACTACACTGGTGATTGCCTACTATAACAAATACATCTCCTCACGCGAGGGCGCGGAGGCTGTGGCAAATGCCGAGAAAATAGAGGAAGTCAAAGAATACTGATTAACGCTTATGCCAGAGATACAGACTAAACGCAAACCGTCATCGCGTAAGGCTATATCACGCCCGCGCCCCCGTAAGAAACCATCCTCCTCTTCCCGTCGTGTCAACCCCATTACATGGATGTTCATATGCCTTGGAGTAGTGGCTGTAGGCGTAGTGCTTTGGTTTATAGGTCTTGACGGCCATCGTGGCGATGCGGTCAGGGTGACAGTGCCGAGGGAGGCGACGGAAGCGCAGGTGCGTGACAGCCTTGACGTACATCTCGGCAAGTCGATGGGCAAGCGCGTATATCTCCTTTGGAAACTCATGGGAGGTAACCCTGCCAAAGCCCGCGGCAGTTATCTCGTCACACGTGGCGAGATGGCTCTGCGTATAGCCCACAATCTGTCAAGGGGACGGCAGACTCCTGTCAATGTGACATTTAACAATATCCGCACCATGCCTCAGCTTGCTGACAGGATGGCTGGATTGCTTGATTTCAGCAGCGAGGAGTTTCTTGACGCATGCAAGCAGGTGCTCCCGGGTTTAGGGTTCTCTGATGAGGCGCAATACCCAGCCGCATTCCTCCCTGACAGTTACGAGGTGTATTGGACTACCTCTCCCGAGGCATTGGTGGAGAAACTCGCAGCCCATCGCAACCGTTTCTGGACAGATGAGCGGCGCGCCCGCGCCCGTGCGCTTGGCTTGACTCCGGTGCAGGTGGCGACGGTGGCATCCATAGCCGAAGAGGAGACGGCCAAGAGGGACGAACGCCCCATGGTGGCGCGTCTGTACATCAACCGTCTTGACCGGGGCATGAAACTCCAGGCGGATCCTACCGTGAAATATGCGATAGGGGATTTCTCCATCAGGCGTATCACTCTGCCGATGCTGTCTACTCAATCACCATATAATACATATGTAACCAAGGGATTGCCCCCTGGACCGATACGCATAGCAGATGCTGCCACTATTGACGGTGTGCTCAACGCTCCAAAGCATGACTATCTGTATATGTGTGCCAGAGAGGACTTCTCGGGTTACCATAACTTTGCGGTGGATTATGCGTCACACAGAGCTAACGCCGCCCGCTACCGTGCGGAACTTGACCGCAGAGGCATAAAATAGTATCAGCCTGACAACGTTTGACCTCTTATGGACGTTGAAATAGATATAAGTCTTTTCAATCGGAGTATATGACACTACGTATCATCAAGAAGCAGGTATGCTCTGCTGTATCCATGCTGGCTGGTGGCTTGATATTCTCAAGTCTGGTAGCATGTCATACGGATAAATCCCATACGTCAGGCACGTTGTATGACGGCGAAAGCTACACTCTGTTTGCTGACAGCATCATAGACGGGACACACGTTGCTTATGCTCCTGATGACACTACGTTGATAAGCACGTTTCGCACAGGTGCCATGGCTGACACACTGCATATACCTCAACCAGGAGTGGCTTTGCGTTACACAAGCGGGGCGCGTATCATAGATGCCGTGCATAATATGTCATTAGCATATATTGACAGCATCCCTTCCAATCTCCGTACAGCCGAAGCGGCTTATCTCACAGACCTTGCTCTCTGCTATGTCGCTCCAGATAAAGCTAAGGAACTGTTGAGGTCAAAGGTGCGTGATGGCATAATATCCCAGGGCAGCAGTTATGGCGGAGGCTTTCCGGTAGCTACCGATGCCATAGCCTGGGTGGCGGCTGCATGGAGCGTCTACGAAGTTACCGGCGATTACGGCTGGATAGAGGAGGTATATCCTGTGGTGCGAAGGACTTTGGAAATTTATGAAACTGTCGTTAAGGATGCTTCTACAGGCTTGTTCCGAGGCATGCAGAGCATTGTCTCTGATGACAGCCAGTTCCCATATCCTCGTTGGATGACCCCGGCAGACATTTCGGGAGTGGAGACTATCACGGTCAATGCATTGGCAGCACGTGCTTATGAAGCTGCTTCCATGATGGCAATGGTCGTAGGTGATGACGGCAAGGAATACATGACACGGCACAACCATCTGGTTGAAGCAATCAATACCACTCTGTGGATGCCAAATGTGAGTATGTACAGTATGTATCTCTATGGTGAGCCATATCCGATTGCCGCTGCTGCAGTCGACAACCTCGGTCAGGGTCTTGGCATGGTATATAATATAGCTACTCCCGAGATGGCACTCGCCATGCAGTCACATACACAGATATTGCCGTTAGGTATCCCGACGATGTATCCTCAGATGCCTGACTCGGTCAGCGGTAGACCTTCAGATATTATAGCACCTGTGGCAGAAGCTTATTGGAGCATTGCCGCATCTCACTCGGGCAATATGACTATACTGCAACGTATGACAAGCTCTCTTGCCTATATCGCCGCCATGAATCTCGGCACCTATCCTTACATAGATGCGCGTACGGGGAAAGCTCCGTATGCCATCGGCAACAGGGCATCGCACAATCCGTTGAGTGCTGCGGCAAATATAGCTGCCATCTACCGCGGAATGCTTGGATTGCGGTTTACACAGGGGGGGATAGAGATCCATCCGTCGATACCGCAAACTGTTGATGCCCATAGAGAGATAAGGAACTTACGCTATCGTGATGCGCTGCTGCATATCATCATCAATGGGTGCGGTACAGTCATCAGTTCGTATAAGATGGATGGTGCGGAACAGACGAGCCATACCATACCTTCGAATATCAAAGGAACCCATGTCATAGAAATCACCATGGGCGGCAACACCCCCAGGAGTCATGAGATGAACGATGCCTCTGCTGCCGAGATGCCTGCCACGCCCGAGGTTGAGTCTTGGAATACCAAGAAGATTCAGATCAAGAATTTTGTGTCGGGCACAGCCTATGAAGTTTACTTCAATGGGGTGATGGAAGAGCAGATTTTTGCTGACAAATACCAGATGTATGCCGATGTGACCCAGTTTACATCCGTAGCTTTTGTGCCTGTCAGAAACGAGCAGTATATCGGTTTGTCGTCCAGACCTCTCTATTTCTATCCTCGTGGAAGTGTCATTACAGTTCCGGCTGATTCGCTTGCCTATCCGGGCACATCGCTCATCAGTGACCGCAAGATAGCACGTCAGTTTGTAGAGACTACCGAGTCTTATAGAGGCAAGATGAGTTTCAGCATAGATGCTCCTGCTGACGGAGAGTATCTGATGGAGTGCATATACAGCAATGCCCATGCTGACGGCACATCACGCTCGGGGTTGTGCGCCATCAGACTTGTAAGCGTCAACGACTCCATATCGGGTGCTTTGGTGATGCCCCCTACAGTCAAGGATGAATGGACTCTCACCTCGCGCAGCAATCTGCTGCGTGTCAGCCTCCGTCAGGGTGAAAACCGCATAAGTGTGATATACCGCAAGCCATACACCGTCAATGGTCATGTGACACTCAACACCGCTCTCATAAAGACCATCCGCTTCTACAGACTGTAAGCATCCACAAGTGTTAAAAACATGTCTGTCTGCAACTTCCGCACTATGTCGTTGCATCTAATTATTGTATCTTGCTGAAATATCGTTACATTTGCAGATGTAACGAAGGTATGATACGCGTGAATATTCCAATCAAATACATATACCATATTTTACCAATCAACAAAATGAAAAAATCCATTTTAAGCATCATGCTATGGTCATTGGTGGCATTTGTATGCCCGGTGCTTGCCATGGCACAGATGCCGCAGACTCAGCCTCTGCCCATGGACTCGGCTCTTAGGGTGGGAACGCTCCCCAACGGCATGACCTACTTCATCCGTCAGAACGCTTATCCCAAGGGACAGGCTGATTTCTTCATCGCCCAGAAGGTCGGCTCTATCCTGGAGGAGGACAACCAGCGCGGTCTTGCCCATTTCCTCGAGCATATGGCATTCAATGGGACAAAGAACTACCCCGGTCATCAGCTTCGTGACTGGTTGGCATCGAAAGGTGTGATGTTTGGCAGAGACCTCAATGCCTATACCGGTTTTGACGAGACCGTTTACAATATCTCAGCCGTCCCGGTGGCAAACCCCAATGTGGTGGATTCTTGTTTGATGATACTTCACGATTGGGCATGTGACCTGACCCTCGCCGATAAGGATATTGATGACGAGCGTGGTGTGATCGAGCAGGAATGGCGTCGTAGCAATGTCGGTATGCGTCGTGCCCAGACCAAGATGATAGCCGAAATGTTTCCTGATAGCAGTCGCTACGGTCAGCGTATGCCTATAGGCACTATGGACGTGGTGCTCAACTTCAAACCCGATGAACTGCGCGACTATTATAAGCGGTGGTATCGTCCCGATCAGCAGGGCATCATCGTCGTGGGTGATATTGACCCTGCAGTGATTGAGGCAAAAATCAAGGAGATATTTGATCCTATAACCATGCCTGAGAATGCTCCCGAACGCAGGTATTTCACCATTCCAGACATTACGGGCGCGAAAGTGACCATCGGCACTGATCCTGAAATCACCATGGCTCGCGTTAGCATCAATTTCGCCTATGACCCCGTGGTGCCACGCGAGATGCGCAACACCATGCCCGCTTTCGTGGTTGACTACATGGACAACATGATCGTGGCGATGCTTGACCAGCGTCTCGAGGACATCTCGTCAAAGGCAGACTCTCCTTTCAGTCAGGCTGGCAGCTATATTGGCGATCTTCTTGGATTTGTCAAGACCAAGCATGGTCTGCTGGCTGATGCTGGTGCCAAGGACGGCAAAATCAAACCAGTGCTTGAGGCTATCTATCGCGAGGTGCTTAGAGCCGATCGTGGAGGCTTCACGCAGACCGAACTGGATCGCTCCAAAGCCGAATATATTTCTGCTTTGGAGAAGGCATATAACAACCGTAACGCGCATTACTCCACCGCATATGCCCGCTCATATGTGCGTACTTTTATTGACAATGCTCCTGCTCTGAGTCTCAAGGATCAGCTTGACATGACCAATATGATAGCAGGCATGATCAATGTCGATGCCATCAATCAGTATTTCAAACAGCTTGTCACTCCCGACAATCGCTATATCATGGTATATCTCCCCGATAAGGAGGGCATCGAGGTGCCCACTGCCGACCAGCTCAAAGAAATCATGACAAAGGTGGATGCCGAGGAGATAGAGCCTTATAAGGAAGAGATGCGTCAGGATCCCCTCATCCCTGGTGACATCAAGCCCGGTACCATCACATCTACCAAGCCGATAGAGAAATGGGATGCCACAGAGTGGACTCTCAGCAACGGTGCCAAGGTGATAGTCAAGAGTACCAAGCTGAAGGAGGACGAAATCCTCTTCGGCGCATGGGCCCCGGGCGGCTATGCCGACTATAAAGACCTCAATGATGAGACTGCACAGCTGATGGGCGACTACCTGTCAAATCTCTCAGCCGGCACATACACCTATCAGGATCTGCGCAAGTACACCGCTGGCAAGAACTTCAGCCTCAGTCTCAGTCCTGACGACTACCTGCGATTTGTATCGGGTACCACCACTGTCAAGGATCTTCCCTCGATGCTTGAAGTATTCTATGCCACATTCACATCGCCCAACCTTGATGCCGAGGAGTTCCAGTCAATGGGTAACCAGATCAAAGCCATTCTGGCAAATGCTGCATCCAACCCACAGTTTGTAATGTCTCGCCATCTGACAGAGACTATCTATGGCACTCCACGCAAGTATTTCCCCTCTGCCGAAAGCGTTGAAAAAGTCGACCGTGAGCAGTTGGTCAACATGCTCAAATCCATGACCGCCAATGCCGCAGACTTTACCTATTATTTTGTAGGCAATGTTGATCCCGAAATCCTTCGCCCGCTGGTGGAGAAATATATCGCATCTCTTCCAGGAAAGGTTGTGGCAGCCAAGGAACTCACATACGACCCTGCATATGCCGTTAAGGCTGGCACAGCAGTCGAAAAGTTTTCTATGAAGATGGAAACGCCTCAGGTATATGGTCGTATCTTTGTGACAGGTAACGAGAAATTCAATCTCCGTAACAATATTCTCGCCAACATAATGGAGCAGATACTCACCGAACGCCTCCTCAACAAAATCCGCGAGGAGATGGGCGCAGTCTACTCCATCTATGCAGAGGAGAGCATCAACCGTTTCGAGAAGCCCAATACTGCGCTTATCATACCTCTGCTGCTCAAGCCAGAGAAAGCCGAGGAGGCATTGATGGAGATTAACAAGCTCATTGATTCAATGGCAGAGGAAATCAAGCCCGAGGAACTTGCCAAGGCTAAGGAAACCCTCGTCAAGGACTATAAGGAGAGTTTCGAACGCAACTATACATGGATGCGCGCCATGTCGGTTGACAATATCGAAGGCACAGACATACTCCACGGAGCAGTTGAAGCTACCGAGGCAGTGACTGCCAAGGATGTCATGGACTTTGCCAAGAGCCTCCTGTCGCAGGGCAACCATATGACCGTGCTCCTTAATCCAGAAGAAGCGAAATAAATTCCGATTAAATATATGCACTCCAAAGCCGTGACGGTATCTCCGTCACGGCTTTGTTTAAACGTCCTCGTTAAGCCACTGCATTTTGATATGAATCAGCAAAAAATGATGGTTGAAAAGTTTTGCGAAACGGAAAATAATGGCTAAATTTGTCGCGCTTTAGGAGGTGTAGTTTGTATCCTCTCTGAAAGCATTATTTTTTGACTGACAAACAATCACAACACTACAAAATCAAATAAGTTAACAACACAATGATTATCGTACAAGTAAAAGAAGGCGAGAACATCGAACGCGCTCTGAAGAAATTCAAGCGTAAATTTGAAAAGACTGGCATCGTTAAAGAGCTCCGTAGCCGCCAAGCCTTCGAAAAGCCCTCTGTAGCTAACCGCAAGAAGATGATGAAAGCGGTTTACGTACAGAAGCTTCGCTCTGTAGAGGAGTAAAATCCGGCTTTTATTTGTAAGCTCATATCCGGCACCGGGCTATGATGATTAATCTGAATCTCATAGTCTGGTGGCGGTTTTGTGTATATACATAAATGAGAGGGAGGAACAAACCAATTTGTTAATTGGGGTTAAATTAAAGGAAACGTTTAAACCTTGGTGGATAGGCTGCGTCTTATAAAGTGTAATCGCTCAATAAGCAGCCGATACGCTTCAAAAACGTAAACTAACTTTTATCATTTAAATACATCCTACAAAGATTATGAAAAAGAACATCTTGACACTGACACTTGCGACTGCAGCCATCTTCTCAACCTCGGCTTTTGCACAGTCCGCTGGCGATAACAGTGCCTCCTGTCCCGCAGCTCCTTGCGGTGCTCCCTGTGCTCCAGGCTACAACTGTAATACCCCATGCCCATACTTTCAGAATCCTGATTCGTGCATGATGAATCCTTTTGCAGAGCTTAATCTTACAGCTGACCAGCAGGCAAAGATCAAGGAACTCCGCACCAAGAAGTTCCAGCAGAAGACCAAGGATATCAAGAACAAGAGAGAGCTCCGTCAGGCTAAGCGACAGGCTTACCTTTACGACCTTAAGAGCATCCTCACACCTGAGCAGTACGTCCAGTACCTTGAGCAGAGCTATGTCAATGGTCCCGCATTCGGTAAGGGATACAAGCAGCCCAAGTCACGCAAGCATCACAAAGGTCAGCGTTATGAGGGCAAGAGATATAACTGCCAGCAGCCGACAGGGTGCCCAGCGACTCCGTGCCAGAATGCTACAACTGCCACGAAATAAGTTTATTTCCTGATTATAAGAGATTCGCCCCATCGACGACTTATGTTGTCACGATGGGGCGAATTATATTTCAAGGAATTAAGTCTGGGTGCATCATCACTCAGTCAAGCATAAGACTCATGATGGGGCGTTGAGACGGAAAGCCAATGATGTCACCCATCTTCTGAGCGGAAAATACTATCTCATTGAAAACGTTTATAGGAATGTCAAGGTCAAGATGAGGTCGTTCATCCTCGGGGGAAGAATAATATCGTTGGGTTATGGCAGTGCTCTGACCGTCAGATATTTCCCAGACCTGGTTGTTGGCTGTAATTAGGGGGTCGGTTATCCTGATGTGGGAATGCCATTTAGGATTGTTTTTGGCTGCCAGTCTCAAGCACAGGTCGGCATTGATTATTCTGCCCATCCCTCGATCATACAGACGGCGGTGTTCGGCAAGGGGAGGAGCAAATACCTTGAATGGGCGATCAGGCAGCAGTTTTCTCAACTCGTGGCATGCGGCATCGCGGGCTTCTTGGCTGTCACCGAGCAGCTCGGTTACGGTAACCATGTCGGGGCTCGCAACAGCCCATGCCATAGATACGATATTGCCGTTTGCATCAGCCATGGCGACAAACTTGCCCGAATCATTGCGGTTGTCATCCATGATGTTCAGAAAGTCGCGATGCGAATGCAATACGGTGCATTGCCGTTGACGTTCCATGCGCTGGAATGCTTCGAATACTTTGTCGGAGTATATGTCGTCGACTGGCGTGTAGGTACTGTCGGCAGGGAATTGATGCAGCGATGTGAACCGCTGCGGATCAGTGTAGAATACCGTTGAAAATCCGAAACGGTCATAGTAGAAATACAACCAGTCATGTGAAGGGATAAGGCTGACAAGCATGTCGCCGCGTTCATATGCCCGGATGAATGACTCCTTAATGAGGTTGCCCATCAGCCCTTTGCCGCGTGAGCCGCGCCGTGTCATGGCTCCCGCTATATATCCCATGCCTACATCTGAGCCTTGATAGAGGAAACGGTAACTTTGGAGGAGCATGCTGCTCTCGAGTTTTCCGTCAGTGACCACAGTCAGGGCATCTGCATCGCGATAAACGCGGTCAAAGTACATATCCACATACTCTTTGGAGTCGTGGAACACCTCTGTCCATAATTTCTTGATTGCTTCCTTCTGATTCATACATCCAATATAACGGAAACAGAGGAGCTATTGTTTTCACAATCCAGGTATATTGAAGGAAAGGGCTTGCAACCCCCTCCCTATTATTTATGAGGGTGTTGCATAACCGCATTTAAACATGTTTGTAGGGTCGCTACATGTAGCGACCGGACAGTGCAGACGTTGATAATCAGCTGTTTAACGGTCGCTACATGTAGCGACCCTACAAATTTGACGGTGTTTATCACATGATTCCTGAGTTATGCAACACCCTTGATATGACAATCATCTTATTATATCGGGTGTCATATGCGACCCCAGTGGGGTCGCATATATTAGGCATGGGTCACACAATCCGTTAGGATTGGATGACCCATGTTATTGTCATGCAACTGATTTCCGCCGCTGTAGGTGGCGCACAGTTTCTGCGTGTGTTGTGTGCCTCCTATGGAGGCATTGATTGGAAAGGGATGGTGTCACCATGGTCAACCAAGCCTATGGGCTTGTATGACCATGGCCTAATATGTTGACCTCCGCCGGAGGTCCTGAATACTTGAGCGTACAATGGAGGCTGCGCCCACAATGGGCGCGTTAAAGTCAGTGTCGAGATGCTTAAGTAAACAGCATTGGGATGTATCCCTACAATTTATGGTAGGATTTTTAAGTTCTGCAACAGCCTCTCCTGTGTCGTGTGGATGGGTGCACGTGTCTATTTGCAGTTGTGGGCTGGGCGGAGGAGGTCGTTGACGGTCTTGACCGGATTGAAAGTGGAGACGGGCACTTCGACAAATACGGTGTTCCAGTCGCTCATGGCTCCGTTCCAAAGGCCTGGTCGTTCCATTGCCTTGATTTCAGCTCCGTTGACTGATTTGTTGCTGATGAAACCTGTTTCGGGGTCTACGTAATCAGGCAGATTGAATTTCTTGCCGTTGGCATTGCGCAGGTAGCATACTATGTCTACGGGGTTGAAATGGGTTGCCGTCTTTAGCATCTGGGCATAGCGGGCATTGTCGGGATCTATCTGGGAACTCTCAAGTATCTGGGGTTGCACGCTGTGGTCGTTGCCATAGACGAGGAACGGACCGCCGCCTGGTTCGCCGAGGTTGCGCACCATGCCGCATACGCGTATGGGGCGGTTGAGTTTGGCTGCGAGAAATTCAGCCAGCTCATTGTCCTTCAGGGTATCCATGCGGATGTCTTCGATAAATAATATTGAACGCATGAACTGCTTTATCTCTTCAAGCAGTTCGAGGTTGTTGTGGCCTCGTCCGAGCTTGTTGAGATATTTGTGGATTACATCGCGCACTTGCAGGAGGATGCCTCCGAGTACCATCTTATACTTGATGGTGTCAGGCAGCTGTGCCTCGTTGACCACGTTGTCAATATTTTTGATGAACACCACGGATGCCTCTATGTCATTGAGATTCTCTATGAGGGAGCCGTGGCCTCCGGGACGGAAAAACAGATGTCCGTTTTCACGATGGGGCGTATTGTCAAGATTTGCGGCAGGGGTGTCGGTAGATGGCTTCTGGACGCTGAATGTAATATCAAAACGTGTGTCGGTCAGTTCTTGGAGCGGCCCTGCTACACGGCTGACCACATCACGGAACATATCTTCGTGGGCTGCCGAGACAGTGAAATGCAGGCGCGCCAGACCGTTGCAGTTGGCATAATTAGCTGCCTCGATCAGCTGCTCTTCCACAGGCGTGCGGTTGCCAAACGGATAGGAATGGAACAGCAGCAGCCCTTTGGGTTTATTGCCGTAATTGAGCCCTTCAGGGGAAATCAATGCCGACAGCAAGTCGCGGTTACGTCCGGAGGCACTGAGCATTTCGGCTCCCTTGCCGTGCATGCGGAGGCATGCTGCGTCTAAGTCTTTGTAAAACGGCAGCTTGGTGATGTTGTTAAGCAGCTCTTCCATTTCCGAGCCGGGAGCCGGAATATCCGTATCGCCATTGACAAATTTATGCACTGATTTAAACATGCGTGATGCCGCTCCGGATGCGGGGACGAATTTCATGCAGTCCCCTTCACCCTCTATATAACGTTTCCAACGCAATACGGCATTGTTTACGCTCAGAGGGTCAAGTTTCATTATGCCATTGTCGGTCGTGGCTGTATCTGCAATCTTCAGGAAGGGGAATCCCTTGTCGAATCGGTCAAACTGCTGCTGGATACTTTCAGGCGAGATGCCTCGCTTTGCCAGATCCTGTATGTCGGTCTCGCTGAATGATGTTTTCATAGTATAGAGGGTGGAATTGATGTTTATTCTTGTGAATTACAAATCTAACAAATCCTCTCAGCGTCTACAAATCCCAATTCATTAAAATCTGTTAAAACGACAACGCGTCAGCTGCCATATTGTCGTAGGGATGTATCAGTCAAAGAGGGTGGTGGCGAGGGTGTCCCCATGCTGCTCAAGGGCGTGTCGGAAGCCGCTTAGGTATTCGTGTGCGGCATCCTCGGATATGCGGCTTTTGATGTTGGTGGTTTTTGCTCGGATGTCAAGCAGTCGTATGCGTACGGCAGTTTCGGTATGGCATTCGGCGATTATGGCATTGGCATCTTCGGTGCCGAGGCTGTATGCTCTCTGCGCCATGGATCGTGTGTCATGTGCGGAAGTGCAGTTATTGTCTCCGCTGCATGATGACAGAGCAGCCGAAAGGAGCGCGACTGCTGATATTAGCATGAGATGGAGCGGTCTGATTGGTATATTCATAATAGTGTCATCGCTATTTTTGCACATGCCTCGGCATCGGCAAGGGCGTTGTGGTGATCGGAAAACGGTATGCCCATGAAATCACACAGGCAGGGGAGTGAAAAGGAGGTCAGCAGTGCTCGCGGGATGGTGCGGCGAGCCTGTTGTAGGGTGCATAGGAAGGTATAGTCGGGATAATCCATGCCATAGGTGCGGTGGGCTGCGCGTATGCAGCGTTCGTCAAATACCTTGTTGTGGGCTACGAGAGGTAGATTGCCGATCCAGCGGTCTATGTCGCGCCACACCTTGTCAAATGTGCGGGCATCCTCCACATCGTCCATGGATATGCCATGGACGTTTTCGGTGAAGTGCCGGAAGATATAGTCAGGCTCAGGGTAGACGAGTTCGTAGAATCGGTCACGGATGCAGCCGTCCACGACCTTGACAGCACCGACAGCGCAGATGGAGCACGGCTCGTTGTTGGCTGTCTCTACGTCTATGGCTACAAAATTATCCATCAGATAACCGAAACGCTGTCGCGTACCTGTTCCATCATCCATCGTGGAGTGGAAGTAGCTCCGCAGATACCTATTGACTGAGCTCCGTCAAACCAGTTGTAATCTATCTGCGATGCGTTGCTGATAAGGTGGGTGCGCGGATTGACGGCGAGACATTCGTTATACAGTATTTTGCCGTTGCTGCTCTTGGCTCCGCTGACAAATAGTATCACATCATGGCGTCGGGCAAACTGCCGCAGGTTGTCCACGCGGTTGCTGACCTGACGGCATATGGTGTCATGGGTCTGCAATGTGGTGTCGGGTGTGAGACGTGCACTGATGGCAGCCGATATTTCCCGCAGTCCCCCGATAGATTTGGTGGTCTGTGAGTATAGTTCGATAGGACGGTCTGTAGGTATTTTGTCAATGTCGGCTTCGGATTCCACCACTATGGCATCTCCATCGGTCTGTCCGACAAGACCGTTGACTTCGGCATGTCCGGTTTTCCCGTAGATGACTATGCGGCATCCATCCTGGCGTGTATCGTGGCACTGCTTGATGCGGCGTTGCAGGGCAAGTACCACAGGGCATGTTGCATCAATGATTTCTATGCCGTTGCGACGGGCGAGCTCATAGGTTGAGGGTGGTTCGCCGTGGGCGCGAAGCAGCACTCGTACATTATGCAGGTCACGCAGCTGCTCGTGGGTGATGGTCACGAGCCCCTTGGCGCGTAGGCGTTCCACCTCGTCGCTGTTGTGGACGATGTCGCCGAGGCAGTAGAGTGTGCCGCCTTTTTCGAGTTCAGCCTCGGCTTTGCGTATCGCGCTGACAACCCCATTGCAGAATCCGGATCCTGGATCTATCTCTATACTGACGCTCATGCTTTAAGCCGGGCTATTGTGCGGTTGTACAGGTCTAAGAGCCACTGGTTTTGCTGCTCGATGGTCATGTCGGAGTTGTCAAGGTCTATGGCATCAGCAGCCCTGCGCAGCGGGCTTTCAGCGCGGGTTTCATCGATATGGTCGCGGCTGACCACATTGTCGAGCACTTCGGCATATGTCGTGGTTGTGTCACCTTTAGCCTGTAGCTCCAGATAACGGCGCCGGGCGCGTGTCTCGGCTGAGGCATTGACAAAAATCTTTATTTCTGCGTCAGGAAACACGGCTGTGCCGATGTCACGACCGTCCATGATGATGCCGCCTTCGGTGCCGTAGGATTTCTGCAAGGCTACCATCGCTTTGCGGACCATGCCGAGGGCTGCTACTGCGCTTACGTGCGACGACACTTCCATGCTGCGTATCTGGCTCTCGACATTCTCGCCATTGAGGAGCGTAAACTGCCGCCCCTCCTCGGTTGCAAAATCTATATGTATGTCAGGGAGTATGATGCAGAGAGACTCCTGGTTGACGGATCCGTCAGAGTTGATGGCTCCATGTCGCATGGCTGCGAGGGTCACGGCGCGGTACATCGCTCCGCTGTCGACGTAGCGGTAGCCAAGGGTGCTGGCAAGCTGGCGCGCCATGCTGCTCTTGCCCGATGACGAGTATCCGTCTATTGCTATGGTGAGTCGGGGTGTGGTCATTGTTTCAGGAATTTTGAAAGGTCGGTGGAGATGTTAAGCATAAGGGTGGCGCCTCCGGAATGGGGTTGAGCGAACGCTACATTGACCCCGAACATGCCTGCTGTGACTCCGGCTCCGAGGTAGAGCCCCGAAAAGAAGTTGCGGTCATAAGTAGCCATGTCGGTGCGCGCTTTGTAATTATAGCCCAAAGATATGTAAAAACGGTCGGATGAGCAAAGGTCGGCAGAGAATATCAGATGGCGGAAAAGATTGGTCATGAATTTGTCTTTGAGCACAAGTTCGCCATGTTCTCCTTCGTCATTATTGATGTCGTAAAAGGGGAGTTTCCATTTGGTCAGATTCCATGCGGTCACAGACCATCTGACCGGGAAGGAGCCAAACCGCTGCGACCATCCGATCCTTACGTCGATGGGCAATCGGTCATAGCTGTCGGTGAAGCGTTTGATCTGTCCGCCGAGGTTGGTGACTACAGCTGAGAGTGACAGGTCATGTTCGTCATCGTAGTAGTTGATGCCGAGGTCGGCAGCCATTGCCCACGCGGTATATTCTTCATAACCGCTGTAGATGACTTTGGCAGTCACTCCGCCTCGCAGGCGGTCGGTGAAGTCGTGGCTCAGTGTGCCGAAAAAATTGACATCCTGGGCATTGAACTTGCCCGTGGAGATGCCCCACTCGTTGTAGCCCTCAAAGTCTCCATAGCCGTAATACTGCAGTCCGACGGCATATGCCATGCGGTCATTGATGGGGTGTGCGAATTTCGCGCCGGCGAAGTTGCTGCTGCCGAGCCACCGTGTGTAGTTGGCAGATGCAGCCATACCGAGTTCGGGTCCCAGCAAGGCGGGATTCTGCTCTATCATGTCGATGCCGGCACCGATAGTGGATATGTTGACTCCACCAAGACCATAGGCTTTGGCTGATGATGTGACATTGAGGAAATCGTATGCAGAATTGGATTCCTGGGCGGTGGCAACGAGGGGAGAGAGTGCAATGAGAGCAAAAGCCGCCCACATATGCAGACGTAAAAGATGATGACTGAAAGGTCTATTGAAACTCACGAGGTGAAATGTTCGTTGTTATGTGGATTGGTGAAATGGGGTATAGGGCGAAGCCCACCTTATTGTTTAACGCGAATAGGTGGCATAATCGTATAACTGTCACCCAATAAATGACGCTGTATTTACGGAGGTTTTGCTTTAATAAAGCTAAAACGATGATAAACTATATCAAAATAGGGGAGAGTGATTTGCACAAGTTAGGCTTTAGTTATATTTTTGCTTCACCAAAAATTATCATCAACGTTAATGCTCACACGCCACTATCTCTCCATATCACTGGTATTAGCGACAATATTCGTCACATCTCTATCTCTTTCGGCTCAGAAGAGGCAGCATCACCGGGGCTCAGCCACACGCGTACAGCTCCAGCCGGCAGAGGCGGCATCTCATCCCGAAGCCACGCCACAGCAGGTCTACGACCTGTGGTTTGTCGACGAAGAACCCCGTTTTCCCGGCGGTGAACGAGGGTTGCTCAAGTATATAAATACCCACCGTGAATATCCGCAGGAAGCCTATGAAAACGGCATCTCTGGTCGCGTGTTGTGCAGTTTCACAATCTCCAGCGACGGCACCGTAAGCGACGTGCAGGTCATCCGCAGCGTCGAAGCATCCCTTGACAGCGAAGCCGTCCGCGTCATCTCATCAATGCCCCGCTGGATCCCCGCCGTAGTCTCAGACCAGGCAGTCCCCGTCCACTACGTCCTCCCCATCCCCTTCCGCCTCTGACACATACAGTCCCTGCTCTTTTGTATAGGCTATAAACGGCTTGAAACAGGCATGTCTGCCAAGCCTCGCAGATACTCTCAAATTCTCCGAAAGTGCAGTTGTAGAAATAGCCATAGGGCATGACTATGCAGCAGTCTACGGCATTTCCAATAACTTATGTTACAATTATGGGATATAAGTCTTCTCTGATTTGCCGTTGACAATGCGGATGAATAAGCCTCCTGATGGATTGTCCACTCTTTGTCCTTGGAGGTTGAAGTAGACCGCAGAGTACTCTGCATTGTCTGACACCACAGTGTCAGACAATGATGCCTGCTTATCAGTAGTGACCTCAATTTTGGTTACGTATAATTTGCCTCCAGCAGTTAGTGTGACGGCAGGATTGTTTCCACTCCAGTCAATAGACTTGTTATCTTCGCTATATAACAGGTTTCCTCCTCCGTTTACTATCTTGGCGTGTGTGGGGTCAGAAACTTGATCATCACGATGACTTAAGCTTACATGCACACTAATAATGTTGTCGTCATCGCACATGAATGAGAGATTGCTGCCGTCAAATAGGCGGTAGTGCCAACTCTCACCTTCGGGGTTCTTGTGGATTCTTGATTTGGTTGCATTTGTGTACTTTGTTCGAATAGATATATCACCCATGCGAAATGTCGTACCATCATTGATTGTGACCGATTTGTTGTTGACAGTTGGCCATTTAATATCGGAAGGCATCGTTATCCCAGATTCAGGCCCGTTTGCGAAATCAAACACAACCGTAACCTCGGCATCAGCAAATAGAAACAGACTCCAGGTAACAAGGACAGCTAATAGCCTTTTCATGATAGCAGCTTTTTTCATAGTACTTAGATGTGGTATATTGGTTGAATTTTAAAATCGGTAAGAATGATTCATCAATCCCTTACAAAGTTATGACAATTAGTAATTAAAACAAAGATTTTCATTAAAATATTTGCAATCAATAATTTTTTTCTCGTCATTTTTACTCGACGCAATTATAGCATTTCTCTGATAGTGAGCAGTTTGCGCATATAATCTACAAAATGGAATTCTGTGGGGTTCACACCTTCAAATTTTAACAATTCCGGCTCGTATATGCGCCCATTCTTTACTGACTGCAAAGATAATCATTCTCAGTAATTCGCACAAGGGTTGTATATGCCAATTATATTTCTTACCTTTGCAAATTGAATCATTGTAGTTAATTCGAACGTATGATTATTAATGTGAAAAACTTAGGCGTTATTGCGAATGGAGAAATCAATTCGGTTAAGCCTTTAATACTGATGTGTGGTCCAAACAGCACTGGGAAGACCTACATGTCGTATCTTTTATACGCTATTTTCTCAAATCAATATCGTATAGTTCCTCAATGTTTCAATGCAATTGGCAAACTCATTGATGAACGTAACGAATTTATCATAAAAAAAGAATATATAGATGATTTTTTAGTGGCCGAATCGGAAGCCATTAAATTTTCAATGAATTCCATTTATGGATTGGCCCAGGATGCTAATAAAAGTTTGTTTCGGTATTTTAGGCTATCAATGACAATCACTGATGAGTTCTATCAGAAGAATGTTATTGGAGAGGGATTTAGTATGGATATAAATATCGGTGGAAATGATATTAAAATCCAAAAAGAAGCAAAGTCAGATGTAGTAAAATTTGAGATTATCAGTTCGGAAGGAAATATTAAATTTTCAAACATTCCAATGTATGAATATTTGATTTTTTCTGTTATGAGATTTTGTGCACATTCTCCAATTATGGGAGCGCGAATGTTGACTGTTGAGCGGAATTCAATTTATACATTTAACACTGAGTTGTCTTTGAGCCGAAACGAACTGATTGATCGTTTATTGGATGTCAAACGAAGTGAATCAAGTTTAGCCGATATGGTTAATAATGGTTCACAACGTTATCCATTGGCCATTCGAGAAAGTCTTCGGGTCGCTAATGATTTGGAAACAATCCAAAAAAGGAAAAGTCCCTATTTCGAGTTTGCAGCTAAAATTGAAGCTGAACTATTGCATGGAGTTATTGGTGTTAATAAGACAGGATCTGTCGAATTCATGCCAGAAACATCTGGAAAGCAAGTTAAACGACTGCCCATTCATATGACTTCGTCTGTTGTTAAAACGTTGTCATCTCTTATAATATACTTAAAGCATCTTGCAAAGAAACATGATTTGGTTATCATTGATGAGCCGGAAATGAATTTGCACCCTGATAATCAGAGACTGTTAGCTCGATTGTTCGCAAGATTAGTCAATAAAGGAATTCGATTGGTTATAAGTACTCACAGTGATTATATTATTCGTGAATTTAATAATGTCGTAATGGCACATGAGTTATTCGGTAACCAAAAGTCTATAGCTGATAGCGAATTGTCTTATGATAAATCAGAATTATTAGACCGAAAAAAAATTGACGTTTTATATTTTCAATTTAACAAGAAAGGGAAAGTAGAAATCACCAACGTCCCTCTTGACAAGTATGGCTTCAACATCGAGTCTATTGACGACACCATTAATTTGCAAAATGATATAACCCAAAATCTTTTTGATAGTTTGAGATATGGCAAATCAAATGAGTGATTTTGAGTATATTAAATGGATTCTTGACGATACCTACTTATGTACTCCGCCTAATCATCTTACTATGGTTGAGTCAAAAGGAGATAATTTGAGACCTCAAATTATCACTATCCAAAATCCGATTAGAGCGATAACCAACATTGCCCTTTATCGTTTTGATGTAGATGAACAAGGCGATTTTTTGCCATTTTTTAATGACAGAAACGGTTCTCCCGAGAGATTAAATGCGTTTTGCGATTATATTACACTGCTTGAACATAATGATAAGTTAATAATATTTTTAATAGAACTAAAACGTGGTGGGACAATTGGGATGGAGGATCAAATATTGGCATCGTATGAGTTCATGCAGTATATTCTTAGATCAGCTGATAGAATTAAATTGATAAATAGAATGCCTGATTTTAACATAGATGATGTTGAATTTAGGCGGATTCTTATTCGAATGAAGGCGTCAAATAAACGCATAACTAAACCGAAAGAAATTAAGATTATGGATAAGCAGGATATCATAACATGCGACTGCGATTCGACAATTCGGTTGCATCCATTTATATAAGTAGAATATGATGTGCTGTATGCATCTATAATATGTCGAATAAGACTTAACTTAAAATATTTTGTTCTGAATCTATTTAATTCGCTTGGGGAGTATGTTTCTCCAAAAGATTAATAAGAAATATCTCTGCATTTTCTGCATTATCCGCATTTTCGGATCAGTCAGAATCAGATTTTGGATCAATTATTATCCTCTTCTTCATTCTCATGGAGAAGATATTCATATTTTGTTCCGATGAGGCTTTCGCGGTCGTATTCTTTGCGGTACTCCATGATGTACCAAGCTATAGATTCGGGATAAATCTGGAAGTAGTGTCGGCATACTCTACGGTACAACAAAAGAATTTTGTCGTTCCCTGCAAAGTCGAAAAGATAGTCGAGCATTCTCTCTACCTCATGCTGAGGTGCTATCCGACTGCAAATATCATCTACCAGTGGGGTATATTCCCTTACGGCCAAATCATTCAATGCCCGGATATGTGAGGCTATCTCTTTTACAAAATCCTTGTATTCCTCATCTTTCTCCATTTGGTGCTATTTTGATGATTGACTGTTCTTCCATTCCTTTGCTGCCTCAGTTAAACGGTATTTCTGCTTAGGATGGTTGGGTTGGTCTGGATACATACGCTCCATTGCTCCGTCTGCCAATGCCGGATTGAGATAATACTTGCGGAAATTCCTTATGTTTTTCAATCCGCATAAGTTTGCAAGTTCCAATGCTGACATATATTCATCAGAACCTTTTTCTATCAAGGTTTGAACTGGTATGGAACTGGTATGGAACTTGTGTGGAACTTGTGTGGGACTAGTAGGGTACTTAGGTCTTACTTGGGTCGTGCTTGGGTCGTGCTTGGGGGTAACTTCGGGGGATATGCTCCTTTTGTTGGGTCGTTTGAAGGTGACGATCACGAAGCCGCCATCCCATCGCCATGTGGGCTCTTCAACGCCTTGCTCGCGGCAGGCATCCATGATGCGCTTTGCGCCGCTTCCCCAACTTTCCAGATAGGTGGATTTATAGAGCGCTTCGGCAATCTTTAGGTTGTAGGGATATGACTCATGTGGCTCTTTGATGGATTCTGGGGATATTTGAGGCGGGAACACGCCGGGGTTGGCTATCTCTATGCGGTCATCATAGATAGCGATGCTGCCTGTCAGGTTGTGGAGTTCCCATTGGCGGTGGCATAGTGAGTTGATAAGAGCCTCGCGTAAGGCATGATATGGCACTTCAAGGCGTTCTTCGCGCTGGAGGCTGTGATCGGTAATCCTACCACTGAGATTTAGATGTTTGAAGAAGAAAGCCATCCCAGCGTCAAGCAAGTCAAAGAAATTACCTTCGGCACGTTGGTTGTCGATGAACTCATTCTTATCCGTACCCAAGAACCGGGCCATCCTTAGCCGGAACTGCGGATACTCGTCAATTTGGTTTGAGAACAGCATAACTGCACCATTGGTAGGGATGCCGTTCTTAATCAATTGCCATTTAGCCAAAGTGTCTTCAATAGGCGCACTCATCGCACTACCCGGAATTCGTCCACCCTCAACACCAAGCCGTATGCACCCTCTGATATGCTTCTCGTTCAAATCCGCGAGTGTTACGCCATCCGCCACTTGACGTTCCCATGCGAATATCTGTGGTTGATGCGCCCGGATTCGTTGATCATACATCTCATGCGGCATTACCTTTGTGGTACTCTCAACCTTATAATACGGGCATCCGTGGAATGTGTGCGGTCGCTCGCCCCACACCCAACCATCAAAGTGCATTGCAATCACCTTATTGCCCGGATAGTCTGGCACATCGACATAGTGAGTCTCGACATCAACGGCCGGCTCCAATCCGGCAATAGCCTGTCCAATTTCACGTTTCGTTGCTTCCGTAACTTGCTGTCCAATTATTTTCAGCCCGGTCGGTGCAACCCCAAAAACAAGCCAACCGCCATCGGTATTGAGAAACGCACACGCCGAGTGCATACCGTCTTTCAGTTCGCCGGTAGTCTTCTTCAGTTCCAGAGTCCGCGACTCATCTTCCGCAATCAATGCCTTTATGTCATCAATAGTCATTTCCATAATAAGTTCAAAATTACTCAAAAATCATCGTCCATCATGTCATAATCATCCTGTTCGTCGATGAAGTCATCATGAGACTGGTAGCCGCCATAGTTGGAATAACCGTTATGACTATGGTAGCGACCATAATCAGAGCCGCGCATATCGTGCAAATCATCGTCAAAATCGTTGGCAATGTAATCTTCTATATCAACGCGCCGAGGCGTGTAGTCTGTTGTATCGACAGAATGAGAATTGCTGCCATTATGATTCTTGTTCCGATTGCCAAACAGCCATCGAAACAGCAGAAACTCACGGACCGCCCTAACCAATTTCATAATTCAGTATTAGAAGGTCTATAATTTTTTCAGTTGTAATGATTGACATTTGCAATCAGCTATTATCCCAATAGTTTCCGATGTGGAAATCCAACATCCGCATTTCTCACAAAAGCAACCATCGTACAGAGCTTGAATACTATTTGCAAATTCAATAACTTCGAATTCACTGAAAGCATCCGCCCATTCGTTATAGTGACAACCGAGAATGTTACGAATAAGAAGTAAGGAGTCAATTTTTTCAGTGATTGAAGCTATATTGCTTTTCTTTAGAGCTTTTTTAATGCCCGGCCATAAATCGCCGAGAGTATATTTATCATCCGCACGTCGTTTGATAGAGGTGCTTAATGTAATACTCAATTTTTGACAAATTAGTTCCAAGGTTACACCACAAGCCGCTGCAATCAGTCTCGGATTACCAGATTCAATCGCCTTGTGTAACATATCATCTTTTAGCTCGTGATTATAGGATGTTATGGATGGACCTTTTAGGAAGTTCCATCGCGAGATTCTAAATTCTTTATATTGATGAGATGCCCGCTGAAACATATATTTAAGTTGATTCAGCCACAATCTATCATGGCAGGTTATTATAAATTGCCAATCATGCAACTCTTTCAAAAGATATTCAATAAATCTAGCCCGTATTACAGAATCAACGCTTTGGAGGATATCATCCAATATTAACACTTTTGCTTGGCCAACAGAGGCACATGCTCGAAATAGCGAAATATGTAAAAGTAGAATTATAAGATCATAATTAGCCTCACTAAATATTCGCTGAGGAGTTGTTTTGCGACCAGAATTCAATTCTAATAGAATCTCTAATGAGACTTCTGATTTATCTCCCATTACCAATTCTATATTCTTTATGTAATCTACATTAGAAATTTGAATAAATGCAGAATATAGATATTTCTCAGCTTCAAGAAGTAAATTTTTAAGATTGGCAAATTTCGTTTCACTTACCGTTGCGGGATTAGTGAAATTCTTAATTGCGGCCTGTATCTTTTTTGCTTCTGATGTTAATGATTGAATTTCTTTAGATAAAGAGACTATTCTATTATATATGCTTGGAGAAACTTTCTTTAATCGCCTTTCCTTATGTTTTGCAAAATATCTCTTTTCAGAAGTTGAAGCGACTCGGTTCCTGACATATCCGTCAAGATTATTTATATTAAGCGTTACATCCTCAGGATCAACCTCCAGATGAACGGCTAAATTCTGTATGCTCTCACGTCTCTTTTGTTTTAAGTACACATAATTCTCTTGCATCTTTAAGATTTCAGGGTCTGATTTAACACGTACAGTAGCCCCATAAGAATAGATGCACTTCATTAGGTAGACTTGTTTTTGTACTTCCGCAACAGAAGAATATGATAGAATATCATTCCTTCTTAAAATCACAGGACACTGACAAAATTTCGGATGAGGTTCAGTTGGTGCAACTACAAATTTAATTCTTTGTCGTTTTTCATCATACTCAGTATATGCTTTTCTACTGATTTCAGATTCATCATTAAATGTAATTCTTACAATAGCAGGGCTATTGGGGGATAAGGATTGGTTAAAAACGTATGGACGAGTAGGATTATTTATAGATGTTGATCTTTCTATCCTACTTTGTAAACAGAATTCAATTGCATCAACGATTGAAGACTTTCCTGAACCATTATCCCCGAAAATAATTGAAGAGACAGCACATCCATTTAAGTCTGTAAAATTAAGACTTAACTCTGATGGAATGCCTCTGAACTGAGTAATGTTAATTGATGAAACTTTCATATTACATCGGTTTAATCATTGATTCAATGAAGGCGATTTCGTCAGTGGAGAGGTCGTATTTGGCGTAGAGTTGCGTGTCGATTTCCTCAACGCTCTTGCTCCAGTCAATGTCGCTGTTTTCTGTAAAATCTTGCATCGGAACGAAAGCAAAGCACTCCTTAGTTACATTGACAGACGTAACTCCTTGACGTAAAAGATAGCGAGAAAATTTTGAATGAAGGTATTTCTTGTAATTAATTGCTTCTATCTCAGAAAAGAACACTGCCGTATCAATATAAGTTTCTGTGTTGATTTCATTGGGCTTTAGAATTTTAGGTTCTGTAATAACTCTATATCCTTCTCCTGGTTTAACGCTCATCTCACCATTACTGGGAACGAATCGTCCAACTATGATTTTATAACCTTCAACATACTCCTTCCCTTTTGTAATGTCGCTGCTTTGAACCTTCGACCATCCTTGACTTGTTAGGATAGATATGTCACCAATCTTACCACCACGGAAGTATGTTCTAAAACCAAAGGGATTGATGGAAAGTACAAGCTCATTCAAGTATCGATCGACTTTGGGAGTGATTCTATTTAAGATCGAAACTGCTGCATTTGACCTGATTAGGACATTGAATTCGTTCAAGAAACGATAAGAGACGTCATCTCTTATTGCGCCGTAGTTTGTTACACGACAAGAACCTTCCTGGTCTTTATTCCATAAGAATGTGCATAGACCACCTGCAATGTCAACAGTAGGAAATAGATCTTTACTGAGTTCGTAATCATTAAGTTCTCGCAAATGCTTATCTTCCATCATTGATGAACGGAATTCATCAAGCCCTCTACCTCCAGCATACCAACGGGCCGGCATAATCATACTAATAAATGAGGGGGAAATTTTTTTAGCAACATCCACAAACAAATGATACACAGGCACCGCTCCACGGTCTGTTCCACCATCCATAACTTGATACGGAGGGTTGCCGACTATTGCTTTTATTTTCACGTCTTTTCCTACGAGGTCGTGAACTTTCTTGATGAAAAGTTCAGGTTGATTTTTGATTTTGTTGATTAAGTCGTCCGGTGCCCACATGTTGGTCTTGCCATTGCGGAAGCCAAGGAGGGTGCGACGCGTGATGGATTTAGCCATCGGGGTTTTGCAGATAACAAAGATGTTTTCGGCAACGGCTTTATCCCATATAGTCTGATGATCTTCGAGTGATTCCGGCGAGAACATCTCGTCGCGCAACCGCGAACGATAGACATTGTAGGCGAGGTATAGCGGATAAAGACCCGATTTTGAGTTGATCTCAAGAAGGTGACTTTCATGGGTGAATACTTCGGAAGTGACGTTGCCACGGTCAACAAATCGCGGCTCCTCGATAGCTTCGGAGAAATCATTGTTGAAGAAGGTGTAGCCTCCGAGTGTGTCGCTCATGTGCATATTCACAACACGCCACGGAGTTAAGACAGTTTCCTTGTCCGGGTTACGGAATGTAGCGAAGATAGCCGCAATACGCTCAATGCGTTCTTCGATGGAAAGACGGTCTGCAGCACGAGCCATAGCACGAATGCGCTTGGCGGAGGCAGTGAAGATGTCGGGATCGTAATATTTCTTGAAGGCGTTGAAGCGTTGTTTGGTTACACCTTTCGGCATAAATTCTTCCCACGACTGAGGGTCAACAAGCGATGTAAAGTTGTCGATGGTTAGTTCCTCATCTTCATTCTCTACCTTGGCGCCATATATCATGAGTGGCATACGAATAGAGATACCGCGAAGAATTGAGATTGCGTCCTCTTTGACTTTCTTCTTTTTCTTCAATTCTTCGAGACGTGCCTTTTCTTCCTCGGTCAGCTCACGCTTTTTCTTCTTTTCGAGTTTTTCCTTCTCCTCGTATTCCTCATTGGTAAGACCTTGATCGTTGACCGTTATGTCGTTGGTTTTGCCCATCGCCTTAGTCTGACCGATAATGCCTTTCAGCTCGTCGAACTCCTTGATGTCAACATCAGTGAGACGCATTAGCTCGTCATTATAAAGGTAACCGTCCTCAAAACCGTTTTGCACCACGCGCTCAACGTACACACGTTTGAGTTGCTGAAGCAAGTGCTCGGTTTTCAGAGGCTTCATTTTACCTCCATCCATTGAGATAATAGGGCAGAAATTCAGGAATTCTCCGAGTTGCTGACGCTCCCCAGATGTTTGTTTACCAGCCTTGGTAGAAATCTTGGCGGTTTCGGCTAATACTTTCAGGGTGCGATCTGGAGCGAAGTCGAACACATAGCAATCTTCCTTTATGCGTCCATTGATGGTTGCCGGGGTCTGCACACGGAAAATGGTCTGCATATAAGCGGAGGCGGCTGTGTTGAAACTGCCGGATAGCATAAATACACCCGTCCACGGCTTAACGCTCACTCCGGTAGTCAGCCTACCACAAGAGAGGGTGATTGTGCGTGTCTTATCAGGGTCAGGTCCTATGGCGTCGTTTACCTTTTTGAGTGCTTCGTCATGCGATTCTTCCTCGTCACCGTCGCCAGCCACATTGACAATGTCAAAGAGTCCGAACACGGGGTGGTTTCGGAGGATAGCCGACAGAGCCTTAGCTGACTTCACGCCTGGCACCATCCAAAGAGTATGACGGAAAATGTCGCGGTAGCGTTTGTTGGCAAAAGGGTACATGCTTTCCTCATCAGTCCTAGTGAGAAGATTGAGGAAATTTTCGATATGGTTACGGTGTACAAACTCACCGTTGTCGTTGGTACGGAAGAACTCACGGAAGTTGAACGCGATATCCTCGTCGGCATACTCATTCATTAGTCTGCCGAGGTCGTATGTGTAGATATTGAGGCGGGGAAGTCCGGCGTAAGGATTATGGTCGCCGGGGTGGGTCAAATCCCACTCTGCCTTGGCGCGTTGTTCCATTACATAATCCCACGTATAGATCTCTTCCTCTTTGAAATCATCAAGCAGATTGAATGGCGTACCGGATAGACGAAGTACTTTCGTCTTTTCCTTGGTAAGTTCATTCATTACGGCCTTACCCAATTCCGTCTGAGTTCCCTCATGGGCTTCATCTACAATGATAAGATCCCACGGAGTCGAGAATATATCGTTATTCTTGTCAAAATTTCCGCCGACAAGTTCTGAGCCACGAAGGTCCTGCATCGAGGCAAAGTAGATATATTGACATTCTCCCCGACGTGCTCGACGTTCAAGTGAGGCAAAGGTATCACCATTAGTTTTGGAGCCATAAGCATATTCATCGGAATCATAAAATATCTTGCCGAAATCCTCAAACCAGCCCGCATCGACCACCGGGCGGTGAGTGAGGATAAGTACCCGACGGAAGTCGCCACGCTCTTTAACGACTTGCAGAGCCGAGAGAGTTTTGCCGAAACGCATCTTGGCGTTCCAAAGCATCTGATTGCCTTTCTTGAACTGTTTGAGCGTTTTGTCAATAGCTTCACGTTGTTCCGGGCGGAACTGTATTGGCGATTGCCCAACAGTTACCTCCGAACCTTTCAGCGCCTTGCGTCCTTCCTTGACAGCTGTGATGGCATGTTTGGCAGTTTCAAGGTCGCAACAGAACCACTCATTGGCTCCGTTGACTTTATCAAATACCTTGCGTTTTATGCCACTGCGGAGAAGCACTTCGTGAACTTCCTTGTCATTGACGGCAGCAAGTTTGCCATCGCGAACAAAGATTGCTATTTCAGTATGGAGAAGCTCGTAAGAGATTCCGGCAGTCTTAGTGTACTGGTCGATACGGGCTTTGGCAGCCTTGTTGAGAGCACTACTATTGGGCGGTAACGTAATGTTACCATCCTCAAAAGTCGCCTCACCAATTTTAAGGCAATCGCTATGCGCTGCATCAGGTATGCGGAACACATAGATTAGCTTGGCTTTAAGATTCGAGAAATATTCCATGCCGATTATTTTATAAGGTCGATGAATCGGATTTTTTGTTTCGCTTTAGGTGCGCTCCAATCTTTGATCATCGCATATGTGCCGTTGTGGGCTCGAATGTCGCCATTTTTGCAACCTTGACATTGTGTGATGGTTTCGGTCTCGCCAAAAAGGTCAGCGATAACAAGGCGGCGTTCGCCGCAGGAGTTAGGAATAACGCCTTTTAGACCGTCCATTTGCCATATATTCCACGAAATGATATAGGCGATATATTGTAGAGATTTGAGCAATGGGTCTTTGCCGAACTTTACTCGGTAATAGTCGATGAAAGTATAGAGTAACGCTTCACGGGCGAGAACAAGATTGTCGCCCTGCCATTCGAATCCATAAATGCTCTGATAGGCTGCTTGCGCCGCTTTGAGCCAGTCTCCACTTGTTTCAGTGTTCTCGCTGACAATGCGAAGTTTGCGGTCAAGAAGTCCGATACGTTTCTCAACTGGGATAGGCTCGCCTGTTACGGTATCGTATCGGCTGACAAGATAAGGAGCCTCACCGCAAGTGATTTCAAGGCGATTTTCATTAACATAGTCGCGCCAAGTTTTATCTTCTGGGAAAACAATAGGCTCTGAATTTACAATCCATGAGTGGGAACCATCAGGATTGTCAACCTCAGTATTGAAAACATCCTCCCGACCAAACCAAGCGTTATCAACAAGATTATTCTGCTTGTTGCATATCCACGATGGAGTAAAGACCTCGGCTTTGTCGCGCGAGCGCAACTGTTGAGTTGTCTTGTCTTTACAAACTCGTGGCTGAACGATATTGCCATATTGGCCGGTGATACATTCCGGCATAATTTGGTCGGAATAATGGAAACCGTTGCCAATGCTTTCATAATCAGACGTAGCCCAAAAGATATTACAATCAACGCCTTTAGCTCTGCTCATAGTATGATCTTTGAGCAGAGTCGCCAAAAGTTCGGGCGAGCGTTGCAGAATATCGTCTTCGCGTATGTCGATTATGTTTTCGTTCATTCTAAAAAATGAAAAGCTCCAACGTAGCTATGCGAGGCTGACCAAAGCCTTTAAGCGACTACGTTGGAGCTTCCAATGTTTTGTTTCCGGCTTTCGCCGTTATGTCGTGATAATCTTGGCCATTTCACATACTATTGCTCAATATGCAAAGGTACTAAGAATTTCTGACATGGCAATCGGTTACGCTGAAAAACGTGCTGATATTCGGTCTAAAATGAATTGATTAAAGAAAAAACGCCACCGAGAGGGTTGAATGCTTCTCTCGGCGGCGTTGGGATTAGTGTAGTTTGGGCCCTTGGCGACGGCGTTTTGCCTTTTGTTCTTCCCGGTAGCGGGTACGGGCTTCGTCAATGGTGAGGCCGGGATGTCGGCGCAGCCATAGTTTGAAGTCATCGGGCAAGGTGGAGCCGTGGGCAAATCCTTCGTCTTGCGGTTGGCCTCCACTGGCTGAAACATGGGAGAATCTCATGCTTGTGTCCTGCGAATAGGATGTTGCTGTTCTCACTAAATCTGGGTTAGACGAATATATCACTGGACCCAGCCGGTCAGGATTGAATTTGATATACAGTGTAGGGTAATCGCCTGAACATCCATCAAGTCTTATAGTCTGACCTGCGGTGTAATTTTTGACTTGTGATGGCGAGAGTTTGACTCCGGCATACTTATAAAATGGGACAATAGAGCCGTCAGTATACATCCATCTTGACTGCGGATGCAATGGTTTGTTGGCGGCAAGATGATTCTTGATATTGCCGAAACTGAACCGGCGGTCAATCTTCGATGCCGCAAACCGTTTTCCTTTTCTCGTGTACCAAAGCCCCTGAACTTCGTTACTGCCACGCTTGTATTTGTACTCGATACCGACTCCGGCAGCCTTTAGCCGTGCCTCGAACTGCTTGAAAGTATAGACCGATTTGTCATTCCATACAGCGTCAACGGCGTTGAAAATTTCATAGCGAATTTTCTCCACGCCACGCAATTTGTTTACATTGGTCTGTCGCTTGCCTTCGGAAATATGCAATCCATATTCCTTTGTCAGGTCAAGGCAGACAGCTCTATTTCGGTCAAAATCATTTTTGTCGGAGATTGTTTCGGCATGATTGTTTATGCGGCTGAACACGATATGGCAATGAGGATAGTCCTTGTCAAGGTGGCGAACTACGATATAGGGAGTGTCCGTTATCCACATTCTCTCCATATATTTTCGGGCAATTTCGACCATCGTATTGTCATCTACTTTGCCTTTATCGTTGGCATGGAAGTTCAGGGAAATGTGTCCGACCGGATTTTTCAGAGCCGGATTAAGCGCAAGATTATCCTCGAAAGATTCGATAATTCCCTCACGCCCCTCAATGATAGAAACGTCTTTGCAGTCGATAAGACGCCATTCATCGCATGGCGAACCGTCAGGTTTATCTTTCTTTTTTCGGGTGACATAATCGACGCATCCGCCGAAACTGCCGCCTTTTGTAATCTTACCCATCATACGTTTTCGGGAGAATTTCGGTAGATTCTTATCAGCGAAAGAACGAAGTCCTTGCATTGGATCAACTCTTGGTAGGTACGAACAAACTGGTCTTGCGTCGAGCCTCCATTGATGATTGCCGCTACAAATTTGGCATTACGGTTTAGGTTTTCGGCGATGCCCTGAAGGTCGCGAATGGCTTTCAGATCTTTGGGCTTGAGCCGTTCCACAACCTTGCAATGCAAGGTTGACTGACGGATGTATTCCGAACGGTTGAGTCCGGCGACAAGTGCCTTGTCAACCAAAATCTGATACTGGTCTATGTCGAATTTCACCGGCACCATGATGGACTTGCGTTCATCTGCCGGAAGTTTGGGGCGACCCTTCGAGGGTCTGGAATTGATTTTCTTCATGATTCTTTGTGTTTGAGATTTGTGACCATCGGGAGCGGAGGGGAGCGAGTCGTTTGAGGATTACTTGTAATACGAAAACATAAACTCGCTCCCTCCGATTCCGAACCCTGACGATAGTTTCGAGCAGCGCGAAACTACAAGGGCTTAATCGTTATAGTCAGTATAATAGTGTACCGACTTTAATGTTAGAGTTTGCGCCAGATTTCGATGTCGTCAGCATAGAAATTCAGATGCTCGGCAAGCACGGCGTTGATGTAGCTACCGACATTGGCACCTCGGTCGCCGAGGATACGGGAGATGCGTTCAAGCTGTTCCCATACTTCTTCCTCGATGTTGACGGGGTGGCGTTTCTCCAGTTTCGCCGGAGTGAGATATGTAGCCTTGAACTCGGCGAAATCGGATTTACGCTGTTGCTTGCCGATACGTTGTTGCTTGGGCTGAACGGTCGATGCCGTTTCCTCTGCGAACAGAGTGTTGGCGGTGGTGTTGTTATCAGCGTTGTTGCTGTTAACAGTGGGATTTGAGTTATTAGAATTATCGGGAGTCATAGTTTTATCAGTTTTAGTTGTTGATACTTGGGTTAAAGTCGCATCGGTCAACTCGGTTGACTTTGATGCGGTGGATTTGATGGCCTTTTGAGTTTTCATCACTTTTCAGTTTTTGGGGATTTGGGATATGTATCAGTATCGGGGTTGTACCGTTCAACCGATACGAGAGTTAATTGTAGTTCATCAATGAGTGTCTGTAAATAAGGGTTACGGCGTATCATAGATTGCAGCACAGCTTGGTCAGGCTCAATTTGCAGGAGATAGTCTGCAATGTCAAGTCCTGCTGTGCGCTCATCATCACTCGCTGATTCTTCAATGAAGTTGAAGATGTTGCCCTCGATGCCGAGTGATTTCAGTAGTGGCAGTCTATCTCGCCATTGCTGTGTCGCTTCGAGGTCAGGAAACAATGTTACCTGTCTGCCACGGAGAACACGCAGAGCCTCGGCATTGAAGCATCCATGTTTACCGCCTGTCGCCAGCCATACATATTCCGGCAGATAATATGATGCCACGATTGCAGTCTTTTCGCTCTCGACAATGGCAACCGGCTTTCCTCTGTTCATCGGCAACAGGTGTTCACCGAAAAAGCATTGACGCAGAGTGAAGTCGGGCAACTTCAAAAGCGAGTGAACCCATGTAACATGGTTGAAAGGCTGCTTTACGCGCTTGCCGCTTTCAGCATCATAGAGCATGACCTTCCCGGCGCGTACATCGCCGTTAACATCGGTCTGCCAGAACACGCATGAACCCGGCCAATGCCTTGATGTGCCGACACGATAATCCTTCATCAGCCTCTCCGCGTCCTCGGTTCCGAACTTGGAGCGGAGGAACAGAAAAAGGTTATTCCTATCATATCCGCGCAGAGTCTGTGCAACAGTCTCTGACGCGATGAATGAGGTTGGCTTTCGCTGCTCGGTCTGCTTGGCTCGCCATGCTGACGGAGCGGCGGAATCGAAGTGCATCGGCTTCGCCAACGGATTGCGTTCAAAATAATCTTTTGGCGTAAGATGATAGCCGCAGCTCTGTTCATGGTCACATCTGCCGACATCATCAGTAAACGAGATTTGTTTCTCGGTGTCGATATATCGGCTGAAACATCGCTTTTTGTGACAGGCCGGGCAAGTGTGGCGTGTCGCCACTCCCTTATAGGGCTGGAGTATGAATCGGTGGGTGCTGTTCATAGATTCCCGAAGATTAGGCTTGCATTATTCGCATTTTCTGCATTTTTGGAGACTGAAAATGCAGAAAGTGCAGAAAATGCAGGTGTACGGTCAAATTTTACCATAAACTCCATGTCGGATTTTCTGAAAATGTATCCCGGTGAAACGCCTGATGAAAACCTTGAAGGTACGCTCCGGCATGGAGTTGTCGGCGGCAATCTCAACTCCCTGTTCGGTGGTGAACTCGTCAGGCAGAGCCGACATCACAGCTCGTTGCAGTTCCGACAGCGACAGTTCCCGGATAATGCTCTGTACCCTTGTGGCGGTGGCCTTGAAATAATCCACAAGCGATATGGCATTTTCGACCGACACAAGGTCTATCTCCGATTTGTCGGCCTCGCCACACGCCCACCGCGCCATTTGCAGAATAAGGCAAAAGCGTATGGCATGGAAATCGAATTTGTTATATACACCTTTCAGCGCGTCACATTCCTCCCGGTTACATTCTTCGGTGTTCATGCGCTGCCATTCATAGAGCCGAGCTTTTGCCTCCGGCGTAAACGGCAGGATTTTGGCGACGATGTTTCCGTCAGCGTCGGTTTCGTATGGCATATTCACCAATTTGCCTATTATGTCAACCCATGCCGCCTCGATGTCGAATGACGGTTCCTTATCGCTCCACGGCTGTTTGTCTTGATTTCCGGGCATTACGAAAAGCAGGCGGTCGATGAATCCGTTTGATGTGCGGCTCCCTTGTGCCAGTTCATTGAGTATGCCGTTCTGTATAGTTCCCACCACCGAGATAAATGGGCGACTGATATATACCGAGTTTTTCACGCCCTTTCGGTCGGAGAACGACGGATTGGCGTTGAACAGTTTTAGCCAGTATTCCTCATCAGAGCCTTTGTTGTAACGGTTGAAATTCTTGAACCACCCGGCAAGCTCATCATTCCACATCAGTATTCCTCGCAGATTTTGTGAGTGGATAAGCAACATGGCTTCGGGAGTGGCGTCAGAGATAAGAAAACGTTTGCATATCGGCGCAACTGGGTGAGGCTCGGTGCGCTCCTTCATCGGCAGTTCACGCTGACGTTCGTATTCCTCACAAGCCTTGATGTATGCGCGTGTCGCCCTGCCGTCCAATTCGGTGAAGGGTCGGATAGCGAAATTAAGCGGATGCGACTTGCAAGCTCCGGGTCTGCCCACCAGAGCCATGAACAGGATTGCGCTCTCATCCCATTTCCCTTTGAGCCGGACAAAATGGGTGTTGCCGATGCCAAGCCCGACAGCCACAAGCATAGCCCCCGAGAGATAATCCACCGGGTAGCCGTAGCAGTCGTTGGCCTCGCGTACAATCCTCTGCATCTTCATAGGCAACGCCCCCAACGGAAAGTCACCGCCTTTCATGCTCACGCCCATATCCACGGCTTTGCCGAGTACAAGCATAGGGTCGACACCTTTTCCCATAGGCTATTGGCGATTGGGCGACTTGGTGCGTGTGCCACGCCTGATTTCTGCCTCCATTTCATCGAATGACATAACCGATGATTCACGCTTGTAGCCTTTGACATGAGCTATAAGCTCGGCGGCAATGAATCGCCATTCCTTTTCGCCCGGCACTTTATATGCCGGAATCTTACCCTCCCGTGCAAGATCATAAACGGTTGATTTAGCCTTGCCAAGAATCTGGCAGGCTTCGGCAATCCCGATAAACTGTGTTGCCGACTTTGGGATAGTTCTCTCCGGAGTGAGCATCTTGCGAAGCTCGCCCACTTCTTTGACCAACTCCCTGACGAGAGCGGTCAGCGATGACACTGCGCCCGGCAGCTCATCGAATGTTATTGAATTTTGTAACATAAAACTGGCGAACCCACTTTTGTATGGATTCGCCAGCAAAGTACGGAAGTGTTCAAATGGTGGAATCAGACACCGGGATTCAGGTTATATCCACCGGCATCCCACCATATCACCACCCGGCATAACCGTATTCGTCAGATTCTTCTAATACGTTGTCTCCAAGATTATAAGGTTCAAGTTCCATATCTGCCATTGCTTGTGCCATTGCGTCATTTGCAGATTTGGAACGTTTGGAAATTTTTGTAGATTTTTTCGGCTTTGGGGTGGTGTTTTTTGTGGTGGCTGCAACGGTGGGCGTTTCCACCTCTACATCCTCAACGGGTACTTCAAAGCGGTCAACATTTTTGTTGATTTTTATTTTGCCCTGTGTGCCGTTGCATGTCAGTTTACGTTCGATGGTGCATACCTCTACCTCTTTGAAGGTATAGGGGAACACTTGTTTTAGGAAATGTGCCGTGTGAAGATTAAGTTTCTTGAACGGCTTTGCTATATTCCAGCCGAAGTGCATCATGTCGGATGTCGTAAGCTCATAGGGCAACTGTATCGCCATATCTTCGGAAAAATCAGGCACATCCTTACTATGTATGAATTCAGTTACAGCATCTATGATTTTTTCAACTACATCCTTATCGACGAATGGCGACATGGTGTAACCGATATATAGAACAACGTGTTCCTCTTTTTCATAGGCTCTGTCCTCCTGACGCTTCTTCGCTTGCTCACGTCTGCCCTCGTAATCAATGACTATCTTCTTTGGTGTAGGAGTTTCGATTTTGACTATTCCGGCAGATGATTCATTGTCAATAGGTGCTATTTCTTTCTGTTGTGGTGTGGATTTACTCAATGCAAACTGTTCTGACTTTTTATCGTCGCCTAATTCGTTGCTGTCCAATGGTTTCCGTTCTTTGAATCCAAGCCACTTGAAGAATTCCTCAAAACACTTGACGATAGCTGTGCCAAGTGTTCTTGAAAGAAATTCATGAAATGCTAAGTACAGCAAAGCGAATACGGCAAAAACACCGATGAATATCAGATTGGCGTTGAAGCCACTCATCCCTTTGATGTCTATTGCGTATTGGCGGGCAGCTGCGGCGAGAATCAGGGCAGCGAGGCTTATCCAAAGCCATATCTGCCAATGGTCGGGGAGTTGTCCGTTTTTCATTGTTTAATTATTGTAAAAATTTCATCAGTTTTTATAACACAATCCTCCCCGATGATGTTCAGTGAAAAGAAAATGCCACCCTGCATTTTAGCAAGATGGCATAGTCACGATGTCTCAATTTTACTTGAAATGAAAATTATTTCAGCGAGATCACGTTGGCGGCGGCTCTTTTGCGTTCATCGACGACCTCCGCATATATTTGCGTATTTTTTACGCTTTTATGCGTCAACATCTTGCTGATAGTCAAAATATCAACACCGTTTGCGGCTAACAGGGTCGCAAAACTGTGTCGCATCGAATGGAACGAGATTTTTCGTGTGATACCGGCGGATTTCAGCCATTCTTTGAGCGGATGGTTTACCATATGACGCTTTAAGCCTTTGAAAACAAGACCTTCGGAGCGTTCACCGCATAGGGCGAGTGTTTCATCACTGATAGGCAGGTTAGCTTCTTCATCCGTTTTCTCAGTGCATTTGCGGATTACATAGCCTCCGTCTTGCCCCATTTCTATATGCTCCCATGAGAGTTTAAGAATATCGCTGATTCTCAATCCCGTCATGCAGCTGAACAAGGTAGCGTACTTCAGTACGGGGATTTTGCATGGCGTAGCCATAAGCCGTTTCACCTCGTCAAGTGTCAGAAACTCTTTCTTGACCTCGCGCCAATCGATTTTGTCAAGGAAGTCGTTGATATTCTCTCGAAGGTACTTTTCTTTGTAGGCTATTTTGAGTAATGCCCGGAAGGTTGACCAATATCCGGCTGCTGAGTTTTGGGTAATCGGGCCTTTGCCATTGTTGCGTTGACGCTGAGCCGAAAGGAGATATGTTCGGAACCCATCGCAGAAATCGGTTGTCAAATCACCGAAACGACATTGTCCACCGCAATAGATTGAGAAATGGCGGTACACGCAATCCCATTTCTGATATTTCTGGTGACACTTGTTCTTGAAGTAGGCAAGAAAATCCATACGCTGCTTCTCCTTGTCGAGAAAATCAAATTTTTCGTTGAGTAACTGCTCGAAGCGACGACAGCGGATAGCCTCTGCCTTTTCCTCCATAGATGCGTTGAACTGGCGTTCACGCTCATTCTTTGGGGTGGCATAGATGTAGATGCCGAGAGTTTCACGGCGGCTCATGCGGTTGGTATGTGGATTGCGAATCGCAGGGTAGAAATCGAGATAGAGCGAAATGCGTCCACCCGATATGGCCTTCTTGCGAAGGAAAACTTTTGTGCATGTATTCATGTGCGTTTGTTTTTAATTGTTTGCTGCAAAGGTCGTAAGTGGTAAAATGGTGGAATCGTTAACCGGATTTAAGGCATTTCCCACCATGTTTCCACCGCCTCATAGCTTGGGTGGAGCAAACAGATTATCAAGCTCTTGCTTGGATATTTTGATGATTCTCCCGACTTTCACTTTTGTTATTCCATACGCCTTGATATAATGATAGAGTTGGTCGCGCGTCATATTGAAATGCGCCATAGCCTCCGGCATGGTATAGTATTCCGGCTCTTTTGGCTCGGCCACACCTTTGGCAATGTCGAAATGACGCTTTGAGTATCGGGCTTCGCAACCGACTTTCTTTTTCGGGATGCCTTCTTTCGATACAAGGTTATAAATCGCGGAAAATGTCATGTCGAATCGCTCTTGAATCTCAGCTACAGTATACCACTCGGTTATATCCTCCTGCGGTTCTTTCCTGGCAAAGAATCGGTCAATGTGGCTTTTGCTCCAAAGCGTCTTCCCTCGTTGGATAGTCTTTGGAAAGTTATTTTCTTTCGCCGCTTTGAACAGCCATGAGTTACTGATGCCGAACTTTTCCAGAATCTCTTTTGTGGTGTAGAACTCCGTTATCGGTTGCTTTTCTTTTGGGATGATTTCAAACGGTTCTGGTTCTCGGAACAATTCATCAATCTCCTGCCGAGAAATCTTGAATTTGCACCCCATGCGTTTTGCTTTCAATTCGCCATTCCGAAGGTAAGAATAGATTGTTGGGCGCGACACTCCGAGATATAATGCGCCCTCCGTGATTGTAAGAAACGGCTTGGCCTTTATTTGCTCAAACGGTTTCTCTTTTATTAGAATCTCAGTTTGTGTGTCATGTGATTTTACTTTGGCTTCTCGTTTTCGTTGCTTATAGAGTAGGCTGGAGCAACGATGAGAGCAACAGGTCGTAGTGGTCTTGTGGGCAATGAACTCACAGCCACAAAACGCGCATAGTTTCTTTAGATTCAGATTACTGCTCATTCTTATATCGCTTTATTTCGCCAACTAAAGTGTAAAATCCCGTAAAGTGGTGTAAAATGGCGTAAAGATTGTCCACTATCTCTCTAAGGGATTTGATCTCGATTGCTGACGAGATACAACCGAGATACAAAAATGGGCGTAAAATCGAGCAGAAACCGTCAAAATCGGCTAATGCGACAACAAAAATGGCACCCCGTAAAGAGTGCCATACTAATAGATTATGCTATTTTGTGCTGGATTGTGACGATTAGGTCATTTGCCGACGCAGTGCGTAGAACATCTTGTCGCTCAACGGATTGCGAATCTTCGGGTACAAAAGCCCGAAAATGCTCCGTTTTTACCTTCTGAAAATCGCTTTTCCCGACCCTCCCGGACCTGTGTTTTTGTACCGGCAAAGTTAGCTGTTTTAACTAAGATGTGCAAACGGCCGATACGAGGTCATTATCGATTCGTTTGAAAAAGTGTAGTAATCCTTCATTTATTCGTTTGAAAAAATGTAACGTAGGCCTGCTTGTTCCGTCGAAAAAGTGTGACTCCAGTTCCGCTAAATTGAAGATCCTTACTCAAAAAGAATTTAATCAGTCCTCTGCGTATTCGTAGTATATGTCCCACAATGTATCAGGGAAGCCATATCCACAACATTCCACAGACTCAATCATCTTTTTCATGCGTGGCGAGTATTCTGACATTAGTCCGTTAGATGATATAAATTTAACCGCTTTATTGAAATTGTTCTCAAGAGCGGTATAAAACGGATCATCGTAATCACCGTATTGTGCGGTCAGGCTGCATCCTTGTTCCACATAGTAGAGCATCAGGTCCGCAATAGCATTAGGGTCAGGTATGAGTTTCTTGAACGATGTTATCAGTTTATTGCATTCTCTGAAACTCGGGTCTTTGGGCCAGTCATTGCGACCAAAGAATTGGTTACGTATTGCCTTTTTATATTTTTCAAGCTCGGCATCGCTATTGGGCTCCATATAGAACTCAAGCCATGCACTCGCTTCCTTGCTCGCATCGTACAGCTGAAGCATTATGTCAACAACCTGTTCTTTTGATAGAGCCGACATATATTTTTTTAATTTTGCTTTTGACATAATATTGCAGGTTATATAGAAGTCAAGCTTCTGTTTTATATCCTTTGACAGTAGTTATAACAATTGGAGGGTGTGTCGGTTTTAGCGGTTATCGCATCATGTGGAAATGCTCATAATGTCAGTCCCACCAAGTCCTGAGTTTGTATTGTCGGAGCTTATGGTAGAGTTGCCATGCCTTTTCAACCCTTAGGTGGTCTTTCATCAAAACTCCGGTTTTCGGGTCTTCGAAGTGTTCAGATGTCCATTTTGGATTAAATCGTGAGGCATTCGTTGTATTCACATACCTTTCCATTTTCCATTTGGCATCAGGATTTAGTTCCAGATAGCTGTTATCCTTGAATTTGAAAGGTTCATCGCACAACAGCTCCGCCTCTCCGTTTTCTTCGATTATGTCAAGGAGTCTTAGGGCGAGATTCATTGATGCTACATCTTGCTCCCAATTAACGTGATTTCTGTAATGGTTGATACTGTCGCGCACTCTCTTTATCTGATGGCGTTCAACAGATAAAATGCTGGAGTAATCAAAATCGTAGGCTCTCCATAAAACAGGAAGATAAGAGAACCATCGAGAGACGTTCTCTCCAAAGCGTCTGATATTGTTTATAAGCTTCATAATTTGTAGGAGTCTTATATCTCGGATACTCTGTTGAAACGGCTTATCCGTTCATTTACGATGCGGACATAATTGCGTTTCAGCTTTTCGGTTAGAAAACTGTGGTCAACAAGTCGCTTTGCTTCTTCCGGGAATCCGATATATTTGTTTAAGATTCTGTCTACACGTTTTTTCACCAAGCCGATTTTGTCTCCGAATCTCTCAAAATCCAGACGGCAGGGGTGGCCGGTTCTGTCGTAGATGTCGCTCTTTTCTATATCTGATGACAGTCCACCGTCAAGACCGAAGTCATCGCCATTGACATGTAGGCTGGTATTGATGAGGTCGTAAGCCGGGGCCAAACGGTAATCCTGCCCATCAAGAATAAGAGAGAAATTCTTCAGATGTGCGTCACCGTTGGCATAGATATAATTGAACACCACAAGTTCAAAGAACCTCTCCATATCAACCATCCATGCCGCGACATTTGCTCTTATTGCTTTGGCAATATCTTCATAGCAACCGTTGTATTTGAACTGGAGTCCGGCGGTCTGTTCATTCTTGCCTATTATCGAGGCGAAATCCTCCATCGGGAGTTTTGACCCGTCAGGGAGGATGTCGAAACGGCGGGTAATATATACCGACTGACCTTTGGGCGTAAAACAAAGACCATTAGCCGCGGTCTGTATTCCGTAAATCTGTGAGGCAATCTGCATAGTAAGATGCTCGTTGGCAGGAATCATCTTGCGGTCACGAAGAGTCTTGTCCCACGGTGCAGGTTTCAATATATGTGTCGAACGCTCATTGTCGCCTGCTATATTGATTGCATCTGCATTTATAATAGCCGGGAATTTTTCCTGAACGCCGGAGACCGATATGCGGTGCATGGCATCCGCAATCTCGCCGACATTCCGGAACTCGTCAATGTCAAATCCAAGTACCGGATTCACTTTTGTTTTACCAAATAGTAATTTGGCGTATTTCGGGCTATAAGTGTTAAATCCCTCTGCAAGAGAAGAAGGGCAGTTCTTTATTTCAACCATTGGTCATCCTCCTTACATTAACGGCTCCTATAAAATCTCTGTCGGCCATCGCTTCAAGCAGTCCGAAAAAATCCTGTTCATCAATTTTCAACGAGCGGCAAATCACACGGCGGTTTGCTCCCTCCGGAATCATATTAGAGAAGAAAGGGAACAAGTGCTCAGAATAAAAAGCATCTGTTCTTTTGGGTAGCGTCGCAGAAATCGGGGGCATGGGAGAGTCAAGATAATCTTTACAATATTGGAAAGAATATCCGATTCCCGGATGCTTCTCCGTCAATATACCGGCTTTTATTTCATTGAAATATACCTCAAGCTGTTTCATACGGTCTGCCTTATACTATATTCAATCTCAATGCCAAGAACATCAAGAATTTTCTTCACGGTGCTAAGTGCAGGATTACCCTTGCCACGCTCAATATCCTTGATTGTAGCAAGACCCACTTGCGACATTTCAGCAAGATCCTGTTGGGTGAGGGAAAGCGTTTCCCTACGCTGTTTCATTATATCCATCAGTTCCATAGTCTGACATAATAAACTTTTTCGCAAAAATAAGGAGAATTTCTGAAGCAGTCAAACGAAAGTATAATAAATCATACTTTCGACCATTCTATTATAGTTGGTATTGAAATTGGTCGAATAAAGTATAGTATATCATACTTCTGTCGCTTGTGAAAAATTTATTTGGTGGATTTGTGAAAAAGTATTAACTTTGCGGCCACAAAAAAAGAAACAAATGGCAAGACAGCATTGCAACATACTAATCATCAAAGGTATTCAAAGCTTAAAAGGCTTTGAACGCAATGCATGTGTGCTTATGCCGTCAACAACAGGCACATCATATTGCGGAGCTGTCCGACCGTTTCGTTTCAGTAACCCAACTGACATAAGTTAGTCTACAAATACAGACTACTGAGATATAACGACTGTCGGAAAGTCCTTACCAAGCTTCCCGACAGTCGTTTTTTTGTGTCCAAACCGATATAACCTTCTCCATCGCGATTAGCTGCGGACACACATTTCAATAATCGCGTCTTATGACGCATAACCCGAATGAAAATGAAGTTTAATGATCAAAAGAAATTATATCGCCAAAATGCTCTGACTCAGTCAGACATCCTCTACCTCCCCGACAGTCGCGGTCTTGATGTGACCGTCGTTTCGGGGAAGTGTGCTGATATCATACGCAGCATACATGGCTCGATGAGTCGTCTGGCTCCTATGGGCGATGATGAGAGGAGAAGTCTTTGGTTTGAGGTCAAGGGTAAAAGATGGGAGTGGTATAGGTTGTCGGTATCAACCTATAAGGATCGCCATTATCTCTATATCACCGGAGACACTTATGACCATCATGTATTTTGTGACAAGGATGATTGTAATTCCCGCCATTGTTTCTATGAGGATGAACTCGTCGGAATATTCTCAAAAATCGAGAAGTATGTTGCCGGACTCGTTGACAACATCTTGTCTGCGCCCGAACAATATAATTCGTATGTTGAGAAATATTTGAGTTACTACCGGAGAGAAGGGTTGATAAAGAGGTCAGTCCTGAACTCTTTGATTCCTGACAATAGCTATGACGGAATCGATATACCTCGGGTAATCAACTTATACGAGAATCAGGTCGAGCCTACGCAGTTTTCCGAGATGACCATCAGACGATATATGCACTATTGGCGTATAGCATACGAAGCTGTATATGGCAAGATGTCGGGAGATGATATCGAAGTCTTCAGGCATTCAAGCAAAGGGCATGAGGCAAGAGAATATAATCTTGATTCTGAGGATGATTTCAGAAGATGGAAGTCCGATGTCTCACCTTATCACGGCTTTGATGTGGTGTATGCGAGAGTTCACTTGTACCCTACATATACCAATGGTCAATGGCATTTTTATGTCGGCACCGGTAGCTATTGGAATCTTGATGATTGCTTCCGAGCTGTCATAGGATTGTCTGATGCCGGAATCTCGGTTGAATTGGGAGAAGTCGATCATATTCTCGGAATCTTGAAGGAAACCGACTACGTAGAGATTACCCCTTATGCGTATCGATATATGCAGGGCGATGACATCGGTAGCCAGATGAAACTCCCTTATGCGGACGAAGTCGGCAAGGTTGTTATCAAGGAAATAGTCGCAAACACTAAATGGAATAAGCTTGAGAAGGTAAGTCCTCTCGCTTAACAACTTAACAATAAGGAAATATGAAAATACAATACGCATCTGACCTCCATCTGGAGTTTCATGAAAACAGCCGCTGGCTGAAAGAGAATCCGTTGGCGGTAGCTGGGGATGTCCTGATATTAGCCGGAGACATCGGCTATCTCGGCGATGATAACTACACGCATCATCCCTTCTGGGACTGGTGTGCGGAGTCATTCAAGCAAACAATCGTCATCCCCGGAAACCATGAGCTATACAAAAGCTTTGACATCAACGACCTTCACGAAGGCTGGCAGCAAGAAATACGTCCGAATGTAAAAGCGTGCTATAACTGCGTGATTCGGTTGGCTCCGGGCATTGACCTCATCGCGTCGACTCTTTGGGCAAAGATTCATCCTTATGATGAGTATCAGACCGAACGCGGAGTAACTGACTTTCATCGTATCAGAAACGGACAGTTCCGTCTCTCGGCCCAGCGTTTCAATCAGGAGCATGAGCGTTGCCGTGAGTTCATCGAGCGGAGCGTAGGGCAGAGTAATGCGGAGCACATTATAGTCGCCACTCACCATGTGCCGTCGTTCGAGCTTATGGCAAACGAGTTCAAGGGTAGCCCGATAAACGGGGCCTTTACATCCGAACTTGGCGACTTTATTGCCAGTAGCCGTATCGAATACTGGATATACGGCCATTCGCATCGAAACATAAACAAAACCATCGGTAATACCCGGTGCATCTGCAATCAGCTTGGTTACACCTTTCATGGTGAACAGGCTGATTTCCGCCGGGATGCCGTAATAGAAATAAATGACAATGAACTTCAAGTTTGACGGTAATCGGTTGTTTTTCACTTCCGACACCCATTTCAATCACACCAACATACTGCAATATTGCAATCGCCCGTTCAAGACGATTGATCAGATGAACGAAACCATTATCACAAACTGGAACAGAGTGGTTGGGCCTGATGATGTAATCTTCCATCTCGGAGACTTTTGTCTCGGTGGAGCTGAAGAGTGGAATAAGATTCTCAACCGTCTAAATGGCAGAATCTATCTCGTTCTTGGCAATCATGACCTCAAGAATATCCGACAAGGATTCATAGACAGGTTTGAGTACGTTGCAATGTCGATGTGCATTCAGGTCGGAAAGAAGAAAATCTACTTGAACCACTTCCCTTATCTGTGCTTTGAAGGAGGCTATCATAACGACGTGTGGCAACTGTTCGGCCACATCCATACCCGCCCATCGAACACCGGGATCGACGCCGGACGCCTTCAGTACCTTTTCCCGACACAGCTTGATGTCGGGGTAGACAACAATAACTTTACGCCTCTGTCTTTCGATGAGGTAAGCGCCAAGATTCAAAAACAGATTGAATCGAACTAAGTATTTACCTTCTTGACGGCGTCTTGTTCGCATACGAGACGCCGTTGTTTTCCCTGTTTATAAAGTTACCGGTCATGCTCTTTAATCGGGATGGATGGCGGTTTTGATGACGTTGTTGGCGCGGTTGGCGAAGAGGGTGTAGGCTTCCTGAATGCGGCTGAGAGGGTAGCGGTGTGTTATAAGATGGGTTGTGTCAATCCTACCTTCGGAGATGAACTGCATGATTTTGTCGCAGTTACAGGCATCAACGCCGCCGGTCTTGAACGTCAGATTTTTGCCATACATCCAAGGCAAAGGCAATATTTGTTCCTTCTCGTATAGTGCCACTATCGAGACTATAGCATTCGGTCGGGCACATCGCCATGCCATTTCAAAGGTGTCTTTGCCTCCGGCAACCTCAATCACGCGGTCAGCGCCACGACCTTCTGTTAATGAGTTGAGAACTTCAAGACATTGTGTAGGCTCTGACACCATGACATTCGGATAATGCCGGCGCACGAACTCACGGCGGCTTTCATCAGCCTCGCAAACGACTATTCTTTGAGGCTTATACAACTGCACACATTCGAGAGTGCATAACCCTGTCGGTCCGGCTCCGATAATCAGCACCGTGTCATTCTCCGAAACTTCAGAAATCTTGGCAGCCCAATAACTGGTGGCAAGTATGTCGCCGACAAACAAAGCCTGCTCATCGCTGACGTTGTCGGGAATTGGAGTCAGACCATTATCTGCGTATGGCACACGGACATATTCCGCCTGACCACCGTCGATGCGGCAGCCCAGCATCCATCCGCCGGAGGTGCAATTGTTCACATATCCCCGCCTACAATAGAAGCACTCGCCGCAGAACGTCTCGACATTCACCGCGACTCTGTCGCCCGGCTTAATCTTGGTGACTTCCGCGCCAATGGACTCAACGACACCAACCATTTCATGCCCCACAGTAATGCCGACCTCAGCCTGAGGCACGGCTCCATGAAGAATATGAAGATCCGACGAACAGATGCTTGAAAGAGTAACCTTCACCACAGCATCCTTCGGGTCCAAAACTTCCGGCTTCGGTTTCTCAATCAGCTCAAACCGCCCCTGCGCAGTATATGTCAATGCTTTCATTCTAACTTTCTTCTATTCCTCTTTTTATCAAGTTCTGCATACAAAGCCGGACGGAGTTTACGGTTGTAATCCTCTATCTCTTTTATCTTCGGAGAATCGGGTGGTAAAATCTCATAACCTCCATCAAGCAAGTTTTGGGATTCATCATATAAATTATCCCCATAATGCTCCCTTAATCTTTGACTCACTTCATCACGAGAAATCTCGCCTTTGACATTACTGATTACCAAATCAAGCAAATATGCGGACACCTTCAGTTCTGCCGCATCTTGCAGGCCGATACTGGTAAGCCATGCATCCGCTTGTTCTCTTATCATTGGATTATCGCTGTGTGATAACTCAACAAGCTCCTGATATTTAGCTTTGTATGTCATGGAATTGTTATTCTATGTCTAAAGGGATAAGATTGTCATCGTTGAAGCGGTCGAAGTCCGACTGGAAAAGTTTGTCCTGGATTACACGATATTTCTCAAATTCGGTTTCCGCGTATTCTTTAGCTTGTTCGGCTGATACGTGTCCGGCATCCGTCAGAACGGGACGGTCGGTAAGACCAAGGAACTTATCAATACGCTTAGCCCAGTCCTCCATTGTCATGGGAATATGACGCTTTGCCATGTCTTCCGCCAAATCAAGGAATGAGTTGACAATCCGGCCCATATCCTCCAGCTCACTTTCTTTGAGATAATTTTTGGCGATGCTTACGTCGGGCTTTACTATTTTTCCGTCAGGAGCGTTCTCCCATGTTGTGAGACCCATATGCTCCTTTTCAGCATTAGCCCGGTCAATTATCAGTTCAGCGGCAGTATGACCATGAACTGCATAGTGCATCTTATTCTGCACCTTCTTGAAGAATAATCGAGTAGTGGGCGCATCACGATTGTAATCGATGCTTGTAGCGTAAATATCCGTCAGCTTCTGATAGAAACGCCGCTCGCTGAGGCGTATCTCACGGATTTCCGCCAACAGATGCTCGAAATAGTCCTCGCCAATAAACGAACCGTTCTCCATACGCTTCTTGTCAATCACATATCCACGGATGGCAAACTGGCGCAAAATAAAAGTACACCACTGCCTGAACTGCGTGGCACGAGTGCTGTTAACGCGATACCCGACACTGATAATGGCATCGAGATTATAGAACTTTAACTTCCTGTTCACCTGACGCTCACCCTCGGTTTGAACTACCGAGAAATTCTCGGTAGTTGCCTCTTGAGTCAACTCGCCGGTCTCGTAAATATTTTTCAGATGAAGTCTGATGTTGTCAGAAGAGCAGTCAAACAGCTGCGCCATAGCTTTCTGCGTACACCAAACAGATTCGTTATGGTAGACCACCTGCACACCGTCCTCCTTTCCCTCAATCTGAAAGATCAGGAACTCCGCAGTGCTATTTCGTATCTCATACTTCTTCGCCATAATGGTCGCAAATAAGTTAAAAAGTCGTATTAATAATATTGTTTCTTACAGTCTCTTCAAGCATAAACTCCGACGGCTTCAACCTGTCAACATCCTGAAGACCGATAGCCGTCTGTCAAGCATCATCCTTCCCTTTCTGCTCCGGTTTTCTGCACATTGCAATCTATCCCGTATATACCAAATGTTATAAAAATACAAAAAGCTGTTTAATAGAAAGAATAGTTATTCTTTGCGTTAAGGAAAAGAATGTATGATTTGAGAACATCCGAAAATGAAACATTAAACCCTGAGATATGCATAGACATATCAGTAGGATATTCAAAGTTTAATTTTTCGAGTATAATAGATATGTACAAAGGGTCATCATAGTCGAATAGTGATGTAAAATCAGGTTCTACATTACGGATAATTCGAGGCATCCGCACGAATGCGTTGAGGAAACTCTGAAGGCATCCTTCCAAAGGATAACAATTATCTATGAAAAATTTGTAATCATAGAAATGTGATTGCTTGGAGAACTCTAGGAATTTTTGAGGAGTTAGGATTTCATAGACTCCAACATCATGCGAATGATCAGGAGCATAGATTAGTCTTCTTTGAGAATTGATGTAGCACATGAAAAAATTTGGAGTAAGTGCAAGTGCACTTTCGAAAAGAGAGCGCCAGTTTCCAGAAGCACCTACCACTACGTCAATTGAGAAGGGCACATATGGACGAATCTTTTCACTAAGCTTTTGTAAATTACGAGTAGTAACTACAACTTTCTGTGTTTCATCACTATTAAAACGATGAAACAATACCCCTTTTGTCTTATCCGCATGAATGAGCGAAAACGTATTTTTATTGTTAGCATTGGCAAAAGTATATTGTATATTCTTAGCCAACGAATTAACTGCTCGGTATATTTCGTTAATCTTTATAGCCATTTTCGTGAAAAAAATTATATAGTGCTTCTGCTATGCCTTTCGCTGCCAGAAAAGGAACCCCATTTCCAATAGTTTTAAATGCGTCGGACAATGAGACATCTTCAGGAATAACGAATGTCGCAGGGAGCGATTGTATTGCTAAAGCCTCTGCCACTGATATCCTGCGTGGCAAATATGGATGTATGTGGACTTCGTTATTTCCATATGCGGCAGTTGGAGAATACCGCCAGCGATGAAGGCGCTTATAGCATTTCTTCGAAACGTCTCCTTCATCTATGGATGTGAAACGTGTAATACCTGCACGCGGTTTAAAGAACATATTGGCATTAGGATGATTCATAACATCATTCTTCTCCCACCAGTGTTGAATCGTTAAATCTTCAATAACATCATTTGGCATGGTTGTTATTGATTGTTCTTTATATGCTGTTTGCGTTGGCCAAGGATTGCAAAGAACGTCTCGGGAATATTTCTTACTACTTTCCCAGTTAAACTTATGTTCAAAATCTTTTTGAGATTTGATATTAAATTTAGTGGCCAGGTGTTTGCTAATTCCGATGAGTATTATCCTCTCTCTATCCTGCGGCGCACCATATTCGATAGAATTTATAAGCTGCTCGGTTAGATAATAATTGGCATTACGTAATTGTTCTTTTAAAGTTTCAAAAAAAGCACGGTGTTTTGCGGTTCGATATAGTCCTTTTACATTCTCAAATAGAAAGAAGTCAGGTTTGGATTGACAAATAATGGAAACATAGGTCCCGGACAATTTGCCATTTTCACCATGTCTGCCTCGATTTTTACCAGCTACGGAAAAATCGGGGCATGGAGGGCCACCAATAATTCCAGTGAGATTCTCAGCTTTACTTTGCGACATTAATCGATTGAACGCTTTAATGTTTTCTTTTTCGAGAACTTGTGCAACATCTCCTATGAAGTGGCCATAGATGGGTTCTTCAATGCCCATATTGGCTCTTGCAAAGCGGTAAATATGGTTAAATGGCCTATGAAATTCATTTACATAGACTACTTTATAGAAGTTGGTTAACTCAAATCCGAGATCGAGGAAACCCGCACCTGAAAAGAATGAAAAAATATTGATTGGCATATTAGTCTTCTATAAATATTAAAGAGTTAGAGCAAATTGTTAGTGGTAGGTTATTCCGGACGAATAGATTGAGGAAAATTATTGTTTTATTTAGATATTGATGTAAATCAATATCTAAGGTATCAAGTCCATTGATAACCTTTCTTCCTGAATTTGTTTCAACAATAGCTACATTCATATTCGGAATTGCAACAAGTTTCCCCTTTATGATTTGGCTACTGTCTGCTCCATCCTGAAAAGAAGGACAAAGATGGCGACAATTACAAAACTTACAGTTCTCATTAGCTGAACAAAGGTCAATTGGCTCTGAAGTTGTTTTGAAATTAATATTATTAATCAGACTCTGAGCATTAGACAGAACATCGTCTTTATTAACAGGTAATCTGTTGACGGTATAGTAATTGGAATTTCTGTCAATAATTGCTAACCTTTGAACTTTTATGCCAAACGTTTCTTCAAACATTAAGGCATAAAGTGAGAGTTGAGTAATATATTCTTCTTTAATGTTGCCGAATTCGTCATGCACTTTACCGGTCTTATAATCGATTATCTCAGCACCGTCACTTAAAGAGGATACTGAATCAATATACCCGATAAGAATATTGCCCAATTTCACTTTTTTCTCAGGGCCAAAAGGGTTACTCTGCCCGTACTGACTTCCAGAAATAACTTCCGGAGTTATAGATTGAGCAAAATTCCAGATTTCATTACATAACTTAAAATCTGCTAAAATGAGATTCTTAAGAGTGGGAAATTGTGCTTTAATCTCTGACTCTTTTTCTTGGATCAGTTCTTTCCATTTCAATTTAAATTCCTCGCGGGAATTTATGAATCCAAGCCTGCGAAGTTCGAGCATTTTGTGCGAAATAGTTCCCAAAATTGCATTTGATGTCGGAGGTGTTTTCAGCGAATATGGAACAGATTTCGAAAGAATAGTGTACAACATGCATCCTTTCTTCGAGTTTAGGAAAGAACTCGGAGAAAGGATGCTTATAGGCTTAATATATTCAGCTAGTTTCTTAATATGTGGGATATTATCCATTGCGCACTTTTGAGATTATAACCTCGTAGCAGTTTCCTAATCGTCGAAGTAGATTAAAAGAATCTATGGTCGCAACATTATCCACCGAAACGCCAAGTTCATAACATGTATCGTTAAGAATCTCGTTTGTTTCGTCATTGTTCCACAGGGGATGGACACCTATAATATAGACTCCGTTTACTTTGATATAGGGCAAATAGTCCCAGGATGATAAATCGGCTTCTTCTTCGAGTTCAAAATTATCATCTCTGAAGAAACTCTTATATAGAGTTTTGAGCAGGTCGAAAGTAGACTGTCTCCAAGTAATTAGCTCCAGGTAGTTATAGTTACCAGTTATACCAATGTTATAGTTCTCATCGGTCAGGTAGCGTAGTAGGGACATTCCGAGTCTCCAGTCAAGGAGACCGTGATACGGCATATTACTGTAATTAGAAAGACATTCATAACATGATGAGTCGCAAATTTTAGAGTGCGATTCGCTTATCATGTTATCAAACATGGAGCCTTTCTTCGGATTTAGTATTTGGTCTACATAATCCTCAAAATATTTGTAAAGATGCACAACAAATCCACTACCATGCATCAATTCATCAGATAGCACGATTTGTCCCACGTTTCCGGCCTTTTGCGGTTCGACAACGTCAATTTCAACGGGATCAATATCAAGATTTGCTGCCAATGCTCTTTGGAGGATAAAAGCCAGAGAATAGTATGCAGCTCTAACGCCTTGAGAAGCGAACCTAAGAACTTTTCGCCCGTTGATTTCATCGAACTGAAATGGATTAAGAGCTATGCCGGCAACCTCTGAAGCTGGTTTAAGTTTGAAAACGTTAGTGATTTTCTGTGCAGCAAGTCGAATATTCTCAAGAGTTACATCTCGCTTCTTTTGGAATTTTGATACATAATCATTCCCGTTATGTTTAATTTCGGCGCGAGACTCTATGCTTTGAGAAGTATTTGAAGGCACAGGATTAGCTATCCATAACGGGACGCGAGAGTAAATTGTGCCCCATTGTGGCTGTATGTATGTGGCATCACAATATCCTCCCTCGATGTCGTTATCAGAAATTCTCCATGTAAAATCTTTCTTTGCAATAGAGATTTCATAACGTTTATCTCGTACTGTAGATGGAGTTTCCGAAGTATTACTTTCCGATACTACTCCGCGACGTTTGACAGACGTGTCAGAATCAGATTGGCGGTTATCGCCTGGTGTTAAATCTGTGATAAACGCAGCGGGGGTGCGGAGCTTAATGTGTTCAACTGGGCTTCCGCAGTATTCACAAGTTTCTTCTTCATCTCGGCTTAGCGCAATATCTTCGTTAAGCGAATTTGGTTCAACAGTCTTAAAGAATGGGCAACCGGGCCGAGAACATTTTAAAAGTTCCCTTTCCATTGTAAATGCGCGGACGTGGTTTCCACCGCGTGTCTTAAGTATTCCGTTCTCAACAATGAGTGATGCGGGGGAAAATCCTATAGAGGTAAAGACTGATTTATCTTTGGTTATTTGACTACCCGGAGAGAAGGCAGTAATAGCCATCTGTAAATCGCGCGATACTGATGATAAATCATGTTGACGCTGTGAGGTGTACTCCATCAATTTGGTATACATTTCACGATTACGAGTTGGCATGCCATACATCGGCAAGATGCCTCCTTCGGCTAAGCATTCAGCTAAATCATCTGATGTGATTTCAGGGTTGCCAACAACTTCATCGATCATCTTTACCAACTCTGTACGTACGTGGGTGACAAGACGGCCGATAAATTCCGGATTCTCAGTAATTACATTCGCAATGCTGAACAACACCTCGTCATGTGAAGTCAGCCAATTAGAAATATGTTGGCGATACAATGACCAACCGTTCTTTGGTCCAAATTCTCCGTGGGTGCTACCGTCTAACCTCTCTGAAAGGGAGCGGAACGCATAATATAGAATTTCTTTATCATATAGACGTTGGGCGATTTCGTATTCGTCCATAGAAAGAAACGGTGTAGGTGGTTTATCTCCTGTTATTTGGTGGGGATTGTGGAAGAAGTGTTCATCATGACTACGACCTCGACATAATGTTAAGATCATAGAATATGATTGTCCGCGTCGACCACCTCGGCCAACACGTTGCTGATAATTGAAGCGTTGAGGTGGCATATTGGCAAGCATTACAGCTTGTAATGCACCTATATCTACGCCGACCTCCATAGTCGTTGTAACGCTAAGAATGTCAATCCCTTTAACTCGTTTAAGAAGCTCTTCATCTTGGACGTTCTCAGCTATGATAAAATCGCGGAAGTGTCTTTGACGCTCAGCTTGATTGTCTGTCTGCCCTGTTAATTCTTCACAGTGGAGGCGCAAAGGCTTTCTGTTCTCGACTTGGTTAACAAGCAAGTAATTAGAATCCCATACTTTCTTTAATTCTATTCTATTAGGATTACTGAGAGGACGATAGCAACCAGAACAAATTCCACCGGAAAGATGCAAGTGGTTTTTCTTGCAGTGAGGACATTGGTATATAACACCATCTTCAGGTGCTCTACGGATAACCAGTGTATCGCAGTTGATGAAGAAATTTGGATTACCGGAATTGGTAAGACAAATCGCCATGGCTTCTCCTAAAGGATTGCAACAATCTTCTTTTCGACGTGCATTTACAATCGGTATTCGATGTAGGTTTGCACATTTATCAAGATAACGTCGTACTGGATGTTTTCTCGGTAGGTCAGTGAATCTCATTGGCCGATTATTATTTGCGCCAGTGAGATCATATATGTTTGGAGTATATCTAAATCGCTCACCCAATAATCGAGTGACTGTATCAACAATCTCTCGAAGAATATTTGGTGTAATTGGGAGATTATGTGACGATATAACGTTACGTAAATCTGCGTCGGTCAATTGTACACATACAGTGCCGATTCCAGACGACTCTAATCCGTAATATAATCTGCCAAAGAAAAGATTGCTTATTTGGGCTTTAATTGCCGGTAGTGAGCGTTCTTTGAACTCGGATAGAATTTCATTATTGGCTCGATGTTTTGGAATGTCGAACCAAGGTACTTGCTTAATTTTTTGAACTTCCCAATCACATCCTGCTGGATTCACACCAAGTTCAAAAAATCTCGAGTATAACTGCGAGTCAAATACATTTGTAGATGAAATGACATCCGAGAATTTCGTATATGTTTTGAGTGTATTGAGCTGTTTTTGTTTTGTTTCTAATTTATTACGGAGGCCGTTTATCATACTCTGCAACGAGGAATTGCCCACTCCTTCCAAAGTATTAATATTATTCTGGATCTCTGTGATTTCAGCCTGGCAAGCAGAAATTTCCTCAGAATTGGAATTGACACACGCTTCAAGGAAAAGCTCTCTCATTAAATCGAGGAATTGTTCACGCTCAATTCCATTTGCAATTGATGCTGCGTCCTCTCGACTATCAGAAAACGTAACGAGCTTAGGGGTGTTTACCGTTGGAATTTGGTTAAACAGTTCCTTGGCATATATTTGAGTAGATTTAGCAAAACCAGCCCTAAAACCTCGAATCGCAGCCGGGCGGGATTTTGATTTACCTCTGTCTGCTCCACAGCAAGGGCAATGCGTGGGAAGCGCTGGAGAGTTTGCAAGTTGATGGATTGGTGTCACATCAACTTCATACAAATAGCCATTTACATAATTCTCTAAATCTGGTGTATGACCTCTTTTAAGTTCTCCAGAGAACTTATTTATGTGGTAGCGCTCCCACCGACAATCGTAGGGGGTTGTGGTATTAGCAGAGCCTAGAGACATTCGATGTTTCATGTTTACATCCAGGTCAGTAAGATGCTTATAGATGTCAAATTCTTCTGTGCCAAACGTTTCATCCAAAGAATCAACAGGCCAGAAAATAGCATAGTCTTCATATGAACGTCTATCTACGATTGGCTGTGTTGATTGTTCGGGCAATGCCTCTATATTGCTTGAATTTGGTAATATATAATTTGTCGTGCCGTAATCATCTACTGCGCGTTTGCCACCGTAGAAAACAGCACCACAATTTTCGCAATACAACAATTCCAACACTCGTTTATCATCCAGCTCGTCAACAAGCTTTGGCTCATTGTGTAGTCGACCGACTGGCCTATTGATAGACCAGTCACATGTGTCGATTGTCGCCCAAAGCCCACCAACATTTTTATAGAAGAAATGAAAACGTAAGCGAGGTATATTCACTGGTCTTTTGAGTTTACCCTTGTAAATATCAAAAAGGCCTCTGGCGACGATTAAACCCTCGCCGGCCATTCGTTTCATTCCAATATCATCCAAATCTTCAAAAAGATTGAGGAAATATTGATCAAGGATGTTGTTATCTTCTGGGTTTTCTGCAAACGGAATAGCTCGATTTGTCCCATATTCACCGCAGTTAAATACGTCGTTGAGCCGTTTTGCTAACGCGAGTTCTCGTGAGTTTAGAATATTGAGGAAACGTTCTATAACATTGGTTGAATTATCGATTATTCCGAATTGGTCCGACAGTTTATCTGACATTTTGGATAGGACAGAGGAAACTTCAGGATTATCTAAATTGTCGAATAATTCAGGCTTTTCGGCGAATAGCGAACCCAACTGAATAAATGGTTCAACAGGTAACTTGGAATGGCTAGAATCTTCATCCGATAAATCAACTCCACGACCTTCAACAATATTTTTATTAGAGAAGTCGCGACCAAAAAATTCTTTCAGGAATTTTATACTTTGGATGCCTTCCTCGCCTGTAGTATCCAAAGACGCAGACGAAGAAAGAATACGTAATTGCTTACTGTTCGGAGTCAGCCCAAGACGACTTAGGACAAGACGAAGGAGATAAGCAATTTCCGTTCCGGAGGTTCCGCGATTAAGGTGTAATTCATCAATAACAAGATGAAAAATCCTTTTAGGATTTTCTTTATCTGTTTCACCTTCTAACCAAGCTCGTGTTTTATCAAAAATGGCTGCTTCCTCAGTACGCATAAGCATGATAGCCAACATCGAGTAGTTGGTTATTAAAATGTCTGGAGGCGTTTCCTGAATATCGAAACGCGACCGCATTTCAGCAGAGGCAGTATCATTTTTGCCAAAGGCACGTTTAAAAGTATATTGAAGGTCGGCCCTGTTCTTTTTCTCTTCTTCTGTCGGGGCTGAGTCAACCCATTGCTGTATCCGTAGCGTTTGTTTTTCAAGATCTATCATAGCATCTTTCAAACGCTGTTTCATTCGATCCCGACGTACTTTTAATCCTTTCTCAACATCGGGGTTATTTGACCTTTCAAATAGTCCCGAAACAGGAGTTGAGCTATTATATTGCCCAAAAAATATACGATGTCCCTTTAGCGAATGATTTCCGTTTTCAAAGAAATCATGAATTTCATCGCTATCAAGAGCCTTGCGAAGTCGAGTCATCTGATCTTCGACAAGCGCATTCATCGGATATATAATCAATCCACGTAAAGCCGGAATATGTCCGTCATTAACTGACCTCTGGAGAACTTCATCAGTTATATGCCCTAAATTTCTTTCGTCAAATGAAAGAAAATTTGATTCTGGCAAACGTGATTTATTCCACCAGTCATTAATTTTGTAATGCTCGGTATCGCTTTTGGGTGTCCATTCGGCTTCCGCTTCATTAATTATATCGGCAAATAATGGTAACAGAAATGACTCCGTTTTACCAGAACCGGTACCGGATGTGATGATTGAATCGATGCCTGAAGATGCTTGTTGAAGCATCTGAAATTGGTGATGATATAAGGGAAAGTTCCCTTGCATAAGACCTCTTAATAAGAAATCTTTGAATAAATTTAAAGCGTTATTATTAAGTCCGGGAAGGTCTTCCGTTGTTAACGATGAAACACGAATATAATCATTACCCCTATTGACGTATGCATATGGGGGCAATGGTTCAATCCAAACTTCTCTACTAAGAACCTGGTCGGTTCTTAACAGTCGTTCTCGTTCCGATTCAAAACTTTCGAAATCAGCGATGTCTTCTTTGAATCGCGTACCGAAAGCAGTTTTCGTATAAAGGATGTAGTTGTCCTTTATCTTCTCGAATGACCGGACAGGATTAAGCAGGAATTTACTCATAATTGTTTGAGTTTGGATAAAATTTCTTTCGGATCAATCTTATCTAACAGAGGGTTGACAATTAGTCTATATGAATTATTGCCACCATCTGAGTCTTGTGGCTCGGCATTAATAAGGGATAATGCACGATTATATAACAATGGCAATTTAACTTGCGATGGCATAGTAAGCGTGTACGAATCACTGTCAAACCTTATAATTGAAGCATTAGAAAATGAGGCACCAATAAGATGTGACCAATACTTGTTTATCGGATAATGGATGCCTTCATCCCAAAGTATAGTAGCTTCGCTGGGAAGTCCAAAGAAGTAACTAATGACATCATGAGTCCTATCAATTTTTTCTACATCAGTAACGATAATATCTTTATTCGGAATAAACCCGTTCTTTTCTTTGAATAGATGAGCGAGTTTACTGTAGTCTATTTTCCTGAATAAGGAGACGTTTTCATATACTAATTCGGAAGGATATTGTCTAACCTGGTCGGTATAATCATCTACCGAACCTAAGCGTTTGATTAGCGCATTAGTATAGATGCATTTTTGGAAGTAAAGCTTAGCTTGTGAAGCGACTCTTTCAATGTCGGAAATATCTTGAGCCCAAAGAATAATCCGTTGTGGGAAAAGTGGGTTTTCCGGTTGAGTTATGTCTACCTTTACATTATTAGAGGCGCAGACCTTAATGAGATGTTCAATAAAGCCGGGGGTTCGCGCTCCAGTAACAAGGAATTTAAAATTTTGTTCCGTACATTTATATGACGTTACGCACCCAGATGTTTTCTTAAAATTGGGCGGCAGCCAAATAATTGTTGGTTTATTAACAGCAATGACGTATTTACCGTCTCGATAAGTATAATTGAGATAACCAAGCGAGGTATAGTATTCCAAGATATGGTTAATTTCATATTTGTTTCCAACAGATACTTCGTCAATAACATTATTGGCGAAAAGAACAAGTATGAAATCTTTAATATCACTTTTAGAGATATTTGGCTGTGATGAAATTCCATAAAGAATATAATCATTTGCCAAATATTTCGAGTTCCTTATAATAGGTGGTTCTCCCGACTTCATGTTTAATTTGAGAAGTTCAACGTTTACATTCATGTAAATTGTATCGTTGATTTGTAAGCCGGTCACTAATGGATTCTCTATAGATTCATCACCAAATATATCAAAAGAAATTTCTTGATAGTCGCTATCTTTGATTAAGGAGAAGTCAACAAATCGAAATTTCGAATATGATAACGGCTGGTCATTACAAAAGATCTGATATGTCTTATCTTTTGCAAAATAATGCTGAATAACAGGGAAAATCCATTTCTGTGAGTTGGCATCGTATTTGATGTCAAATGAGTATCTATTAGATCCATCAATTGATACAGCCCGAACCGAATCGGTACTGATGTCTATACCCGAAATGTCAAAATAGATTGGGAATGTTGATGGTACAAGATATGTGTTCTCAACCTTGCCGAGAACTATTGTATTGGAGATTTTAAGTGATTTACTTTTTTTGAAAGAGAGCTTAGAATCATCCTCTAATGCACTTTGCGCATTTTCGATATAGAACATGTGATATGCGCTACTTAAAGCAGGTAAAGGTAGTTCAGTTGCCTTGTTGTTCGAAAGCCAGTTGTGATAGCGCTCTTGAGAAAATATTTCAGTTGATATCATTATGAAATAGCTTCCTCCTTTTGTAAATGTGCATCGAGATATTAATGAGTTAAATGAACGCTCAAATACATAAAGGTCAGCAGGATTAAAAATCAGGTTTGTTTTTGAATCGTATTCATCTACGAAAACTATCTTCTTCTTGTGTAGCAGTGCTTCAAGAATATTATCTGTTTTCCTGTATGTTGATGAAGCGAATCCATTTGCCTTTATATAAAACTCATAAGCCTCGTTGTTATTCCCAGAATTAACGAAACAGTATTCTTCTGCGTTCTCCGAGTTTGGGATGTAAGGTAAAAGAAAAAATTTGAAATTACCACCTCTTTCTTGATCGAATCCAAGATAGAAGCCGTAGTTTGAACCATCATATCTTACCTGGCTCGATGAATCAGTACGGTTTTCAACACGTGCTGTTCCATCCCATCGACCGTATATTTTACGGAACTCATTGATTAAAGCTATTCGATAGTCGGAAACCCATTGCTTCATTTTAGCACGTGTAAGACCGATAATATAGTAATTGTCATTAAAAATGCGAATAATCCGGTCCTCGGATATATTCTCGTCTGGAGTAAGTCCGCTTTTAATAAAGACTGTTTTTAATTGCTCTCGGCGATTAAATGGAAATAGCAGTTCTGCGATAAATGGTTCGGCGTACTTATTTCGATTCGATGTACGTGTATACTTCGGAACAAAAAAGTACCCGTTATAAAAAGCCCATTCACTAAGATTATACCACATCATATCAAGAGACGGATTTAGATTGGCTAAATCTGTGGTGCCAATCTTTTCGCCATGACCTATGATATGATTTGTTGTCAAAAAGGTATTGACTTTAGGATAAAATGCTGCGGAACTTAAGTCGGAATCAAAACTTAAGGAGATGAAGAATAGAGATAGGAATGGAAATATTGTAGGTCTTGAGTTATCTTTAATTGTAGTACTTTCGCTAATTCTCAGTTTGAATTCTGTGAGGAATTGTTTCTTTGTCTTAATCGACATAAACAAGCGCATAAAATCAGCCCACACGTAAGCTCGGTGGTCGATTTGTTCGTTTTTGTTTGCTTCGATTAATTCGATCTCTCTATGAATTTTTTCGGATTTTAATCCAAGGCAAATAAGCTCTTCCTTATCAATGGACAAAAAGACCATCACGTCTTCGTTTTTGAAGAAGTGATCACACAACATATCGTTCCAGCTCGAATAGTTCATAGCCTAAAAAGGAAATTCCAAGTAGAGCTGACGGGCGACCAAACCCTTTTGCGGCTACAAGGAAGTTCCTTAATATGATGTATATAAGTTATTACTTACATAGATTGGCCTTTGTCAGCGCAAGCGCAGTTTGGATTGCAAAGTTACGAATTTTTTTCGGGACTTTGGCTATTGTTGACAAAGTTAATAAACGGCATGGGCAAAAACTGACACATCAAAGTTAAAAATCCTTGTCTTTGCCATAAATGTGCTCTGATTCAGGTTCGGCAGCCATGGAGGGTTCATCGGTTTCAGACTCGATAAAATATGAATGAGTCGGCCTGACAATGCAGTTATACAGTTGTTTAAGATACTCCTCTCTCCCTTTAACAGTTTTGATTTCACACTCCCATACTCGGATTACACGCCAACCAAGGGCTTTCAGTTCCGTTTCGTTGCGAACATCTCTGGCAATATTGCGTTCAATCTTCTCTTTCCAGAATTCTACATTGGACTTTGGCAACCGAAAATACTTGCATCCCTCATGCCCATGCCAAAAGCATCCGTTGACGAAAATGACGGTCTTGTATTTCGGCAGAACAATATCCGGATTCCCCGGTAGTTTTCTGACTTGAACACGGAAACGCATACCACGGGAGAAAAGATCCTTGCGCACAATCATCTCCGGCTTCGTATCTTTCCATTTGATAGCCGCCATATTTCGGCTCCTCTCTTCTCGCGTCTTTATGTCAGTCACTATATCAATTATTTAGATGCTCATTAAGGAACACAATGGTTATAATCCAATGAAGTTCTAATAATTATCCAAGGTTGCCTTTAAGCGTTCAAGTATTCTGTTACGGACGGAATCTGGCGAAATAACTTTTAATCCTTCTCCATGAGATAAAAACTCCTGTTCCATTTCGAAATTAGGATATAGATATAACTCAATAATCATTCCTCTCTCATCTTCGGATTTGATTATTTGACTATTATGTATCGGCTTTGTCTTAATATAAGGGCTTAGTTGTGGAGATATCCACAATCTGATTTTCGTTAGTACACTATCGTCTTTCTTTGTAATTCCGATTATATCTTCAAAATATTCATCTGAAAAATTAATAGACTCATTGGGACGAAGTGTTTTTTCCGGGAGTTCTTTTAGGGAAATAATCCTGTCAAGAGAAAGCGTAATAAGGGCGTCTTTATCATCCCCCCACCCAAGTAAGAACCATCGATTGTTATACTCTTTTAGAAAATATGGGTGTACAACATACATTTTAGCAGCCGTTCGTTTGAAACTTTTGTATTTAATGTGCAGAACAGTTCCTTTAACAATTGCAGACAAAAGTTTGGTGAAGAATTCTCTTCCTTTTAGCTGTCTATTCCAATCGAAGCCAACCACCTTACTGCAATCTGTCTCAATCTGCAATGACAACTGAAATCTTTCAACGAATTTTTTTATCCAATCTGATTGTGGAGTACCATCAAATCTAGATAAAATTGCCATACACTGAGATAACTGAGCAAGTTCATCATCATTGAACGAAAGCTGGAAGATAGATGAATCAGTTTTTTTATAGCCATATGTGATATTTCGACCAATTCGTTTTTCTTCAATTGCCACTTGTGGATAATTCGCAGAGATGTAATCTAAATCTTGGCGAATAGTGTTTGATGCTGAAATTGTCGGATATCCGTTATCTTCTAAGTATTTATTGACTTCTTGCATTAGACGCTGTGTGGAATATCCACCTTTTCGCAGACATCTATCTAGAATTTTGTATCTGATATCAGAACCTTTAGTGTTGGGCATAATATTCTTTTTTGCAAAGGTAATACAAATTTTTAATACATTCATATAGGGTGAACGTATTTTTTGTATCTTTGCAAAAAAAATCTGATTGCCGCTAAGCTTTTCTGTCGTGGAATTATTGCTATTGCAATTAGATGAAGTTATAACAAGTATAGAAAAATGAATAATTCGATCTCTCCCAAAATCTCTATTGAAGAGGTTAAAGCAAAAGCAGCTCGTAAAAAACTAGGTGATTTTGCTTATGGTCTAATCTTTGCTAAAAGTGCAGGCCGTTGTCAATTCTGTAATAAATTATTGTATGAGCATCATTTGACGACCGAGGACTGTAACTTAGCAGAATTGGCACATATCGTTGCTTTTAAGGCGGCTGGTCCACGAGGTGATGAAGCCAAGTCTGTGTTTTTGGATGGCAAAGAATGTAATTTTCTCCTTTTGTGCCATGACTGCCATAGACTTATTGATCATGAAGGGAAATATGTGTATACCGAGGAACAACTGATCACATTAAAACGTACTAAAGAAGATGAGATAAGGAAGGTAACAGAGACTGTTGCTTCCGTCAAGACTAATTGTATTGCATACACCGCTAAAATTGGAGAATATATGCCTTCTATTTCCAATCAGGAAGTTCGGAAAGCCGTCATAGATGATCATATGTATCCGGCCAATCATGAACCAATTAATATGAAAAGTACAGATTTGGGGATTGGAGATAACGAGGAAGCCTTTTGGAATGTAGAGGCCACTAGGTTATGTAATCTTTTCAGAAAAATGGTGTACAATGGCAGCGAAGGGGCACGAGAAATTCAGAATTACTCGGTTTTTGCACTGGCTCCACAACCGTTATTGGTCAAATTAGGAAGTCTACTTGAGAATAAGACAACCATTCATATATTTCAGCGTCATCGTGAGCCTGAAGAGACATGGAGTTGGCCTAAGTCTGATTATCAAGATAAACTCTACATTTCCGAGCCGGATAGAATGGCTGTTGGAGCTCCAGTACTAATTTTTGCAATTAGTGCTAAAGCTATTGTTAACTGTGTAAGAAATCAATTAAAAGACATCTCTGATAATATTTGGATTGTGGAAGCCTCATCGCCAAATTATAATTGGTGTGCAAATAAAGCGCAGCAACAACAATTCCGGGATACATCTCGAAGAATATTGGATGCAATCAGATTACGAAACGCTGGGGAGGAAATCCATGTTTATATGGCGATGCCAAACTCTCTTGCGGTGGAGTTTGGTCGCGTTTGGATGTCGAAAGCCGATGCTCCACTGCTTTTATATGATATAGACAGAATCACAAAACGTTATAATAAGGTATTAAAGATTGAAAATTAAATTAGTATGACAACAGAACAAAACGCAGAGCTAAATCAGCTTTTAGAGAATATTGTGGGAGAACTTGAAATCCCAGCCTATATTATGGATAACCTTCAAAGAAGTTACGAAACTTTGGGGGAGGTGCTGAATGCAAGTGATGATGACGAGTTGAAAGGGCATAAAGTAGCAGTACATTATCAAGGTTCGATTGGTCTCGGCACTGCAATTCGCCCTCAAAATGAAGACGATGATGTAGATGTAGATATGATTTGTGAAGTCCATTCCATTGCAGGTTGGACACAAAAGAAACTCAAGAATGCTGTTGGCGAGCGTTTGAAATCTCGTGAGATTTATAGACGACTTCTTGATGAAGAGGGAACGCGTTGTTGGAAACTTAGGTATCGACAGAATTCAGATCAAGCAGCCGATAAATATCATGTTGATATTCTTCCTGCTACTGTATCTGGTGAAAAAAGTTGGACTGAAAGACTTAATGGTCTTAATATGCAGAATCCAGAATGGGAAAACCTGCTATTATATATAACTGATAATAAACGGTCCGATTACGCGACTTCTACATATATCTGGAACTGGTTAAAAAGCAATCCCTTAGCATTCAGATTATGGTTTGAAATACAAGGGCGTCGGGGACTCGTCGGTTCTACGAAATCGCTACGTGCCAGCATGGATCCTTTCCCGAAACCCACAGGAAAAAATACTTTACAAAAGGTCGTCATGCTTTTGAAACGTCATAGAGATATAAAATATGGAGGAAATGAAGACAAACCGATTTCCTGCATCATAACTACTTTGGCGGCTCTTGCTTATAATGGAGAGACCGATATCGTTTCAGCCATAAGTGGAGTTGCCGAAAGAATGAGACGCTATATATCATTTGATGGTGAAAATTATAGAGTTGAAAACCCGGTCAATTGTTGCGAGAATTTTGCAGATAAATGGGCAATTTATCCCAATCGAAAGCGCATATTTTTCGAATGGTTAAGTGAAATAGAACGGGACTTTGGTCGGAACGAGCTACTAAATAAGACATATATAGAAAGAGTAAAAGGTCTAAAGACTTCGTTTGGCGATACCATTGTAATACGCGCAGTCAACAAAATGGAGGAAAATATGCGAGAACTTCAAGATAAAGGATGTGGAGGTGTTATAAAAAAGACGGGGGTACTCACTACTGCCTTAGGCTCTTCCACTGTTCTTAGTTCTGGTGCAACATTTTTCGGAACGGATGCAGATTAAAGTAATTACTCCCTATCGTCAGCTTGCCTGTTTGCGGAGAAATTATCCAGACGGGAAAGTAATAAGACAATGGAAAGATGGTTGGGTTTGGACTAGTGTTGTCCAGCCAAGGCCGTCAAGTCCTCATTATAATTTTAAAATAGTATATAACCATAATCGTCCAAAGATATATGCTTTGGATCAGCTTGAGTTAGCAGATGGTGAGATCCGCTTACCGCATATATATTCGCAACAGAGACAACGGTTATGCTTATATTTACCAAATGGGATAGAATGGAATGCAACAATGCCCGTAGCAAAGATTGTCCCATGGGTTGCAAAATGGTTCTATTTCTATGAATCTTGGGTTGTAACCGGTATATGGTCAGGAGGTGGGATTCATGTGACTGACGATGCCTATCAACAGTTTCATTCGTCCAGAACTAAGAGAAGACATAATAAGCGAAAAAGTCCTAAATAATAGGGAATTATACTTTATTTGGCCTATTTACTATAGGATGATGCTTGTGTAATTATTATGTAAAGAACACCCCGGCAAGAGGGTTGGTCTTGTCGGGGCGGTAGTCAAAGGGTTATAGAGGGTTAGCGGATAGAATCAGAGGCGGATGCAGGCGATGCGGCAGCCTGGGACTTGGCCGGTGGGGAGTGGCTGGCAGTCTTCGTCGGCGAAGTGGAGGAAGCCGTGCGACTTGGCGGTCTGTTTCAGCCAGTGGATGAAAGCTTTCATCTCAGCGTGGATGACTTCTTGTGCGCCTCGGAGACTGATGCGGATGATTATGAGGGTCATGTCGGGGATTCCGAGATGGCCTTCGGAGCGTTCCCACAGGCGGAACTGAATGGTACGGTCCTCGCCGAAGTAGTGGATGCAGGCTCCGACGGAGTTCCAGTCGAGAGTGGCATCATCGGGGTCGCTGCCGAATACTTCTGTGATATATGCGCGAAAGTCGAGGAAGAAGTCCACGATGGCGTCGCGGGTTGTGGATTTGATTTCTTGCATGGGTGGAGTGGATGTTAAAGGGTTAAACAAGCGATTTTGCATCCGGGTACCTGATTCGGTGCGTCCGTGGGGCCGTGGCTCTCGTCGGCGATGTGGCGGAATCCGTTAGCTTTTGCCGCATCGCGTAACCATAAAGATACGGCATCGGTTTCTGCCTGAGGTTTCGCCACGAGCCCGGAGATGTGGAACACGGAAACGATGACGGTCATGTCGGGTATTCCGAGATGTCCGTTGGAATGCTCCCATAGACGGAACTCGAAGGCCCAGTTCTGTCCATGGTAGCGTGCGGTGGCGCCGACACAGTTCCAGTCAAGTGTGAGCTGGTCGGGAATTGCTGAATAGTTGTCTACCATGAATTCGCAGAAGTCATAATAGAAGGCCTTGATGCTCGTCTGAGCACCTGACGAGATGGGATTGAAAGAATTTGATTGCATTGTTTGTTGAGTTTGAGGTTTGTGAATTACCAGAGTAGATTGCCTGATTTCGGTGTCCAAGGGTCAGAGGGTCGGAAATAGACATGGGTACGCTCGGCGCGTTTGCGGCGTTCGAGTCGGATAGTCATTTCTTTTATGCTGTCCTGCTCCTGACGGTTGCCCACCATCATCGCCTCTTCGCGGAGCATCATGTTACGGATGCCCTCAGCGTCGTAGCTGATGCGCTCGTAACGATAGAGCCATTCTACTTTCTGAAGATGTGCGTTCTTCTGATTGAGATTATAGCACCAGATGCCGAGGCCGACAGCGATAAGCAAAAAGACTACGGCAACGGCATAGACCCATTTGGGGATTGCCGCCCATATAGCACCGTTGACGATGCTATACATCCGGTCTGTGAGTCGCTTTGCGGATTCATTGAGTCCGTTAATCTGGCTTGTGAACTCATTCCGGATACCGATATGAAGGGCCTTAGCGACGTTCTTGTCAAGTCCGTCCTTGAAGGCTTGGACGAAGGCTTCTGCTATTTCCTTCGGGAACTGAGAGAAGTCGAGACTTTTGAGTGCATCGACTTTTTGTTTGACGAGTGCTGCCTCAACGAGCTTTTTCACTGACTCGTTGGTGGCGATGCTCTCAGGCAATTCTACCTGAATTTTGTCGGGCACCGCAGGTTCACCTGACGTCCGCTCCGGAGCTGATGCCAGTCTTGTATCAATACCCGTGAGCAAATCCTTGTTCTCTTTCGCAGCTTTGAGAAGGTCATCAATCTTCTCGTCTTGTTTCTTGACGAGTGAGTATAAATCTGCCATTACAGTGATCTTCCTTTCTTCTTTTTGGGTTTCTTTTTCATTCTGTGGATGAAGGCTTCTTCCTCGGGGTCATAGCCGGGCCCGACTTGGAACAGTCCGCCGACAGCCTGACATCCGGTTTCGATTACGTTCTCTACGACATTCGCCACGGGCGATTCCTTAACTTTTGCCGTTACCGAAATCGGTGCCGTTTGCTGAGGCTGTGTCTCCCTTATCCCAGCGTTCTTGGCAAAGAATTTATCAAGACGCTTGTAGGAGAAAGCACGGTCAATCTTCGAGCCGTTGAATGTAAAATCGCCGTCTGAGAAGCGTATGCCCTGCGGTTTGCCTGTGTCGCGGTCGTTGTAAAATTCGACTGTTATACCTGCCGGAGCGAGGCGGCGACGGAACTCGTCCCACGATTTGCAACGGTACATCGCCGCCTGAATCTTAGGCTTCATCTCGGCAATAGCATCCTCATACAGCTTCTTTTTCGGCGAAAAAGTCAATCCGTATTTCAGCTTGATTGCCTTGGTAGCATCACGACTTTTGTCGAAATTATTACTTTCGTCGATGGCTTTACCGTAGAGATTGACGCGATTATAGACGATATGAAAGTGCGGAGAGCCGGTTTCGAGATGACGAACTATCAGATATTGCGTATCCCGGATGCCCATACATTCCATATATTCTTTAGCCAGCTGCACCATAAACTCATCGGTGAGACGGGGCAAATCTGCCCTGTCGAAACTCACGGCGATATGTCCGATGGGCTTGCTGATTCTCTTGTTGAGACTCGCCCCGATGTCGAAACTGTCCACAATTCGGCGGTAATCGTTGCCGAGAATTCCATCGGAATCTATCACTCGCCAAGTATCGTCGGTGTACTGCTCCTTGTCGTGGAACTCACGCATAACGTAGCCGACAATATCGGCCGCGGCTCCTTTTGCGAGTATTTTTGCTATCATAACAATGAGGAATTTGATGTTTTCAACTTGCCGAGAGTGGCTAAAATTCCATCGAGACAAGCCTCGGCTTTTCGCTTTGTCGATGGCCATGCGTTAGCCTGACACGCCTTGACCTGAGCGTTTAGATTCTTGCCTTGATACATCAGTTCGCGTATCGCTTCACGTTCAAAATCGGTGAGACGACCAACAACCGAGAGCCGGAAGGCTGCGATCCTAAGCAGTTCGGCAATGCTGACACCTGCGGCTGCGGCCTTGGCTTTCACCTCACGCTCCTCCGCATCGGTAAAATTCACGGAAACTTTTCGGTCTCTCTTATCACTGGATTCTTTCTTTGGTCGCCCGCGGAGTTTCACACCGGGAGCGTCCTGATTGAACTTTCTCATTCGTTGGGTTGGGGATGGTGACCGCAGGGAACAGAGAGCGTCCTTCGGGATGCGAGGGGTTTCGGCTGGGGAATTTTTTACCTCCCGAAACATACCCTTGCATCCCCAACTAATCCACTATCGTTTCTTAGTTGTGCGCTGACGATAACCGCTCCCTGCGGTCGGGTTAATACTAACGTTATTTAGTACTGAAGTAGGTACTGAGGTACCAACGCACCTTAGGTGGAAAGGTCGGACTGCCGAACGGTCTATGGGTCGGAATGTCGTTAGACCTATGAGATGTCAGATAGAAAATTTTCATAGTTTACGCCAGATTTCGATGTCGTCAGCATATATTGTTAAATGCTCGACCAGGATGGCGTTGATATAGCTGCCGACAGTAGTGTCGCGGTCACCGAGGATGCGGGCGATGCGTTCAAGCTTCTCCCATACGCTGTCATCGATGTTTACCGGATGACGCTTTGACAGCTTTGACGGCACAAGATAGGTTGCCTTGAACTCGGCGAAGTCCGATTTGCGCTGTTGCTTGCCGATTCGCTGTTGCTTCGGCGGCTCAGTTATGGCTGTTGCCTCGGTTGAAGTATGCTCGTTGCCAAACAGATTTTCATTGGCAACGGCGTTGGCAGTGGTGGTGCTGTTAACAGCGTTGTCGCTGTTGACTGCGGGATTGGAGTTGGTAGAGTTATCGGGTTGCATAATAATTTGGGGGTTAGAGGTTGATACTTGGATTTCGGGTGCATCGGTCAACTTGGTTGACTTGGATGCAGTGGTTGTGGATGTTTTTGTGGTTTTCATTGTTTTGAGGGTGTTGAGGTTTTGTTGATTGCATCAGTATCCGGGGTGTACCGTTCAACAGACACGAGGGTGAGTTGCAAGTCGTCGATGAGTTTCTGCAACATCGGATTTTTTCTAATCATAGTTTGCAGCACTGCCTGGTCGGGTTCGATTTGCAGGAGATAGTCTGCAATGTCAAGTCCTGCTGTTCGCTCGTTATCAGTGGCAACTTCTTCAAGGTAGTTGAAGATACTTGCCTCGATATCGAGACTGCGTAACAAATTCAGCTTCTGCCGCCACTGGTCGGTCGCGCCTATATCGGGATACAGAATTACCTGACGGCCTCGGAGAACATGGAGTGCATCAGTATTGAAGCATCCGTTTTTACCACCTGTTGCCAGCCATACATATTCCGGCAGATAATATGCTCCCACAAGTACAGTCTTTTCGCTCTCGACAATGGCGACAGGCTTGCCTCTGTTCATCGGCAACAGATGTTCACCGAAGAAACACTGACGCAGATTGAAGTCAGGCAGTCGGAGCAACGAATGAACCCATGTTACATGGTTGAATGGCTCCTTCACGCGCTTGCCTGTCTCGGCATCGTAAAGCATCACCTTTCCGGTGCGAATACTACCGTTGATATCGGTCTGCCAGAACACGCATGATCCGGGCCAGTGCTTTGAGGTGCCTACACGATAGTCTTTCATCAGTCGTAGGGTTTCCTCGGCTCCGAACTTGGAGCGGAGGAACAAATTGAGGTTGTTCTTCTCATATCCGTGCAGAGTCTGTGAAACAGTCTCTGACGCGATGAAGGATGTCGGCTTTTGCTGCTCGGTCGGCTTGGCTCGCCATGCTGACGGAGCTGTGAAAGCTCGGTGCTGTGGCTTTGATTGCAGATTGCGCTCAAAGTATTCCTTTGGAGTAAGGTGGTAACCGCAACTTTGCTCATGGTTGCATCTGCCGACATCATCAGGAAACGAGATTTGTTTCTCGGTGTCTATGTAGCGACTAAAACAGCGTTTCTTGTGGCACGAAGGGCAACAGTGACGGCTTCCGACCCCTTTATAGGGCTGGAGAATGAATCTATGATTATTCATAGCATTAATTATGAGATTTGTGTGGTGCAGTTTTTGCAGTTTCCGCAGTTTGCTTGACAAAACTGCCGGAACTGCGGAAGCTGCATGGAGTTAGAGTTTAAGATATTTGCCATGCGAGGACTTCTGGAATAATTTGCCAAGATTGTTTTTTAGGAATTCCATAAAGGTGCGCTCTGCCATATCATTTGCCTTTGCAATGGCGATGCCTTCTCCGGTCTCAAATTCCTGAGGAAGTGCGCTGACTATTGCCAACTGCTGTGCAGTGAGCGACAACTCCTTTAGGATTGTCTGAACCTTAACGGCTGATTCCTTGAAATATTCGGCGAGAGAAATGGCCCGCTCAACAGATATGAGGTCAATCATATCCTTTCCGGCATCATTGCACGCCCAGCGTGCCATCTGAATAATCAGACAGAAACGGATGGCATAAATCTGGAGTTTGCAGTAGATGCCGACAATGGTCTCGTTTGGCTCACGGTCGCAGATATCAGACAGTTCATGCTGCCATTTGAACAGACGTATCATCGCCTCCTCGGTAAACGGTATGGCTACCGGCAGAATGTCGTTGTTCTCATCAACGGTGCATTGCAATTCCATGAGCCTCGATAAAATTCGCTGCCATTCAGCGGCCACATCGAATGTCGGATACTTCATCGACCACCGGGTAGAAGTTTCGTGGCGGAGCAGGACAAACAGAATGCGGTCAATGAAACCGTTGGCAGAGCGTTCACCTTTGGCAAGTTCGGAAAGAATGCGTTTTTGCATCGTGCCGATAACGGATACAAACGGACGCTTGATGAAGATTGAGCTGCGCGAGCTTTTGCGGTCGGACATGGTAGGCTTGGCGCTGAATACCGACAGCCAGAATTGTTCCTCTGAGCCGTTATTGTAACGGTTGAAGTTCTTGACCCATGCCGAGAGCTCATCCGACAAGAGACACAGACCACGGCGATTCTGCGAATGGACGAGACTCAGACCTTCCGGAGTAATATCAGACACAAGAAAACGACGACGGACAGGTTCACGGATGCAGACCTCAATACCTTTTTCTGCACGTTCCTTCCGGCTCATATCAAGTTGATCCTGATATACCAGATACTGTTTCTCGTAAATCCGGTTCTGTTCGTAGTCATGCTCCACAAACGGACGCATTGCAAAACTCAGCGGATGGCTCTTGTTGGCACCGGGTCTTCCGATTAGTGCCATATACAGGATGGCGCTCTCGTCCCAGCCTTCTTTCATCCGAGCAAGGTGCGTGTTGCCTATCGCTACCGACACTGCCACCAGCATTGCAGCCGCAACATAATCGACTGGAAATCCATAGCAGTCGTTCACCTCCCTGATGATACGTTGGATTTTGGAGGGATAGAGGCTAATGGGAAATCCGCCGGTAATAGCGGTGCAGTGGTCGATCGCTTTGTCGAGCACGAGCTGAGGTGTAAACACATCGCTCATAGGCTAACGGCTTATGCGATTACGACCGCCGGGACGCAGACCTTTGTTCATCTCGGCAACCATTTCATCATACTTCTCTCGCTGAGATTTCGGTTTGCCGGATGCCATATATTCCAGAAGCTCGCTCCGGATGAATCGCCATGCTTTGCCGCCGGGATTCTTATATGCCGGGATGATTCCGGCGCGAGCCTTTTCATAGAGAGTGTTCTTGCACTCTCCGAGTAGTTGACAGGCCTCCTTTGTGGTGATGAAAGGAGAACTGTCTTTTGATGGTGGAGCAAGCGCGTTGCGCAGCTCCCGTAGCTCATCTTGCAAGGCTGAGACTCGCTTGATGAGATAGACAACCGCTTCGGGCAGTCTGTCGAAAGTCACGGGTGTTGTGAACATGATGCAACCGAAACCTTAGGAAACCGTCATGCCAACATGGCACGTCCGGGCTAAGATTTCGGTTGCAAATGTATAAGGAGAATATTCGGAGAACAATAAGCTTTAAGGGCACTCAAAAGTATCTCCAAACCCTCTCCAAATCGTCTCCGATGGATAATAACGACTTCTCCAGTAGGAGATTGGCGGAGATTGCTGAATTTTAACCGGCGAGAAGTTCATTATCAAGGCATCTTGAATTTTTGCCTTTTTTCATCTGCCGGTCAATGAAATTATCAAATTCCTCTTCAGTCATGGGTTCATCGTCTTCATCTTCTTCCTCATCATCATTAGAGTAGTCGTCGTCCTCGTTGTCCCATTCATCGTCGTCATCGGGCCTTTCTTCGTCTTCAAACAGCGGAGGCATTCTCACTGGTCGATTTTCTGTTTGGATTGGAGTAATGGGCTCTGTTCCCTCATGAGGAGTCTCGATTGTTTGAGCTACGGTCGCCGGTTCAGCGTCTTCCGAGATAAGACTTGCTTTTGTATCCTCGATTACTTCTGATTGTTGAACGTCGTTTGAAAGACGATACTCTTCAATCGAGAAATTATTGTCAAAGCGTTCTTCGATTTTGATTACTCCCTGAAGTGGATTCTGCTTGAGTTTCTTTGGAAGCTGATTGTCTGAAAGACCATCGAGATGATAGTGGAAAGTGGTTTTCAGAAAGTGAGTGGTGAAGTTGTTTTGTTTTCCGAAGAGTCTGCCTATATTCCATCCGTAGTGCAGCAATGCCCATTTCTCGACCGGTGCGGAAACCTCGATTCTCTGAATTTTGCCTCTAGCTTCAATATCTTCGGAACTTCGAGGGTCCCAGTTAGGTGTGGAGGCTCGCTGAAATAATCCCAGACGGAAAAGAAGGGTCGGAATGTCTCGCTGTTTGATATAACTGCCAAGAACTTTCATTGTGTACTCACAAGCGAATCTGTACTTGGCGTCTTCCTGTGTTCTGACGAGTTCGCTTGCCGAATTTTTCATCTCGTTGATGTTTACAGATACAATGCCATCTTCGTCTTTTGTAATTGTTGCTCCTGTCGGAACTGCAACCTCACGTTTCAGGTCAGACATTACATTGCGCATTATCTGCTCTAAATCATCGCGCGATATAGGAGCCTGTTCAAGCGGAACTGTCGGTCGTTCTACGGATGTTTCTTCTGCGATTGGTTGGGACGCTGGAACTTTTACCATTTCCTCTTTTCCCTTTTTCTCGCCGATTAACGGCATATCTTGACCTGAGAGAAACTCAACGAGGATTGCATACAACGCAAGTCCGCCGATTATAATAAGGCAAAAGAACACATTGGCATTGAATTCTGATTCTCCTTTGGTCAGGATGGAATGGCGGATGACCAAAGCCGAAAATATATCGACCGCAATCACCAGCACAAGCAGCCAGGGATGATGGCCTTTGAATAGGTCTTTCATACGGTGGTTGTTTAATCTTATAAGTCTTAAAATTTGATGAGTTTAACAAACAAAGTTAAAACACTATTTCACTTCCTATTGTTCAGCAGAAATATAATAAAGCCATCCCACGGGAATGCGAGATGGCTTTACTTGAAAAATAATGGATTATTTCAGGGTGATGGCGTTGGATGCCTCGCGTTTCTTCTCGCTGACCACGTCGGCGTAAATTTGCGTGGTTCTGACGCTCCGGTGCGTCAGCATCTTTGACACAACATAGACGTCGATGCCCAACGAGATAAGGATGGTTGCGAATGAGTGACGGAGACAGTGAAACGAAAGTTTCTTCTCGATGCCCGCTGCCTTACCCCATTTCTTAAATGGTTGTTGAGCCATAGAGCGACGGAAACCTTTGAAGATTAGTCCTTCGCCTCGCTCGCCGCAGTATTTGAGGGCTTCATCGCTGACAGGGAGAGTCGCTTCGGTATCGGTTTTCTCAGTGCAGAGTCGGATGCAATAGCCGCCATCAGGGCTACGCTCGATGTTTTCCCAGCGCAGTTGCAACAGGTCACTGAGACGAAGCCCGGTAAACAGCCCGAACATTGATGCTCGTTTGAGAACAGGCACCTCACATTCAGTTGCATCGAGAATCTTCATCTCGTCGAGCGTCAGATACTCCTTCTTAACCTCCTGCCACTTGATGCCTTCGAGGAAGTCATTTACATTTTCAGTGAGATACTTTTCCTTGTATGCCATTTTCAGCAGGCAACGGAATGTTGACCAGTAGCCCGCTGCCGAGTTGTTGGAGAGTGGTATCTTCTTATCCGGGTGACGCAGGCTGTGGGCATAGAGCAGATATTCACGGAAGTCTTCGCACAGGCTGGCTGTAACATCACCGAATGTGCAGTTACCGCCGCAGAATTTCTTGAAATGAAGATAGACGCACATCCATTTGTCATACTTGCTCTTCGCTTTCTTCTCGAAGTAGGCGAGGAAGTCCATCTTCTGTTTTGCCTTGTCAAGGAATCCGAACTGTTCGTTGATAAGGCTCTGATAACGGATGCAACGGATAGCCTCGGCTTTCTCTTCCATTTCCTGATTGAAACGGCGTTGCATCTCGTTGGCCGGTTCAGCATAGATGACTATGCCGAGGGTTTCACGGCGTGTCATCTTGTTGGTGTGGGGATTGCGTATCGCCGGATAATAATCGAGGTAGAGCGATACTTTTCCTCCGACATACGGACGACGACGGAGGAACACTTTGGTGCAGGTGTTTGTCATTGCTTTTATGGGTTTGATGGTTGAAAATCAGTTACAAAAGTAGCGGGAGAAACAAAGGGGAACAATGCCGTCTCAGGCGGTTCCAATGTTTCTCAAAACCGTCTCCACGGGCTAAATCTCAGGAGAACCAAGCAGAGAATCAAGCTCAGAGCGGAGAATCAGTGTGTATTTGCCTTTCTTCTCACGGGTGATGCTGTGGTACTTCAGATAATGGTGAAGCTGGTCGCGGGTCAGATTATATTTCGCCATCGCTTCGGGATAGGTGTAATACTCCGGCTCCTTTGGTGCCACCTGACCTTTCGCCAAATCGAAATGATATTTAGAGTATATCACATAATTTCCCTGTTTTTTCTTCGGGATCCCTTCTTTCGACACGAGCGTATAGATGGCAGACAGGGTCATGCCGTACTTGGCTTGAATATCCGCCACGGTGTACCATTCGGATATTTCCTCCTTTGGCTGTTGTTTCGCAAAATAACGGTCAACATGACTCCGGCTCCAGAGCGTCTTGCCACGGCTCTGTGTCTTCGGCCAGCCTTCGCGCTCGGCAATCTTATACATTCCCGAATTGGACACGCCGTATTTCTCCTGCACCTCCTTTGAGGTGTAGAACTCTGTGATGGGTTCTTTCTCTTTTGTAGGCCGCATGTTGTATTGGTGCGTACCTTCAAAAAGAGCATTAAGACTTGCTCTGCTTATGAGAGTCTTCCCCCTGAATTGGAAACAAGGGATGGAATTCGATGCGAGATAATTGTAGATGCTCCTTCGACTTACTCCTAATAGTAGAGCGCATTGACTCGGAGTCATGAAAGGGCTTTCCTCAACATTCTTAGGCTGGGATGCTTTCGTCTGTTCCTTGGCTACATGCTCCTTTCGCTTGGCATTTTTGTAAGCGTGTTCCGCGCAACGCTTGGAACAATATCGCGTTGTGCATTTGCGAGCGATGAACTTGTTGCCACACCACTCGCAAGTCTTGGTGATTTCAATAGTGCTACTCATCCTTTTTTTACGTTTTAATTCTGTTAATATTCTGTTAAAAGTGTGCAAGCGCGTGCAATGGTGTGCAACTATGTGCAAATCGTCCACGACCTTGCGGCACGCATTGACGGGATTGACCGACTTGCTACAAATCGGGTACAAAAACACAGGTAAAAAGGGATGAAAAGCGGTTATAAAGAGGTATGAGCATGAAAAAAGCCGCCCGATAACGAGCGACTTTTCAATGTTTTACACCAGATGGCTCCAGTTATAACCAATAGGCTACTTGCCGACGCAGAAGTGGGAGAAGATGTGGGTGAGGAGGTCTGGGGTGGTGATGGAGCCGGTGAGGGTGGAGAGGTGATGGAGGGTTTCGCGGATGTCTTGGGCTACGAGGTCGCCGGGGATGTCGGCGCGGAGGGCGTCGATGGCGCGGCTGATGGACTGGGCGGCGGCGGTGAGTGACTGGTGATGTCGGATGTTGGTGACGGTGATGTCTCCGTCGGGGGCGGTGGTCTCGGCGGCGATGGATGTGAGGATTTCTTGCAGACTTGTTATGTCGGTCTCTGATTGTGCACTGCCTGTGAGCCAATGGGTGTCTGCGGGCAGTGTGATGGTTGTGGCGAATTGTTCCCTGAACTCTGAGGATGCGGGGTTGATGTCGGATTTGTTGATGAACACGACAAGGTCTGTATGGCTTTGGAGCTTTGGGGCGATACGTGCCCAAGACTCTTCAGCTGCCGAGAGGGTGGAGGTGCTGTCAATCATCCAGATGACTATGGATGCCTTGGCGATATTGTCAATGGCGCGCGATATGCCTATGCTTTCTATGGGGTCTGAGGTGTCGCGGAGTCCTGCTGTATCAATGAATCTGAACAGGTGGCTGCCGATTGATATGGTGTCTTCGATGCTGTCGCGTGTGGTGCCGCGTATGTCGCTGACTATGGCTTTGTCCTCGCCGAGGATGCTGTTGAGCAGGGTGGATTTGCCCGCGTTCGTTTCTCCTGTAATGGTCACTGGGATACCTTCTTTGATGACTCTCCCACGGGAGAAAGAATCTGCCAGACGTGTCACGTAGGCATGTATTTCTTCGGCAAGGGATATAAGTTTCTCGCGTGAGGCAAATTCAACGTCCTCTTCGCTGAAATCCAGTTCGAGTTCCAGCAGAGATGCCATTTCCAGCAGCCGGTCATGAAGCTCTCGGATGCGTGACGAGAATACTCCTCTCATCTGAGAGATGGCTACGCGGTGGGAGGCTTCGTTGCGTGAAGCGATGACATCGGCGATACCTTCAGCCTGTACCAGGTCCATGCGGCCGTTGGCAAACGCCCTTCGAGTAAACTCTCCAGCTTCGGCAAGACGTGCGCCCTGATCAAGCAATAATTCTATCACTCGTTTCTGTATATATACGGATCCATGCACGCTCAACTCGATGACATCCTCGCCAGTAAACGAGCGCGGACCACGGAATACAGTCGCGACAGCCTCATCGATAGTGTCGCCGCTCTGGTCAATAATGGTGCCGAGATGTGCTGTGTGGGTTGCGGATTGTGCAAGGTCTTTTCCACGCCAGATTTTGGATGCTACATCTATGGCAAGAGGTCCGCTTATGCGTATCACGGCTATGCCTCCGCATCCGTGAGGCGTGGATATGGCACATATGGTGTCATCGTTTGTCATCTGCGGGTATGGCTCCATTGTGGGAAATTGCATTGTGATTCTACTTGTGACTCTATATCGTCGGGGAGCGCCGAGAAGAAGTCGTAACCTGTCAGCGACTCGATGCTGTCAACGCTTACGGCACACCGCTGCATGCCACCTTCGACGTATCCGTTAGGCATGATGAACCCTATCGCTTTCGACGGACGGGCGGCAGGTGACAGTATGACCTTGAAGAACCGTTGCGGCACGGCTACTCCTGTCAATCCGATATGCGCTATCGGCTCTTCATTAGGAATCGGTCCGCAGACTATTACGACAATGCTGTCGGCAACGGCTCTCTGACGGCATTTTTCTTCGAGTTTGCCCCAAGAGCCGCTGTTGAGGGTGTGGGCTTGAGGGGCGATATTTGCGAAGGAGAAGCATTCGTCCATTGCAGTCTTGTCCCATTTCATGTCACCAGCCGGAGCCATATGCCCACGGTCATATCCCGTATTGCGGTAATCGGAGGTCTGTGCGCATCCTTTGACTGATTCGTCAGTCCAGAATTTGTTGGACCGTTTCACCTGTCCGTTGGTGTTCTTCCCTTCAAGAGTCCATGCCACCCAGTTGGGTATATGTGTCTCTGAATTGAATGAAACCGTATAATTCGCGTATTCCTTAATCTGAGAAGGTATGTCAGATGGCATCTTTACAAAAGTCAATTCTGAAGCGTCTGTATAGCATCCCTCAGGAGTCTGATTATCGTAATTGCGCACTGTCCATGCCACTCCTATGGCGATGGCAAGCACGAGTATGAATTTTTTCATCGCTATGGTTTGAAGCTGTTGATGATGTCGCAGATCTCTTTTATGTCATCGGTAGATGTCATCTCTGAGATTGGTAGAGAGAGGATACCCTCAGCCAGACGGTCGGTGACCGCGAAATCATGTCGGCATTCAAGATGTGCGTAACATGGTTGGTGTAACGGAGGGGTGGCGTAATGTATGTCCGTACCCACACCTTTGGCGGTCAAATATGACTGTAGGCTGTCGCGATGTTCGACCGCGTAGATGACATATTGATGCCATACGTGCTCACGTGGCTCTGATGGTATGACAGGCTTGGTGATAAGCGGATGATTAAGATGAGTCTCGTAGGTAACCGCGTTTTGTCTGCGTCGGTTATTGATTTCATCGATATGGTGTAACTTTACACGTATCATGGCTGCCTGTATTGGGTCAAGACGGCAGTTGTTTCCGCAGTATATGTTGTGATAGCGGCGGTCAGATCCGTAGTTGGCTAACGCTCTGACAGTCGAAGCCAATTCTGCATCATCAGTAGTGACCATCCCGGCATCTCCGATTGCTCCTATGTTTTTTGTCGGATAGAAGCTGAATCCCGATGCGTGTCCGAGAGCACCCGTAATGTGTCCGCCGTTGATTCCTGCGGCAGATGCATAAGCGCCTATCCCTTGGGCTGAGTCCTCGATGACTAATAGTTCTCGTGATTCTGCAATGATGCGTAGTGACTGACTCCATGCCGTTCGTCCGTATAGATGCACTGGCATGATGGCTTTGGCTTGGTCGAGAATTTCTGATGGGATTGCTGCTGCATCGATGTTCATGGTCATCTCGTCACAATCAACCGGCAAGATTTTCAGACCTGCCTCCGTCACAGCCAGCATAGTGGCTATATACGTATTGGCAGGGACAATCACACCATCGCCATATTTGAGACGCCCGAGCTTGACGTATGCCTTTAATATAAGTGTAAGGGCATCCAGACCATTGCTGACACCGACAGCGTGGGCTGTGCCGCATAGCGTAGCCATGTCTGACTCCAAAGCCGCCACTTCATCGCCGCCTATGTACCTGCCTGATGATATGACACGGCATGCCGCCTCTTTCAGCTCGTCAATCCAGGGGCTGTTGATGAGTCCGAGGTCAAGAAATGGGTATCTCATGGTGTGACGTTTCTTATCTATGTCTCAGAGGTGTCTCTGTGAGTATGCACCCACTCGAGAAATTCGTTGAAATTCCTTATATAATCTTTTTCATCGTAGAGTATGGAGTCAAGCACCATACAGACACTGCCTGATGAAAAATTCTCAAGGGTGCGCCAATAACCCGGCGGTACGTAAAGGCCGATGAAAGGGCGGTTAAGCGTATAGGTGGTCGATTTATGCCCGTCATGCAGTGACACGTCAAAGCTCCCCCCTGTAGCGACTATCAGCTCATGAGCTTCCCTGTGGCTATGGCTTCCGCGCACAGCTCCTCCAGGCACGTCATATAACCAAAATACCCTTTTGATGTCAAAGGGTATCTGGTCATTGTCTTGTGCAAACGAAAGACTGCCGCGCGGGTCATAGATGCGCGGCAGTTCTATAAGTCGTGGTTTAGTTGATGCCATTGTCAGCAAGCTCGATGAGATACTGGCCGTAGGCATTGTTGCGCATCGGTTGAGCCAGTTCGCGCAGTCGGTCAGCATCGATGAATCCGCGGCGGAAAGCTATCTCTTCCAGTGCTGCCACCTTGAAGCCTTGGCGCTTCTCGATGGTCTCTATGAAGTTTGATGCCTCCATCAGCGAGTCGGTGGTACCGGTGTCAAGCCATGCGAAGCCGCGTCCGAACTGCTGTACGTTGAGCTTGTCACGGTCCATGAACACCTGATTGACAGTCGTGATCTCAAGCTCTCCGCGAGCCGAGGGCTTGATTTCATGTGCTACCTTTACCACTTCGTTGGGATAAAAGTACAGACCCACCACAGCATAGTTGGTCTCGGGATTGGATGGCTTCTCCACGATGTTCACAGCCTTACCGCGGTCATCAATGGTGACTACGCCGTAGCGCTGCGGATCCTTCACCTTATATGCAAATATGGTGGCTTCCTGGCTGGAGGCTGTGCGTTCTACTGCCTGGCGCAGCATCCCCGTGAAGCCCTGGCCATAGAAGATATTGTCTCCGAGTACCAGACACACATCGTCATCACCGATAAATTCCTTGCCGATGATAAATGCCTGTGCAAGACCCTCGGGACGAGGCTGCTCTGCATAAGTGAAGTTTACCCCCATCTCCTTGCCGTCGCCAAGCAGGCGCTTGAATCCGGGGAGGTCATGAGGTGTGGATATTATCAGGATGTCGCGTATGCCGGCAAGCATCAGCACCGAGATGGGATAATATACCATCGGTTTGTCGTAGATTGGCACGAGCTGCTTCGATATGCCGCGTGTGATAGGGTAGAGACGTGTGCCGGAGCCGCCTGCGAGTACTATACCTTTCATGATCTTCTGAATGATTTCGGGTTAGAAAGTATATGTATGGGTAAGTGGTGGTTCAGAGCTTAGCGGTTGCCATACATCTGGTCATAATACTTCTGGTATTCGCCGGATGTGACGCTTTCCACCCACTCCTGATTGTCGAGATACCAGCGCACAGTCTTCTCGATGCCTTCGGTAAACGGAGTCTCTGGATACCAGCCCAGTTCGGTCGCTATCTTGGTGGGATCTATCGCATAACGCATGTCGTGGCCGGGACGGTCGGTGACGTAGGTGATGAGGTCTTCGGTGATTTCGTCGGGAGTGATGCCCTTGAGCAGAGCCTGATATTTTGGCTCCTCGTGCATGATACGGTTGATGATGTTGATCACCAGGCGCACGATGCTGATGTTCTGCTCCTCGTTGAAGCCGCCGATGTTGTAGACTTCGCCCATGCGGCCGTTGCGGAGCACCATGTCTATCCCCTTGGCGTGATCCTCTACATAGAGCCAGTCACGTACATTGTCACCCTTGCCGTATACAGGGAGTTTCTTGCCTTCAAGTATGTTCTTGATGATCAGCGGTATGAGCTTCTCGGGGAAGTGGTAAGGACCGTAGTTGTTGGAGCAACGGGTGATGTTGATGGGCATGCCGTAGGTCTCGTGATAAGCCTGGGTGATGAGGTCGGCTCCGGTCTTGGCTGCCGAATAGGGCGAGCGCGGAGAGAGGGGAGTGTCTTCGGTGAAGAAGCCGTGGCCGAATGTCTGGAGGTTCTTGCGTCCCTTGACCACTTCCTTGACATCGTCGGTCAGATGCAGAGGCTGAGCTTCGTCGAAATCTTTGGGCAGAGAGCCGTAGACTTCATCAGTGGAGATCTGCAGATATTTCTTACCCTCACGGTAGCGGTTATGACCGTTCTCATCCTTGCCTTCAAACCACGCTTCGCGTGCACAGTCGAGCATGTTCTGTGTGCCGAGGATGTTTGTCTCCAGGAACAGACGAGGATTTTCGATACTGCGGTCCACATGGCTTTCAGCAGCGAAATTAACCACGAAATCCGGGTCAAATTCTTTCATTATCTTAGTTACGAGCTCGCGGTCACCGATGTCACCTTTTACGAATGTCACGTTGGGCAGCTCCATCTCATCTTTGATGGTCATGGGATTACCTGCATAGGTGAGAGCATCGAGAATTACGATTTCTACTTCGTTGCCCCATTTCTTAAGTAGATACTTCACAAAGTTGGCGCCGATAAATCCGGCAGCTCCGGTAACGAGATATTTTTTCATCTGTGTTTTGATAACGTGTACGTGTTATGGTATGAAATTTCGCGCAAGTTACAAAAAAAACATGTAAGTTCCATAATGTATGGAATAATGGTGCTCAGTGACAGCTTACGATTTGGCTGGAGGAGTTGCCGACGAGTTGTGCACGATGTACTCCTTGACTTGTTTGAACAAATCTGTGGCAAAGACGAAATCGTTGAGAGCCTCGTTGGAAGCGGTGTAGATTTCCTTCATATTGCCCACCCACTCGCGGCGCCCGTTGCGCAGGTATATGATGTTTTCGCCTATGCCGAGCACCGAGTTCATGTCGTGGGTATTGATTACCGTGGTGATGTTGTACTCGTGGGTGATGTCGCTGAGCAGTTCGTCGATGAGGATGGAGGTATGCGGGTCAAGGCCAGAGTTGGGTTCGTCGCAGAAGAGATACTTGGGATTGAGTGCGATGGCACGAGCAATCGCTACACGCTTCTGCATGCCGCCCGAAATCTCCGATGGATATTTGTTGTCCGCACCTTTGAGGTTGACGCGTTCGAGGCAGAACTGTGCACGGTCCTTGCGTTCGGCGGGTGTCATGTCGGTAAACATCATCAGCGGGAACATCACATTGCCAAGCACTGTCTCTGAGTCAAACAGTGCCGACCCTTGGAAGAGCATACCGATCTCCTCGCGCAGCTTCTTGGTCTGGTCTACTGACATCTGCAGCAGGTCGCGTCCGTCATAGAGTATCTGTCCCTCTTCGGGTCTGAGAAGTCCGACGAGCGATTTCATCAGCACTGTCTTGCCCGATCCGCTCTGTCCGATAATCAGGTTGGTCTTGCCGGTATAGAATGTGGCATCCACGCTGTGGAGGATGGTCTTGTCGTCAAACGACTTTGTCACGCCCTTGACTTCTATCATTGGAGCAGGAGTTTGGTGAGTATTACATCGAGAAGCAGTATCATGATGCTGCTTGTCACTACGGCGTTGGTGCTGGCTTTGCCTACTTCAAGGGCACCGCCCTTGACATAGTAGCCGCAGTAGCTCGCCACGGAGGTGATGACCACCGAGAAAAACAGCGACTTTATCAGTCCGTACCACACATACCATTCCTGAAACTGGGTCTGTATGCCGTAGATGTATTTAGATACGGAGATGATGCCGGTGACCGCGGCGATCAGGTAGCCGCCGAGCATCGTCGTGAAGATACAGAACACGACAAGCACAGGCATGAAAAACAGGAAGCCTACCACTTTGGGCAGCACGAGGAAATTACACGAATTGATGCCCATGATTTCCAGAGCGTCAATCTGCTCGGTAACTCTCATGGTGCCTATCTCCGATGCTATGTTACTGCCCACCTTGCCTGCAAGGATAAGGCACAATATGGAGTTGGAAAACTCCAGCAGCACTATCTCGCGTGTGGCAAGTCCTGTCGAATAGCTCGGTACGAGAGGGGAGGAGAAGTTGAGCTGCATCTGTATGGTGATCACCGCTCCGATAAAGAGGGCGATGATGATGACCAACGGTATGGAATCCACTCCTAATTTCTGTATCTCGAAAACCGTCCGGGAGAAAAATACCCTCCACTTGTCGGGCACGCTGAATACCCGCCGCATGAACAGGCAGTATTTGCCGAAATTGGCTATGGATTTTGTGAAAATCATCTGTCAGTATATTGATAAATATATATAGGTGGCTTATTGACCGTCGCAAAGTTACTGAAAAAATCGCCATCTCTCACTTGAATTATAAAATTTAATGGCTAACTTTGCCAATATATGCGTCCAAAAGGCGCAACAGGCAGCTCTGTTACCTTAACATCTTTTTCCCAACCGTCCATATTTCCCCAAGTCAGATTACACCATGTTAGTCATAGGCATAGCCGGAGGCACAGGCTCTGGTAAGACCACAGTGGTCAACAAGATTATTTCAGCTCTTCCTCAGGGCGAAGTGGCTGTCATTTCACAGGACAACTATTATAAAGATTCAAGCCATGTGCCGCCCGAAGACCGACAGAAAATCAACTTTGACGAGCCGGCTGCCATAGAGTGGTCGCTGCTGGTTGACCAGATCAAGGCGCTGCGTGACGGCCAGACTATCGAGATGCCCACCTATAGTTATCTGACATGTACACGGCAGAAAGAGACCATCACCCTGGAGCCTCGTGACGTGGTGCTTGTCGAGGGCATCCTGGTGCTCACCCAGCCTGAGCTATGTGACATGATGGACGTTAAGGTGTTTGTCGATGCGGATGCCGATGACCGTCTTATCCGCGTCATCACACGTGACTGCGTGGAGCGCGGACGCACACCCATGATGGTCATAAACCGCTATCAGGAGGTGCTCAAGCCCATGCACAACATGTATATAGAGCCGTCAAAGAAGAAAGCCGACCTCATAGTACCTCAGGGAGGAAACAACATTGTGGCAGTCAATCTGCTCACTGACTATATAGAATCACGATTGAGAAAATGATAGAACAGCAGGAAGATAATGCCGCCGTAGCTGCGGCATCTCAGGAGCATGCGTCAACTGATGACAAGATGGTGCTGCGCACCGACAATCTCGTCAAGAAATATGGCAACCGCATCGTGGCTAACCATGTCTCCATAGATGTCACACAGGGCGAAATCGTGGGGCTGCTTGGTCCCAACGGAGCCGGCAAGACCACGACATTCTACATGACCGTGGGACTTATCACCCCCAACGAAGGGCGTATCTTCCTCAACGACCTCGACATTACCAAATATCCCGTATATCGCCGAGCGCAGAACGGCATCGGGTATCTCGCCCAGGAGCCGTCGGTGTTCCGCAAGCTGTCGGTTGAGGACAACATCCTTTCGGTGCTCGAGATGACCAACACCTCAAAGGAATACCAGCGAGAGAAGTTAGAGTCGCTGATTGAGGAGTTTTCGCTGCAGAAGGTGCGCAAGAATCTCGGCGACCAGCTGTCAGGTGGCGAACGCCGCCGCACGGAGATAGCCCGCTGCCTTGCCATCAACCCCAAATTCATCATGCTCGACGAGCCTTTTGCCGGAGTCGACCCCATAGCCGTCGAGGATATCCAGTCGGTGGTCTACAAACTCAAGGAGAAGAACATCGGCATCCTCATCACTGACCACAACGCTCCTGAGACCCTCAGCATCACCGACCGCGCCTACCTCCTCTTCGAGGGCAAAATCCTCTTCAAAGGCACCAGCGAAGAACTCGCCTCCAACCCCATAGTCCGCGAAAAATACCTCGGTCGCAACTTCATCTTCCACCGCAAACAGTTCGACTGATCTGCCATTGAGAGGTGGAGTAAATTGCAGATACAAGATTTCGTACAAGCTTTGTAGGGACATGCCACGGCATGTCCGCCAGTCAGGTTTTACGTTTGCGAATGTTGCAGAGAGCGGACATGCCACGGCATGTCCCTACAGACCTGACGGTTTATCAGGATTGGGCAATTTTGGATTCGGCTTCTCTGTCTTTGCCTTTGGCTGGCGGTTGCGTAGGCGTTTGAGGTGTTTTTGCTGGCGTCGGAGCAGGGTGGCTTCACGGCGTATTATCCGTTTTTCTTCACGAGTGGATGGCAGTGGCATATCTGTCATGATAGACTCGGCGGTAAGCGATGTGGCTTGATTAGTTTCACCAGGCTTGCAGCATTGGCGTCGGCGCGCAGCGGCTTGGCGCGCCCGCTCCGAACGGCGCATAGCCTGGTCTATCAGAGGCTGCAGGATGGTGAATACGACTGTCTCGGTTTCGGTGAAGTCGGCAGTGGCGGTGCGGTTGGTCAGGTAATCGTCAAGACAGCGTATCACATTGTCGGCATTGATGTCATCGCTCAGTGATGCGACGGTGTGTATCTGCTTTATGATGGCTTCATAAAATTTACGTGATACAGGGCGATTCCACTTCTCTTTCCGGACGCTATGGCTTGATTTTGTGGTCATATGATGGACTTTAATTTTGTGATTATGTCACAAAATTACCCTCAATCCCACTGCTCTATCATGCGAAAATATCAGCAGTACTCTATGCCGTTTTAAGGTTTTGCAAGGTTGTGTAACCTCACTTGTAGGGACATGCCATGGCATGTCAGCCGATATCCCAATCATTTACTCCGCTGCCAGACTGCATTTTCAGACATGCCATGGCATGTCCCTACAAGTAGGCAAAGACTATCAATACTCAGGATACGTTGTGATTTTGCCGTATCCTCTGCATGCGGCACACTGGTAGGAGACCTCCGCGCTGTCTGACAATACCGTCACTGCGCCTCTGCCGTCACATATACTGCACGTTTGTGGCAATATCGCCGCGTACTCGTCGTTTGACGTTGATGAGGGTGTGTCTTCGCCAGTGGCAGTCGGAGTGAGCGAAAACGCTATTGCCGCCACTGACACTACTGAGGCTATCGCCATAGAGTGATATATTTTCATGTTCAGGACGCAGATTAATCAGTTTCGGAAACCGGAGCTTCACTTTCAGGTTTTACATTATGGATAACAACCATCCATATAGGATAGTTTTTGAGTATATGATATAAAACAGTCCGTGCCTGCCGCCACTGAGGCTGACAGGCACGGGAATGTATGTATATAAGGTACGATATCAGATGGCGTCGTAGGCGGCGAGGGCTTCTTCGAAGCGGTTCTCGAGGTCGGCGAGATTATAGAGCCCGTCGGCGTTTTTCTTCAGACCTTTGAGGCTGATGGGGTAGACCATGGGGGGATTCTCGAGGCTGAGGAGTTCCATGTTGCGGAGCTGGTCGATTGACTGATACACGAGGTTGAGGTCGGCGTATTCCTTGCCGTCAGGACCGACGAATTTCTCGATGACGAGCTTAGAGCCGATAGGGGTTTTGCGCTCTATGGCGTTGGGCAGCTCATATTCTTCCACTCCGAGAGCGGTCAGCACGCTTGACAGATTGGAGTCGTGGCCTACGAGGAATGTAAACTTGCGGTCGGGCGAGCGCAATTCGTCATACATGTACTGGATGAGCGGATTGGCAACGTTGGCAGCCACGATGGGAGCTGTGAAGAGCATATCCTGATAGGTGTCCTTGATCTGTGCGATTTTTGCCCAGTCTTCGCGAGAGAGGTTCTTGCCGAAGCCTGCCTTGATGGAGTCGGGCTCCTCGTAATACTGGAGGATGAATGCATCGCTGGCTGCATTGAGGTCTTTGAGCGCGGAACCTTTCTTCATGGAGGGCTCTGCCCATTTCTCAAGCACGATTTCGGTGTTGTAGTTCTTGAAATCCTTGAGCTTGGGATCGTTTTCCTTTGCCATGGGAGAGTTGGGCACGTCAAGTACCTCCTGAATCAGAGCGTAGTTGGGTGCGATGGCTTCATTGACACCTACTATGCCTTTCTTTCCGCCCATAGCATTGATCTGCTCCATGGCAGTGGCGACAAATTCAGGTGTCACCTTGGTCAACTGAGGATTGAAGAGGGGATCCATCTTTGACGGAGTGTAGCGGTGGTTGACGGTAACTCCGCCAACGGGCATGAATCCCGATGTGAAGTATTGAGCCGTGGCGATGCAGCGTTGCATCGAGTTGGCGATTACATTGAGGTCGTCGGCAGTGGGGACGTAGTTCTCGGGGAACATGCCGGCATCGACGAGCCATTTGCGGAAATACTGTCCCATCATGGTCTCCAGTGCGCCGCCGCGGCTGGTCAGCTCGCTCTTGCCTGCGCTCCACTTGGTCCACTGGTGGGGTGTCATGCGTCCGAGGTCGCTCTTGCTGTCGCTAAGCGGCGAGCGGATGTTGTGGCGGCTGAGCACCACGGCTTCTTTGAGCTTATATTTATCCTTGAATTCCTGGCTTCTCTGTGCTTGGGCGAGGCCTGTAAGAGGCAGAGCAAGCAATGTCAGCAGCATTGCTACGGAAAACAGTCGTTTCATTGTGTCGGTAGTTTTTGGTGGATTAGATAGAGTTGTAAAGTTAAAGGTCACTTGAAGAAAATAAGCATCGGTAAGGTCATGCCTTATCATTTTGTAGTATTAACGATTGTTGGCTAAAAATGTTCTGACACAGATGCAGGATAATGTTTATTCACAAATTTTCATGTTTGTATAAACTATTTTTCAAGTCGTGATGTTATTACTCCGAAAATAAGCATCAAGGCCTCCATACCTTGGAAATTGAACACTGAAACATTAATTAAAATGTTAAAGCACGATGCCTTTGGCTATGAAAAATACATGTATCTTTGTGCCGTGTTTCTCATGCCGCAGACATTTGCAGTCTTTGACATCCACGTTTCTCCCCTAACAAAAAAACTTCCATTTTTCACATCCCCAAACATCCCAAAGGTATGAAAAATTTCATCACTCTCGCTGCTGCGTCAGCCTTAATGTTAACAAGCGTGTCTCCGGTGTTTGCCGCTGACGATGAACCGAAATTCTCCATCAAACCTACAGGTCGAATGCTCCTTGACGGGGCTGTATATATGCCTAATGAAGACGGCTTCAGTGACGGAGTTGCTATGCCCGACATCCGCATGGGTGCCAAGGCAAGCTATGGCAAATGGGCTGCCAAAATCGATGTAGGCTACAGCTTCAACAAGCTCAGCATGAAAGACGTGTACATGCAATATAACCTCAATGACAACATGTATCTGCGTGCCGGCTATTTTGTGCATCAGTTCGGACTCCAGGCTGCTACCTCGTCATCGATGAAGCCCTCGATGGAGGCCCCCATCACCGATACATATTTCAATGCCACAGGTCGTAACATCGGCGTGGAATATGTCTATGACAAGGGTAATATCTTCTCCAGTGTCAGCGTCTTCTCTGACGGCGAAGCCATGAAGAAGCATGCCAATGAGCTTGGCAAGACCAGTTTCGGCGCTATGAACCGTTTCGTCTTCCGTCCATGGCATGACACTGGTAAGGTAGCCCAGCTCGGTCTGTCACTCTGGTATCAGGGTGCCCGCCATGTTGCCGTGGAAAACGACGAGGGCAAATCGGAGGCTTCTGAAGGATACTTCGAATATTCTGCTACGTTCCCGACCCGCGTATGCAGTGTGGATATGCTCGGTGCCAACATCAGCAATGCCCGCAGCGTGTTCAAGCTCTCGCCCGAATGGCTCGTAGCTATGAACCGCTTCGCTTTCGAGGGTCAGTATTACTACATGAATGTCAATCGTAAAGGTGGTCTCAAGCACTATCAGGCACAGGGTGTCTACGGATTGCTCCGTGGCATATTGATCGGCAAGGACTATGGCTATTCTCATGGTGACGCAGGTCTTGCCACTCCTGGTCCCAAGACCCTTGAGTGTGTACTCGGTTACAATTACACCGATGCCACATATGCTGATGCCGGTATCTATGGCGGCCGCACTAACGATGCCTCTATCACCTTCAACTATTACTTCAATAAGTATTTCCTGGCTCGTCTGCGCTATAGCTACACCAATGTATCATCAAGCGCGGCTATGTACAATCGCCATGTCAACACCATCCAGGCTCGTCTCCAGGTGATATTCTGATATCGACTGTCATCCTTAATCCATATCCAGCGGAGTGCCACGGTGCACTCCGCTGTTGTTATATCTGTAGGGTTGCATAACGGCTGCAAAGTCCGTAACTTTGCACTCCGATTATTCTTACGTCATCCGACCATCATATGATTTCCATACAGAACCTTTCGGTGGAGTTCTCTGCCAAAGCTCTTTTTGACAATATCAACTACGTCATCAATCCGCGTGACCGCATAGCTCTCGTGGGCAAGAACGGCGCCGGCAAATCCACGATGCTCAAGATCATCGCCGGCATCCAGTCGCCCACGTCAGGGTCAGTGGCAGTCCCCAAGGATGTAACGGTAGGCTATCTGCCGCAGCATATGCAGGTCAACGATACTCTGACTGTGGAGCAGGAGGTGCGCAAGGCATTTGCGCATATCGATGCCATGCAGCAGGAACTTGACCGTTATACGGCTGAACTGTCGGAACGCACTGACTATGAAAGTGCCTCATATCAGGATCTCATAGACCGCATGACCACTCTGACCGAGCGGCTTACATACGAAAATTCCGAGAACCATGATGCTGAGATGGAGCGTACATTGATAGGTCTCGGATTTCGTCGCGATGACTTCACGCGACCGACGTGCGAGTTTTCGGGCGGTTGGCGCATGCGCATCGAGCTTGCCAAACTGCTTCTGGGACATCCCGATGTGTTGCTGCTTGACGAGCCTACCAACCACCTTGACATTGAATCTATCCAGTGGCTCGAGTCGTTTCTGGTCAATCGTGCCAAGGCTGTGGTGCTGGTCAGCCACGACCGTGCATTTATCGATAATGTGACCAACCGCACCATCGAGATTTCGCTGGGCAAGATCTATGATTACTCCGTCAATTACTCTAAATTCGTGGAGCTTCGCAAGGAGCGTATCGAGCAGCAGATGCGTGCTTATCTCAATCAGCAGAAGCAGATACAGGATACGGAGGACTTTATAGAGCGTTTCCGCTACAAAGCCACGAAGAGTGTGCAGGTGCAGAGCCGCATCAAACAGCTCGCCAAGATAGAGCGGATAGAGGTGGATGAGGTAGACAAATCGCGTCTCAATCTCCGTTTTCCGCCCGCGCCACGTTCGGGAGATTATCCTGTGATAGCCGATAATGTAGGCAAAGCTTACGGCGACCACCAGGTGTTTGACCATGCCACGTTTACCATCAAGCGTGGTGAAAAAGTGGCTTTCGTGGGCAAAAACGGCGAGGGCAAGTCGACTCTGGTCAAGTGCATAATGCGTGAAATTCCCTATACCGGCGAACTGAAGATCGGACATAACGTCCAGATCGGATATTTCGCACAGAATCAGGCTTCGCTGATGGACGGCGAGCTGACCGTATTTGACACCATCGACCGGGTGGCAGTGGGGGATATCCGCACTAAGATACGCGACATACTCGGAGCCTTCATGTTTGGCGGAGAAGCATCTGACAAAAAGGTCAAAGTGCTCTCGGGTGGCGAGCGTACCCGTCTGGCTATGATACGCCTGCTGCTTCAGCCGGTCAACCTGCTTATTCTTGACGAACCTACCAACCATCTTGACATGGCGTCAAAGGATGTGTTGAAACAGGCGATAAAGGACTTTGACGGCACAGTCATCGTCGTGAGCCATGACCGTGAATTTCTTGACGGTCTGGTGGAAAAAGTCTACGAATTTGGCGACGGCAAGGTGCGTGAGTGCCTCGGCGGCATATATGAATTTTTGGAGAAGAAAAAGCTTGATTCACTTGCCCAATTAGAGGCTGCGAAACCGTCTTCACCGACTCCGAAAGATAAGGAGACTCCCAAGGCTGAGACTCCGAAGCCTGCAGCCGGGACTAAGGAAGCGTCTGTGCCTAAGCTCAGCTATGCCGAGCAGCGCGAGCGTGACAAGGCTCTGCGCCGCGCCCGCAAGAAGGTAGAGGATGCCGAGAAAGATGTGGCGCAGCGGGAGCAAGCCATCAAGGATCTTGAGGCGCGTATGTCATCGGGTGAAGCGTTGACCGAGGAAGATTATGCTCTCCATGCCTCCCTCACCAAGCAGCTCGAAAACGCCATGAGCCTGTGGGAGCTGGCATCCATGGAGTACGAGGAGATGCAGTAAGAATAATGCCATATCCTACCCTTGTAGGGACATGCCGCGGCATGTCCGCCCATCATGTGTTGCAATTAAAAATGTTGCGTAATGCGGACATGCCACGGCATGTCCCTACAGAGATAATGGAGACAAACTTAGAGTACCGGGTAGCTGTGGGCTATGCTGTAGGGATGGATGTCATCGGGATGGTAAGGATGAACCGCGATCCATTATCATAAGTGGTGTCGAGCTCGATATGGCCACCCAGCAGTTGTGCGAGTTGTAGTGCCAGTGCCAATCCGAGCCCCGCTCCTTGTGAAGAACTGTCAAGTTTGCTGAATCTCTGGAAAATCCTGTCCTGGTCCTCCTCGTTTATGCCTATGCCTGTGTCGGTCACGCTTATTTTCACAGTATTGACAGCGGGCAGTACCTGGTATGACAGCTCGATAGAGCCTTCGGTGGTGAATTTGGCTGCGTTTGACAGCAGCTGGTATAGAATCTGCGACAACCTATGGGGATCGGTGTCTATCTGCACGTCCGGTAGGTCAGGTGCTAATCCGACACGGACATTTTTGCTTGCGTGGTGACGGATGACGGTTATGGCATTGTCGCATATCATTTTCAGGTCGATCTTCTTCGGGTGTACTGACAGGGTATTATTGTCAGCCTGTGCCAGCGTCAGCACGTCAGAGAAGAGGTTGAGGAGCAACTCGGAGTTGAACTGTATTTTATTTGAGAAATCGCGCAGATAGGGCTTGTCTCCTGTATCCACACAGTCTATCAGCAGATTGGTGTATTCATTGATAACATGCAGGGGTCCTTCCACTTCGTTGCTCATGTTTTTGATGAAATCAGATTTTGTGCGGTTGGCAGCCTGTGCATCGTCACGGGCTTTCACAAGGTCAGCCTGTGCTTTCTGTATGTTGGCTTTCTCGATTTTCAGGTCGGTGTTGCTCTTCTTAAGATGGGAAGCGAGTTTGCGCATGCGATGGTACATGAAAAACAGGACCACAAGCAGCACAAACAGGACTATCGTACCCGTCATCAGCATCATGGTGCGAGTCCTGGTGGCTTGATGCTCGCGTTTGAGGTTCTGTTCCTTCAGCTCATTGATGTCATATATGATCTGGAGTTCCTGGGCTTTTTCCTGCATTCGGGTCTTGATGGTTTTTTCCAATACGCTGTTATATCCTTCCAGCCCGTCCAGCAGTGCCTCTTTATTGCCTGTCTTACGCCCGCACTCTACCATCAGCCTGTACAGGATGTGGAGATATGAGCGGTTGTAATAGTTGTCTTTATTTTTATATATGAGCTTCAGGGCTTCGTCATAGCGTTTGTGATGCATCGCATAGTAGATTTCGGCGCGTCCGGAGTGTGCCTCTGTGTTGGCTGCGAGGTCGTTTGTTTTCAGCAATGCCTGTATTTTCGCATATATGCTTTCTACCTCCTTGTCCGACAGCAGGGGGTAGTTGCTGAGCATGTGGGTGTAGATGATGTAATAGTGTGCATTGTAGTTGCGGTATTTGCGTCCCGCTTTCGCATTGCTTTTCTCCAGCATTCCGATGGCTTCAAGCCGCTTGCGGTCTATCTGTAAGCCTTTTTCATAGTCATCGTTGAGACGGTATATGATGGCTGCCTGGGTGTAGAATGCATTACGCAGGGGTGTGTGGTCTTCTGGAAGCGATTCCACCAGTTCTTCCAGCTTGTTCATGTAGTGTATCAGCATATCTCCCTGCGAAGTGTTGCCTATATATAGGCATAGAGCATGTAGCAGCACGATTTTCTCATATATGTCGGTCGGAGGGTTGGCATTGACCATGTCGAGGAGCTGCTGCAGGCGGTGGGTACGTGTCTTTTCGTCAGCGTACCATAGACCGTTGTGGTTACGTAGCATCCTTAAAAATGTCACAGTCATGTCGCGTGTCGGCGAGGGCTGGAATCTTTTGGCACGGTTGATATCTATTGCCAGCAACGAATCCTCTTTGACATGCAGATTGCCGAGATGGCGCAGTATGTTAAGCCCGTCTTCGCTGTTGCCGGTCTGTAATGCCAAGTTGTATATGGCGGAGCCTACGGAGTCTTTCAGTGAGATGCTGTTCGTAAGGTCGAAGATGTCGGTCAGCATACTGATTCGCTCGGTGGAATTTATCTTATTAGTTAATCCGGCTTTGATGCTGTCTATTATCTGTTGTTTTTCAAATGCTGACAGCTCGGTGGAGGCTCGGGCGCATAATGCTGTCAATATGAGGACAGCTGCTAAGATGTGTCTGGTTATGGATTGCATGGATGTGATAAGATATGATGCAAATATAGCGATTTTTATTTGGGATTGTGCCATCTTCGTTAAAAAATGTAATATTCCAGTATGGTGAAACCATTGTTGCACAGTAGGGATTTTTTGAGTAACTTTGCCCCGATTATAGGTTTTTCAATCAAACGGAAAAATTCTCCACCATCTTTACAGACTATGCGTGAAACGAAACGCGCTGTCCTCACTCTTGAAGACGGCACAACCTTTGAAGGGAAATCATTCGGCTATGAGGGTTCCACAGCCGGTGAAGTAGTTTTCAACACCGCCATGACGGGTTATCCTGAGAGTCTGACCGACCCCTCCTATGAGGGACAGATACTGGTCACGACTTACCCCATCCTCGGCAATTATGGAGTGCCGCCGAGACGGCAGAAAGATGATGTCAGCGAATATTACGAAGGTGACCGCATACATTGCCAGGCAATAGTAGCGCAGGACTACACCTATGACCACAGCCACTGGCAGGCTGACCGCAGCCTTGCCGACTGGCTCAAAGAGGAAAATATAGTGGGTATCTACGGCATAGATACACGCGCCCTGACAAAACATCTGCGCGAGCACGGCTCGATGCTCGGAAAAATCGTGGTAGAGGGTGCAGAAGACGTGGATTTCTACGACCCCAACAAGGAGAATCTTGTAGCCAAGGTGTCATGCAAGGATGTGGAATATCATGGCGAGGGTGACAAGACAGTCGTGCTCGTGGACTGCGGTGTGAAGCACAATATCATCCGCTGTCTGACACGCCGCGGAGTCAAAGTGGTGCGTGTCCCCTGGGATTATGATTTCACCACCATACCTTACGACGGCTTGTTTATATCCAACGGTCCTGGCAACCCCGATATGGCGGAGAAGACCGTGGAAAATATCCGTAAAGCCATAGAGATAGGCAAACCTATCTGTGGCATCTGCATGGGCAACCAGCTTCTCTCAAAGGCAGCCGGAGCTACGACTTACAAACTAAAATACGGACACCGCAGCCATAACCAGCCTGTGCGCCGAGTCAATTCCGACCAGTGCTTTGTCACTTCGCAGAACCACGGATTCGCTGTCGACAGCTCCAAGCTGCCGGCTGACTGGGAGCCCCTGTTTGTCAACATGAATGACGGCACCAACGAGGGCATACGCCACAAGAGCAAGCCGTTTTTCTCGGCTCAGTTCCATCCCGAGGCATCCAGCGGTCCCAAGGATACAGAGTTCCTGTTTGACGAATTCATAGCGTTGCTCTGACATCGAGACCCAGTTTATCCATCTAACACTACATATCCCACCACAACATCATCATATTCACATGTCGCAGACTAATAGATTTGACTTCCATAAAGTGCTTCTGCTCGGAAGCGGTGCTCTCAAGATAGGCGAGGCTGGCGAGTTTGATTACTCCGGCTCCCAGGCACTGAAAGCGTTGAAGGAGGAGGGTATCGAGACAATCCTCATCAACCCCAACATTGCCACCGTGCAGACTTCTGACGGTTTCGCCGACAAGATTTATTTCTTGCCCGTGACCCCTTATTTCGTTGAAAAGGTCATAGAGAAGGAGCGTCCTGACGGCATCCTGCTCGCCTTCGGCGGTCAGACAGCCCTCAACTGCGGTGTGGCTCTAAGTGAGAGCGGTGTGCTTGACAAGTACGATGTCAAGGTGCTCGGCACTCCTGTCCGTGCCATCATGGACACCGAGGACCGCGAGCTGTTCGTCAAGAAACTTGACGAGATCGATGTCAAGACTATCAAGAGCGAGGCTGTCAACTCTACTGCTGATGCCATCAAGGCTGCCAATGAACTCGGTTATCCGGTCATCGTGCGTGCCGCTTATGCTCTGGGCGGTCTTGGCAGCGGTTTCTGCGACAACGAGGAGGAGCTGATAGCTCTCTGTGAGAAAGCTCTCTCGTTCTCGCCTCAGGTGCTTGTGGAGAAGTCGCTCAAGGGATGGAAAGAGGTAGAATATGAGGTGGTACGTGACCGTTTCGACAACTGTATCACCGTCTGCAACATGGAGAACTTCGACCCGCTGGGCATCCATACCGGCGAATCTATCGTGGTGGCTCCCTCGCAGACTCTCAGCAACGAAGACTACCATTATCTGCGCCAGCTGGCTATCAAGATCATACGCCATGTGGGCATCGTCGGCGAGTGCAACGTGCAGTATGCCTTTGACCCGCAGTCCATGGACTACCGTGTCATCGAGGTCAATGCACGTCTGAGCCGTTCGTCGGCTCTGGCATCCAAAGCCACTGGCTATCCTTTGGCTTTCGTGGCTGCCAAGCTGGGTCTGGGATACGGTCTGTTTGACCTCCGCAATTCTGTCACCAAGGAGACATCGGCTTTCTTTGAGCCGGCTCTTGACTATATCGTGTGCAAGATACCTCGCTGGGACCTTGGCAAATTCCACGGTGTAAAGCGTGAAATCGGCTCGTCGATGAAATCAGTCGGCGAGGTCATGGCTATCGGACGCACCTTTGAGGAGGTGATCCAGAAGGGTCTACGCATGATAGGGCAGGGCATGCACGGGTTTGTCGAAAACAAGTTCATGAATGTGGACGATATCGACAAAGCTCTCTCTGCTCCTACCGACAAGCGTATATTCGTAATCTCTCAGGCGATGCAGCGCGGATACACCGTTGACCGCATCCATGAGCTTACCAAGATAGACAAGTGGTTTCTCCACAAGCTCCACAACATCATTGACACTGCCAAGGAGATGGAGCAGTATGATGAGGTGGAGAAACTTCCCGAGGCGCTCGTGCGTCAGGCGAAGTCGCAGGGATTCAGCGATTTCCAGATTGCGCGCTCTGTGTTTGGCGACTGGATGAATGAGCACAGCGAGGAGGGCAGCGACCGTGTGCGCACCTACCGCAAATCACTCGGCATAACCCCTGTGGTCAAGCAGATTGACACCCTTGCGGCTGAATATCCTGCGATGACCAACTACCTCTATCTGACCTATAACGGCTCGGAGAATGATGTCAAGTATCTCCATGACCACCGCTCTATAATAGTCCTCGGCTCCGGTGCCTACCGCATCGGCTCGTCGGTAGAGTTTGACTGGTGTTCGGTCAACGCGCTTCTGACCGTCAACAAGGAGGGCTGGCGTTCGGTGATGATCAACTACAACCCCGAGACGGTCTCGACCGACTATGACATGTGTGACCGTCTCTATTTTGACGAGCTCACCTATGAGCGCGTGATGGATATCATAGAGCTGGAGCAGCCCCACGGTACCATACTCAGTGTAGGCGGTCAGATACCTAACAACCTCGCTACACGTCTTGACAAGAGCAATGTCAACATACTCGGTACATCAGCCAAGAGCATTGACAATGCCGAAGACCGTAACAAGTTCTCGGCGATGCTTGACCGTCTGCACATCGACCAGCCTCGCTGGAGCGAGCTGACAAGCTTCGAGGATATCAACAAATTTATCGAGAAGGTCGGTTTCCCGGTGCTCGTGCGTCCGAGCTATGTGCTCTCAGGTGCTGCTATGAACGTATGCAGCAACAATGACGAGCTTGAACGTTTCCTCCGCCTTGCTGCCAATGTCAGCAAGCAGCACCCTGTAGTGGTCAGTGAATTTATTCAGGGAGCCAAGGAGATAGAGATGGATGCCGTGGCTCAGAACGGCGAAATAGTGGTCTATGCCATCTCGGAGCATATCGAGTTTGCCGGTGTGCACTCTGGCGATGCTACCATCCAGTTCCCGCCGCAGAAACTATATGTAGAGACTATGCGTCGCATCAAGAAGGTGTCTTCGCAGATAGCCAAGGCTCTCAACATCTCGGGTCCGTTCAACATCCAGTTCCTTGCCAAGAACAACGACATCAAGGTCATAGAGTGTAACCTGCGTGCATCGCGCAGCTTCCCCTTCGTCAGCAAGGTGCTTAAGATTAACTTCATAGACATCGCCACCAAGGTGATGCTCGGCATCCATGTAGACCGCCCTGCCAAAAATGCTTTTGACCTCGACTACGTGGGCATCAAGGCATCGCAGTTCAGCTTCTCGCGTCTGCAAGGGGCTGACCCTGTGCTTGGCGTTGACATGTCGTCCACTGGTGAGGTCGGCTGTATAGGCACCGACACAAATGATGCTCTGCTCAAGTCGATGCTCTCCGTAGGTCTTCGCATCCCCTCAAAGGGTGTGTTACTCTCTACAGGTACTCCGAAGCAGAAAGCCGACTTGCTTGATGCAGCCCATAAGCTTAATGATGCAGGTTTCAAACTCTACGCTACAGGCGGTACTCACAAGTTCCTCAATGAGAACGGCATCCCTGCTATCTGCGTACATTGGCCCAGCGAGCCTGACAAACAGCCTCAGGCACTCGAATTGCTCCACAACAAGGAAGTAGACCTCGTGGTCAACATCCCCAAGAACCTCTCCAGTGCCGAGCTGACTAACGGCTACAAGATACGCCGCGCAGCCATCGACCTCAACATCCCGCTGCTGACCAATGCCCGCTTGGCATCAGCCTTCATCGAAGCCTTCACCAGCGTCCCCCTCGACGAAGTAGAGATCAAGCCCTGGCAGGCTTATTGATTTAGAGCACACTACAAATAATAAACGCCGTCGTCCATAATTGGACGACGGCGTTTATTTGATAGCAGTTTTTTTATTTGCGGTCAAAGCGGATGTAGCTTTGTGGAAGGGGGTGGTAGGATGGGTCAGACCATAGTGTGCTGGAAATCATCAGGTCTGCACTGATGCGGTTGCAGGCGATGGGGACATTGTGGAGGCGGCACTGGCGCAGGAGCATCTGTATGTCAGCCTCGTGGGGCTGTGCGTTGAGGTCATCTATGAGGAATACGGCAAGGTCTATCTCTTTGCGTACTACCATGGCTGCTATTTCGGCATCGCCTCCCATAGGTCCTGACTGCATACAATCTACCTCTGCCTCGAGATTTAAGTCATTGAACGCCTGGCGGATGAGCGAACCGGTTGTGCCGGTGCATACGAGATGGTGCTTTGACAGATAAGCGGCGTTGAATTTCACCCAGTCCACCATGTCCGCTTTGCGGTGGTCGTGTGCCACGAGTGCTATTGTCAGTTTCTCTTTCATAGCTTGTGTTTGATATAATGTGTGAATATCCTAAAAACGCTTGTGACGGCTGTAAGGTTTTTGATTGATCACCAATAAGCGGATTTGGATGCTTGGCGGAAGTTTAGTACATTTGCATTAGGATACGGACTGTAGATTTTGTGACAGATGAACAACGCTACTAAATTTCGCATGGCTTGCATAGTGCTCCTTTGGATTGCCCTGTGCTATCTCGTGGTCACATCGCGTCCGTTTACATTCATGACCCTGTTTGTCATCGTGGCATCAGGCATCATAGTTTTCGTGCCTCTGTATAAGAAGCATGTCAGGGGCAAAAGCAACAATACCGACGAAAAGCACAACAAAGGCAATGGTAGAGCTTAACGAAAGTGACTATCCTATATTAAGCAAGATCCAGTCTCCGTCGGATCTGCGCAAGCTCGACATCGAAGGGCTTAAACAGGTGTGTGCCGACATGCGTAAATTCCTGATAAGCGAATTGTCGCATAATCCAGGACATTTCGCGAGCAGTATGGGAGCCATGGAGCTGACGGTAGCACTGCATTATGTGTTTGACACTCCTGACGACCGCATCGTATGGGACGTGGGGCATCAGGCATATCCCCACAAGCTCCTGACGGGGCGCGCCCGTCAGTTTGATACCAACCGCCGTCTCGGAGGCCTGAGCGGATTTCCCAACCCTGCTGAAAGTGAATATGACACTTTCACTGCCGGACATGCGTCCAATTCCATCTCCGCAGCTCTCGGCATGTCTGTCGCTTCGGCTCTCAAGGGTGAACCGCAGCGTCATGTAGTAGCAGTCATCGGGGATGCTTCGATAGGTGGAGGTCTCGCGTTCGAGGGACTTAACAATGCGGCTAATTCGGCAAGCAATCTGCTTATCATCCTCAACGACAATGATATGTCGATTGACCGCAATGTCGGATCGCTCAACCGTTACCTCACCAAATTCAACACTTCCAAGAAATACAATAATATCCGCTATAAGGCATATAAGTTGCTCAGGCGGATGGGGCTGATAAGCCGTAAGTCGAGCAGCCGGATACTCAGGTTTAACAACAGCATAAAATCGCTGCTCGGAGGCGAACAGAATATATTCGAGGGGCTGAATATACGTTATTTCGGTCCGTTTGACGGTCATGACATCGAGCGCATGATCAGAGTGCTGACCGATATCAAGGATATGAAGGGACCCAAGCTGCTCCATCTGCGCACCGTCAAAGGGAAAGGTTTTGCGCCTGCGGAGCGCGACCCTGCCACTTGGCATGCTCCGGGAAAGTTTGACCCGGTCACTGGTGAGCGACCTGCACCAGCGCCAGGACCGCATCCGTTGAAATATCAGGATGTGTTCGGTAACACTCTCGTCGAACTTGCCAGAGGCAACGACAAGATAGTCGGCATCACGGCAGCGATGCCATCGGGCACATCGGTGAGCAAGTTACAGGAGGTATTTCCTGAGCGCACATTTGATGTCGGCATCTCCGAAGGACATGCCGTCACGTTCAGCGGCGGACTTGCCAAGGAGGGTCTGCATCCATTCTGTGCCATCTACAGCTCTTTCTTGCAGCGCGGATATGATCATATCATCCACGATGTGGCTATCCAGCATCTGCCTGTGACATTCTGCATAGACCGTGCCGGTCTGGTAGGGGAGGACGGTGTCACCCATCATGGATTATATGATATAGCATATATGCGCACCATCCCCGGCATGGTGGTGTCAGCTCCACGTGACGAGCATATGCTTCGCCGGTTGATGTACACTGCGTCGCTTCATGACGGACCTTTTTCCATCCGCTATCCTCGCGGAGCGGGAAAGATGACCGATTGGGAGTGCGATCTCAAGCAGATACCTATTGGCTGTGGCGAAAAACTCGCAGAGGGCAGTCAATGTGCCATACTCGCCATAGGTCCGCTGGCTTTGCGCGCATCGGAAGTCGCTGCGAGCCTTCGTGACAAGGGTATATCGGTAGCTGTCTATGACATGATTTTTGCCAAGCCCCTTGATGAGGATATACTCCGACAGGTCGGTGACATGAAAGTTCCGATTGTCACCCTTGAGGACGGTACCAAAGCCGGAGGTATGGGCAGTGCGGTGGCTGAGTGGATGTGTGCCAATGGCTATCATCCATCTATCACGATGCTCGGCGCACCTGACCGCTTTATCGCCCATGGCACCGTGGCGCAGCTCCATGAAATCGTCGGCATAGACTCCCGTTCGATTGAGGATGCTGTGACTAAGGCTGTGATGGCAGGGAAGTGATATAATCTATAGAAACGTTTAAGCATTATGAAGATAATAATAGCTGGAGCCGGTGAGGTGGGTACTCATCTTGCCAAGATGCTGTCAAGCGAAGACCAGGATATAATGGTCATCGACAAGGATGCCGCGAAACTTGAGATTCTTGATGCCAATTATAATCTCATGACCCATAAGGGCAGTCCCATATCGTTTGATGCACAGCGTGAGAGCGGTGTGGTCGGTTGCGACCTGTTCATAGCCGTGACCCCATCCGAGACCGAAAACATACTTGCCTGCCAGATAGCCAAGAAGCTCGGGGCTGGACGCACGGTGGCGCGCATAGACAACTACGAGTATCTCCGTGAGAAAAACCGTGGTTTCTTTGATGATCGTGGTGTGGATTTCCTCATTTATCCTGAATTGCTGGCTGCCCATGAGATAATGACCGCTCTGGAGCGTTCGTGGGCGCGTCACTGGTTTGAGCTTCACGACGGACAACTTATACTTATCGGAGTGAAGATACGCGACAATGCTCCCCTGACAGGAAAGAAGCTGCGCGATATGACTGGAAGTATCCATAACGTGCATGTGGCAGCTATCAAGCGCAATCATGAGACCATCATCCCTCGAGGTGATGACGATATAGAAGCTGGTGATATTATCTATTTCACCACTACCAAGGATCATGTCAAGGACATACGCGAGATGTGTGGCAAGAAAGACAGTGTGATCCGTCGCGTACTCGTCATGGGCGGTAGCCGCATCGCCATGCGTTTTGCCAATCTGGCTGTCGACAAGTTCAAAATCAAGGTGATAGAGATTGACCGTCAACGCTGCGATAAGGTGGCTGAGAAGTGCGAAAACGTGCGTGTGGTCTATGGCGATGCCCGTGACATTGATACGCTTCGTGACCAGGGCATACAGGATTTCGATGCTTTTGTGGCTCTCACTGACAGTTCGGAGGCTAATATACTTACCTGCTTGTCCGCCAAGGAATTAGGCGTAGAAAAGACGATAGCCGAAGTCGAAGACATACAGTTCATATCCCAGGCTGAAAATCTCAACATCGGCACAATCATCAATAAGAAGCTCATCGCTTCGAGCAAGATATTCCAGATATTGCTTGATGCAGATACTGACACAGCCAAATGTCTCGCGTTGGCAGATGCGGAGGTCGCAGAGTTGGAAGTGCACAAAGGAGCGAAGGTCGTAGGTACTCCGGTCTACAAACTGAAGCTGCCTCGGGATATCACATTTGCCGGCATGATACGTGACGGACGCGGCATGCTTATTTCAGGTCAGACGGAGCTGCAGCCAGGCGACCATGTATTGGTATTCACATTGGGTGGCGCAATCCATAAGCTTGACAAATTGTTTTATTGACAGATGGCATTTATCAAGCCCTTTCATCTTGGCATAAAGGCACCTGTAGTCAATATTTCCGCAGTCTGCCGTCTGCTCGGTTGGCTGTTGCTGATTGAGGCTGCATTCATGTTGATACCTCTGGCGGCATCGTTGATCTATGGAGAAAATGATGCTATGGCGTTTGTCGAATCGATTGCCATCACAGCTGGAGCTGGGCTGATAGCGATACTGTGTTTCCGTCCGCGTCTGGCAAATATGGGCAAGCGTGAAGGATTTTTGCTGACGGCTCTTGTGTGGGTTGTGTTCTCGGCGTTCGGTATGTTGCCGCTGCTGATAGGACCGACACCTCTTACGGTCAGTGAAGGTTTCTTTGAAGCGATGTCAGGTTTCACCACTACCGGGGCTACTGTTATCAGTCAGGTTTCGACTCTCACCCACGGTATACAGATATGGCGATGTCTGATGCAGTGGCTCGGCGGTATGGGTATCATCATGTTCACGCTTGCTGTGCTTCCGAAGTTCAACCATTCCGGAGGCTTGATGATGTTCAATGCCGAGGTGACAGGTATAACCCACGACAAGATTTCGCCCCGCATCTCGCAGACCGCCAAGACGCTGTGGATGATATACTTGATTTTGACAGCAGTTCTCATATTCCTGTTGTGGCTCGGACCGATGAACCTGTTCGAGAGCATCTGCCACGCTATGAGCACTATCTCTACAGGTGGCTATTCGACGAGTGACGGCAGCATCGGCACATGGGATGACTCGTATTACACGAAAATCGTCATAACCATCTTCATGTTTATCGGTGGTATCAATTTCGGGCTGCTGTTTGCCACAGTGCATGGGGGAGGACTGCGCACGCTTTGGCGCAATGATATATTCCGCACATATGTCTATGTGGTACTGGGCATGTTTGTGCTGTTCGATATCGCGATAGTGGTCCGCGACCAGTTTCATGACATCCAGGACATAACCATCGAACCGATATTTCAGATAGTTTCAACCATCACTTCCACTGGATACACGGTCACAAATTTTGAAAACTGGGGTACAACCGTGCTGGTGCTGGTGTTTCTGCTCATGTTCACTGGTGCTTGTGCCGGCAGCACTACGGGCGGTGCCAAGCTTGACCGTATCCGTTGTGTGATAGTAGCCACATGGCATCAGTTGCGTCAGGTGGTCAACCCTAACGAGGTGTATGCGGTGCGCGTCAACGGACGCTTGATCAACCGCACCATCATCAGCAAGATCATGGCTTTCATGGTGATATATATGGTCACCATATTTATCAGCGCACTGCTACTCACAGGTATGCACGTACCTCTGGTTGATGCCTTCTTCTCTACATTCTCCTGCATGGGCAACAATGGTCTTGGAGCAGGTATCACCGGCTATGGCAGCAGTTATGATATAATCCCTGATGCAGGCAAATGGGTGTTGTCTATAGTGATGCTTATAGGCCGTCTGGAGATTTTCACCATCTTCGTGCTCTTTGTGCCGGAGTTCTGGAGGAAGTAAACGATAATAGCGCGGCATCCTTGGTGGAGTCGCGCTATTATGCTATATCCTATAAATCTTATAAGTCTTATAAATCTTATAAATCTTATAAGACTTTATATCCTATGTTACTTGTTGAATAGCTGCTTGATGGTACCGAGCGAGCCGAGTACGCCGGAGGCTTCGTAGGGGATGAAGACCGTCTTGTCGTTCTTGCCCTTGGTCATCTGCTCGAGAGCTTCGATGTATTTGGTGGCGAGGAGGTAGGTGGCAGGGTCGGTGTTTGACTGGCGGATGCTCTCGGTTATGCGGCGTATTGCTTCTGCCTCGCCTTCAGCCTGGAGCACTTTGGCGCGGGATTCGCCCTCGGCTTTGAGGATTTCAGCTTGTTTAGCAGCCTCGGCGCGGTTAATCTGCGACTCCTTTTCGCCCTCGGAGCGGAGGATGAGCGATTTCTTCTCTCCCTCGGCGTTGAGGATGTCGGCACGGCGGTTACGTTCTGCCTGCATCTGCTTCTCCATGGCTATGCGCACGCTCTCGGGAGGGGTGATGTCCTGAAGCTCGACACGGTTGACCTTCACGCCCCACTTGTTGGTGGCATCGTCAAGGATGGCTTGGAGGCGTGTGTTGATGGTGTCGCGCGAGGTGAGGGTCTCGTCAAGTTCGAGTTCGCCGATGACGTTACGCAGCGATGTCTGCGTCAGTTTCTCGATGGCATTGGGTAGGTTGTCGATTTCATAGACAGATTTCTTCGGGTCAACGATCTGGAAGTAGATGAGTGCATTGATTTCTGTCATCACGTTGTCGCGGGTGATAACCTGCTGTGAGGGGAAATCGTAGACCTGTTCGCGGAGGTCGATAGACGATGACTGCGACATGCGCACGATGGTGCGGCCGCCTACTGCCGTCTCGATGCGGCGCGTGTACACCACTTTGGGTTTGTCAATAAAGGGCCAGATGATGTTGAGCCCCGGACCGAGCACGGAGTGGAAGCGTCCGAGACGCTCGATGACTTTGGTTTCGCTCTGCGGCACCACCTTGACGCCGGCAGATACGATGATGATAGCGGCAACGATGAGAGCCACTGCGAGGATTAATGTTCCTGACATGTCTGTGTGATTAATGTATGTGGAAATGAAAAATGAGTTTGGCTTGTCACTCTGCAGGTATCACCTTGAGGATGATGCTGTCATAACCGACCACCTTGACCTCGGTGCCGACGGTCACAGGCACTGCGCATTGAGCCTGCCAGTTATCACCGTCAAGCTTCACACGTCCTAACCCTTGGGCTGGTATGTCCACTATGACTTTGGCGTTGCGCCCGATGAGGGCATCCATGTTGCTGACGCCGTCATGGTCTGCTGCAAGTTTCCTCCGCTCTATCCTGCGCTTGAAGAACGGGATGAAGCATACGAAGCCGACGATAGTGCCCACGGCGAGCCATACAAGCTGCCATACGACCGATGCGCCGCACAGCTCGGCTATCATGGCTGCGATGCAGCCGATGGCGAGACAGAATGCCGAAATCCATTGTGTCAGCAGCTCGACTATCACGAGTGCCGCAGCAAAAATCAGCCATATGATCCAAACTTCCATAGTGTATCGGATTGTCAGTTAATGATTGGTTATTAATTGATGTTTGATATCCAAATTTAGCGATTTTCATTCAAATATCCAAACAGTGGCAATGCCATAAGATAGATTCAGTAGAAAACTTTTTCAATTTAAGGTGAGGGAAATGTTTTATTAAGTTGGTTATTTTCTTAACTTTGCAGATAACCAACTTGATAACACATCATCTGACTGATATAATGAGAAAATTTTTCATCGCATTTCTGGGTTCGATGGCTGCTCTTTGGATCACAGGAATACTCGTAGTGCTGGGCACTGTGGTGCTCGTGATTGCCGTAAGCTCATCGTCGGTTTCTGAAGAATATGCCAATATGGAGACCAAGGACCACTCGGTGCTGCATCTGAGCCTTGACATGTCGATTGTCGAGCATAACAGCGACCGCCCTTCGCTTCAGGATTTCATCATGGACGATATCAAGACACCGCTGCCCCTTGCCAAGGCAATCAAAGCCATAGAGGAGGCTGCCAAGGACAAGCATATCGACGGCATGTTTATTGAAGCAAAGAGCGGAGGTTTCGGCGCCGCCCAGGCTGACGCGCTGATACGTGCCATCAAGAAGTTCAAGAAATCGGGCAAGTGGGTCTATGCCTACGGCGATGCCTACTCGCAGAGCGAATACTATATAGCTTCCGTTGCCGACAGCATATTCCTTAACCCTATCGGCATGGTTGACATCCACGGTCTCGGCACCGGAGGCATGTATTTCAAGGATTTCCTTGACAAGACAGGTGTGTCGTTTACAGTGGTGAAGGTCGGCACATACAAGAGCGCGGTAGAGCCGTTCCTGCTCAACGGCATGAGCGAAGCCGCCCGTCAGCAGGATGCCAAATTTCTCGGGACGATGTGGAGCTACATGACCAAAAACATCGGTGACAACCGCGCTGTGACACCCTTGAAAGTCAATCAGTGGGCTGACTCGATGCTTGCATTCCAGGATCCGCAATATCTTGTGCGTGAGAAGGTGGTGGATCGTCTGGCATATCGTCACGAGGTCAACCAGCTCCTTGCCGATATGACCGACTGCGACGAACCCGATGACATAAAGCTGCTTGACGTAAAGCAGTATGCTGCCACTAAGGCGGTGCTTGCCGAGACTAAACCAAAGAAGAAGCATGTGGCAGTGCTTTATGCTGAGGGCGAGATTTCGGATGACGGCACTTCCGGCATTTCAGCAGAGCGGATGGTGCCGGAGATAGAGGCGCTGATGAACAATGATGATGTGGCAGGTCTGATACTCCGTGTCAACTCTCCTGGCGGAAGCGCATTTGCCTCGGAACAGATATGGGAGGCTCTTGACCAGTTCAAGAAGGTCACCGGCAAGCCGTTTTATGTATCTATGAGCAATTATGCCGCATCAGGCGGTTACTACATATCATGCGGTGCTGACAAGATTTATGCCGAACCGCTGACTCTCACCGGCAGCATCGGTATCTTCGGCCTCATACCCAACGTATCAGGTCTGATGAATGACAAACTCGGCATACACTATGACCAGTATATGACCAATCCGCAGGGTGAGCTTATCAATGTGTTCCAGAAACCTTCCACCCGCTCTGTGGCTGCATTGCAGCGTTCGGTTGACCGTGGTTACGCGCTGTTCACGAAGCGCTGTGCCGAGGGCCGCAAGATGCCTTTGGCTAAGTTGCAGGCTATCGCCGAGGGGCGTGTATGGGATGGCATGACCGCCCTGAAAATCGGTCTCGTAGACAAGCTCGGCGGTCTGGACGCTGCCGTGGCTGACATGACCAAGCAGCTGGGCATGAAGCGAACGGAGGTGATGGCATATCCACAGTCGGAATATGATTTCATCTATGACCTGCTGCTGATGCGCAATGCCATAGAGGAACGCATCACCATGCACCAGCTCGGAGCGGCATATCCTGTGTGGAAGCAGGTGCAGCAGCTCTCGGAGATGGAGCCGATGCAGACACGTACCATGACCGTCATGGACTTCTGATAATCCCTCACGCAACCTGAATCCCGATGTCGAGGAGCAAGATATTAGACATGCTGTTGCTTTACCCCCTGTCGAAGATCTACGGGGCGGTGATAACACTGCGCAACAAGATGTTTGATACCGGCATACTCAAACAGCATGAGTTTGACGTGCCGGTCATCGTCGTGGGCAATATTGCCATCGGCGGTACCGGCAAGACTCCCCACACCGAGTATCTTATCGAGGCACTGCGCTATAACTATAATATCGGTGTGCTGAGCCGTGGGTACAAACGGCGCACCAAGGGATTCGTGCTGGCTACACACCGCTCGCGTCCAGAGGATATCGGAGATGAGTCATATCAGATATTCCAGAAATATGGTGATGACATCACTGTGGCGGTTTGTGAGGATCGTGTACGTGGCATCAGACAGTTGCTTGACATCAACAAAGACATCAATCTGCTGATACTTGACGATGCTTTCCAGCACCGCTATGTCAAGCCGGCTGTGTCGGTGGTGCTGACGGAGTGCAACCGTCCTGTGTTCTATGACAAACTGCTGCCATTGGGACGGCTTCGCGAACCTATGTCGGCTCTGAACCGTGCCGATGTGGTGGTTGTCACAAAGTGTACCGACGACATGAAGCCGATGGACTGCCGCATATTCAAGGAAAATCTCAACCTGTTTCCGTTTCAGAAACTGTTTTTCTCCAAATATGCCTACGGACATCTGGTGAGCGTTTTCCCCGAGAGCGTAACGTATATCCCGTATCTTGACTGGCTCACTGAAAACGATTCGATACTGACGCTGACCGGCGTGGCAAATCCGCGCCCGTTCGTACAGCATTTGCGCAATTACCGCGCCAAAGTCAAGATGCTCCGCTTCCCTGACCACCATGCTTTTACCCAGAGCGACATGGCTCTGCTCAAAAAGAAATTTGAGGAACTGCCAGGTCAGCGCAAGTTCATAGTCACTACCGAAAAGGATGCCGTGCGGCTTTCCAACAATCCGTATTTCCCTCATTCGCTCAAGTCAGCCATCTTCTATCTGCCCATCAAGGTAGAGTTTATGCCACAGAATGAAGAGGAATTTGAGCCGACCCTGCGGCAGCTTATCCGCAACATCCGTTTGGCTAAAAAAGCAAATTTTAAGGCATGACATGTCATCATGTCGCCTGTGAATTTTGTTATTACTACATATCCCCTTAAAACAAATCTTACCATGCTGCAACAGATTAAACAGACTGCTGATTTCCTTCGCGGAAAAGTTACAGGCGAAATGCCTCAGATCGCTATAATCCTTGGGTCAGGACTTGGCTCGCTCGTTGACTACATCGAGGACAAGCAGACTCTCCGATATGCCGACATCCCCAACTTCCCTGTATCGACGGTAGAAGGGCACTCCGGCAACCTCATATTCGGTACGCTCAACGGCAAGCGTGTAATGGCTATGCAAGGACGTTTCCACTACTACGAGGGCTATGACATGAAGAGCGTGACCTTCCCCGTCAGGGTGATGAAGATGCTCGGCATCAAGACCCTTTTTGTCAGCAATGCAGCCGGCGGCATGAACAAGGAATTTAAAGTTGGCGACGTGATGGTCATTACCGACCACATCAATCTTTTTCCCGAAAATCCGCTCCGTGGCAAGAACTACGAGGAGTTAGGTACACGCTTCCCTGCCATGACCGAGGCATACGACCACAAGCTCGTAGCACTGGCTGATGCTGTGGCTCTCGAAAAGGATATCCGACTGATGCACGGTGTGTATGTGGGCACTACGGGTCCGACATTCGAGACTCCGGCTGAATATGAGTATTTCCGCGTCATCGGCGGCGATGCTGTGGGCATGTCTACTGTGCCCGAAGTGATTGTAGCCGTGCACGGCGGCATGAAGGTGTTCGGTCTGTCGGTTATCACCGACCTCGGCGGCAAGGACATCAAGCAGGTGCCTACCCACGAGGAGGTGCAGCAGGCAGCCGTCAACGCCCAGCCCAAGATGCTTGCGCTTATCCGCGGCATGGTGGAGCAGATGTAAACAACAGATAATCATTCCCCATAGTATTCATGACCGAAATATCTCAATTAGGCGAGTTCGGGCTTATCCACCGCCTGACCGAAAAGCTCCCTGTAGTCAATTCTTCAACCAAGAAATCTGTCGGCGATGATGCTGCCGTGCTTAAATATCCCGACACGGAGGTGCTCGTCACCACCGACCTGCTGCTTGAAGGTGTGCATTTTGACCTGACATACGTGCCGCTGAAGCATCTCGGCTACAAGTCGGCGATAGTCAATTTCAGCGACATCTATGCCATGAACGGCACTCCGCGACAGATTACGGTGTCGCTCGGCATCAGCAAGCGTTTCACGGTGGAGCATATCGAGGAGCTGTATGCCGGCATCCGCCTCGCCTGTGAGATATACGGCGTGGATCTGGTGGGTGGCGATACCACCTCGTCGCGCCAGGGACTTGTCATCTCCATCACATGTATAGGTGACGCACCCAAGGACAAGCTCGTGTATCGTGACGGAGCCAAGGATACTGACCTGATATGCGTGTCGGGCGACCTCGGCTCGGCATACATGGGTTTGCAGCTGCTTGAGCGCGAGAAGGTCGCTTCGGCAGGGCAGAAGGATTTCATGCCCAATTTTGCCGGCAAGGAGTATCTGGTGGAACGTCAGCTCAAGCCTGAGGCTCGCCGCGATATCATCCGCGAGTTGTCTGAAGCAGGCATAGTGCCCACGGCGATGATGGATGTTTCGGACGGTCTGTCGTCAGAACTGCTCCACATATGCAAGCAGAGCCACACGGGCTGCCGTGTCTATGAGGACCGCATACCCATCGACTATCAGACAGCGGTCATGGCTGAGGAACTTGGCATGAACCTCGTCACGGCTGCCATGAACGGCGGCGAGGACTACGAGTTGCTGTTCACAGTGCCTCTCCACATGCACGATGCCGTCAGCAAGCTTGAAGGCATCAAGGTCATCGGGCATATCACCAAGGAGGATCTCGGCTGCATGATGGTAACCCGCGACGGCGCCGAGCTCCCCATCAAGGCGCAGGGCTGGAATCCCCTCGCCGATGCAGCCCAAGCACCCGACAACCCGATGTGATATTGGGTCGCATGTAGGATATTGAGTATTGTCTCCGTAGGAGACATATTGATTAGGCAGTGGTCAGACAAGTTGTAGACTTGGCTGACCACTGTATATATGAAAATGAAGGAAAAGTCACCTCTGTAGGAGGTGCACATCACACGACAGTAAGTGCGCCTCCTACTGAGGCGATTACGTGTGTGGATGTATGATAACAGTGGTCATGCAAGCTCACGGCTTGCATGACCACTGCCTAATTTGTTTGCCTCCTACGGAGGCACGATGCGTCCCAATGCTGTTGAAGCAAGGCAGGAAGCTGGAAGGATTTCGCGGCAGAGCCGCGAAGGGAGCAGTAGCCACATGCAAGCAGACCGTCAGGTCTGCGCAGCTTGTGGTCTAATGCCACCCCGTCATATTCCGGCGGCGTCAGCTGCCGGGGCTGATGCGTGGGGTAGCCCCGGCAGCTACGCCGCCGGTTTTTACCCGCAATCCGTTTCCCACAAGCTGCACAAGCCTAAAGGCTTGCTTGCATGTGGCTATTGCTCCCCTCGCGGTTAACACCGCGAGCCCAATTTCAACAGCATTGTGGCATGTCCCTACAATATCGCGGTTTTGCGGCTCTCCCTTCTCATGTTTTATGCTTAAGAAAACAGCATTGCATCGCGTCTCTACACCTATCAGAGGCGGGACTTTTCGGAGGCTCCGGCTCCGCGACCGCGGTAGCGGTCGTTGGTGGCGTTGAAGGTGTATTGGAGGGTGAGCCAGTATTCGCGGTTGTTGGTGGTGTCAGCCATGTAGACGGTCACGTCGTGGCAGTAGGTGGTCTCGCGGTAGTTGCGCTTGTTGAATATGTTGTAGGCTTCGAGAGTGACGCTGAAAGTGTTGTTGAAAAACGCTTTGTAGAGCTTGGCGTTGAGTCCGAAGTCTTGAGCCGATTTCGCGAAGCGGTTTTCTTCGTTGTCGTCGCTCATCCACTCCATGTCGATGTTGAGCCATGTGTCCCAGGGGAGGTGGATGGCGTTTTGCCACTGGAGCATCACCCTCGGGTTGTCGAGCTTCTTGCGTCCGCCAGCATAGTCTACGGTCAGCCACTGCTTGCGCAGACCCACATTGACGTTAGGCTCCCAGATGCCTACCTTGAATCGGCTGCCTACGAATGCTGACAGGTAGTGGATGTGGGGAAAATTCATCTTGGTGTAGAGCTTTACATTCTCGTCATCCTTGTATGTCGACGCATAGTCGAGTATGGGGTCTTTCTTGTAGGTGTATGACAGCTGGGCGAAAAACTGGCGCCACGAGCCTGTCAGTTCCACGGTCTGTATTTTCTCAGGTTGTAGATAAGGGTTGCCGCTTTCGAGGGTGAAGCGGTTGATGTATCTTACGGCTCCGTCAAGCGAGGAGTAGGACGGTCGCTGGGTCTTGTAGGAGTAGTTTAGCGACAGCTGTACGTTGCGGAGGGTGGTCGAGAGGGCGAATGAGGGGAAGAAATTGTTGTAGGAGCGGCTCTGCTGATCTTGGAGTATGTCGCCCTCGAAGTATTTGTAGTTGACATGCTCGTAGCGCAGCCCTATCTGGGCGTTCCACTTGCCGAACTGCTGCGAGAAGTCTACGAATGCGGCGATGTTGTTTTCGTCAACGCGCATGTCGGCATCCGTAATTTGGGAGGCATCGGTGTCATAGACGCTTTTAAAGCGAGTGGTGGTGTATTCCTCGCCGACTTCCACGCGACCTTTCCATACCGGGTGGCTCACTATGAATTTCTCGGCGAAGAGGCGGCTGTGGGTGGTGCTTCGGGAGTTGATCTCCGCATCGTTGGCTGCAACGCTCGTCTCGCGGTCAAGGAGGGTGTTGCGGATTTTGTTCCAGCGGTAGTCCACGTTGAGGTCAAGGTCGGTCTTGCCGACGGTGCCGTTGTAGTAGACGTTGGCGTAGTGGTAGGGATAGTTGTCATTTTCGCGCTTGCCGTTCATGACCAGACGGTCGGTGAGCATATCGTTGATCGACACATCGCTGTGGCTGTTGAAATCCTCATCCTGTGTGCTGTATGAACTGACGTAGCGGGCACCCACCGAGTGCTTTTCGTTGAAAAGGTATGACACACCTAATGTGCCGAAGAAATCTGTGACCTGCATCTTGGAATCCAGGTCCATGTTCTGGTGTAGCACATGTGAGGTGGTGAGCGTGGTCATGTCGTTGGTGTTGCTGCCTGAGAAGTGCCCGGTGGCGAAGCCGAAATTGCCGAAAGCCTCCAGTCCGCCTGTGCGGTACTTGATGTTTGCCTGGCTGCTTGAGAGGAAGTAGGGTCGGAAGCCGGCACGCTCGCGCAGCAGCCCGCTCCATCCCTCGCCCTGCGGACGCTTGGTGGTGATGCGTATCACCGACTTGACCGAGGCGTCGTAACGTGCGCCCGGGTTGGTGATGACCTCCACGCTCTTGATGTCCTCCGAGCTGAGTTCCTGAAGCTCGTGGACATCTTGCATCTTGCGTCCGTTGATGTAGATGAGAGGAGCGCCTTTGCCGAACACTGTGAATTTGCCGTCATGCCCGAGCACCATCGGCACCTGCGCGAGCACATCGTTGGCAGTGCCGGCATGGGCAAGCACGGTGTTGTCGATGTTGGTCACCAGGGCGTTCCCTCGGATGGCTGTGACGGGGCGGTCGCTTTTCACCACCACCTCGCCAAGCATCAGCGTCTGTGGAGCCATGCTGACGGTGCCGACATCTCCCGACGGAGGCACCGCGCATGTCACGGGCGTGAAACCTACGGATGTCAGCCTGACCAGCACATCCGCCGAGTCAGGCATATTATGAAACAAAAACCGACCATCCGCATCGGTCACGCACCCCGTGATATATGCCGAGTCAGCCATGTTGATTGCCACGGCATTGACATACTCCATGGCAGCATCGTCATCATCAACGACGCGCCCCGTGATGTCACGCGCCGCCGTCCCCAACACCATGATGCCGCCCACTGCTGCAACTACTATCCTTTTCATAAACTCAAAGTATCTGTAATGAATTAAAGTTATACTGTATATTTGACGAGACTAATCGCCTCAAGGTTGCAATCTATATACGTTTAAGATGACCAAAACATAACATAGTGATGAGAAAATTATCAGTCAAGACGTTTGATTTGTTCCTGTGCTGAAGATTTACCATGGTATTTATTGGAGTGGCGGAAAGTGTAACTTACCACGAGTGCTACGCGGCGAGTGTCGCGGTATGACTTGCGTTCAAAGACGCTGTTGGCATAGAATGTTTTGCTTATAGATTTTGAAGCGAGGATGTTGTTGGCTTGTAAAGACAGATAGAGCGAATTGTCAAGAAACCTCTTGTAGGCTCCGAAATCTATACCTACATAGCTGTCCTCCCAAAACTGACAATACGAACCGGCAGGAGAATACTTTATATCAAGATAGAGCTTATAGCCTCCTATGGTGATATAATTAGACAGAGTGAATCGCATTGAGGGTGTTTTGCCTACGGTCGGAGTATTTAACGTCCGGTTTTCCATGGTGTAAAATGTCTTGGATAATTCAGCCGACAGATAGGGGTGATAGCATCCAAATGTCTTATTGTAATTTATGCCGATATCAAAAGCCGTGTAGAGTGGTTTGTTAAATGGACGCGAAGTCATATGCAGCGGATTGGCTGTATCGATGGTATTTTCTTCGGCAATGTAATCCTTGATCCAGCGGTATCCGATGTTGGCGGTGATGTCTGAGTAACCCACGGAATATGTCAAGTCATAAGTGTATGTCGGCAGCAACATAGGGTTGCCCTCAGTGGTCTCATAGCGGTTGAAATATTCGCTGCTGTTGCGTAACTGATAGAATGTTGGGCGACGGATTTTGGATGTGAAGGAGAGGGTCATATCGGTTTTGCCGCATTTGGTAGATATGGATGCGGAGGGATAGAGACGGCAATAGTCCTTGTCAAGCAATTGCACCTGACTGATGCCGTCTGTGTAACGCATACTGTTCCATTCATATCTCAGTCCTAAAGAAAAACTCCATTTCTGTAGGTCGAATCTCCCTTGGGCAAACAAGCCATATTTTGACTCCTTAGAGTCAAGTTGAGAGGTATATATGTTTCCGGTCTGATTGCTTGTGCGGTTTTGCTTGATTATATCTCCATCGCAACCGAAGGTAAAATCAAAAGGGTCAGTCGGCTTCCAATTCAGTTTAAGATTTGATGACCATAAGTTGTAGGTAGCCATGTTGATGTTTTCGACTGCGTGCAGTGGTGTGAGATTGCCTTCCTCGGTGATTTCATCTGTATTGTGTGAGCGGCGGTTTATGTAATCTCCGTTGAATACGAGTTCCGTTTTCTCTGACAGCCTGCCCTCATAATATATGTTGGTCAGATATTGGTGGTATCCTTGCGGACTGCAGCTTGAGGATGCTAAGATCTCATAAGGGGAATCATCAAGGGTCATATATGATGATTTCCCTCCGCCGTTACGTTGTGTGTCTGAGGTATAGCTGAATTTTGCACCTAATTGATGCGCTTGTGACACAGTGATGTTTAAGCCGCCGTTAAGCGATAAATTATAGTATTCTGAATCCCACCGTGGCATATCGGATATCATCTCCCATATTCCGGCAGAAGTGTAGGTGCTTTGCAGATTTGTCTGGTCGCTTCTTAGTCGAGATGATGAATTGGCAGCGGTAAAAAATAGATTCACAGCTCCGATGCCGTATGTAAGAGAGAGCTGTTCGTAGTCGGAAAAACGTCGTCCTTGGCTAACGTAGACCATTGCATCTACACCTAATCCGTCAAAAGCCGAACGCTTGAGATATATGCGTATCACGGCAGGGGTATCGGAGTCATATTCAGCCCCTGGATTACGCACCACCTCAATTTTACGGATGTCCGATGGTCGCAAGCGGGAAAGTTGTCCGTTGTCAGTAACTTTTCGGTTGTTGATGTATATGGTGGCGACTCCACGCCCGAATACTTGATATGTGCCTCCGCTTCCTGACACTGATGGCAGATGGTTAAGCACATCTTCGGTTGTGGGCATGTCACCAAGCAGAGTGTGCTGAATATCCACTATGATGTTACTGCCGTTAAGAGTCACCGGGTTCTTAGCGCCATTGACCGTAACTTCCCCTAAATTCAGGGTGGGAGTATGCAGCCTGATTGTGTCGGACAGCGAAGAAATTCCCAATGACACATCCTCATAACCCAAAGCGGACACAGACACATACCGAGCATCAGGCAGCAGACGCATAGAAAACCGTCCGCAAGAGTCTGTAACCGCACCGTCAATGAAAGTGCTGTCAGCCGACAGCATCCTCACAGATGCAAGTTCTATCGGCATGCTGAAGTCGTCAATCACGACCCCTTTCAGCTGTTCCATTGCTCCAGCTATCAGACTTGAAGATGTGGTAGCAATAGCCAGCACGATAATGATGAGTGGTTTCATTTATGCGATATATCAGACCTGAATTTGAAGGTGGTTTCTGGTCTTTAATGGAAGATTATTTGAGCACAAATTTACGGTTATATTAAGCGTTTAACGAAAATATGGCAAAAAATGATTTGGCATCACTGGTTTGTAATGATGTAATAATCAGATGGTTATAGACTGCTGAGAAATTAATTTTTGTCTTTTTCAAAATATAGATTGTAATCTTCTATTAATCAATGTGTTAAGAGTAATATACATGGGGTATGGCACATAATACACTGACATTCAGATATATATGGTCTATATTTAATGTGAGAGGGATATATTTTTACTTGGGGGAGGGGGTCAGGCGGATGCCTTCTTCCTCGGCGCGGAGGATGTTGTTGCCGAGGTCGATTTTTCGGTGGGCGTTTTTGCGGAAGGTGTAGCGGAGGAGAATCCACGGGCGCAGGTTGCGGTCACGGTAGTTTGTACGGGTGATGCTGTGGTAGGCTCCGTCATCTAAGACGGTGCGGGTGCGGACTTCGCCTGTGATGTTCTGTAGGCAGAGGGCTATGTAGAAATCGGGGGTTATGTTGTAGTTTACCTGCACCTGTGCCATGGTGGGACGGAGATTGCGCACCACAGAGGTCTTGCCGATTTCACGGTTGGTGTAGTCGACATTGGCGTAGAATGAAAATCTGCCTGCGCGGGCATTGAAATCCATCATTGACAGAAATGCTCCCCGAGCCGGGGCATCCGTGTAATAGCTCTCGCTCCATCCACCTCCGATGCCTATGCGTCCCCATCGGAAGCGGTAGCTTGCATAGATTGAAGCTGTCAGCTGGGAGAAATGTCCGGTGTTGAGGTATGTGCTATGGTAGACATCGCCGACCATATATCCTCCAGGCTCTATCATGTCAGACATTACGCGATATGACAGCGATGGCTGCAGGTAAAGATTGCCACGATTGAAGGTATAGTTGAGGTTCACGCGATGAGTGGTCTGCGGCTTGAGATAGGGGTTGCCACTGACTACGAGCAACGGATCTGTGGAGGTGTCGTATGGATTGAGTTCGGATATCTGAGGCGTTTCGTTAGAGAGGGTATAGCCCAGTTGGAGCGAATTGTTGCTGGTGATAGCCCATGTGCCGCTAAGGGATGCGCGTGGACGCATATAGTCGTTGTCGGTTTCTCCGGCTTTGAGCCATATCATCTCCAATCCGAGCGAGGCAAGATAATAGATGTTATGAATCTTTCCACTGACTGAGCCAAACAGGTACTCGTTGAGTTTCCGATGATGGAAGATGGGGTAGGGAGAGCTTATCTGATGTATCCTATCGGACTGTAGGGATAGGTGGTTGCCAAACGATATGGAGATGCCCGATGCGTAGGATTTTGAATAGTCCACGTCCACATTGCCTGAGTTGCGCAGATTGTCAAACGATGATGCGAGAGGAGAGACAGTCGATCCATACTGTTCCGAGCGCCACGAGTCAAGGATGTTGCTGTTATGGTTATATGCGGCTCTGACTTCCAGGATGTTGTCTGACGATGGCTCAAAGGTGTGCTTGTAATAGAGGCTTGAGGTCACTACAGTGCAGTCGTTTCGATCGTCGGCAGTGAAGCTGTAAGGCTGACAGTCATCTGCTGTATATTCTCCTGCGCCAGTGGTGTGAGATGAAGTGTGGTCACGGTTGATATATCCATGGATGGCGATATAGTCTTTGGGGGCAACGTTCCACTTAAACAGCAGTTCGCCGATCCATGAGTGTCCGTTATTGCGTTCTGCCGATGTGAACTGCTGGGAGTATGTGGGAGCTTCGCGCCATGTGTCGCGGTCGGTGTCATCGTTATGGGTATAATTGTAGACTCCACGACCGTAGAGACTGTACTTCTGATTCCCCACTTCGAAGTAGCCTACTCCGAAACCGTTGTGTAGAGGTAGCTCGTGACGTGTCGCTGCTTCTGCCCACAAGTAGGGTCCGGCATGCTTTTTCAGTTTGATGTTTATGATGCCGTCATAGCCTTCTTGCAGGTAGCGTGCCGGGACGACATTGACAACCTCCACCGATTCGATTTCCGAAGGGTTTAGCGGTGCTATGCCGGAGTTGACCCTGTTGCCGTCTATCAGTATGAGGGGTGTTTTGCCGTCAAGCATCCTGATTGTGGAATTAGCTTCGTCGGCAATCAGCAGCGGCACTTCCTGTAACGCCTGAAACGGATTTTTAAGCTCCTTGGCATCTTTGGATAGATAGAATATCTGCCCGTTGGCAGTACGCCTGACCATCTGGCTCTTGTCAGCCGACACAACCACCTCGCCCAATGCGATGCCGTCATTTTCATCCATGTAGACTTTCAGGGGGCTGCTGATTGTATCCGTCAGCAAATCAATCTCCACATCCCTGTATCCCAATGCTGTAACGGTCAGCGAACACTTCGCCGAATCAGTAACATCTAATGAAAACAACCCCTCCGCATCTGATTGCAATACCTGTAACAACGAATCCCTCTCAAACATTGACACATACGCCCCGATGACTCCCTCACCGTCAGTCCGTGATACGACACTCCCTGTAATCTCACGCCCGAAAGCCGTAAGCATTATTAGGCAAAATGCTGCTGCAAGTATTGTCCGATTCATGATTTGTTTGTTGGTGATATGAAATCTCGTGTAAAACTCCAAAATATATACGTTACAGGAAGTCAAAACATAACAAGGGTTGTGAATAAAATTACAATGGGAAAGGAAAATCCTCGTAATGCTGAGACATTGGATTGCTTGCATTACGAGGATGGGGATGGGTGTATGGGGATTATGGGAGGGGAACTGGATCTGTGGCTCGCCATGACACCAAGGGGTTGAGCAGGTCAGCATCGGTGCCGAAGAATGAGATGCCGATGATGGTCGTGGGCATTGTTGAGCGTGTCAGGGCTTTATCAAGTGCAGTCTGGTTCAGAGCGTGCCAGCCTGTGCCGGGGAATAGGATTGCCCACCAGGGAGTGCCGTCTGCGATGGTCATCATGTCGCCTGCTATGTAATGGTGTGTAGTGCTGCCCTCGTTCATTTCAAGGGTAAAAAGGGCGAAGTTGTAATCCTCGCCTTGGTTGGTCACGGTCTCGTCTCGCATATATGTCGTGGTGAAAGTCCCTTCGTGGAGTTTATGCCCGTTCAGGGTGGTAATTACCCACTGGCGCGGAGATGACTGCAAGTCGCAGTCCATGTAGAGGATGCTTTACTCGCCGAAAAACGGGTCGATGGTGTATGAAGGACGGAATTCGGCAAACGATTTACCGACGTTGACGGTGCACTGTGCCGTTGCTCCAGTTGAAGCGTCAGTTACCGTAAGCGTGGCATCGCCAAATGCTTCGGGCGTGAGTCTGATGATGCGTCCGTCACAGGCAGCAGTGACGGAATTACCATTGACCGCAACAGTGAAGTTGCCGCTGCCGCCACTGATGCTGATGGATTGTGTATCTCCTCGAAGGCACATTTTGACAGAACCATCCGACAGGCTCATAGGCTGCATCACATCCTCGTCATTGTCGCTGCCACACGATACTGCCAACAAGCCTAACGTTATAGCAGCAATACTCTTAAAAAATACACTCATGATAGATTGTGTTGATTGATAAAAACAGGTAGTTAATTCGCAAAGATACTGAATTTTGATTCTTGGAGCCATGTTTGGGTGAAAAAATCATTTGGCTTTGACGTTATGTAACATTCATATAATCAATGTGTTACAGATAGTTGGTTTTTAATTTTTAGGCTTTTTTGAAATATAGATTGTAATCGGCTGCAAATTAGGACGTTATATCTATAATAACGAATAATTAAAGGTAAAACTCTGATTTTTAATGATTTAACACCTATATTGCACATTGTGATATGTCAATCTATGCGTTCGATTTCATCTGAGATTGATTCGTCACCTCGATATTTGATTTTCTTTTTCTTGTTGAGACGATAGGTGATGCTTACGGAATAGTTCCACATACGATAGTCTTCCGTCTGCCAGAAGTGTATATTTCCTCGATATTCGGAGACCTTGAATTTCATGGTGTGGAAAATATCGTTTGCTTTCAGACGTACGGTCAGACGTTTGTTGAGGAAGGATTTTTGTATGCCTATGTTAAGCATCTGGTACGGCTTGAAGCGGAGGCTGCCTTGATCGCCTCCGCTGTTGAAGTAATAGTAAGCGGAAATCGTCGTTGACTTAGGCAGGGTGAAGTACTGGTTGAAAGTCAGATAGTATTGGGGACGGTTGCAGTTGATTGTTTCACCAAGATAGTCGGTCTGGAAAAACTGTTTGTTGACTCCGGCAGAGAGGGTCGGTCTCCACCATGCAATGTTTTTTTGAATAGTCACGTTTGCTTTGATATACTGTACCTTATCTCGGTTGGCATATGAACTTATGATTTGTGTGGTACCGTCATAATCAATCGTGTACATATCGTTGGTGATGAAATCTTTGGTATATGTATATCCAAGCGAGAAATTGACAAATTTGTAACCAGAGTCCCATTGGAGGATATAGGATGTGGATGGTACAAGAAGCGGATTGCCGTGCTGATACATGTAGCGGTTCTGGTAATAGCTCATGGCGCTTAGCTGACTGAATGACGGACGCCGAGTGCGTGACGAAAACGAGAGGGTATTGCCCCAGCCTTTACAGTTATGCGAAAGTGATAGGGATGGATAGACGTTGCTGAAACGCCGTCTGACATTGGCTTCGCTGTCAAGATGGTCGTTGTAATCCATTTTCATATACTCGTAGCGGATGCCAGCTCCTATAGATATTTGATTTAAGGTGCTATTAAGTTCGGCATATGCCGCATACCTATCTTCGGAATTTGTGTAATCTGACGATGGGATGACTGCGGTATCGCTGAACATGTTTCCATCATTGCCGACATGGCTGTAGTCGGCACCAGCCGACATGCTCAGGGCATCACTGATCTGGTAGTCCATGGCAAATTTTGCGCCGTAGATATCCAGTGAGCTTTTCCCTGAGAAAGGCGAGAGTCGGTGGACTCCCTCATTGGTCTCGTCAGAGATTTGATTGTATCGGTTTGTATTGGATACGTAATCCAGATTGAGACGCGATGTCAATTGTTTGTGCCACTGGGCATTGTGGAATACGTTGACATGATTGTAATGGGTTTTGTTAGAGTCATCGTTGATTACATGACTCTGTTGCGCAGCTTCGCTGTCAAGCTGATAATCCATTTCAGAGAGTCTGTGATCATCTCTTTTTGACGCGGAGGCATCCCACGATATGCCTATTACATGTCGGTCATTGATTTCATAGTCGGTTTTTAACGCCCATGTATGTTCTTTTTCTCTGCCGTCACCGTCAGTATCTTGTATAAATGTGTACGTGTGGCTGTCAAGATGCAACTCCTTGCCGGAAGGCTGCCGAGCCTGCATCGCATAACTGTCGTAGCCGTAATTTGCTGAAAAGTTCACGCCGTTATGTCTGTAACCGATATTGACGTTTCCGCCGAAACTCGATCGCTCATTTTGGCGGAAATCTCCCCCGATTTCCATTAATAATCCATCGCCTCTGCGTATAGTCGTTATTTTAAGCACGGCACGTCCGCTGGCATCGTAACTCGCGCCAGGGTTGGTGATGAGCTGTATGCTTTTGATGTCCTTGGGTGTCAGTTGCTGTAATTCAGCATTGCTGCTTATGCGCCGGTTGTTGATGTAGATTATCGGATTGCCGAGACCGAACACCTCCAATGCTCCTGTCGGGGTTAGTACCATCCCTGGTATCTGCGCCAACACATCATCTGTCGAATATAAATCACCCAGTACAGTCCCCTGCACATTGGTGACAAGAGAACCTTTGTCCTGGTAAAACATAGGTCTGTCAGCTGTGACAGTCACGCTGCCGAGCTGATGGCCCTTGGGTGTCATTGTGATAACTCCAGCATTTTCATCATGATTATTCAACTTGCGGTATATTTCCTGATAACCGATGCACGACAATCTGAGCATATCTCCACGTCCGTCAGGATTGATGATAGAGAAACGTCCTGCCGAGTCCGTTGTGGTGCCATTGATATACAAAGAGTCACGTGAATCCATCAATATCACATTGACGAATTCAACCGGAGTCTGATTATCATCAATCACTGTCCCCGTGACATCTGCAAGGGTTGTAATGACACACCAGATGAGAGAAATTAAAAGGGAAAGAATACGTTTGAGATTTCCAAAGACAGCTGACATTATTGCGTTATATTGCCTGATTGGATTTTCGTGCCAATTTCATATATTTTAATTCAAGCAAAGATAAAAACTCTTTTTCGTTTATAGGGCATGGGTCATATGCTTTTTCGTAGAGAGGACGAATACCTCATGGGGCGAAATATAACAGAGATTGTGGAATATAATTGTAGTGGATAAGAAAATCATTCCTCGTAATGCTTAGACATTGGATGTCTTGCATTACGAGGAATGTCAAGGGGCTCATTTTAAGCCAGGTCTGTCTGGTTCAATTTTGCAGGCGCATCCGGGGACACAATTGCCAGAATAAACCTGACATCTGCCTAAAGCATAGATATCATCTCCGTTATTACGGATGCCTCCGCGGATTTCGAGGGCTTCCATCTCGCTGAGTAGTTCTGGGGTCGCGACGATTTTTTTGATGATAGAGTGTTCCATAAATTAAAGGTTTTAGAGGTGTTAGATATCTACCGTTTCGCTGTTACGGTTGTATTTTTTGACTGATTTGCCGCCGTTGAAGCGGTATTGTATCGAGATCTGAAACATGTTGTTGAAACGGAAATTGTTGTCAGCCCAATATCGGGTGCTGTAGGATGGGGATGTGATGCCACCATGTGCTCCACCTTCAGTGAGATGTATGGGGATATACCACATGCCGAGAATCTGTAGCCGGTTATTGAACAAGAATTTGGAGACGGACAATGCGTATACATCCACACAGTCCCGTATGTCGGATTGAGGTGTGATGTAAGTTGTCTGAATCATGGCTCCGCTCAGATAGAACTGTAGGCTGCCTTTCATGGTCTGATACAGCACATACCAGTCGTATTGGGGGAGAACTTTGGAAGTGACATCATCGCCATACTTGGCTCTCTCGCCGACCAGGGTGCCTGTGAGGGAAAGCTGCCAATGTGGTCCGAACGCTTTGGAGTAGGTCAGATTGACGCTCCATCGGTCTTTGGTGCCGTTGACCGGCAGGCTCATAGTATAGTAGGTGGTGGCACCTGACGGAATCATCCCGAAGGCTGGTGAAAAGTGGCTGAACACGCCGTCGGATGTATGGGTGTACCGTCCTTCTATGGATATGCTTTTGAGGAACGTCGCTGTCAGGGATATGTCGTGTATAAGCGATGGTTTCAGTTCAGGATTGCCTGACGAGTACATCAGCGAATCAGTAAACTGTCCGTAATCCTGCAGGCCCGACAGTGCCGGATATCGGGTGGATGCAGAGTAGTTGAGACGCATAAATACATTGTCGGAGGGTATCCACATCGCCTGAAATCCGGCTTTGGGCGTGAAATGTGTATCGGAGGCAGTGTTATATGAATTTCTGAACACCGAGAAACCAGCATTGAATCCGAGTGATAATTTATTGTTGACCTGGTAATCGGCACTGGCGTTGAATGTGTTGCGGAAATCGTTGCTTTCTGAGAGCCTGTTGCCTGTTTCCGCTCTGTCCTCTTTGAAATTTGAAAGGATGAAATCATCTGACAATGTGAATATCCATTTCTGATTGTTGCTCTGGCGTTTGGCTTCCAGACCTCCTGTAAAATACTGTGATGATACTTTGCGATTGTCGGTATTATGATAGCCTGAAGACCTGCCTGTCGCATTACAGCGATTGTATCCGATATTAGTATAGGTGAGGTTGGAGTTGAGTCTCCACCCCGACACTCTGCCTCTGTACCATAGCCCGGCAAGCACATCCAGTCGGTCTCTGATGTCGCTGTTTTGTGACTCCGACACGATATCTGTGATATTCAGGTCGGTGAAATCGCGTTTTATCCTGTAGTCGTATCTGTCATGGTCAGAGGAAGGTGCGAGCGAGATTTTTGCAGATATGGAGTGGCGGCGGTTGATGTCGTAGTCGGCTGCCACTTCGGCAGAATAACGGTTGCTGCGTATATATTTGTCAGGCGATTTGTCTGATGTCTCCAATGTTGTCTCCTTGAGTCCGTTGAGAGGATATTCCTTATCGAAATAGTCGCTCAGTCCCTGTTGGTTAAACGTATAACCGGCGGAGACATCGATGTTGAATTTTTCTCTCGTATATGTGAATTGCCCCTCGTTGCGTGATTTTCTTAAGTTGTCGCCATCGCCGTTTCTGTCTCCGGGTACTATCACCGCTTCTGTCAGCACGACACCCTCATAACCAGTGTAGAGCGGACGTGTGTGCAGGTCTATGACGGCATCATAGCTCGCATAGATGCCTGTAGGCATATTTGTGATGGTGATTTTGTCAAATCGCTCAGGACGTAGGCGTTTGATGTAGCCAGCCCCTTTCTCCACTCCATCCACTAAGATGAGGATATTCTTTGACCCCATATATTGCAGGTCGGTACTCAATGGGTTGTAGAACATGCCGTTTATTCTCCCCAGCAGTTCCCCGGCATTACGAGTCCCCTCGCGCATGGCTTTGGTTACTGTGATGATGTCCTCGTTGCCCTGACGTTTCAAAAGCTCGGCGGTCACTACTATTTCGTCTAATCTCTTGGATGCCAGGGTGTCAGGCTCGTTTGTGACACTCCGCGTGGAGTCAGCCATCTCGGCAGTCTCCACGTCTTGACCGTAAGCGGGATTCGCCACCGCTATCACTGCGGCGATAATGATGCAATTCATTAAAAATCTTATCATACAATCTCTGTCCTTTTCAGATTGGAACATCTGTTAATTATAAATCTCTTCATTTCATCATCCTTATCGGCATACTGACATTGCCCTACACCGTCGTTGTTTAGCATGACAGCTCTTTTAGCCACACATGGTCCCCAGCAGACAGGCACATATCTGCATTTCCGGCATGGAAACTTATGGTTAAGGAATGCAGGGGTATGCGCACTGATGTCACCGCTCCATGTGACATCTCCGCCATCAATGCTCCCTTTTGCTGCCATGGGCGACTCATTGTCGCATTTTCCCACATTGCCGTTAGGGAATATGCAATTGAAATTTGTACAGTCGGCGTAGCACAGATTGCATGTAGGCAACTGGCTCACGATGCCGATGCCATTGCTCAGCGTGATCAGACTCTCCACTTCGTCATCACATATGCGGTTCTGTGGCTCTTGCCATACCTTATATAATAGGAATGTGATATTATGCCGGTTTTCGGGTTTGAGTCTCGCAGTCAGATTGTCGACTATGGACTGAGGTCTGAGATTGTCATGTGTGTAATTGAAGCGCAGAGTGCATCTTGTAGTTTCTGTGATGATGTTTATGTTCTCCACAGTGGTGTCGTATGCTGATCCATGATTCAGGACTTTGATGGAGTCGTGAGTCTCTTTGTCGCCATCGATGGTAATCTGGTAACTTGTGACTCCAGCCTCACGCAATGCCTCGATGCGCTCCCTATTGAGCAATGTGCCGTTGGTGGTTATGTCACAGATAAAAGATTTATCGTAATCTGATGTGAGTCTTTTGACATAAGAAGTTATGTCTATTATGGTATCATAACCAAGCAGAGGTTCGCCTCCAAACCATGAAATCCTGACATCGGTGATTTTGCTGTCCTTTATTTTTTGAGCCAGCATCCCCTTGACCTGCTCAACTGTCTCATCTGACATCGTCATATCCTTATGGTTCTGGACGCAATACCAGCATCGTAAATTGCACTGATATGTGGGCAAAATCATGACATGGAGGAGGTTTTCAGAAAGCGTAGCTTGAAACTTTTTCTCTAATAGCTCTTCTTCATCTGTGTCATCGTCAAGGACAAATCCTTTATCTGTCATCCTGTCAAGAAACCACTGGAAATCGTCGGCATAGGATGCCGGATTATGGATGATTTCGGCATATATTTCCGCCCTTTCATTTGGAATCTCGAAAAATGATTCCGATATTCCATTGAAGAAAATAGTCTTATCTCCGTTAGGGACGATATAGTTGTAAGCACTCGCTTTCATATGCCGCTCTTAAAATGATAGATATCCAGTAAAGATATGTCCGCCATCGGTAATGCACGTGATGGTATGCTCTCCGTAGAGGACGGGAATGTCGGCTGATGGCTCGTCCTGTGTGACTGTGCCTGACCAGACCGGAATGTTATCATCGCTGATGGTGACATCGAGGTACTCCGTATTAATAGGCATTTCTATCTCAAGATAGCCTTGTGTGTATATGCAGACCAATGACCTTGAGGACGGCTTCATGGGTCTGTTGGATGTGGGATTCTGTGGCTTTAGTACAGCCTGTTTGTCGGCTTTTGGGGTCGAATTGTTTTCACTGGCGGTCATAGCCAATGATGTGGTCATGCAAATGACGAGAGAGATAAAAATTGATACGAGTGATTTCATGTGCCATGTTTTTGTGCAAAGTTATGTCAAAAAGAGGCTACAGAACGAATTTTTGCCTGTTTTTCGTTTGGCTTTTCAAATTTGTAATAGATTGAATGTCAATGAATTATGAGTAAACATGAAAAAATTTTTTGGCTTTCTCTTAATGTGTTGAATATCAGGCATTTATTGCTAATATGTTGATTGACATGGATTTATCATAGATACGCTTGATATTTCTGGGCTTTCGTGGCATCAAGCTGTTTTATCTTATCTTTGAGACGACGCTTTCTTTCATAGATTGAATCGATCTTGCCAGCTTTTAGAAACAGTGCAATTGCCTGAGTTGAGAAACCCAACACGACGTAGAGGAACAGGTTATGATCAATGTCTTTTATGGATGGCAGGTCTTTTTTCAGTTCTGATACTATATTGTCGTGATGTAAATCGGCAAACTTTTGCAGTTCTTTAATTTTCTTGATGTCTGAGGAAAAGCTGTCTACCATCATATTAAGCTTGCTCGCGATTTGCTTTTGGATTGAAGACCTGTTAGAAGAGCTATACATTTCTTGACACAACATATCAAATTCCTCGTATCTTACATCCAAGAGGCTGTCAATGGTCTCTTTTGCAGATGTAAATGCAGTGTTGACCTGCCTGTACTCCTCTTCCTTTCTTGATAAGATATCCCGTAGATTTTCTGCTATTATCGTAGCTGTGTCCAACTCTGACTGTTTCTTTTTCTTATAGCGGAGGATGTATGCCAATGATATGGTTATGAGACAAATGAGAAGGAAGAGCATTGCCCAATTTATGACATGAGACCGTTTAATATCTTCCTCTTTTGCGCGTTTTTGCGTATCATAATAATCAACGCACACACCTGTCAGTCCTTGATTGATGCGTGAATTAAAAGTAGAGTTTTCGTAATTCTCAAGATTCTCAAGAGCGGTTAGGGCTTGGGGTATTGAATCCAGTTCTTTATACAACTCATAACGGAACCAGTCGCCCACACCATCTTCATTTATTTTGATTTTGTTCAGGATGTTTGTCGCTTTATGGACTGCGCCAGTACGTAGATACAGCAATCCGAGGTAGAGGGAATCTTCACGAGTGGAGGTGTGGTTTTTGCACAGGGTTTCAAACGATGAGATTGCTATCTTGTAATTTTTTGCACCCAGTCCGTTCATGCCGCCAGCTCTTAAAGCCTCGATCAGCAAAGGCTCGTCTCCATGCGTCAGGGCAGAGTCCCGTGCCTCCAATGCATAGACAATCCCCGACTCGTATTCACCGGCATCACAATAAGCAATTGCAAGATAAAGGAGGCTGTAATCAATAAACGCTTGTTTGCCGTAGCTGGCGAATGCATCTGCTGCGATGTGGTAGTATGCCACTTCCTCTTTGCTGTTGAAAGTCTCTTTATATGCGTCTCCGAGCCCGCGGGCTGTCATACCGATCCAAAAACAATCATCTATTTCCTTTGCATACTCGTAAGCCATAAACATATTGAGCATGCAGTTAGGGTAGTTTTTCTGATGATAGAGAATATTGCCTAAATAAAATCGTGCTTTCATTAGTAGAAACTCGTCCCCTTCCTTATAATAGTAGTCATTAGCAATGGATATCAGTGAATCGTTGGTCTCTATTATGTGGTTTTTCGTTTTTGCCTGGGTCAGCAGCAGGGCGTAGCGGACTTGGAGTCCGGAGCCTTGGGGGAGGGGTGTGCCGTCGATGGCGGTGAGGATGGCAAGTGCGGAGTCGGGGTGCTCTGACATTAGGGAGTCGGCGCGGTCAAGGGCTGCCTCGGTGGCGGCGTGACGGCTGCATGCCGCCGACAGGGCGACGATTGCGATTATGAAGAGGATGGCAAGATTTCTCATCTGGAGTGTGACTGGTCGGGGCTGGGAAAGCGGACATGCCATGGCATGTCCCTACAACGGGGAACAAAGTTACACAAAAGCCCCGTCAATCACAATGATTCAGCAAATGTATGCGCTGAAAATATAGAAACCGTAACCTCGTGCGTCACAATGCTGTTCAATTAACGATTTGGTAATTTGATGCGTGTGCATGTCAAAACAATGCAAAATAATAGATAAACACCATAGAAGTCCCGGAGGGATGAGCCTATGCTTAACCGTGGATGAGCGGCGGCGATAGCCGTCCGAGTCCACGGCGCAAGGCACACTAAAGACCAAGTCCTGGAGGGACGAGTTTATGGTAGCGTATCCACCACAAATCCGTCCCTCCAGGACTCACATCTTTCTCTTTGTCCCACCGTGGACTCGTCATGGCTATGCCATATCCTCATCCACGGTTAAGTATAGGCTCATCCCTTCGGGACTTCCGACATGCTTATTCATCCGATTTGATACGATATATCTTAAATGCACACCATTGTATCGCGTCGTCTATATGATTTCCGCCTCTGGGGACTATATCGAGTCGAGGAGGTGGCGGAGGATGGATTCGCCGGCGGAGTAGGGATAGGGGAGGAGGCAGACGGCGAGGAGGAGGGCGGCGGTGATTATGGCTATGATGGCGATGCCCCAGCGGACGAGTGCCGGGGGGATTTCGGAGATGAGGTGGCGGACTTTCTCGCTGCGCAGCTCTATTTTTTCGTTGTCTGATGCCATGGTGTCAGTTGCCTAATTCAAGTTGATTTTTGACGAGATTGTAATAGACTCCTTTTTGGTTGGTGAGGGAGGTGTGCGTGCCTTGCTCCACGATGCGTCCGCCGTCGACGACTATTATCTGGTCGGCATCTCTGACGGTGGAGAGGCGGTGAGCCACGACCACGACTGTTCTGCCCCGGTAAAATTCGGCAAGGTTCTCGACTATGACGCGCTCGTTACGCGCATCGAGCGAGTTGGTGGCTTCGTCGAGAAATATGTAGTCGGGGTTTTTATATACGGCGCGTGCTATGAGTATGCGCTGTTTCTGCCCTTGGCTCAGCCCTACGCCGTCGCGCCCTATGAGGGTGTTGTATTTGAGGGGCAAGCCCATGATATAGTCGTGGACGTTGGCTATGCGGGCTGCCCGTTCGAGCCGCTCTACGTCTATCTCGCCATCGTCTACGGCGATGTTGCGGGCTATGGATTCGGAGAAGATTACGCCGTCCTGCATCACTACTCCGCACTGCCGGCGCCACCAGCGCGGATTGTACTCGTTGATGTCATGCCCGGCTATGGCGATGCGTCCTGCCGAGACCTTGTAGTAGCCGAGCATCAGCTTGATAAGGGTGGTTTTGCCGCTGCCCGATGCGCCCACTATGGCGGTTACCTTGCCCTCGGGTATGGTGAATGTCACGCCGTCGAGGGTCTTGCGGAGCGCATGCGGGTCATATTTGAAGTCGATGCCGTCGATGGTGATTGATTTGTCGGGTCGGGTGATTGCCGTGAGCTGGCGGTCGTCGCTCTCCTCGTTTTTGCCTTCGTGGATTTCGTTGATGCGCTCGAGTGATATTTTCACATCCTGGAGTGAGTAGACGAATGTCATCAGTTGCTCTACGGGCGAATTGAGCTGCCCTATGATATACTGCACGGCGAGCATGGCTCCGAGTGTCATCTCGCCGTTGATGACGGCGGTGGCTGCTATGACGGTTATGACGATGTTCTTGACCTCGTTGATGAAGATGGAGCCGGCTTCCTGGGTCTGCTGGAGGCGCAGCGACTTCATCTGCACGTCGAAGAGGTCGGCTTGGGTATCCTCCCACTCCCAGCGTCGCCGCTGCTCGCAGTCCTGGAGCTTGATCTCCTGCATGGAGGTGATGAACTGGTATACTTTGTTTTGGTTACGTGCCTGCTGCTCAAACAGCTCGTAGTCTATCACCTTTCTCCGCTTCAGGAATGTCGCTATCCACGCGCCATAGATGCCGCTGCCGATGATAAACACCCCAAAAATCAGAACATCGTAAATGAGAAGAACGAATCCGAAGATGATGAAACTGAGGAATGTGAACACCACGCTGAGGGTCTGGTTGGTCAGGAACGACTGGATGCGCGAGTGGTCGCCGATGCGCTGCAGAAGGTCGCCCATCAGTTTGGTGTCGAAAAACGACATGGGCAGCTTCAACAGCTTGATGAAGAAGTCGCTGATGAGCGAGATGTTGATGCGCATGGATATGTGGAGCAGCAGCCAGCGGCGTATGAAGTCGGTGGCGGTGCGTCCGGTCACTATCATCAGTTCGCCGAGGAGCACAAGCCATATGAAGCCAATGTCCTGGTGCTTGATGCCTATATCCACAATCCACTGCGTCATAAACGGCATGATGAGCTGCAACACGCAGCCCACGAGCAATCCGAGGATGATCTGGGTGAAATAGCGGCGGTATTGCCGCAGATAACCCATCAGGAAGCGGAACGAACGGCGTTCGCCGCTGCCCTCCGACATGGTTTTGCCGAAGTCGGCGTTGGGCTGGAGCATCAAGGCTATGCCTTTATCCGTTCCGTCGGCACACGTACTGCACCAGTGCTTGCAAAACTCCTCCTCGGTGTACTTGACGAGTCCTTTGCCCGGGTCTGCCACATAATAGCGTCCTCGACGTACCTTGTAGAGCACCACGAAGTGCTCCTGATTCCAGTGGAGGATACACGGCAGCGGCTTGTCGGCAAGGCTCTGCGCCGACAGCCGCAGAGCCGCTGTATCAAAGCCGAGCTTCCCCGCCGCCTCCTTAAGCCCCAGCAGCGACACCCCCTGCACCGTGGCGAAACATATCTCCGACAGCGCAGCCAGCGAATAAGCCTTGCCGTAGTGTCGGCACACCATAGCCAGACATGCGATGCCACACTGCATCGCATCCTTCTGCATCACCCAAGGAAACCTGCGCAACATGTTCATTCGATGTCGGTGGTATGGAAAGTGCATCGGATTATTTAATGTGATGAAAATTAATTAATGTCAAACTGCAAAATTAGAGCATATTTTCCGTTTCTTGCTGATATTGAGAGAAAAATCATTTGGCTTTTGCGCTTTGTAATGTGCTTAAAATTAGAGAGTTATGAAAGTGCAAAATTTTATTTTTAGTCTTTTTGAAAATATAGATTGTATTTATCTGATAATCAAGCTGTTAAGACCGATTTCTTATTATCTTTGGGTCTATATTGGTGATTTATAGCAGTTTATAATCTATATTCAGGTTTGATGTGGTGGTATGTTTGTATATTTTTGTTGTTGGGAGTGGGTTATTCGATGCCGGTTGTGATGTCGGTGGTGTTGAGGGAGCGGTCACGCTTCACTTTGGAGACTTTGCCGCCGAGGAGGTAGGAGAGGGTCAGACGCAGGGAGCGGGCTGTCGCCCAGTTGGTCTGGGTCATCTCTGCGGTCGGGAGGGTGACTGTGCGGGATATTTTGCGGTGACGTGAAAACGGCATGCTGAGAGCCAGCTCTATGTTGAGACTGCGGTCAAGGAATCCTTTTCTGACCTTGAAATCGTTGATGTACATGGAGTTGACGGATGTGAACGGCTCGGGATGGTTTTTGAAGTAGCCGTAACTTGCCCCTACTGCCCAGTCATGCCTGAAAGAGGCATCGTAGGAGGCGTAGACGTTGACTCCATAGCTGCTTTGCGACAGTGAACTCGCTGCATCATGGAGCCATTGGCGCGAACCGGAGGCGTTGAGTGACAGGTACATGCCGTTGCGGATGGTCAAGCGACCGAATATTGACAGCCCTGCCATGTCGGAGCGGTCAATGTTGGCGTAACGTGATAGCATTACATAGATGTCTGACAGGGACTCTGTCGGCATCAGCATGATGGGATGCGTGGCGTGGCTGTAGGAGGCACTTGCTGATACCATGAATTTCTGCCACATCTTAAACCACGACAACTGCACATTGTGTATGCCCGACTGACGCAGCGATGGATTGCCCTGGGTGCAGCCGTGACGGTTAATATACTCGGCAAATGGGTTGAGCTGCATGATGTCGGGACGCTTGACGCTGTAATCGTAATTGAGGCTGATGTTACTGCTGCGGCTGATGGCATAGCCCACTGAGAGCGATGGCACTAACGACCAATAATCGTAACGCCGCTTGTCGCTGTCGTAGTAACGGAGATTGGTATGGGCATATTCCATGCCGGCAGAGGCGTAGAGATTGACTTTGCCGTAGCTGCCGCTGTATGCCATGGCTGCCTCCGTGATGGCGTAATCGTAGCGGAGGTCGGTGTCCCATTCGCCAGTATCGGGTATGAGATATTTGGCTCTGCCATATCGCAGGGTCTGCCATATGGCGGCTTGGATGCGGTTGTTGTGATTGATGGGATGGGTGTAGATTCCCGACAGCAGATGGTTGTGCTGCTTGCCGCGGGTTTTTCCTTCGGCGATCTGTGGGGCTGACAAGTCATTGCCGGTCGTGCTTTCTACGTCATATGAGCGCGTATCGGGGTCAAATGTGTAGCGGTAACCTACTTTCCATCGCTCAGAGCGGTCGGAGGGGCGATGATTCTGCCAGATTATGTTGGTCTCTAATTTTGTGAAATTGTTGTAGTCCCTGTTGTGGTCAAAATATTCATTAGTCACGATGCCCTCTGGCATATGCAGGTCTGCTGTTTCGTGCCATGTGGTGTTGAAATGCTGGATTTTTGCCAACACATGTACGTCGGCATAGAGCGTGTTGAGGGTGTCTGCCTGCCATGTCGCCATGAGGCTTCCCAGGTGGCTCTGCCATGTGCCGGTGCCGTCGTCCATCTCTCGCCGTGCCGAGAGCGGGGCGGAGAGGGGAGAGCGGAATGCGCTCGTCCATGTGGCGCGTTGGTTGTTCTGGCGGTCGACATCGTAGAGATATGAAGCCGAGAGTGTGACATTTCCTTTGGCGAAGTCGGCGGCGATGTTCCCCTCGCCGCGAGGCATCGTCTCCCCGACGAGCCGGGCATATAGATTGTAGTGGTCAAGAAGCCGCTGCTTTGTATATACGTCAATCACGGCATATCCACGCGCTTCGGGATAGCGGATGTCGCCCGAGAGGATTACCTCTACTTTTGCCACCGAATTGGCTGGGAGACTCGCCAACGCCCCGGCAGGATCGCTTGCTGCGATGTTCCACGGATTGCCGTTGAGATACAGTTTCACCGGCTTGCTCCCTGTCACGCTCACGCCACCCCCAGGCGTAGGAGCCACAAGCGGCACGAATTTGATAGCGTCAGCCATCGACATCCCGTCAGCCAGTTTGTTCCCTGCCATGTCGTAGGATATACCGCCACGGATTACCTTCGTGCTCTTGCGTTGAGCCGTCACCGTGACCTCGTCAAGTGCCAGCTCCCTCTCATAGACCGCAACGATAGAATCAACATCAACCTGCGCATGGCAGACTGTCACTGCCTCCGCCGTAAGCACCACTGCAAATAAAAAGAAACGTAACTGCATCGGATTACTGAATGTGATGAAAAATAATGAATGTCAAACTGCAAAATTAGAGCCTATTTTTCGTTTGTTGCTTATTTTGACGGAAAAATTATTTGGCTTTTGTGCTTTGTAACTAATTGATAATAAGGATATTGCGAGGATATGAAAATTTAATTTTAGTATTTTTATGAATATAGGCTGTATTTGGCTGTAAATCAGGCGATTATGACTATGAATGTGGAATTTTAAAGATATTGCATTGATTGCCAGCATATTACAGTCTATATTGCTGCTGTGGCGATGGGTTTTATTTCATTATGGCTGAGCTGGATTGGTTGAGTTCACCTATCTCGTTGCGGCGGGTGATTTTTTTGCCGTAACCGATGGTGTAGGTGACGCTCAGTGACAGAGTGGTATGGTATGTGCTGCCGTAGTATGTGCGGTAATAGGAGCATAGCTCGCTCTCCATATCCTGGGTTATGCTTACCCATCCGCGATTGAACAGGTTGGCTGCGTTGAGGCGGACGTTTAGATTGTCATTTGCCCAGCCGGCTTCGATGGAATAGTAGTCACGGTCTTTCCATATGGCATTGTTTGAACTGGCTAATTCACGGCTTTGGAGTTTGAAAGACGCGGAGGCATAGAAATTCGACAGGCTTCCTCTGACGGAGGCGTTGAATTGGAATGCGTTGTAACATCTTGCCACAGGTCCGCTGATCTGATAGTGGGCAAATCCTGGCGAAGAACTGACTACGAGCTTTCCGTCCAACGGTTTCCAAAAAAGCGATACACCTGCCATGATGCGGTCGTAACGTCCGTCGTTGGCATATGTGCGCAGGAGCCTTGTCCCCTCTGCGTAAGGCGCATATGATTCGGTTATTCGGTCATAGATTCCGCGATAGCTTGCATATCCGCTTAATGTGATGAGGTTTGACGGGATGTATGAGTATCCAAGATTGGCTGTGAGTTGTCGGTCGTTTTTCAGCGACGCATTGCCTGTGACGTATAGAAACTCGTTTTCCAGCAATATCGCTGATGTTTTCTGAAAGGACGCAGGAGGTGTCGTCTTATACCGTATGCTTGCGGAGAACATGTTTCTTGTATCGGGGCTGTAGCGTAAATCACAGTCGACAAACGGCGAAATACTATGGTCGCTGCTGTCTCCGGCTTTGGATTTGTCCCATTTCATGCCTCCTTCGATAGATGCTGTCAATCCGTTTTTGCTGAACGTGTAACCGGCATAGCCGTCTACGGCATCATAGGTGATTGTTTCTTTGCTGTTTTCTCTGATATAATGGAGGGTGTTATGCTCATTTTCATAAGAGACTCCGAGTATGAGCGAATGTGATTGTCCGAAAGTCTTTTCTAAATATCCGTCAATGGCTCCGCTGGTGGCATCTTCGGCTATGTCTCTGATAATCGGCGATGAGTCAGTGACGTAATAGCCGAGATTGTCGGTGTAGTGTGAATAGGAGAGCTGAGGGACGATGCTTAATGCCCAGCCTTTGGGTAGCTCGAAATAATAAGACCCTAAGAACATCGCCGAGTTTGACATGTCAGGCTCATATCTTCGGTATGCTTCTGTGGTTGTGCCGTATGCTCCTCCATTATAATCTATCAGTCCGCTTTCGTCATTGGCTCGTGTGGCTGTATGTGAAAATGCCACAGCGTTGCTCAGCTGCATGGTGGGTGCATTGTAGGTGGCGCGGAAGGTGATGGGATAACGGCTGTCACGCAGGTAAGACGATTGGGGAGTCTCCTTTCTTGTGACGATACCGTCGGCAACGGTGTATCGGTCATCGTTGGATGTGCCTGAGTGGTGTGTCGATGACTCTTTAAGCGCGGCATACAGGTCAAAAGTCATCCGTTTGTATGCGAATTTGCTGTAGACATCCACGCCTCCGGAGATGTCGCTGATAGTGCGTAGCGTGGATGAAAGTTTGGTGTAACCGCCATATGCGTATTCGGTGACGATGATATTTATGACCGATTTTGCGCCTCTGAACCGCGGATCGGTTGGGGAGGTGAGATATTCGATTTTCTTCACATCCGATGTTTTAAGCCCGGAAATGTCTTCCTTACCAGCCGGGAGATAATTGAGAAATATGCTGACATCCTCGCCGAAGTTGTCAGTCACTTTGTCATCCACTGGATTGACCTTAATCTGCGGTATAGCCGACATCCGCAGCAGATCCACCGCACTCTGCGCATCCCTCTTGTCAGCCTTAGTCGGCACATAAACCACAGCATCCGCCGTCACATACTGCTGCGCTGCCCTGACAGTCACCTCCCCCAGCCGCAGAGTGTCACTCTGCTCCCCTTGCGCGAAAGCGTCAATGTTGATGATGAAAGATAGGATACTCGTCAATATGATAATTCTGGTTTTCATTATATAGACTGTTAAGATTATGATAAAGAATGAAGAAATGGCAGACCTTTCTCGCATCTCGGGTCTGGATAATCCCAGTTGTCCCATCCGTATGCCTTTATCGTGTCGGCATAGCATTTGTTGGGAAACAACTGGCAATCATCATACAACTTGCAATCATGGCAAGGACTTTTGGCCTGAACACATGATTGTGGATATTTAGCGAGATGTAGAGCTTCGGGACTGTTCCAAATATCTCTAATGGATTGCAGCTTTATGTCCCCGATTATGAATCGTTTAGCCCAATATAACTGCTCACAGATTGTAACCTTGCCGTCAGGAAGAACTACCATATGGGAATAATTAGCAGAGCATCGTGATCCATTGAAGCTACGACTACCTTCCTTTGCCGTGAAATACTCACGACCCGAATCCTTAACCCAAAGTATATTTTTAGGGAAAGTATCCATAATGGATTTGACGATTTTGTCTACCTCCGTGATTTCATTTGGAGATAGTTTGATTGTATCAAACGATTTTCTGCTGTATAAAGAACGAAATGCTACACGTATCTCCCATCTTTTGAGGTTTTCTAATGTGGCTAAAAATTTGCTCAAGGATGTCAGTTCCTCATTTGAAGAATTGGATTTGGTAAGGACTGTAGCAATCTGATATCTTACGTTGTACTTATCCAATAAACGTATTGTATCTATGATTCGATATAGATAATCAGATTTTACCCTCCACATAGAAGCGATAGTGTCAGGATTGAAAGAATCAAGCGAGACCTGTATCTGTATACCATATTCGCCTATTATTGCAATGTCATCGGCTGATAAAGGCATTTTAGTAGAGACGAGTTCAGGAAGCAGATTGTATGATTTGAGCAGTTTCAACAACTCTTTCCAGTTTTGATATCTGAAAAATTCTCCCCCGACTATCTGAAAGCTCTTGATATTGTTATGTGATATGTCATCTAACATCTCTGTCACTTCGGACAGATTTAATGAAGATGATTTGGTAGATTTGTCAGCATAGCAATATTCACACTCGGTCAAACATATATTGTTGATCATCCATACTATGCCTATAGGACTTTGGATAAGTCTCTGTGCCGTCAAATCAATGCTGTCGTAACAAAACTGTTGTGGCTCGTATACTATTGGTATTGATGGGATTGAATCTGACGGGACTTCAAGAATTATAGAGGGCGGAAACCAGCTCACTGAGTTGTCGAAATCCATTTCAAATGGTTCTTTTGACTCCATCAGTTTTTCTATTAGTTCTGTAGCCACAGAATCATTGACATCTAAGAAAGCAGCTGCTTGTGCTATTGCTTCCTGTTTTGACACTGGTTCTGATAGAAGAGACAGAATCATTGCATAGATAGGATGGATTTTTGAAATCCATCCTTCCATGCAATTACTCCATTCTCGTGAGGGTTGCGAAATAACTAAGCATCTCTTTTCATCATGCTTAATATAATAAGCATGATTAAACACGATTTTTGGTTCGTTGCAGGTGCTCATGTTGCTTATCCAGCTATGCCAGAGGTGCATATTGCACCACCTTCACAAAATTTAGGGTTGAGCTTCTGTGAGCAAATGCCCGTATAGCATCCGTCTGCTTGTTGAAATGGATCCTGACGAAGTGTGTTCACATCCTGTCGCCGTCCACCAGCAATGGCGGAAATCTCCTCTGACGTGAGATTACATTCAGGCATTACGTCTTTTAATGTCTTCATAAGATAGAAAAATTAGTTAGAAAATAAAGAATAGATGAGATTGAATCTCATTTTATCGTTGTTGTGTATCCTTTAGAAATCCAGATAGCCGAGATAGACGTGCCCGTTTTCGGTGATACATGCGATGGTGTGTTCACCATAGAGGATGGGTAGGTCGGCGGATGGCTCGTCTTGTGTGACCGTGCCTGACCATATGGGGATGTCATCTTTGCTAATGATGATATCGATGTACTCCATGGTGGTGCTGAGTGTGAAATCTATGTGTCCTCTCGTGTATGTGAAATATATATACGCATGAGAGGGGGCTGTCGGTCGATTGGATTCGGGTTTATTTACTCTACCTGCTGCTCCTGTCTTTGTATCTGATTCACCTCCGTGGCATATTATTGAGATTGATATCAGCGACAGTGCTAAGATGATTGATGTGACGAATGTTTTCATAACGTGGGTGAGATGATTTTGCGGCAAAGTTACGGTGCTTGGAATGGGACAGCCAAATTTTCGGGGCGAAAAAAGTTGGCAACCTTGATTTTTAAATTGCTGGTAATCAGCGTGTTGTAAAGAAAATTTTCTTGCCAAGTTGGCGATATTTTAACCGACTGATATATAGTGGGTTAGTGAAGCCGTTTGCCAAGTCGTTTTTATAGGTATCAGCTGCTGGTCTCCGTAGGAGGCCGGCATGTTAGGCAGTGGTCAGCCAAGCTGTAGGCTGGGATGACCACTGTGCCGACATCCGCCCCCTTCCAAAAACACCTCCGTAGGAGGCGCACAGCCCCGTGCCGTCAAGGTGCGCCGCCTACAGCGACGGATTGTTTGGGGGATGCGTCTTGTACAGTGGTAAAGCTGACCTACAACCAGCCCTACCACTGCCTAACATGTGTGCCTCCCACGGAGGCCATAGTCACGTCGGAGACGTATCCACCGTGTCTGGAGTTACACACGGCTGAGTGTGTTGCATAATTCTAAATTGTAGGGATGTACCATGGCGCAGCCGAAATCCATGGACTGATTATCAGTGTGTTGGCGGATGCACCAGGGTGCATCCCTACAATTTGCGGCGTGTTTTTTGAGTTCTGCAACACCCTTTATTCTTAACGCTCGCGGTGTTAGCCGCGAGGGGAGTAGTAGCCACATGCAAGCAAGTCGTCAGACTTGCGTAGCTTGTGGAAAACGGATCTAATGGAAATCCGGCGGTGTAACTGCCGGGGCAATCGCATGCATCAGCCCCGGCAGCTGACGCCGCCGGGATATGATGGGGGACTATAGACCACAAGCTTCACAAGTCTGACGACTTGCTTGCATGTGGCTACTACTCCTGCCGCGGCTACGCCGCGCCTTTACAAGCGAAATAATCTTAAGCAGACAGCATTGTGCCGCGTCCCTACAAGAAGGTGGATTGGTGGTTTTGCAACACTCTCTATTTTGGTGGTGAGGGTGCTATAGGTATTGGATGTAGCGGTCGGGGTTGGGACAGCCGGAGTCTTTGATTTTGTCTTTGAGGTGGCGGCGCGAATCGTAGACGGCTCTTACCTGCTTTTTGCCGAGAAACATGGCGATGGCTGTGTCTGAGAAGCCTAAGACTGAAAACAGGAACAGCTTGGCATCGGTCTTGTTGGCTTTGGGGACATCCGCTTTGAAATCAGTCATCAGACCCGACATATGCTGATTGACCATCGCCTCCAATTCATCGGTTTTTGTTTCATTGCCCTGGATTTCTTTTACGAAGTCCGTGATGGTCTGATAGAGCTGCCGGTTGGTAGCTTCGATGTCCTGTCGGGGATATACCTGACGGCACAGTTGGTCAAACAGGACATATTTCTTGCGGAGCAGGGTATGGATAAGCTGGCGGTTTTGTATGCACTCTGATGATTTGGTCTGTAGCGAATCGCTCAGAGACTGTACCATTGCCAATCCTTGCTCTATCTTTTCCTTTTGCCGCTGCCGATACCGCTTGATCCACACATAAATAATAAAGGCAATCAGCAGACCTATTATGGTCATGGCGCCGATAAACATGTATGAAAGATCGCGTGAACGCTCTGCTTCCTGTCGAAGATTGGTATGATAATCAAGCAGCGATGTCGTAAGATCGATGCTTATGCGGTTTTCTATAATGTCATTATGTTCGGTGTCAAGTTTTAAAAGGGATTTTATGGCACGATATGGAGAATCAATGCGTACATATATCTCAAATTTCAGCCAGTCAAGCTGGAGGGTAGTGTCTCGGTTTCCTATTGCATGATATAAATCAATGGCTTTATCCAAGCGATCGGATTTTGCATACATGGTTGCAAGGTATGATGAGTCTTCGGCAGTGGCGTATTCTGACACGCAAACTTTTTCAAACGCTTTGGCTGACTCTGCATATCTTTGTGCTCCCATCAGTGAACGTCCCATTGTTCCCCATGCTTCATGCTCAAGATATGGGTCATCATGCTTACGGGCTGAGTCAACAACTTGTCGGCAGATAGGTATGGATTCCTTGTATCTACATGAGTTATTGTAGGCTCTTGAGAGATCTAAGAGTGCGTAATTTAGGTATGGCTGGGTTTTGTCGCGACGGAAGTGCTCGTATTCTTTCTGTGCGTATCGCACTCCCTCCTCTCCGTTATATGTGGCGAGATACACGTCGGCGACTCCGCGGCTCGCAAGCCCCATCCAGAAATCGGACTCCACTTCACGCGCCAGCTCCAGAGCCTGAAACATCGACATCAGGCTCTTGGCGTAATGTTTGGCTTTGTACTGCACGCTCCCGCGATAGAAATGCGCCTTGGTCAGCTGCAGCAGGTCTTCGTGGCGTGTATAATAGTCAACAGCTATGGATATGAGCGAATCGTCAGCTGGGGTCTTGAAGCACTTTGCCTGTGCCTGAGTCAGCAGCAGGGCATAGCGGGCGTTAAGCTCCGAACCGAGGGGCAGGGCTGAGCCGTCGATGGCACTGAGCAGTGTCAGAGCCGAGTCGGGATGCTCAGTCATCAGTGAGTCGGCGCGGTCAATGACTGCCTCGGTGGCGGCGTGTCTGCCGCACGACACCGACAGCGCTGCGATTGCGATTATGAAGATAGCAAGGTATTTCATCGGGTGTGACTGACGGGGCTGGGAAGCGGACATGCCACGGCATGTCCCTACAACCAGGGACAAAGTTAATGATTTGTCGGATAATCGCCATGCTTATGCTCAAATTATAAGAATTATATGAGTTATATTACGGAAATCCGTATCTCGCAGAAATTTTTTTCAAAAAAATTGCGATAAAATTTGGTAATTGGGAAAATTGCCGTACATTTGCAGCGTGATAGTGATGCACACTGCTACATCACTACATGAGAACAACGATAAAATCAATCAACAATATTCCAAATAAAACTCAAAAAAAGACAGAAATGAAAAAGACAGCTCTTATCATCGCAACACTTCTCGTAGGTCTCGGTAGTGCCAATGCCCAACTCCTGTGGCGCGTCAGCGGCAAGGATGCAAAGGGTGACAGCTACCTCTTCGGCACACACCATCTGGCTCCTGCCTCGGTGATGGACAGCATCAGCGGTTTTGCACCGGCTCTCGCTTCGGTGGAGGAGATGTACGGCGAAGTGGAGATGCCCGAAAATCCCCAGTCGCCTGAGATGGTGCAGCTTACAATGAAATATGCTTCCGCTCCTGCTGACTCTACGCTGACCAAGGTGATGACCGCAGCGCAGCTCGACTCGCTCAACTCTCTGCTCGCATCTTATACCGGCGGCATGCTCAACGCCGCGCAACTCGACGCTTTCAAGCCTGCAATGGTGTCGACACAGCTCGCCATGCTCCAGAGCGCGAAAAATTTCCCCAACTTCAACCCCATGGAGCAGCTTGACACTCAGATCCAGCAGCGCGTAAAGGCTGCCAACAAGCCTGTCAAGGGACTTGAGACTATGGAAGAACAGTTTGACGTGCTGATGAACGCTCCCATCATGGACCAGGTAGACGACCTCATGGAATCTGTGCGTAACGACAGCGAGAGCGGCGAGAAAGCCAAGAGACTGGCTGATGCCTACATGACCGAAAATCTGGATGTCATATCCGATGTCCTTTTCAAGGATGAGGATTTCGACCCCGAAGATCCGATGTTCAAGCGTCTGTTTGACAACCGCAATGCTGCATGGGTGCAGAAACTGACCACCAATATCCTCCCTAACAGCAAGGTGTTTGTAGCCGTGGGTGTAGGACATCTCGTGGGCGACAACGGATTGATCAAGGCATTGCAGAACGCCGGCTACACCGTGACACCTGTCAAGTGAACATAGATACTGAAATATATTGGTTAAGAACAACTGATGTACACTGAGCAATGATTAAGCTTGAAACCCTTAGTTTTGCCTACCGTAAAGGAGTCGTGACACTTAAGGATGTCACGACCTCCTTTCCTCCGGGCATACATCTGCTTCTCGGTGAGAACGGTGCGGGCAAGACCACTCTACTTGAAGTGATGGCGGGTCTGCTGCGTCCGCAGTACGGTGAATGCCTGATTGACGGCATTGATGTCGCCACCCACCGCCCCGAAGTGATGCGCGATGTGTTTTTCTTAGGCGACAACATGACTTTCCCGGCAAAAAATATGGCAGAGATGGTGAAGTGTCATGCCTTTTTATATCCACGGTTTAACGGCGAGCTCCTGAAGTCCAACCTCAAGGCTTTCGGTATAGACGAGTGGCAGCCGTTTATGAAGATGTCGCTTGGCACACGCCGTAAGGCTCAGCTGGCTTATGCGCTGTCATTGGGTACGGAGGTTCTGCTGCTTGACGAGCCTGCCAACGGTCTTGACATCAAGGCTAAGCAGACTCTCGGTAATATCATGGCATCATCCATAGACATGGATCAGACTGTCATAGTGTCTACGCATACAGTGCAGGATCTGGAAAACCTGTTTGACGGTGTGGCTATGCTTTCAAATGGAGTGTTGCTGTTTAATACGACCATGGAGCGTGTGGCATCGCGCCTCGCTTTCACTGCCTCGGTGCAACCTCTGCCTGGAGCACTCTATAGCGAGATGCGTCTTGGCCTTTACCGTGCTGTCATTGAGATGTCAGGCGAATATGCCGATGCCGACGGTAAGCCGGACCTTAATTTACTCTACAATGCAGTTTTCAGTCCTGCTCGTGAACGAATAATCCACCTGTTAAATGATTCCGAAAATGAATGACAATAACTCTGTTGCCGCTATGACTGTGCCTGTGCCGTGGCTTTGGAACCAGATTGCGTATGCGTGCCGTTATTACTGGCCTCGCTTGAAGTGGCAGGTGATATGGTATGCGATTGCATCGTTTGTCATAGCAGTGCTGTTGGCAGTGACATCGCACTATAATCTCAAATTGCTGTATCTAACACTTGCGCTTATCGTCAGCCTCATGATGATATTTGCCCCTCTGTCGTTCGCACGCTATAATTCGAGGGCTCTGGACATCACACTGCCAATCTCATGGGTGGCCAAGAGCATATTCGTGATAGGCTATACTGTAATAGTGATACCTCTTCTCTCTATGCTTCTTCCGGTGCTGAGTATGGAGCTGTTGCCTGGCGAGGTCAATATCAAGTTTATGATGATGTCCATGAAGGTGTTTGAGGAGCAGGATATGCCGCCCATCCTTGAAACATTGGTATCTACAAGGCTTAATATCTACATGAATGGCGTTGTGCCGGCTCTTTTCACCCTGTTTTTCGTGATCTTGTTCAGGTATAATATCGTCCTGAAAACCATCGTCTGGGATGTTATAATCGCTGCTATTGTCTACATTGGCCTCATTTCCTATACTGTATTTGTGATTTTTTACAAGATGACAGAGCAGTTTGCGGATGAGGATGTGGATCCCGCGGAGGCAGAAGCGATTGCTGATACTGTAGTCCATGATATGATGATGCCGATTGTGGTTGGCTCATCGATTGGCTGGATGGTGACCGCTGTAGTGTTGATTATATTAACAGCTTGGAAAATCAAAAACCGTCAGATATAGTGGATTTCAACACATCAAAACCGATTTATCGGCAGATTACCGATTACTGCTACAGCCGCATCCTTTCAGGCGATTGGCAGACTGACGGACGTGTGCCGTCGGTCAAGGAACTGTCGGTTGCCATGGCGGTCAACACTCGCACGGTATTGAAGAGCTATGACGACATGCAGGCTCTCGGCATCCTATATCAGAAGCGCGGTCTGGGCTGCTTTGTCGCTCAGGAGGCAAAGGATATAATCCGTGAGCAACTGCGTGAAGAGTTTTTCGCTGACACGCTGCCACGTCTCCGCCACGAGATGTCGATGCTCGGCATCTCGGTAGAGGAGCTGGTCATGCATCTCAATGACTGATTGAATATATGTAGCCTTTCGCTGCCTCGCAGCAGGTAGACGTAGACACACCGGGCATCTCCGACAGCCAGTTGACAGGGTTGTCGGGGATGCTCCCGGTGCGTTTCATATTGGCTTCTTTGCGGGTCCAAAGGCGCGTCATCTCCACAGCCGGATTGGCTGACTGGAGTATCTGAGCTTGTTCTGCGAGTGAAAACGCCACTTGCAGCAGTTCGCTTGTGATATCGGCTGCGGCCTGCATATCTTCAATGTCACATCCTACCTCCGAATCCGAGACCACTGCAATGACCGCCCGAGAGCAGTGTGACAGACTGAAATGGATATGCGGATGCGTAGGGAAATACGGTTTGCCTGACGGATATGTGGCGATAACAGGCAGCTGGCTGATGCCGTACCTGTCGGCAAGCAGACGTCCCAGCACCTCGCGCGCCCTGACGCTGAGTTGCCCAGGGCTCAGCGGCTCAGATATCTCCTCAATCAGGTAGTCCGTCATAATTGATATGGCGAATGATTGTAGGGACATGCCGTGGCATGTCCGCCCATCAAGCGTGTGTTGGCAGCGGACATGCCACGGCATGTCCCTACAAGGGTTAGTATCTGATGGATTATTTGCGCTGCCACTCGATGGTGAGGATGTTTTGGTGGAAGAGGTACTCGTACTTTTGGTCGTCGCAGGTTTTGCGGACGAGCATCAAGCCGAGCCCGGTGCCAGGATCTTGTTCCACGGGGTTGAAAGGGGTGCCTTCATCGCGGATAACAGCCGTCACTTTGTCGGCTGACAGAGCTATGCGCATGTCTATCGCTGAGTGCTGTGCCTTTTTGCCGAGGGCATGCTGTATGATATTCTTGATGCTTTCCTCACATGCCAGTCCAACGCGCAGACGCAGCTGCTCTGGTAAGCTCTGTGTGCGCATCCATTCGTCCGCTTCTACTATGGCATCTTCCATACGGTCGATGGCAGGTGTCACTGATATGTCAAAGAGTTCGTCGGGATTGTCGGTCGGGATGAGTACAAACGGCTTGTGGTCGCCTTTGCGTGTAAGTGCAAATGGAGCGAGTATCAACACCACAACGAGCTGCCCGATGGCGAAGCCCCACCACGGATTGATCCAGGCATATCCTGCGCCGACGGCAGCCGACAGCAGCCAGTAGCACACCATGGGCATCAACGGTTGTCCGAACGAGATAATCAGAGCCATGTTTTTATGGCTGTATATCTGATAGACAGGTATCAGCAGATATACGGCACACTGGAGTATGATATTGACTGCATATGCCGGGAGTGCCACATGGAGCATCGCCATCGAGGCAGCATCATCGATGCCAAACAGGTCGGCAATCCAACCCGGGAAGATTATCAGTATGAGGGCAAGCACCGAGAGGCTGACTGCCAGAAACCGGTAGGCTCTGCCGAGCACAAGTGCTACGCCATGGTTATCACCGGAGCCTTTTAGTATGGCAGCGACGGGCTGAAACGATTCAAGCGTCCCCGTGAGGATAATCATTGAAAATCGCAGCAGATACATGCATATCGACAGCGTGACTATGCCGGCGGCTCCGAGGTAGTTGATTGCCACAAGGTTGTTGCCGAGCATCTGCACGGCTATCAGAACTGTGGCGATGCCGAAAGGCAGACCCATGGAGGCAATGCGGCCCAACTGGCGTATGGTACGGGGCAAGGTGTATCGTAGAGCCTCTTTTTTTAGGAAATGTGGAAACAGGACACACAGAGAGCCTAAGTAGCTGATGACTGTGGCGATAGCCGCACCTGTCATCGCCCAACCACACCACACTATGAAGATGTAGTCGAGCGTCAGTTTGACCACCATGCAGGTAGTCACCGCGGCAGTGACACGTCGCGGTTCGCCGTCAAGGGTCACAAACATCTGCGCCACCACCATCAGCATATATATAGCCGAGGCAGGGAGGATCACGACAAGATATTGCGAGGTGTACCCTTGAAGCGAAGCATCGGGGCAGAGCAGGTGCAGCAGGGGCGTGAGGAACACCATCCCGGCTATGCCGAGCACTATGCCGAGCGTGACAGCCGTGGTTATGACCACAGAGAAGATGCCTGAGGCTTCATCCTTACGGTGGTTGCCGATGGCTATGCCAGCGAGCATCGACCCTCCTACACCTATGAGGATGCACAGGGCAAAGAGAGCCTGCGTGACAGGGGAGGTGATGTTGATGGCACTCATCGCCTCCTCGTTGATGAAGCGGCTGAGCATCAGTCCGTCAATCAACGCTCCCACCTGCGAGGCTGCGGCAGTCAGTACCGAAGCGAGAAGAAAGCTGCGGAAAGCTTTGCCTACGAGATATGGTGTGCGTGAGGATGCTGTCATAGTTCGAAGTAGTTGAGTGAGGCGATGGCGCGGATAAACTGGCTGACATATTCGCGTGAAGTGTAATTCCAGCGGAATCCGAGACGATAGAGTATCTGGTTAGTGAAGCTCGAATCGTAGCGTATGAAGGCAGTGCGTGAGCCTGCTCCCGAATCGTATGCCATGAGCGGTTGCAGCGCATCGACTTTACGCGGGTCATCCATGGCTTCGCGTTCGCGCTCGTTGAATTGCGGCATCTCCACAGGAGCGACCGGCAGCCCCGCCTCGCTGAGGATATGCAACACATCTCCCAACGGCAGACGGTGGTTGTTGCAGGGCTGGAACACTGACATCTCCACAGGTGTACGGCTCAGAAGCAGTATGGCATGGCAAACTTCATCGATGGGTGAGAACTCGCATGGCGCATCCATCACTGCATAGGGAGCGCAACCGAGAGCCACGTAGGCTCGCAGTTTGCCCATGAAGGCATTGCTGCGGAAATTGATCTGAAATTCGCCGTCAGTGCCACGAGCCGAGAGATTGCCGACACGCATTATTTTCGCATTGAGTCCCTGGTCGCGGATGGCTGTCAGTATGAGCCGTTCAGCTTCATATTTGGAATGGACGTACTGGTTTGACAGGCTCTGTCCGAAGTCCATCATGCGCTCGGTCAGCAGCAATGACGGGTCGGGATAGCCGTTGACGCTCTCGCCGGCGATGCTGATGGTGGAGACATGCACTAATCGTGCGGATTTATCAAGGCAGAAGCTGATCAGGTTACGCACGCTCTCCACATTGACCTGCTCGATGTCATTGCCGGCGGAGAAATGCTTGACATTGGCGGCGCAGTTGATGACAGTCTGCACCGGCAGTCTGTCGGCAAGTTGGCTGTCAATCGGGTCTGTCACGTCACCTTCGATTACAGTGAGCCGTCCCGATGCGAAATCGTCCTCAAAGGTATTGTCAAAGTAGTAGAACAGCAACGTGCGCAGACGGCTTTCGGCTGACAGGTCTCCCTTGCGGCGCAGGAGGCAGTACACCCGGGAGTCGGTTGTGGTCAACAGTTCATGGAGCATATGTATGCCCATGAAACCTGTGGCTCCGGTCAGCAGTACATCGCCGAGAGCCTGTTCCTTGCCGTTGAGAAAAGCGTCAAGGGTGTTGCGTTCAAGCACGTTTGCAAATTCTGACACATGTATTTCTGCCGTTACAGGGGTTGCGATGGGTTCTTCAATCGGTCTGCCCTCTATCATGGCAGCCAAAGCACGGGGAGTGCGGGCGGTGAACACGTTCTTGTAGGTGATGCTGTAACCAGATGAAGCGAGGGCAGCCACGACTTTAATGGCACTGATTGATGTACCACCGATGGCGAAGAAGTCGTCATTGGCTCCGATGCGGTCATTGCGTAGGATGGTGCCGAATGCCTTTGCAATCGTTTTCTCTAACTCGCCCTCTGGCTCAACATATGGTGTCATGGGTGCAATCTCTGGTTCGGGAAGAGCTTTGCGGTTGATTTTGCCGTTGGGTGTCAGCGGCATTACCTCCACCTCGGTGTATGCGTCCGGCACCATATATTCTGTAAGCGAGGATGCAAGATGCTCGCGGAATTTTGCTTTGTCAATTGGCGAGGTGGCAGTGTAGTAGAGGCAGAGATGCTGAATCTTGTTGACCTCGCGCACATCTGCAGCGGCATTTTTGATGCCATCAAACTGCTGTGCCACGCTCTCGATTTCGCCAAGCTCTATACGGAGACCTCGTAGCTTGACCTGATGGTCTATGCGTCCGAGTATGACCACATTCCCTTCGGGAGTCCATCGGGCAAGGTCGCCGGTGCGATAGCCTCTCTCTCCATTGAAATCGACGAACGACTGTGCGGTCTTTTCGGGCAGGTTGTTGTATCCAAGACCCACGCCGCGACCGAATATATAGAGTTCGCCGACGGCTCCGACAGGCAGTTCCGACCCCCAGGCATCGACGATTCGTTCGCTTGCATTATAGAACGGTCGCCCGGCAATTATGGGTTCAAACGGAGTTACTTCGGCTTGGTTGCAGCCTACGGTGGTTTCCGTCGGTCCGTATTCGTTTATAGCACGTCCACGGAAACCTGCCGAACATAGTTTGGCTATAAGGGTGTTCTGGAAACCCTCACCACCGATGTTGATATGCTTGCAGCGGGCTATGGCTCGTCCGAATTCTGGCAGGTCAAGCATCGCATCCAGACGGCTCGGAGTGATATCGGTAGCGTCGACACCATTGTCGAGCATCAGTTTTGACAACAGCACCACATCCTTGCACTCGTCTTCATTGGCAAGCACCAGGCAGTGTCCAGATGTCAGCGAACCTCCGAGATTGAGCAGCGAGGCATCAAACGAGATGGTCACAAGGAGCATCTGCGTCTTTATGTCAGGACGCTCTTTGTAGAACATCTTATAGTATCCATAGAGGTAGTTGGTGATGGCTCTCTGCGGTATCATCACACCTTTTGGTCTGCCGGTAGAGCCGGAAGTATATATCATATAGGCGATATCTTCAGGTGCTACTGCGACATTCGGACGTTTTGTGTCGGTTTCGGTCAGCAGTTCGTCAATGTCAACGGCTTTTCCGGGATAAAGAGAAACCTTGTCGGCTGTCGTGATGACAAATTTCGCATCGCTGTCCTCGGTTATGAGGCGTATGCGGTCTGCCGGGTATTCGGGGTCGCAGGGGATATACGTAGCACCTGCCTTCATCGTGCCATAGATGGCAGTGATGAGGTATGAGCGGCGCGGGAGCAGAATGACGATGCGGTCACCACGGCGCACACCGCGCTTAATCAGAGCATTGGCGATGCGGTTACACTCCTCGTCAAAGTCGCGGTAGGACATCCGCTTGTCGCATGCCACGAGTGCCGGGGCATCGGGAGTGGCATCGGCACGGCTTTCCATTGCGCCGTGGAATGAGGTGTAGAGCACTTCGCCTGTATCACCATGGCGCATGGTGCGGAGTTGCTTCTCTTGCGCTGCATTGACCATCAGACCGTCGGCTATGGTCGGTGCCTGTGTGAGAGTGAGACTGAGGGTGCGCATCATTTCCACAAAAACCTCCATGTCAGCTTTGGCATACATGGATGTGTCGTATTCAAGTGCCAGCTCAAATTCATCATCGGTCGGCTCAAACACGAGCAATGTCAGCGGTACTTTGGCTGTGTCAAGCGAGAGCGGAATTTTCTCGGCTTTGAGTCGGTCATCGGCATCGCCTGCGAGATTGATGCCACCTTCATACACATACATTATGTCGGGGCGCACACCTTTCTGTTCCACCAATGCGGTGAATGGATAGAAGTCGTAGTCTTGCGATGTCAAGAACTGTGTCTGCATGTCGCGGGCGAAGTCAAGCGGTGTTGCGGTCGGAGCTGAGCAACGTGACACCACAGGGAGGGTCTTGACAAACATGCCCATGTCGCCAATGAGGCGCATATCACTTCTGCCGTTGTTGACGGTGACGATCTGCACGGTCTGTTCGCGAGTGAGTCGGTGAAGGAGCTGTACAAACGCACTAAGCATGTAGTTGCTGACAGTCACGCCGCCTTTGGAGCAGAAAGCTTTGATGTCGGCAGACGGTAGAGAGAGTCTGATTCGTCCCATGCCACCAGATATGTCGTTGTCGGGCTGGGCGCTGCGCGGATATGAGGTCGGTTCTGAGCCGTCAACGAGTCGGTCAAGCCACTCCGCGGCTTTGTCGGCTTCATCGCTCTCAAGCAGCTCTTTCTCGTCAAGCGCGTGGTCAAGCGCGGTGTATGTCTCAGCTTCAAGCGCGGCACCGTCATAGGCTTTGACCATATCCTGATGGAAAAGCATCGCCGACACTCCGTCGTAGATGATATGATGGGTGTCGCGGAGCATGTACACGTCATCGCCGTGGCGATATATCTCGCAGCGGAATAGGCAGTCATTAAGCAGATCAAACGGACGGATGCGGCTCTGTAAGAATTCCTGGGTTGGAGCTTCGTCAAGGTCGGTTATGGTAATCTCAATGGGTTCGTCGTCGCGGCGTTCCTGCATCACATCGCCACCGCGCATGACCATGCGGGTTTTCAATGACGGATGGGCTGCAAGCACCTTGTAGATTGCCTCGCGGAGAGCTTCGGCATCTGTGCCCTGTCCGAATTTGTATGCCTGAGGTATATTGTATTGCAGCGCGTCACGGTTCATTTCCCAGTCAATGTAGACTCCGCGCTGGTTTTCAGTCAGCGGATAGTAGCGGCGGCGTTTGTGCGCGGTGGTATCGTCGGCTGTTCTTGTCGCCGACTCTAAGGAGGCGGCGATTTCGCGCACCGTGGGAGTTGACATGACGGTCTTGGCTGTCAGTTTCAGTCCGGTATCCCTGATTACCGATGCCACGAGACGCATAGCCATCAGAGAGGTCAGACCCACCGACAGCAGGTTGGTAGTGACACCGAAATCTGTGTGCTTGAGTATCTCTGCCGTGATGTCGTATATCGTCTGCTCCATTGGCGATGCCGGCTCTATGATTTCAGCAACAGCTGTCTCAGGGACAGGGAGCGCACGGCGGTCGACCTTGCCGTTAGGGGTCAGCGGCATAGTTTCGAGCTGCATTATGACTTGTGGCACCATGAATTCGGTGAGCGACTGCGACATGAATTCGCGCAGTGTGTCAGCGGTCAGGTTCTGCCCATCCTTGACGGTATAGTAGCCGATTAGATTCTCCATGCCTCCGAATTCCTTGACGGATGCCACGAAAGTCTTAACTGTGGGATGTGCAGTAGCTACCGCTTCGATTTCGCCAAGTTCTATGCGCAAGCCACGGAGCTTGACAAGTCCGTCCATGCGGCCTAAAAATTCCACATTGCCGTCCGTCATATATCTTGCCTGGTCACCGGTGCGATATGCCTTTTTGCCGCTGATGGTAATGAATTTCTCGGCATTGAGTTCGGGGCGGTTGAGGTAGCCGCGTCCTACTCCGTCTCCGAGGATAATCAGCTCGCCTGACACACCCTGTGGTACGGGGCGAAGATTGCGGTCGACGATAAGCAGTTCATAGCCCATGAGCGGTCTGCCGATGATTGTGCCGTCGGTACCACCGCTGGCAGGGTATGCAGTGGTCAGTACGGAGCACTCGGTGGGTCCGTAGACATTGTAGAATGTGTAGGGCAGCAGACCGATAGGAGGCAGTTTCTCACCGCCAGCCGAGAGCACTCGCAGCGATGTGAAGTCAAACAGCGTTGCCATCTGCCATGCAATCTGTGTGGTCATGAACATAACCGTGATCTGCTCGCGCTCTATATACTCGTGCATTGCTGTGAGGTCAAGGCGCATCTCCGAGTCAAAGATATGCACCGTGGCTCCGCACAGCAGGGCAGGATAGAGATCCATCATGTGGGCATCGAACCCGAATGCGGCATACGCGCCCACACGGTCACTTGCTGAGAGCTGTGTCATGGATGTGTAGGCGGCACAGAAATTCACTATATTGTGTTGCACAAGGGTGACGCCTTTGGGTTTGCCGGTAGAGCCGGAAGTATAGAGGACGACCATGGAATCTCCAGGTTGCGCTTCGCATATCTCTCGGTCGGCATCGGCTAATGACTCCATAACTGAAGCTGAAATGACAGTGCCGTCAAATTGAGGCATCGTAACATCTGCCAGACCGTCATCGGCAAGTATCAGCGATACCCCGGCATCTTCTACCATGAACATCAGGCGATCCTGTGGAAAATGTGGGTCAAGAGGCATATACGCCCCTCCCGCTTTCATTATAGCCAACGGGTATATAGCCATGAGTTCTGAGCGTTCAATCAGCACACCTACCGTGGTCTCGGTAGTCACTCCGTATCGGTCATGCAGCATGACAGCGAGAGCATCGGTTGCGCGGTCGAGTTCGCGGTAAGTCATCTGGCGTCCATTGTACACGATGGCGGTGTTGTCGCCGTGTAACCTGGCAGCTTCTTTAAACAGCATAGGTATGGTTGCCTGAGGATCGGCTGTAGACGTTGCTCCCTCTCCAAGCGTGATGACACTGCTCATTTCCGTCGGAGTGAGCAGTGGCAGTTCCAATACATTAATACCGGTATCCGATGACATAATCTCCGACAGCACCGTTGCAAATGTGGACGCGATAGATGTGATGAATGCAGGTGAATACAGATCGCTGCGGTATTCCATCACCATTTTCATCTTGCCCCCCTCCATTAACAGGTTTGCGGTGATTTTTGACCCTGTTGATAGCTTCTTCACAGGTATTTCTTCCACATCGCCACCATTGACCTGGGGCATGTTGAGAAACTCTCCTTGGAAAGCAAACAGGAAATCTGAGCTGACTCCGAACTCAGAGGCGGCATCGGCAAACGAGTATATGTCGTTTTCACGCGCCGTTTTCAGATTGACCTTCGTGGCATCAAGCAGTGAGCCTATGGTTGTGGACTGATTGATGCTTACTCTGACTGGCAGAGTTTTGACCATCATGCCGAAGCTTCGGTCATAGCGGTCGCCTTTGCGTCCATGGTATATTGTGGCGAAAGTGACATCTTCCTTGCGCGAAAATGCCTGAAGCACTATACCCATGGCTGCCGTGGCAGGTACACTCTGGGGCATACTGTGGGCATGGCAATAGGTCTTGTAAACCTCGCTGTCTATGTCAAGCGAGATGGTCACTTCGTCGTAAGCCTCAGTGGCGGCATTGGCATAGGAGGGTAGTTCCAGCTCCGTGTCAGCGCCATCAAGCATCTTCTTGTAGCTGTCATGTGCCGAAGCATAGTCCGCTGATGTTCTCGCATCGGCTTCTTCTCGGGCTATATCATAGATGGTCAACGCTTCTGGAGTGACGGGGCTGCCGCTGTATGCCTTGTCAATTTCCTTAAGGAGCAATTTATGTGAGTGTCCATCAAATATGGTGTGATGGAAATCGGTGAACAGATAGACACCGCGCTCGGTCCGGATGACTGATACATGAGCCAGTTCACCGACTTCTAAACCAAACGGTTTTACCAACGAATCCTTATCTGTCATCAACTGCTCCTCGGTCATTTCGACGAGAACGACTTCAAGGGGGTGGGAAGCGGAGGCATCCGACAGGGTAGGGTTGCCATCGCTGTCGGTCACTATCCTTGCCGACATGCTCGGGTAGGCGGCTATGACCTTGCGCACTGCATCGGCGAGACGCTGTGCATCTGCCACTCCATGCATGCGCGCGAGGTGAGGAGTGTGATATATGGGAGTGCCTTCGTGGCGCAGGCTTTCTATATAGATGCCGAGCTGCGACTGTGTGAGCACAGGCATGGGAGTCATGTTGTCGGTCATAATGGATGTTATCGGATGTTGAATATTGAAGTGAATCCAGTCATGTCGAATATCGCACGTATCGAGGCAGAGAGGTTTTGGAGTTCCAGTGAGCGTCCGGCGGCTTTTGAACTTTTAAGCAAGGTGATGAAAGAGCGAAGTCCGGCACTGCTGATATATTCCATCCCTGCGCAGTCTATGATAATGTCCCCACGGCTATCAGTAGAGCATATGTGGGCTACCTCGCTGTCAAACTGAGGTGCGGTTACCGAATCGAGTCGTCCGTTGATGGCTATATTTGTGATTCCGTCATGCTGGTTGATGGTTGTTGTCATTGCTGTGATGTTTTTAGGTGTAAGCTAAGATGATTTTTGTTGTCGTGGTATTCATATTCTGCCGATGCCACGAGGCGGCTTATAAGGAAGAGTCCTAATCCGCCCACAGGTCGTTGCTCGGCTGGCAGGTTCGTGTCTATTACAGGTGCCGATTCCAGAGGGTTGAACGGTGGGCTGCAATCGGTGATGTCTATCTGGATGTCGCCACAGAGATCAGTCAGAGCGACTGTTATGTCGGCTTTGTCGTGTGTCGGCACTGAGTGGTTGATGATATTGCTGACAGCTTCTTCGAGTATGAGATTGACCCTCTGCGTCAGTTCTGCATTCCACCCATATGTGCATGCCGTCCTGTCGATGAAGTCAGCAAGCCGTGTTATCTCATTGATGTCATATGACAGAGAAATACAGGGGGTAGTACTGATGCACATCATGGTGATGTCGTCAGATAGCGGCATGATACTGTAGTCGGTTACTGAGTCATTGACACTTGCGATGACATTATCAGGTTTAGACGTGTGCAAGCCCTTTATAAAGGAGAGCAGTTTGTCTTCACCAAATGGGATGCCGTCGCTGTTCTCTGCTTCAGTCAAACCGTCAGTGTACAAAAATATCATCGACCCCGGGGCAAATGGGATGGAGGTCTGTGTATAATCCACATAATCCATTACTCCAGCCGGCAATCCGGGGGGGAGCGCCAGATACCGGCAGCCATTGCCATCAGATATGATCGGAGGGTTATGTCCGCCGTTGGCAAGGGTCAACAGTCCCTTTTGGATGTCTATAACTCCTGTTATAAGGGTTACAAACATGTTTTTGGGATTGCTTTCGCATATATGTCGATTGATGCAGGTAAGTATATCCTGTGGAGTCTGATGTCGTTCGGCGGTGAAACGGAACAGGGTATGCACCGCAGCCATCACTAATGATGCTGGCACTCCTTTGTCGCTCACATCAGCTATGATGAAATACAGGCTGCCGTCGGCATATACATAGTCATACATGTCTCCGCTTACCTCACGTGCCGGTTGGAGCAGAGAAGCGACCGAGACCTGTGTGCCATTGAAGATTATGCCGTTGGCAGGCAGCGGTCGGGGCTGCATGCCTTGCTGGATGCTGCGGGCTATTGTGAGTTCGCTTTCTATGCGCTGCATGTTGCGGGCATTTTGCGCTATGGTCGTGATGTGTTGCTGGATGGCATTGGTCATATAAGCCATGGCATCGTGAAGATGTCTGATATCGGCATATGGACCAGACGGAGGAATGGGAGTGGTAAAATCTCCGTTACCTATGCTGATGGCTGCATTGCTCAGCCTGTTGAGCGGTCGGGTGACATAAGGGATTATCAGACGTAGACCTATGAGCAGCAAGATGAATCCGCACCCTACGATAAGGAGGATGGGGAGTTTTATCTGCTTCATTACAGTCAGTGCTGACTTATATGGTGTCAGCGTGGCGATTATGATGTCAGGTCCGGCGATGCGCGAACAGCATGCAATCAGTTTCTCTCCGTCAGCAGTTATTTCTCCGTCGGCATGGTTGTGCGAAGCAAGTTGTTCAGTGATGTCTGATAGCTGTTCTATGGTCTGCTTGTCAGAGGGGACAGATGCCGTAAGAGGCGAGCCGTCAGCAGATAGCAGCAACGAGCGGCTTGCCTTATACGGCCGTAATTGGTCAGCCTCGGTTTCAAGATATGATAGGGCGACATCGGCGGTGACGACTGCATAGATGTGTCCGTGGGAATCCGTGACAGGCACGCTGTAGGTGGTCATTAGGCAGTCGCCTGCGCCTGTGTCCATATAGGGTGTGCTCCATGTAGCCTTTCCTGTGCGGAGAGGGGCAGTGAACCATTGTTGGGTTGTATAGTTGTAATCGGAGCCTCCTAATTGTTGCGTTGTTAGCCCCGACGGGGAGCGTTGCACATAGATCATCCACTCTCCGTCACTTTCGGGAGCTTTTTCAGGGACATAGGCTATGCTTCCGCCCTTGATGAGCGGATTGCTCTCCACCATTATGCCGATCAGTTTGGCGGCATTGGTTTCGTTGACTGACACAGGCATGGCTGCCAATTCACGCACTGTGCGTTCAGTATTCTGAGCTACACCATGAAGGTCATCTTCTACACTGCGTATCATCTGTCCCTGCAACAGTTCGGTCAGACGGTGGATCTGCTCTTGCTCTCGTGTCGAGGCATACTTCTCAAGCACTATGCTGATGCCTGCGAATATGCAGACGCATATGCACAGAATGTAGATGCACAGACTTGTTGAAAGTTTCATAGCTTTTCCTAATGCAAGAAGAATGGATATAAGTAAAAGCAGCATCCTCGCTGCCAACGGCAAAATTATAAGAAATTTGCCAAAGGGAGTGTTTAAAGGGTATAAAAACGGTTAAAAAAGATGCGAGTGTTTATCAGGGTCAGCCTGATTAACACTCGCATTTGTGCTATGATAAGAACCTGCTTATTCGGCAGATGCCAGCGGAGAGGGGGTAGAGTATGTGCGGCTTGCAAGGTCTTTGTCGAGCATGTACATGCCATACTGATTGCTCTCTACTGCTCGGAATGCCTGTATCATGGCGCGTGCGGTATCCTCTTCCTCAACCTGCTCGTCAATGAACCAGATGAAGCGGTTGGTTGAAGCGAAATCGTTGTCCTCGCGGGCTATGGCTGCGAGGTTGTTGATGAGCGATGTCACCTTCTGCTCGTGCTGAAGGGTCTGCTCAAACATTGCGAGTACGCTGGGCCATGTGGTGGGCACTTCCTCGATGGGACGGAGCACGACCTTGGCATCGCGAGAGTTCATGAAGTTCATGAATATACGAGCGTGGTCCTGCTCTTCGCGAAACTGGATGTAGAACCAGTTGGCAACGCCTTTGTGTCCCTTGGCTTCTGCGTCAAGTGACATTGACAGGTAGAGATATGCCGACCAAAGCTCTGCGTTGATCTGCTCGTTGATAGCGTCCTGGAGTTTGTTGCTGATCATAATTGTAATATTTTTATGGTTAATTGTATAGTTAGTTGAAATATGGATTAACATCTTGTAGGGGTGTTGCAAAACCGCTATGTTGTAGGACTGCACCTAAATGCTGTGGAAATTAGAGTATGTGCAATGTGATTGATCCAATGGAAGAGGCACGTCGGAGACGTGCCAGCTATGCATAACCCCATGCACGGAGCGTCAGCGAACGTACATGGGGTACGAAAAGCTCCTGTCAGATCAACCTCGGAGAGGTTGTGGCACACCTGCTTATGTGTGTAAACCATTGATTTAATGTATGATATGGTTGTGTCTGCACAATGTCGGCAATATGCCCCAACCTCTCCGAGGTTGATCCTAAGAGTATAGCGTGAAGCCCCATGTACGTTCGCTGACGCTCCGTGCATGGGGTTACTCACGGCGGATACGTCTCCGACGTATCTTTCTGTCTGTATCATTGTCTTTTTCAACAGCATTAGGCATATCCTACATTGGATGATGCAAATATACACATTTTTCGAGAGGGGCGGATAAAAAAACATCTCTGAGCATGGATGCTCAGAGATGCGATGATGAAAGTTTTTTTGTAGCGGGACCGAGAATTGAACTCGGGACCTCCGGGTTATGAATCCGACGCTCTAACCAACTGAGCTATCCCGCCATGGAGGTTGACAAGGAGGCTGTGCCTCATTTGCGAGTGCAAAGTTATAGTGAAAAAATGACTTTTGCAAGACCTTTGACAAATTTGTAGTAAAAATTTGTGTAACTTTGTCTCCGTACATACATTAATGTTAATACAATAACCGACCATCATGACTCAACCACTCTTGAAGGTAAGCCACGTCAATAAGCGTTTCACGGGGCATGTCGCCCTGGACGACATGTCGTTGGAGGTGCCGCAGGGTTCCATATACGGGTTGCTCGGTCCTAACGGAGCCGGCAAGACCACGCTGATACGTATAATCAACCATATAACGCTGCCTGACAGCGGTGAAGTCATCTTTGACGGACATCCGCTGACGGCTGCCGATGTGGCGCATATAGGTTACCTGCCGGAGGAACGCGGACTTTACAAAAAGATGAAGGTTGGAGAGCAAGCCATCTTCTTTGCCCGTCTTAAAGGCCTCAGCCGTGCGCAAGCCATCATGGAGCTGAAGAAATGGTTTGAGAAGTTCGGCATAATGGATTGGTGGGGCAAGAAGGTGTCGGAGCTGTCAAAGGGTATGGCTCAGAAGATACAGTTCATCATCACGGTGCTTCACCGCCCCAAACTGCTGATATTCGACGAGCCTTTCTCTGGATTTGACCCCATAAATGCCAACATGCTCAAAGAGGAAATCATGGAGCTGCGTCGCGATGGGGCTACCATCATATTCAGCACCCACAACATGTCGAGCGTGGAGGAGATTTGCGACGATATCACTTTGATCAACCGTTCACGCAATGTGCTTTCAGGTAACGTCAACGAGATACGGCGCCGTTTCTGCAAGGACCGCTATGTAGTGACTCTGGCAGGTGAAGGTGACGAGTTGTTGCTGCCTTCAATAGAGCCGATGACCATAGAGCAGTCCATGGAGCGTAATGCTGACGGCACATCGACGCTGAAAGTGCATCTTGCATCTGATGCTGATGTGCGCGAGTTTATCAGCGCGGTCAATGACCATGGCATGATGCTGTCGTTTAACGAAGCGATGGCATCAATGAACGACATATTTATCAACGTGGTAGAATCCACACGCATCTAACGTATCACGAAATCTGATCGTACAATGAATCATATATACCTTATAATACAGCGCGAATTTCTGGAGCGCGTATCCAAGAAGAGTTTTATTATCATCACGATACTGATGCCGTTGCTTATGCTGGTGCTGTCGGTGCTTCCGGCTCTCATCATGGAGTTTGCATCGGGTGATGCTCGTAATATCGTGGTTGTGGACGAGACCGGAGTGATAGCTCCTGATTTCCATGACACCGAAGATATGACATTCACGCGGAGCACGCAGGTGCTTGACTCGGCTCTGACCATGAAGGAGGTGGCTGGAATACTCTATATCCCGTCGGATGCTGTGGCAAACACCTCCGGGATAGCTTATTACAGCAACGGTCCAGCCTCGATGAGTGTGGAGAAGGAGATACAGGGGCAGCTCAATGACATCATAGAGGCGCGCCGCATCGAGAAGAGCAACATCGAAAACCTGCGTCAGGTGATGGATGACATTCATAGCGATGTGCAGTTGCTGACATTCCGCAACGACACTGATGAGCTGTCGCAGGAGTCAAGCGCATTGAGTTTCGCTCTCGGCATGGGACTTTCGTTTATCCTCTACATGTTTCTGCTGATGTATGGGCAGATGGTCATGTCGAGCATCATCGAGGAGAAGAACAACCGTGTGCTGGAACTTGTGGTTACATCCGTCAAGCCTGTGCATCTCATGCTTGGCAAGATATTCGGCATAGCCAGTGTGGCGGTGGTGCAGATACTTATATGGATGGTGCTGCTTTGCTGCATATCAGCGTTCGTGCTCCCAGCCACTCTCCCTACAGGCGTGATGACCGAAGTGTCGGCAGTGCAGGCAGGAACGTTTGATGCCGCTACATCGCAATATGATGCCGAGATGGTCAATGTCGTTGCGACTCTTGGAAGCGTCAGCTATATATTCAACATACTGTTTGTGATGCTGCTTTTCCTTGTAGGCGGTTTCCTGTTCTATTCTGCCATTTTTGCTGCAATCGGATCGGCTGTGGAAAATGTGCAGGATGCCTCACAGCTGTCTATCATAGCCATGCTGCCTATTATTCTCGGGCTGGTGTTCTCTCTGGCAGCCGCACAGGATCCACAGTCGGGGCTTTCGGTGGTATGCAGTTACATACCGCTGACCTCGCCTATGGTGATGATGGCGCGTCTGCCCTTTGGCATAGCGGCGTGGGAAGTGGCATTGTCGCTTGCCATACTTGTGGCATCGTTTGTGTTCACTGCGTGGCTTGCCGGCAAGATTTATCGGGTGGGCATATTCATGTATGGCAAGAAACCTACGCTCAAAGACCTCTGGCGATGGTCACGTCAGGCTTGATGATATAAAAAAGCATAAAAGATATAAGCTTGATTGGTCATCACAAAATAAAATCGTAATTTCGCGCGTTAAAATCTAAGCATATACCGTTAGATTAGATGAGACAATTAAAAATCACCAAATCAATCACCAATCGAGAGAGCGCATCACTCGATAAGTATCTTCAGGAGATCGGCCGCGAGGAACTCATATCCGTAGAGGAGGAGGTAGAACTCGCACAGAAGATACGCGAGGGCGACGAGCGCGCTCTCGACAAACTGACACGAGCCAACCTGCGATTCGTAGTTTCTGTGGCAAAGCAGTATCAGAATCAGGGGCTTAGCCTGCCTGACCTGATCAATGAAGGAAATCTCGGCCTGATTAAGGCAGCCCAGAAATTTGACGAGACCCGCGGTTTCAAATTCATCTCGTATGCAGTATGGTGGATCCGACAGTCGATTCTTCAGGCTCTTGCCGAGCAGTCACGCATCGTGCGTCTGCCTCTCAATCAGGTAGGCTCGCTCAATAAGATAAGCAAAGCTCTGTCGAAATTCGAGCAGGAAAACGAACGCCGTCCTTCTCCCGAGGAGTTGGCGGAGCGTCTTGACGTGCCTGTAGAGAAGATTGCTGACACTCTCAAGGTGTCAGGCCGTCACATATCAGTTGACGCCCCCTTTGTGGAGGGTGAGGACAACAGTCTGCTTGATGTGCTCACCAACGATGACTCTCCTATGGCTGACAGTACTCTGACCCAGGAATCTCTGTCGAAGGAAGTGGATCGGGCTCTGCGACAGCTTCACGAGCGTGAGCGCGAGATCCTCAAGATGTTCTTCGGCATCGGTTGCCAGGAGATGACTCTTGAAGAGATCGGAGCGAAGTTTGACCTCACGCGCGAGCGTGTCCGTCAGATCAAGGAGAAGGCTATCCGCCGCCTCAAAGGTCAGAAGAGCAAACTGCTCAAGACCTATCTTGGTCAGTAAGGACCATACCGACATTTGATAAGTACTACCCATACGGCTTCCAGTCATATTGACAAGGAAGCCGTTTTTTGTAACATAACATCTGCATAGTATATATATTGTGCATTATCTGTAGGGACATGCCGTGGCATGTCCGCCACTCATATTCGTAGTCGCATAATGCGGACATGCCATGGCATGTCCCTACAATTCGATGTTTGTTCGGCATCACCGAGTGAAATTAATTGGTGGGAGGGATTATCGCGTTACTGTGTGCGACTGGCTATTGCACGTTTTTTGCGTTTGTGTGATTTTTGTTAAGTATTTGTAAAAAAGTGTATAAGAGCAGAAGAAATCAGCTATATTTGTATTGATTTATTAAACATCATGACGAAGAAGATGTTTATAAAACATGTTTTTCATCACTAATACGCTATCTGTCATATGCCTAAAATAATTGGTGCAGTAGATATTAACATCGAGAGATGTAAAGGGTGTGACCTGTGCGTTGTGGCATGCCCAACTGATGTGTTGCTTCTCCAGCCTAAGGAGGTCAATGACCGTGGGTATCACTTTGCGTACACAGCCTCACCTGACAAATGTATAGGTTGTGCGGCATGCGCTATGGTTTGTCCTGATGCATGCATCACTGTCTACAGACAGAAGGTTGACTGACAGGCATTAGTTGTCGGCGGTCATGCAGAAGACATCTCTATGTAGCTTTTTTAACGGAAACAAATTTAAAGTCCACACTATAAGTGCCTGACACACGTAGTGCTTTACACAATTAAAGACATGGATAAAGAAGTAAGATTAATGAAGGGCAATGAAGCCATAGCCCATGCCGCTATCCGATATGGTGTTGACGGCTATTTCGGTTATCCCATCACCCCTCAGAGCGAGATCCTTGAGACTCTGGAGGAGCAGATGCCGTGGGAGACCACTGGCATGGTGGTGCTTCAGGCTGAGAGTGAGCTTGCTGCCATCAATATGGTCTATGGCGGTGCCTCCACTGGCAAGGCTGTCATGACATCCTCCTCCAGCCCTGGCGTAAGCCTCAAGCAGGAGGGCATATCATACATAGCTGCTGGCGAGCTGCCGGCTCTGATAATCAATGTGATGCGTGGAGGTCCGGGTCTCGGTACAATACAGCCGTCACAGGCTGATTATTTTCAGGCAACCAAGGGTGGTGGTCATGGCGATTACCATCTGATTGTGCTTGCCCCGTCGTCGGTTCAGGAAATGGCTGATTTTGTATGCCTCGGATTTGATCTTGCTTTCAAATACCGCACCCCTGCCATGATACTTGCCGATGGCATAGTGGGCCAGATGATGGAGAAAGTAAAGCTGCCCAAACAGCGTGCGCGTCGCACCGATGCCGAGATAGCCGAGCAGTGCCCGTGGGCGGTGACAGGTCGCCCAGCCACCCGCAAGCCCAACATTATGACTACTCTGGAGCTTGAAAGCTCCACGATGGAGGAGAACAACCACCGTCTTCAAGCCACATATGAGCGCATACGCCAGAACGAGGTACGCTATCAGGAGTATTACACTGATGACTGCGAATATCTCATAGTGGCTTTCGGCTCAATAGCCCGTATATGCCTTAAAGCCATAGAGGAGGCTCGCGCCAAAGGCATCAAGGTGGGTCTGCTTCGTCCTATTACCCTGTGGCCGTTCCCGACAGACGCTATCGCGGCTATGGCTGACCGTGTAAAGGGCATCCTTACAGTAGAAATCAACGCCGGACAGATGGTGGAGGATGTGCGCCTTGCCGTCAACGGCAAAGTGCCCGTGTATTACTACGGTCGCATGGGTGGCATAGTGCCTAATCCGTCAGAGGTCATCGACGCTCTTTATCGTGATTTTCCTGAAATTAATCCCGAGAAGTAATTATGACACACGAAGATATCAAGAAACCGGAAAATGTCGTCTATCAGCGTCCGTCGCTGCTCAATGACAACCATATGCACTATTGTCCGGGATGTAGCCACGGTGTGGTACACAAGCTCATAGCCGAAATCGTGGAGGAAATGGGGCTTCAGGACAAGACCATCGGCATCGCTCCGGTGGGTTGCGCCGTGTTTGCTTACAATTACGTTGACATAGACTGGATTGAGGCAGCTCATGGACGTGCGCCTGCGGTGGCGACGGCTGTCAAGCGTCTGAATCCTGACCGCATGGTGTTCACGTATCAAGGTGATGGTGACTTGGCTGCCATAGGTACCGGTGAGACCATACATGCCGCCAACCGCGGCGAAAATATCGCCATCATATTTATCAACAATGGCATTTATGGTATGACGGGTGGTCAGATGTCGCCGACCACTCTCGAGGGCATGAAGACTTCGACATCGCCCTATGGACGTCGCATCGACCTTAACGGTTACCCGCTGCCTATCACCAATCTTCTCGTGGGGCTTGACGGCACATGCTACGTCACTCGTCAGAGTGTGCATACGGCAGCAGCAGTCCGCAAGACCAAGGCAGCAATCAAGCAGGCTTTCAAGAATGCCATGGACGGCAAGGGTACATCTGTCGTGGAAGTGGTATCGACATGTAATTCCGGCTGGAAGATGACTCCAGCGCAGTCTAACGACTGGATGGTGGAACATATGTTTAAGAAATATCCAATAGGCGATTTGAAGAATACTGTTAACCCTGCTCCTGCGGCTCAGTCCAAAGGTGCTGAAACTGCCTCTGCAAAATGAAAAAGGAAATCATAATAGCCGGTTTCGGCGGTCAGGGAGTGCTTTCGATGGGCAAGATTCTTGCCTATGCAGGTCTGATGGATGACCTGGAGGTGTCATGGATGCCTTCTTACGGACCTGAACAGCGAGGAGGCACTGCAAATGTCACAGTGATACTGAGCGACCAACCTATCAGTTCACCGGTGCTTGACACATACGATGTGGCTGTCATACTCAATCAGCAGAGTCTTGACAAATTCGAGAGCCGTATCAAGCCGGGAGGAATACTCATCTATGACCCATATGGAATCCACCATAAGCCCACACGCTCTGATATCAAAATCTATGAGGTCAACGGTATGGATGCTGCCATAGACATGAAAAATACCAAGACCTACAACATGATATTGCTCGGCGCACTGCTTGCCATAGTGCCGGTGGTGCCGGTGGAAAGCGTGATGAAGGGTTTGCAGAAGGTGCTCCCAGAGCGCCATCACCATCTGCTGCCGCTTAATCGCGACGCAATCCTTCGCGGCATGTCATTGGTCAGCGGCGAGTGATTACGCCTATGCGTAGTAAGAATTAATAAAGGCACATATATCTCACCAGTGGCAAAGAAAATAGTTGAGACACCGCTGATGAAGCAGTACATCGAGATGAAACAAAAGCATCCCGATGCTGTGCTGCTTTTCAGGGTAGGGGATTTCTATGAGACGTTTTCCGATGATGCCATCACGGCATCGGAGATACTCGGCATCACGTTGACACGCCGTGCCAACGGTGTTTCGCAGCATGTGGAGCTTGCCGGATTTCCCCACCATGCCCTTGACACATATTTGCCCAAACTGGTCAGGGCTGGGAAACGTGTGGCTATCTGCGAGCAGCTTGAAGACCCCAAACTGACAAAGAAGCTGGTCAAGCGTGGTATTACCGAACTGGTTACTCCTGGTGTGTCCATCAACGACAATATCCTTGACCATCGCGAAAATAACTTCCTTGCCGCACTTCATATCGACCGCCACGTTACAGGTGTGTCGTTTCTTGACATATCTACGGGTGAATTTCTGACCGCCCAAGGTGATAACGAATATGTCGGCAAGCTGCTTGCCGCGTTTGCGCCTAAGGAGGTGCTGGTGGAGCGGGGAAAGCGCGCCATCCTTGACGAACAGATAGCGCCGCATTACCTCAGTTTTGAACTTGACGACTGGGTGTTTACAGAGACGGCAGCCATGGACAGGCTGCTCAAACAGTTTGAGACAGGCTCGCTCAAAGGCTTCGGCATACACAATATGCAGGCGGCAATTGTGGCTTCGGGTGCGATACTCCACTATCTTGACATCACCCAGCATACACGCACATCGCATATCACCTCTATAGCGCGAATTGAAGAGGATCGTTATGTCAGGCTTGACCGTTTCACGGTGCGCAATCTTGAGTTGCTCAGTTCGCTCGGCGATGAGGGTAAGAGTCTTCTGGACGTAATAGACCGCACGGTCAGTCCCATGGGTGCCCGTCTGCTCCGACGTTGGATTGCGTTCCCATTGCGTGATGTCAAGGCTATAAATGCCCGACTTGACGTGGTGGAATATTTCTTCCGCGACCCTGAGGCGCGTGAATCGCTGCGTGAGGCTCTTGAAAGGGTGGGGGACCTGGAACGTCTGACTGGCAAGACTGCCACAGGACGCATTTCCCCGCGTGAAGTCATACAGCTTAAGCATGCGTTGGGTGCGCTTGAACCTATCAAGAACGTGTGTCTCGGAGCTGACAACAAGGCTCTGGCTGCCATCGGAGAGCAGATTAATCCGCTCAAGGCAATACATGACCGCATCGAGCGCGAGATTGTGGAGGATGCTCCGGCTGCGGTCAACCGTGGCACTGTGATCAAGCCTGGTGTTGATGCCGAGCTTGACGATTTGCGTGATATAGTGCATCATGGCAAGGAGTATCTGTTGCGATTGCAGCAGCGTGAGATTCAGGCTACGGGTATCCCGAGCCTCAAAGTGGCATATAACAATGTGTTTGGTTACTATATTGAAGTGACCAATACGCATAAGGATAAAGTGCCTCCCGAATGGATCCGCAAGCAGACGCTTGTCAATGCCGAACGATACATTACTCAGGAGCTGAAGGAGTATGAGGAGAAGATACTCGGTGCGCAGGATAAGATTGATTCGATAGAGCTGAGGCTCTACAATGATCTTGTTGCTGACATCGCAGAGTTTATCCCGGCGATACAGCTTGATGCTACGATGGTGGCACGCCTTGATGTGCTCAGTTCGTTTACGCGTGTGGCAATTGAAAACCGCTATGCACGTCCAGTTGTCGATGATTCGCTGTGCATAGATCTTGTGGAGGCGCGTCACCCTGTCATTGAGCGCGAATTGCCCCCTGGGGAACCTTACATATCCAACACTGTGCATCTTGATAATGACAAGACGCAGATAATGATGATTACCGGACCCAACATGTCGGGTAAGTCGGCACTGTTGCGTCAGACTGCTCTCAACGTGCTCATGGCACAGATAGGATGCTATGTGGCGGCTGAGAGTGCGCGTATCGGCGTGGTCGACAAGATATTTACGCGTGTCGGTGCCAGCGATAATATCTCTTTGGGCGAGTCTACCTTTATGGTAGAGATGAACGAGGCGGCTTCCATCCTCAACAACATGAGCCAGCGGTCGCTGATTCTCTTTGACGAACTCGGGCGAGGCACATCCACCTACGACGGCATATCGATAGCTTGGGCGATAGTGGAGTACATCCATCAGCATGGTTCGATGCACCCCAAGACCCTCTTTGCGACGCACTACCATGAACTCAACGAGATGGAGAAGTCGTTTGAGCGCGTGGTCAACTACAATGTCTCCGTAAAGGAGATTGATGGTAAGGTTGTGTTTTTGCGTAAACTCTCCAAGGGGGGTTCAGAACATAGTTTCGGCATACATGTAGCCAAGCTGGCAGGTATGCCTCGCAGCATCGTCACACGTGCTGACGAAGTACTTCACCGCCTTGAAGCAGCCAACCGTGACAACGGTTCTTCAGTCACCCCCGCCACCATGTCGACGCTCGCTCCCAACCAGCGCATGGAGGATGGCATCCAGCTCAGTTTCTTCCAACTCGACGACCCCGTGCTGAGTGCCGTCCGCGACGAAATCCTCGGCATAGACATCAACTCCCTCTCCCCCCTCCAGGCCCTCAACAAACTCTCCGACATCCAGTCCATCCTCACCGGCAAATAACCATGGTGAAAGTTATATGTATATACCATGATATATCTGTTTTCATAAAATTTTAATAATATGAATATATTTCTCAATATCTTGTGGGTGGTGTTCGGTGGATTGATGATTGCCATTGAGTATGCCATTTCGAGTGTGCTGATGATGATCACGATCGTGGGCATTCCGTTTGGATTGCAGACCATGAAACTGGCTGCGGTGGCGTTGTGGCCGTTTGGCACCGATGTGGTCAGCACGGGCTTCCCGTCAGGTTGTCTGGCTGGACTGATGAATATAATCTGGTGGTTTCTCGGCGGCATCCCAATAGCCCTGACACACCTACTGTGGGGCATCATCTTCTCGATTACCATCATAGGACTGTCTTTTGGCATCCAGCACTTCAAATTGATGCGTCTGGCTCTGTTTCCCTTCGGCAAGTCCATTGCCTGACCACTTCAAATCCAACAACGCTTACCATCTGAGATGTATGGACGCGGATTTTGAATAGTGGGGGAAAAAGGGTAACTTTGCGCATGAAGACGGCAAGGTAATGCCGTCGGCCTTATTTGTGACATTAACCTTATACCATATTATCTAATCTCTTATTTTTATGGCACTTAATTTTACCGATGCGTCGGTCAGCGAACTCATTGAATCAGGTAAACCTGTAATGGTTGATTTCTGGGCAACATGGTGTGGTCCCTGCAACCGTCTCACTCCTGTCATCGAGGAGCTCGCCAAGGAATACGAAGACCGAGTGGTCATAGGAAAATACAATGTTGATGAGGAAAACGAGCTTGCCTCGGCTAACCGCATCATGTCTATCCCCACACTTTTGTTCTTCAAGAACGGCGAACAGGTCAAGGAGCTCCGCATGGCAGGCGCACAGCCTATAGATGCCATCCGCGCCAACCTTGAGAAACTGCTTGCGCTGTAATACGGCTTAAAAGCATAATCATACGGACGTAGGGACGCGGCGTGCCGCGTGGTAGCAGTCATATCTGATGCGTCCACGCGGTGCGCCGCGTCCCTGCACTGATACATATATTCGTAAGAACCAACCATTAACATACCACTTCACCATATGAAACGCACACTTATCACTCTTACAGCTGCCGCAGCCACTGCGCTTTCGGCTATCTGTGCGGAGTCGCCTTTGTGGCTAAGAGATGCCAAGGTTTCTCCCGATGGCAACACCATAGTATTCCGTTATAAAGGCGACCTTTTCACTGTCCCTGTAAAGGGTGGCGAAGCTCGACGTATCACTGCTATTTCGGGGATGGAAAAAACTCCGCTCTGGTCGCCCGACGGCAGCATGATAGCCTTCGCAAGTGACCGTGACGGAGCCATGAATCTCTATGTGATGAGTGCAAAGGGAGGAGCGGCTCGTCAATTGACTTTTGGAAGCACCAATGTTGTACCCGAGGCGTTCACTCCTGACGGCAAAGCGGTGTTGTATTCGGCATCCATACAGGATCCTGTCATGAGCCGTCTGTTTCCGACGGCTCGTCTGACAGAGTTGTATTCAGTGCCGGTTGATGGTGGTGCATCTGTGCAGATTCTTGCATCACCTGCCGAAAGCATCTCATATCTCCCTGACGGCAAGAGCTTCCTCTATCAGGACCAGAAGGGCATGGAAGATGTATGGCGCAAGCATCATACATCGTCGGTGACTCGCGACATATGGAAGTATGATGCGCAGAGTGGCAAGCACACCAATCTGACTGCCCGTGGTGGCGAGGACCGCAATCCTGTAGTGGCTCCTGACGGACATACTGTGTATTTTTTGAGCGAACGTGACGGTGGGTCGATGAATGTTTACGCCTTTGACCTGACCTCTCCCGCCAAGGTTACAGCGGTCACTAATTTTAAGGATGCTCCTGTTCGATTCCTCTCAATGGGCAGCAACGGCAATCTGGTGTATACATATGATGGCGAAATCTACACCCAGCAACCATCAGGCAGTCCGCAAAAACTTGACATTGCTGTGGTAGATGACCTGTCGGAGCAACCTGAGTTTGTGGCGTTGGGCGACTACTCGTTTGGCTCTCCTTCGCCCGACGGGTCGGAACTGGCTCTGATATCACGCGGAGAGGTGTTTGTGACATCTGCCGATTATGCAACCACAAAGCAGGTCAGCAAGACTCCGGGTATGGAGATGGAGGTGTCATGGCATCCCGAGGGACGCAAACTGCTCTACACTTCTCAGCGTGACGGACACTGGAACATCTACGAAGCCTCAATAGTGCGTGACGAGGAACCGAATTTTTCAAATGCTACAATTATAAACGAGCGTCCTGTTTTTCAGTCTGATGGTGTTGACCGTACAGGTGCGAAATATTCACCTGACGGCAAGAAAATTGTGTATCTGCATAACCGTGACTCTATCATGGTGATGGACGTGGCATCCGGGAAATCAAAAGCTCTGACTGACGGTAACGGCATATATTCGCGCAGCCTTGATACTGAATATCATTGGAGTCCTGATAGCCGATGGATTGTAACTTTCCTCAACACCAACCAGCATGAGCCTTACTATGATGTGGTGCTCATTAATGCCGAGAGCGGCGAGCAGACCAATCTGACCGGTACGGGTTACTTTGACTACAATCCGCGCTGGGCGCTTGACGGCAATGCCATCATATTTGAGAGTGACCGTTACGGCATGCGCAGTCATGCATCGTGGGGGTCGCAGTCTGATGTGATGATTGTGTTCCTCAATCAGGAGGCGATGGATCGCTTCATGCTTGACGAGGAGGAATTCAAGCTGCTGTCAAAGGCTGAGGAGAAAGCCAAGGAGGCGAAGGAATCTGACAAAGACAGCAAGAAAAAGAAGGATAAGAAGAAAAAAGCCGACAAAGATAAAAAGGCAGATGACTCCAAAGCCATCAAAGTGGAGCTTGACGGTATCCGTGACCGTGTGCTACGCCTGACACCCAACTCGTCCAATCTGGGTGATTTCGTACTTGTTGGTGAGGACGGCAAGGAAGTGCTCTACTATATGAGCAATTTCGAAGATGGCTTCGACCTCTGGAAAGTCGTGCCCCGTAAGGGTGATGTGTCTATTGCCGAAAAACTCAATGGACGCAATATGAAACTTGCCACGGATGCCAAGGGCAAGACGATGTTTATGATAGGCTCTAACACCCTCAAGAAGATGGATTTGGCATCGGAGTCGGTCAAGCCTGTAAAGGTCAGTGGCAAGTTGCGTGTCGATGCTCCCGCCGAGCGCGAGGCTATGTATGACTTCGCTGTGCGTGAAGTTAAGGAGCGTTTCTATGTGCCTGACATGAATGGTGTGGATTGGGCTGGACTGGCTGACCAGTATCGCCGCTATCTGCCGCATATCACCAACAATTATGATTTCGCGGAGATGCTGAGCGAACTGCTCGGCGAGCTGAACGTATCGCACACCGGCTCCCGTTTCTTCCCCGATGGATCCAAGGAACCGTCGGCAGTGCTGGGACTTCTCTATGACATGACTTATGCTGGTCCTGGCATGAAGGTCGCAGAAGTTGTGAAGGGTACGCCGTTTAATCGCGCATCCTCAAAACTACGTCCTGGCATGATTATAGAGAAAATCAATGGCGAAGCATTGACCGACTCGGTCACTTTGGACGTGTTGCTCAAACGGGCTGCCAATACCAATACTCTCGTATCCATCTATGACCCTGCATTGGGCAAACGGTTTGAGGAAGTGATTAAGCCTATTAGCCGAGGCACGCTCAATGATAAACTTTATGACCGCTGGGTAGAGCGAAATCAGGCTCTCGTTGATAGCCTGTCGGGAGGCCGTCTCGGGTATGTGCATCTGCGCAATATGACTGACGACAGTTTCCGCACAATCTATGCCGACATGCTCGGTCGTTACTACCAGCGCGATGGCATGATTATCGACACCCGTTGGAATGGCGGTGGCAGACTTCATGAGGATATAGAGGTGCTCCTGTCGGGTGACAAGTACATGACCCAGATGGTGCATGGCAAGAAGGCTGGCGAGATGCCTTCGCGCCGTTGGAACAAGCCTTCGATTATGCTCATATGCGAGGCAAACTACAGCAATGCCCACGGCACTCCTTGGGTCTACAAGCACAAAGGGCTTGGCAAACTTGTGGGTGCACCTGTCCCGGGCACCATGACCTCGGTCAACTGGATTGATCTCCAGGATCCATCCATGCTCTTCGGTGTGCCCGTTGTGGGGATGCAGCTTGCCGATGGCTCATTCCTCGAAAACCAGCAGCTTGAGCCGGACATCCTCGTGCTCAACGACCCTGCCACAGTGGTCACCGGCACCGACCGTCAGATAGAGGCTGCCGTTACCGAACTCCTCAAACAGCTGAAATGATACAGGCGTTGCCATATCACGTATATAATATGTTAAAATTAGTAGGGTCGCTACATGTAGCGACCGTTGACAGGCTGACTACTGACAGTCGCTATTTGCTGTCGCTACATGTAGCGACCCTACTATCGGTTATAAATATAATTTATAGCATACTCTATCTAAGAACCCAATTGTAACGAATATAATCTATATGAAACATAGCGTTATCCTCGGCATAGAGTCGTCATGCGACGACACCTCTGCCGCTGTGATAGTTGACGGACTGCTCCGCTCAAATGTAATCGCCTCCCAGCAGGTGCATGAACAATGGGGTGGAGTGGTGCCAGAACTGGCATCACGTGCCCATCAGCAAAATATAGTCCCGGTGGTTGATGCTGCCATCAAACAGGCTGGTATAACACCACAGGAGCTTACGGCAATAGCATTTACCCGCGGACCGGGACTGATAGGCTCGCTGCTCGTCGGCACCTCGTTTGCCAAAGGTATGTCGATAGGTCTTGGCATACCCATGGTGGATGTAAACCATCTCCACGGACATGTACTTAGTCATTTTATCCGCGAGAAGGAGGATGACGAGGTGCCGGAGTTTCCATATCTCTGTCTGCTGATTTCGGGTGGCAACAGTCAGCTTATCATCGTCCGTTCGCCAGAGGAGATGGAGATTATCGGTCGTACTATCGATGACGCTGCCGGAGAGGCATTTGACAAGTGTGCCAAAGTTATGGGGCTCCCTTATCCTGGCGGTCCACATGTTGACCGACTGGCACAGGAGGGTGACCCAAACCGATTCAAGTTTGCCAAACCTCATATCCCTGGGCTTGACTACAGTTTCAGCGGTCTTAAGACATCTTTTCTCTACACGCTGCGTGACGAGAAGAAGAAAAACGAGAATTTCGTTGAGGAAAATAAGTCTGACCTTGCAGCTTCGTTGCAGCGCACCATCATTGACATACTCATTGACAAACTTGACAAAGCGGTAAAGCAGACCAGTATCAAGACTGTGGCAATCGGTGGAGGTGTGTCGGCAAATTCAGGAGTGCGTCAGGCTGTGGCTGACTACTGCGACCGCCACGGGCTGAAAGCATTTATCCCCCCACGCAAGTTCACCACCGACAATGCCGCCATGGTGGCGATTGCCGGACATTTCAAGGCTCTTAACGGCGATTTCTGCTCATTGGACGCTGTGCCGTTCGCTCGTGTAACTGTCTAAAACTCTAAGATTGTATGAAATATTCTGTCATAGCCATAGGTGACGAACTCCTCCTTGGTCAGGTCACCGATACAAACAGCGGTTCCATAGCCCGCATGCTTGATCCATATGGGTGGAAACTTGACAATGTGCAGGTTGTGGCTGACGATGCCGATGCCATCCGTCAGGCGATTGACCGCGCTTTTGCTGCCACGGATGTGGTTTTGACCACTGGCGGTCTGGGTCCGACTAAAGATGACATCACTAAGGGCGTACTTACAGCATATTTCGGCGGTGAGCTGCATGAAGATACCGCCGTGCTTGAAAATGTCATCTCCGTGATGACACGCAACGGACGTGAACTAAATGATTTGACCAGGGCACAAGCCATCGTGCCGACATCGTGCGAAGTCATACAGAACGAAGTGGGTACCGCTCCGCTGATGTGGTTTGAACTTGACGGCAAAGTGCTTGTGTCGATGCCTGGTGTGCCCCACGAGACACTTACCATGATGCAGCGCAGTGTGACGCCTCGACTGCTCCAGCGTTTCCCGTCAGATGTAGCCCTTGACCACCGTGTGGCTCTTGTAGCCGATTTGAGCGAGAGCCGTGTCGCTATGACACTTGCTGAGTGGGAGGAAGCACTGCCTGAGCACCTCCATATCGCCTATCTGCCCAAGGCGCGTCTGATACGTCTCCGACTTGACGGTAAATCTACCGATGCTGCGTCGCTCAGTGCAGACCTTGACCGCGAGTATGCCAAGATGATAGCTCTGCTTGGCAATCATGTCGTGGCGACCGAAGACATTCCCCTGCCCGAAGTGCTCATTAAGGCTGCCAGGGCAAAGGGCTTGACCATCGGTACAGCCGAGAGCTGTACAGGCGGCAACATAGCACATGAAATCACCACCGTCCCCGGATGCTCCGACGTGATGATTGGAGGTATAGTCAGCTATAGCAACGATGTGAAGATGCGCGTCCTCGGTGTCAGCCCCGACACATTGGCGCAACATGGAGCCGTCTCCGGGCAGACAGTAGCCGAGATGCTCCGTGGCGCACACGAAGCATGCGGAGCCGACCTCGTCATGGCGACCAGCGGCATAGCCGGTCCTGGAGGAAGCACTCCCGATAAACCCGTAGGTACCGTAGTCATCGGTGTCTCCCTCAGCGGCACACCCCCCGTCATCGCCACCTGGCACTTCGGAGGCACCCGCACCCGCATCATCGACCAATCCACCACCACCGCCCTCATCACCGCCCTCCACCTCCTCCAACCCTAACTCTCCAATCTTTGACATCTCTTTAGTAAAATATATTCATTACTATGATAGAGCTTGTGTAGGAGATTTATAATGTCTAAATTTTAATCATATTGTGATGATACGGACAAGGAGACTTATTTCGCGGATTGCGCTTGGGCTTGGTGGCTTGTTGCTTGTGGTCGTGGCGTTTACTGTGTATGCTAACGTCAGGGTCGAGAGGGCTGCAGCAGGACGGATTTATACCGATGTGGATTATATTCCTTATAATCGGGTGGGGCTGCTTCTGGGGACAAATCCGATGAACCGCCTCGGTCGTCCCAACTCGTATTTTATCAATCGTATCAATACGGCTGTTAAGCTCTTTCATGCCGGGAAAATCGACTATATAATTGCCAGTGGAGATAATCACACCAGAGGTTATGACGAGCCTACGGCGATGCGTGACTCGCTGATGGCTCACGGTGTGCCGGAGGAACGCATAGTGCTTGATTATGCAGGTTTCCGCACTCTTGATTCAGTGGTCAGAGCTAAGGAGGTGTTTGGTTGCGACAGTCTCACCATTATTTCACAGGCAGATCATAACGCCCGGGCCTTATACCTCGCCGAAGCCAATGGGATAGAGGCGGTGGCTGTATCGGCTTCGTTGAGAGCAGGACGTTGGGTCAGGACGAGACTGGCGTTGAGGGAATGGCTTGCCCGTGACAAGATGATGCTTGACGTGTGGACTGGCAAACAGCCTCACTTCCTCGGTGAAAAAATAGAAATCCCAGCAATATAGGTCATGGCAAAAAGAGTGTATCGTTCCAAGATAGGCATGTGGGTATGGGTAATCCTCATAGTTACCTTCGGCGTGATATTTTTTTTTGCTAAAGAGATGTCATGGCGTTATGCAATATCAGTGTGCGGTGGAATCATGGCAGTGGATATTGTCATGATATTCGGCTATTGGTACGTTATCACTGATGAAGAGTTGGTGGTATATCGCCAATTCATCCCTAAGCGTTTCCCTATCTCCGCCATAAAGGAGGTACGCAAAACCACAGGTTACATAGGCACATCAGGCTTGTCAAACCGCCGTCTGACCATCACTTTCACTGTCCCGTCGCCCCTCAAAAGTCGCACTCCGCTACACATCTCCCCAATCCACTGTTCCAGCTTCATCACCCACCTCCTTCGCCAAAACCCCGCCATAAAAACAGACTGATGATTATATACTGTTAACAGCATTAGTATGTTAATTTCACTGGGGGCTGTTATGTTTGAAGGACAAGCATCGTATATAGAGTGTAATATTAATCAACACTCTTTTTATTATGAAATTTTATCGCATTTATGCTTGTGTAGTGGCTGTTGTATTGATGTTTTCCGCTATGGATGCCGCTGGTCAGGAGGTCAATGACTCGATATTGGTTCGGTGGGAGAGGGAACTTGAACTTAACGAGGTGGTGGTTGTGGCAAGGCAGCCGGTTATGAAGCAGCAGCCTGATAAAATCGTGTATCTGATCAAGAATGATCCCTATGCCGTGGGACTCAATGGGGTGCAGGTGCTTGACCGCATACCGCGTGTATCCGTTGTCAATGACATGGTGTCGGTGGCTGGAAAGTCGTCGGTGCGGTATATCATCGACGGTCATCTGCTTGAAATACCCGATGAAGCTATAGCTCTGCGTCTCAAAAACCTCCAGTCGTCAGGGATAGAGAAGATCGAACTGCTCACCACTCCTCCGGCGAAATATGCGGCTGCTGCCAATGTGGCTTATATAAGCATCACTACGAGAAACGAGTTGCTCGGGACCCGCGGCAACCTGTGGGGTAACGGCAATATCCGTGAGGATTTCAGTTATCTGCTTGGTGGGAGCGTGTCTCATACCACGAGGAAAGTGGAGATTTCTGCCGATGCCAGTTGGCAGGATATGAAAGGGAGGAACGACCTTGACCGCACATATACGTTTGCCGACTATGTAAAAACATCGTGGCGCACCAATGATTTCACGAACCGTATCTTCGGAGCTAACGGACTGTTCAAATACAAGTTTACAGATTGCTTATCAGCTGGTGTCATCGCCAATTTCAGCACTACACGCCTGAAAAGTTCGCTTATAGACACTACTGTTGATCATGGCGTAGCATATCATTCATCCAACTATTCGCCCTCACGTCCAAACAATGCTATCACACTGACTGCTTTTACCGATTGGAAGTTAGACAATTCGGGCAAGATGCTGAGTCTTACCTATAATTATTTCAACAAGGATAGTAAATCTTATTCGGAGGTTGAGACGGAGACTGCTTTTGGTGCTGACACTAAACTGTCAGATGAGGGGCACAACAAGTATCACATCCATTCGGTGAAATTGGATGCTGTACTTTCGTTCTCGTTTATGAAGATGGAGACTGGAGCGGCTTATACTTCCATTGGTAACAATACGCTGATCAACACGGCAAATCTTATGGATGGCGTATGGATTAATGATGCGTTGCGAAGCAATGCTTTTGATTATACCGAGAAGACCGCCGCGGTGTATCTGAGTGCTGAGCGCAGTTTCTCGAATGCTTTTTTCGGCAAACTGGGTCTGCGCTATGAGCATACCGATGTACGAGAGCTTCAGACGGTGGGGATGGAACGCCATGACAACAGTTACGGTTATCTGTTTCCGACATTGACTCTCAGCTGGAACAAACAAGCCATCGGACGCATCTCGGCATCGTATTCAATGGGCATATCGCGACCCAACTTCAATGATCTGAATCCGTTTCGCTACTATTTCACCACTACGGACTATGTGTCAGGCAATCCTGACTTGAAACCAAGCATATCTCACAATGCCGAAATCAACTACAGCTACAAAGGCATATATGCGGTGCTCTACAATTCCTATAACCATGATGCTATAGGATATATTACACGGTTTAATGTTGACGGCAGCCAGTACACTGTGCCTGAGAATTTTATCAACAGCAACAAGACCGGATTATATGTTGCTTATAATCGTGGACTATTTTCATGGTGGAATATCAAAGTCGGTGGCGAAGTATTCTACACCCAAGCCGAGTCGCGTGTGCCAGATTTCGAATATGCAAGCGACTATGGGTGGAGCGGCAAAATGGAGTTCAATACCTCATGGATGCTCAATCGCCAGAAAACTCTGATTTTCAACATCCGTTTCAGCCACTACTTCCCATATCACGAGAGGATGGTCAGGTATGAGGATTTTTCTCTGATAGGGGCTGATATAAGATACTCGCTGATTAACAATAGATTGAATCTGTCGCTTGCGGTCAATGATCCGTTTGGATGGAATATCACAAAATCAACAGCTCTCTACGATGATTTCACAGTCAACACATGTAATGATATTCATGCTCATGCCGTAGTGCTTCGTGCTGCATGGTCGTTTGGCGGTAACAAAGTCAACAATGTCCACCGCGACTCAAAAGAACGCGAGTCATCTCGCAGTTACTGATTAGTATGGATTGAGCTGAAATTGTAGGGACATGCCACGGCATGTCTGCGGATACCAACGTGAAGATTACATCGCCTGTGAAGCGGACATGCCACGGCATGTCCCTACAGATGTTGACTGGATGTGTCTTTGGGGATGAGGAGGGCGGAGAATTCCCAGAGGAGATAAAGGGGGAGGAAGACCACGGCAAGGGTGAAGGGGTCACCGGTGGGGGTGACTACGGCGGCGAGGATGAGGAGGGCTACTATGGCGTGGCGGCGGAATCTGGTGAATATGTTGCGTGTCAGTATGTGAAGCCGCCCCAGCATCCACGCCACTAAGGGCAGCTCGAAAATGATGCCCATGGTCAGGATGAGGGTCAGAAAATTATCCATGTAGGAGTCAAGGGAGAGGGTATTGGTGACGGCTGATGTCAGATTGTATGTGGCGAGGAAGCGGAGCGTCAACGGAAATACAAGCAGATACCCGACACCCACGCCGATGTAAAACATCACTGTGCCGAGCAGGTAAGCAGTGCGTGCTCCACGCTTTTCCTCGGGCAGCAAAGCCGGCGATACGAACGTCCAAAGCAGATAGAGCAGCACAGGAAATGACAAGATAAGTGCTGTCCAAAGACTCAGGGAAAAGTGAAGAAAAAACTGCGTGGATAGGTTCAGATTGATAAGGCTGATTTCAAATGGCGTGATGGCAAAGTCAGGCATGAGATTGCCACCGATATCGCCAAGCCATCGGTAGAGGATGAAATCAGAATTACACGGTGCCATTATCACATGGTCCATAAGCCACGGCATGGCAGCAAAGCATCCAGCCCCCACTGCCACGAGCAACAGGAGCATCTGAATCAACACCTTGCGCAATGCGTCAAGGTGGTCCCAAAACGGCATGTCGCCGTTATTGCTTGTCTGATCCTTTGCGGTCGGAGTCATCTTGACGGTTTACCTCGTCAGTAACCTCGTTGAGTCCGTCCTTAAATGAGCGGACACCTTTGCCGAGGCCGCGCATCAGTTCGGGGATTTTTCTGCCACCGAACAGGAGGAGTACCACCACGGCAATCAGAATTATTTCACCAGTGCCGAGATTGAGAAAGCCGGTTATCATATGATGTTATGAGATTTATAAGAATTAATAAGATTTATCTTGCTCAGCAGTCATAAAACTGCGTGAAAGCCCGGGTTATCATCATGTGGTCATCGGCAGAGGCGGTCTCGCGGACTGAGTGCATCGCCCACAAGGCTGCTCCCATATCCACGCCGCGCAGGTCGATCTGCGAGGTCAGGATATTGCCGAGAGTAGAGCCTCCAGCCACATCGCTGTGGTTGACGAAATACTGGAACGGGACACCGGCATCTTCGCACACCGTGCGGAATACAGCTGCCGAGTCGGCATCTGTCATGTACTTGCAGTTGGCATTGATTTTTATGACCGGACCACCGCCGAGTACAGGATGGTTGGTCGGGTCATGCCTTTCGGGATAGTTGGGATGTATGCCGTGGGCATTGTCGGCTGAGATCATAAATGATGATGCCACTGCACGGAGATAATCCTCCTCGTTTCCGCCGATGGCTGCTGTGATCCGCCTGCATATGTGGGCGAGGACAGGCGATGCCGCTCCCTGTTTGGTGCCGCTGCCAGTCTCCTCATTGTCAAAGATCGCCATGACGTGGGTCATGCGCTGAATGACTGTTGATGCGGTAAGAGCGGATACAGCGGCATGCACCATTGACAGGTCATCCAAGCGGCCAGAGCTGATGAACTCGTCATTAAGCCCAAGCAGACAGCCTTTTGTGGTATCATACAGGCTGAGATCGAAATCCAGAATGCGGCTGCTTTCCACGCCTAATTGCTCCGAGACCATGCGCAGGAGCAGCCCATCTGCTTCAGCGCGGTCGCGGATATGCCCGAGCACGGGAAGCATATCTTTTTGTTTGGATAGAGGATTGCCATCGTTGACCTGACGGTTGAAGTGTATGGCAAGGTGCGGTATGGTCAGAAGCGGACGGTCGATGCGGATTAGCCGTGTCTCGGGACGCAGTGGGTCATCAGTGCGGAGTATTACGCGCCCGGCGATGGATAGAGGTCGGTCAAACCATGTATAGAGTATCGGACCGCCATAGACCTCGGTGTTGAGTTTGACGATATTGCCGTCAGTGACCATCTCGGCGCTGGGTTTGATGCGGAATCCCGGAGAGTCGCTGTGAGCCGATATGATTTTGAATCCTTCGGCAGCATCACCTTCGCCTACGATGAATGCGAAGAGGGCAGAGCCGTTGGCAGTGGTATAATATTTGCCGCCCCGATGCAGTTCCCAATGGTTGCGACGGTCAAGTTCGGTAAAGCCAGCATGGTCAAGAATGTGCCGCAGGGTATGGATGGCGTAGAAGTTGCATACGGATGCATCCATGAAGTTGAGCAGTCCGTGTATTGAGTTTCCGAAGTCTTTCATATTGATGAGGTATTTGGAGTTGTAGAGGTTTTGTTGAAGTAGCGGCGCGTTTCCTCCTTGACTTTCTTGCGCAGGAGTATCAGCGCGAGCATGGTGTGGAATGCCATGAAGGCGTAAAACAGGTCGCATAGTCCTACTGCTGCCTTGAGCGGTACGACTGAGAAGAGTATCAACGAGAGGATGAAGAAGTAGGTGTACCAGCGGGCTTTACGTCGCCCCCAGAGGTAGCTGGCGCATGTAAAGCCATAGAACGAGTAGCTGAACATTGATGACATGGCGAAGCATAGGACTATGGTCAGGAGAAACATGTCGCCGTAGGGTATGGCGGTGCGAAATGCCTGCATTGCCACGGTCAGTCCCTGCACCTGACCTGATGATATGTCGCCGCACAGCAGTATCGCCAAAGCCGTCAGAGTGCATACCAACCCGGAATCTATGGCAGGGCCGAGCATAGCCACGAGTCCTTCCTTGACAGGCTCGGTGTTGCGTGATGCACCGTGCATGATGGTCGCAGTGCCTATGCCGGCATCGTTGACAAACGCCGCGCGTCGAGCCCCTATGATGGCTATGCCTGCAAGTGCTCCCCATCCGGCACGGAGATTGAACGCCTCGGTGAATATGGATGCGATTACTCCTGGCACATCCTGTATGTGTGTCACTATGATGTAGCTTACGAGGGCAAAATAGAGTGCTACCATAAACGGCACAAGATATGATGCCACCTTGGCGATGCGTCTGATGCCTCCGAGTACCACCAATGCCACTACCGCGGCGATGGCTACGCCTATGGCGAATCGAAGGCTTACGGTGTCGTCTCCGTTCCACACTCCAGCCACGAGTGCCTCGGTCAGTTGGTTGGCGTTTAGTATGCAGAGCGTGCCGAGCATACCGGCAAAAGCGAATGTGATAGCCAATGGCTTCCACTTCCGTCCCAGACCGTGTTCTATGATGTGCATCGTGCCTCCTTGCGGATTACCGTCACGGTCACGACCTTTATACTTTATGGCGAGCACACCTTCATGGTATTTGGTCGACATACCAACCAGTGCACTCATCCACATCCAGAATATAGCTCCGGGACCCCCCATCATAAGGGCGATTGCCACACCGGCTATGTTGCCCATGCCGATGGTAGCAGAGACTGCCGAAGCGAGTGCTTGCAGCGAACTGATTTGCCCGGTGGCTTTGCCGTCGGCGCTCTGCTTTGTACGGAGCACTCTGATGGAGTGGGGCAGACGGCGCAACGAGGTGAAACCGCTGTAGCACATCAGGAACAGTCCGCCTCCTATCAGGAGTACGAACAGCGGATAGCCACACAGGGCATCGGCTATCGTGGTGAGCCATTGACCGGCGCAATCCAGTATGCCGTTTATATCAAGGGTGTGTAGTGAGGTTGTTAATGTTGGTGTCATTCAGAGGAATGGTAGAAAACAGAGACAATATGCTAAGATATCTTAAAACATTTGAGTGTATGTTTATGTTATTACAAATATACGGAGAAGTCGAGAGCAAAGCAAAATTTATTGTGCTTTGCCGAGCGCCGAGTATATCAGACGAAGTCAAATATAACCAAAAAAATTTTCATTACATCAATACTTAAAAAGTTATGCGTCATTTCCCAAAAGTTTCAAGTGCTCTGATGGTATCTGCTCTTGCTTTCGGTACAATCACGGCTCAGGAATCGGCTGTTGAAATCCCAGATGATACAGTCATACTCAATGCCAATGCCGAGGAACTTAACACTGAAGCTCATCAGCGCATCTTCAATGCTCTTTTTGAACCGGATGGCTGGCACTACGAGGTACGGCAGGCTCCGCGCTTCCTGTTTGTCGACAAGAAAGGGCGTGTAGCTCTCGGTATTGGAGGCATGCTCAAAGGCACTCTGCAATATGACTTTGATGGCTCGGTCGACGGTAATGGTTCCTTTGTCCCGCATGACATCCCTGTACCGTCTGACCCGGAGATGCGCTCTGGATTTGACGGCACGGTCAATAATTCAAAGCTATACATCAAGCTGGTGGGTCATCAGGAGAAACTCGGCAACTATGGCATGTATATCGAGACTGAGTTTTCGGGCGGAGAGAGCGGCAACTGCTTCAAGCTGAAACAGGCATGGGCTAACATTGGCCGTCTGCGTGCAGGTCTTGCTACTGCGCTTTTCAATGACGATGACGCAGCTCCATTTACCGTTGATGAGCAAGGTCCTGCGGGAGGGACATGTTCTGACAATGTGGGCATCCAGTGGACTCCGCGTTTCGGCAAAGACAAGCAGTGGACGGTCGGAGTGGCTGTCGAAGTTCCTCAGGCATCATATACTCTCACCGACGATACGCACAAGATAGCCCAGCGCGTCCCTGACATCCCTGCTTACATCCAGTATGGTTGGAATGGCGGTGACAGCCGGGTGCGACTGTCGGCAATACTCCGCAATCTTTCGTATCGCGATGTCCTCACAGCCGACAACCGCACAGCCACAGGTTGGGGCGTGGAATTGAGCGGAAACATCGCCAGTATCCCTAACACGACTATATTTTATCAGTGCATGTATGGTAAGGGCGTTGCCCAGTATCTCAATGATCTCAGCGGCATGGATTACGATCTTATCCCCTCGGTCGACGAAGCAGGCAAGCTGATAACTCCCGGAACCCTCGGATATTTCGCAGGTGTGCAATATGATTTCTCGAGCAAATTCTTTATGTCTGCAACCTACAGTCAGTGCCGCCTCTACAATCAGGAGTCGCTCGGCGCGGATGCGTATCGCTACGGTCAGTATGTAGACGTCAACGGCGTGTTTGAACCCGTCACAGGACTCCAGTTCGGTCTCGAATACCTCTGGGGCAAACGCACCGACAGCTGCCACATATCCAATCATGCCAACCGCATGATGCTTATGGCAGCCTACAGCTTCTAATCTCTTGAATTATAATGTACAACCATGGCGCAGCCCCACAAATCAGGGAGTCTGCGCCATGTCCCTTATGTGGGGTGATTTGCGATGCCTGGAGGCATATATAGCATTTCTGTGTTATTCCTCGCAGAAAAATATTTCAAAAAATTCCGCAAAAATTTTGCAGAATTAAGAAAAGTCCTTAACTTTGCAATCGTCAAAACGAAATGACACAGACACATTGCCTTGTGGTGTAATGGTAGCACGTCGGATTCTGGTTCCGCCTGTGAGGGTTCGAATCCTTCCAAGGCAACACAAAGAAAGAGCTAAGTCGCTAAGATTTAGCTCTTTCTTCTTTCTTATAGTTCGTAAAAATGTTTTTATATTTTACGAGTACTGAATTTCTCTTTTGCATATTCATATGATTCCAACATTAGCGGTTTCAATTGTTCAAAAGTCTGTTCTGATGGATTCAGCACACAAATCCACCCCATCCACGCATAGACTGGATGCGGCATGATGACATCCTTGGCTGAAAAGTCGTAAGGCATATCCACAATACCGCCTTTACATGGGCGTTTGGGTAATTCTCCGAACAAAATGCGGAACGTCGGTTTGCGTACACCGATATTCAATCTCCATACGCCCTCTCGGTCAAGCATCGACGCGCGGTCATTTTCGCCATCCTTTTCTTTGACGGTCAATACATATACACCACGCTTCAACACACCACCAGGGTTATAGAATATGCCGCGTTCACCCCAACTACTTACCTCGACCACTCCCTCAAAGTTGTCAAGGCAATACCTCAGAATGTCATCAGGCGTCATCCTTTATAGTTGCGTTTGATTTCACCTATCGACTTGCCGCCAATTCCGAAGTTCTCGTCCGGTAATTCCTTAATTGTGATCGTGAAGAACTGTGCCGGAATATTGGTTATCTCGGCGGCAGTAGCTGTCAATTGCTCGATAAGTTCTTTCTTTTGCTCGGAGGTCAAAGCTCCGCTTTCAACTGATATGTACGGCATTTCTATATAGGTTAAAGGTTGTTTTTACTCCCGAGATTATAAGGGCATACATCCCGGCATTTATGGCAAGATATTTTCCAAGTCTTTTGCTCGGCATCATCACCAAATGCATGATTCCAACAGTCCATCTGCCTTAATTCTGCTTCTGATAAGGCGTTAATCGGGCACACGTCAACACAGAGATTGCAATTATCGCATACAGGCGAAAGCATGGAATCAGGTTCAAACACCTGTTCACATAAGACAGCACCCAACCAAACCATACTCCCATATTCAGGCGTAATCAAAAGCGAATGCCTGCCGATTGACCCTAATCCAGCAGCCTGGGCAGCGTGCTTCTGCGATATAATCGAACGGAATCTATTGGTAGAAGCATCCCAGAGGCTTTCATTTGTTGAATGGGAACACAGACTATACCATTTCGTTCCATCTCTATACAGAAATCCAATGCAATAGCATCCAATTTCGGAGTCATTGAATTTCTTACTCGTGTATATGGAATGGCTGATCTGCAGCTCAACGTTCCGATTGGGAATCGACATGCAAAGGAAATGACCGATTTACAGGTAGGCATTACATTTGTCGGATGAAATCCTTTCGGAGAATCTTTAAATCTATCAATTGATGCGATGCCACATAAGTCCGCACCCATTGAAATTAGAATTTCTTTTATTCGTTTGCTATCTATCATAAATAAATGCTGTAATATATTCTGTCCCACTCCACAGTCCGATGGAACGGTTAATAAATTGCAGAAGCGTGGACTGTCTATGCCACGTCTTAATTGGAGGTCGTAGGAAACCTTGGATACAGATGTAGAGATAGCAGCCCACGCCGTATGCGTGAGAACCGCTATGCCATCTTTGTATCCTGAAAAGTTCCTACGTTTCCAATTACAAGAGAGCATACCGCTTCTTATTTCAAAATGTCGTGAATGGACTTATCCATTCTTGTGCAAAGTTAACAATTATCCACCACATACCGCGCTCATTTGAAATTATTTAGTAATTTTGCATGTATGATAGCTCACAACGAAATGTTGGACTTGCTTAAGTCTACGGAATCATATCGTGTGGAACGCACGACAAGCACAGGCAACATGGACAAATTCTGTGAGGCCATTTGCGCGTTTTCCAATGATATGCCCGGTTCGCGCAAGAATGGCTATCTGATTATCGGGGCAAATGATGATGGCAGCATTGCCGGAATGAAAGTCGATGATGCACTATTGAAGAAGATTTCAGGCATACGTTCTGACGGTAATATTCTTCCTTTGCCAACAATGTCAGTCGATCGATTCAGCTTTCCTGAAGGCGACTTATTGGTCGCTGAGGTTCGCCCCTCGGATTTGCCTCCTGTGCGTTATCGTGGTAGGGCATTTATCCGTATTGGACCGCGCCGTGACATTGCGACTGAAGCAGAAGAACGCATCCTTGCCGAACGCCGTTGCTCTTTTATGGCGACTTTCGATGCTACCCCATGTCTTAATGCTAAAATAGAAGATTTGGATGTCGATTACATCCAATCTTCTTATCTTCCTAAGATATTTGATGCAGAGACTATTGTAGGGGATACACGCGACATAAAGGAGCAGCTTGCATCGATTCATTTGTTCGACCGCGACAATGATTGCCCCACCTATGCCGGAATTATCTTGTTTGGCAGGAATCCGAAATATTTTCTTATGGGCGACTATGTACAATTTGTCAGATTTGCCGGCAAAGATAAAGGAGGTGAAATCCTCAATGAACGGCAGTTTGAAGGCCCGTTATACAGGATGTTGCCGACATTGGAATCCTTTGTGAAAGATGCAATAATCACGCAACGCCCTGTGCCTGAATCGTTATTCAGGGAGAGGACTGTGTGGAATTATCCCGAAGGAGCTATCCGCGAATTGGTAATGAACGCCTGTATGCACAGGGATTATCAATCAAATATGCCTATCCGTCTTTACCAATTTGATGACTATATTGAGATAATGAATGCAGGAGGCTTATATGGAGAAGCCCGACCCGAAAATTTTCCTTCGGTTAATGACTACCGCAATCCACTTGTCGCAGAGGCTATGAAAGTTGGCAAATATGTCAATAAATTCAACAGAGGTGTGACCCGTGTTCAAGAAATGCTCAAGGATAACGGCAATCCACCAGCAGAGTTTGATGTAAACACAATCACTGCTTTCCGAGTAAAGGTTTCTGCTACAATAGAGGTTGACTTGTCGGCAGGGCACAAGTCGGGCACAAGTCAAGGCACAAGTCAAGATAACAAGACCATTGAAGAAAAAATCATAGAGTTCTGCAAAGAACCACGCACTTTAGCAGAAATAACTGCTTATTGTGGCTTCCAAGACAAACGCAAATTCAGAGAGCGTTACCTCAACCCTCTCCTCGGCACTCGTATCCAAATGACGATTCCCGATAAACCAACAAGCCGTTTTCAGAAATATACATTTATTAATAATACAGATACTCTATAATATGACCGATTTTTGGACCAACCCGTGGGTGACTGGTATAGGAGGAGGCATAATTAGCTCTCTTATTGTCTTCTTTGTTACTAAATATTTTTTCAAGAAGAAGGAAAATAGAGAATATGTTCAAAAGATTAAACTAGCGAATAATGAAATCCTATATGCGATACGACCTCTAATCATTGATAAAAAAACGCCATTAAAGGAATCGTTCTCATCTTTAAGAGTATCTGTGTCGAATAAATATGGGGTCAAATTAGATGACTTATATAATCATGTATCTCTATCTAATGATTTAATCGCAGAAATTCTAGAAAATCCATTTCTTACCTCAGAACAAAAAGAAGATTTCTGTCAGCTGATTTTACAATTTAAGAAAGAAGAAGAATCTAACACTGTGGAAATTATTTATTTACGCAAAAAGACACAAGTTGAAAGTAAATTCACGAGTATAATATTATCGCTCACTTCTTTTGCTATGATATTATCAATGACACTATTGGTTGCCAAAGAAACAGAAACATATGAGCCAAGTGAGTGGGAAAAACAATTATTTGGAGATAATATCACACTTTTCTTAATTGCCACAATAATACCATTACTTGGAACAGTGGGTTATTATATTTTTCAGAGATTCAGACGGTATTTTGAAGATATCGATGATTCAGATGATTAAATTGCCAACCGACATGCATGATTGAACCGTCTGCATAATGTTCAAATTCTTGTCTACTCGGTATTGAGGTTGATTGAAAGCCACACATAGGAGGACAAACAAGTCCTTGATTTCGAGCATGGAATAGTGGTCTACCGCGCTACTGCCGACTTCATGTAGCCCAGTTGCATACATATTGACCTGTGCTTTGTTGGCGATATCAACGTGTGTCTTACGGCATAATTTACTACTCCCGACGGAATAAAGATGTACACGATTCATCGTGCCTAATGCTTCGTCGTATTGGTTGACAAGGCGGTCTATCTTGCAGTATTCAAGCAATTTCTTGATTTTGGCATTATATCCGCTTTTGCCGGAGGCATATTTCAGCACTCCGAACTTAAATCCGGTGCGTTTCACTATTTCAAGAGCGAACAACATAAGTGGCGTTTTCTTTTCTCTGCGGTCATTCTGAGTTTTCATTGTTTTCGCTCATATCGGTCAGCACACCATTGATGCATAAGATATTCGCTTTTAATCCAAGTAGTGATTACCTTGGCATCCGTGGGTTGATATGGTCTGAGGGTAAGGCTCATGGCTTGTATTTGCGTTTGATTTCATCTATTGACTTACCGCCGATACCAAAGTTTTCATTCGGTAATTCCTTAATTGTGACCGTGAAGAACTGTGCCGGGATATGCGTTATCTCGGAGGCTGTCGCTGTCAGACGCTCTATAAGTTTTTTCTTTTGCTCGGAGCCCAATGCTCCGCTTTCAACTGATATGTAAGGCATTATCTGGTGTTAAATGATATTCGGTTAGATATTTCAGCAGGAGCTTCTAAATTGATTCAGTGTAACTGTCGCTTGATCATATTGAGTGACAGAGTGGTTATTAGTGTAGCTGGGAGACTTCTTTTTGGAGCAGATCAAGGAAGCGGGCGGCATGGGCACCGTCCATCTGGGTGTGATGGAATTGAAATGATACTGTGAGGGTGGTTTTGAGCCATGATTTGCGGTATCTGCCCCAAATCATAAACGGATTGTTGAATATTCCGCTGTACATCCCGACAGCTCCGTCGATGTCAAACTGGGCTAATGCCGATGTGCCTATTACCATGCTGTCCGCCATGTCGTGATTCTCACATGTTTCAGCTACTTGCTGGGTGAGGCGCAGATAATCGGAGTTGAAAGTCTCTAAATCCTCTGAAAAGGGAATGTCGCAGGAGCTTACTTCGCCTTGTCTGTTGGCAACGATGGTGTTGACGGCGATGTTGTCATATAGTATCAGTTTGTCGCCGACTGGAAGCATGAAAAACTCTTTGACCTGGCTTGCCGCTTTGCCGATGCACCAGCACATCAGCATGTTGAATTTGAGTTTTTTCTTCCGGCTGATTTTTACGAGGCGCGACACATCAAGCGTCTTGAAAAACGTCACCATCGGCATGGGTGCTTTCATCCACATCTCAAATGCGTATGCACGGGTGGTTTCGTTGGGATTTACTTCTTTCATTTGTCATTCAATGTTTTTTTGAGCTTCTGCTATTATTCTTTTGATGAAGCCAGATTTAGCTGCGGTATAGCCGTCCCTATCGTTTTGATATCGGGGTAACAGACTTAATTTCAATGCTTCATATTCGAGTGCTGCTGTCGGATGATTGTTTAGATAGTCACGAAATAAAATCTCGTTATTGTCACCTGCTGGATGAAAATGGATATGGTATACCTTTTCTGCATAGCCATCGGGAGTATAACCTTTGTTAAAACTCATGCGATTTGCTGATGAGGACATGTGTATATATCCCGCTGCTTCCATTTCCATTTTTATGTGTTGCCAATCAGCCTCAGACGGGATTTCAACGAGGATATCGATAATCGGTTTTGCATAGATATTCGTGATTGCTGTACTGCCGACATGGCTTATGATCGGAGGGTAGCACGAGAGAATTTTAGACAGGCTTTCAATTTCCTCTTGTGCCCATTCTGCCCACCGAGACTGATGCGGAACGAGAACTATAGGAAATAGCTGCCATAGCTCTTCAAGGGTCATATCGCTGAGGTTTTTTGTTCTTTCCCTAAAGTTCCGCCGCATGGCATAATCCTAATTTATAAAGTACATGAGGTGCCAACCTATGGTCTTTCGGCAATGCTGGATGAGAGAAAGTGCCGAGTCGCTCCATCCCTATTTTCTGCATCACACGCTCTGACCGATGGTTGCTGATGGTCGTAAATGAATAAATCTCATCAAATAATGCGTGTTTTTGTGCATGAGCTATACATGCTTTTGCGGCTTCTGTGGCATAGCCTTGATTCCAATATGCTCTCGCAAGCCGCCAGCCAATCTCCACGCCAGGAGAAAAAGCCGCATCAAAATCAAAATTATGGAATCCGACATAACCGATAAAGCTGCCGCTGTTTTTTAGTTCAACAGCATACAGTCCGTAACCACAAGCGTTATGTTCGGCTACTATGCGGTTGTAGAACTGCCTTGTTTCTTCTAATGAAAGACATTTGGGAAGAAACTCCATAACCTCCCTGTCACTGTTGATTTCAAAGAACGGAAGTATGTCATCATCCCGCCACGGGCGCAAAATGAGTCTGTCGGTCTCAATCATATCAATAAAGGTTTTGAGTTCAAATATAGCGATTATCCATCAGATACCATGCTCCTTCAAACTCGTATCTTGTAATTTTCAAAATAAATCGTCTCATCAGATGGCGATGAACTATATAAGAAAGATTATCCCGACCTGTCTATCTGTAACTCAGATAGACAGGTCGGGATAATGGTGGGCGATTGGACTTACGTCTGTCAGTCGTCATGATGATGACGCTTGTGGCGTTTTTTCATATCCTTTTTGTAATGTTTGTATGCCTTCTTGTATGCTTTTTTGCGTGCTTTGTGGATATCCTCGATATAGTCTTCGTAGTCGTCATAATAGTCATCGTCAACGTAGACCATTGCCGGAGTCGCATAATATGGTGCGTAGTATGAGCCGTGACGTAGTTCCTTGTAGTAGGCTTTACGTGCTTTTTTTATGGCTTTGTGGTAACGGTGAGGAGAGGGTGGCATGACAAAGCCTGGACGCAATGGGACTACGACCGGAGCCGGGGCGACTACGACTGGGGCTGGAATTGCGGGGATGAAATTGGATACGTGGAGATTGACACCGTCTGTTCCGGCGTCGATTGAATAGAACTGGGCGGATGCGCCAGATGAAACCAGTCCTAAGATGGAGGCGGTAAGAAGTATGTGTCGTACCATAACGTGATGTGTTTTTTATTCTATAACACATCATCGCTGTCAATGGTTGACTTGGGGTTGTCATGACGTTCGTATGCCTCAGCAATGAGTCTGGCTGTGCGGGCTATGGCTTCTTCGTGGCCTGTCAGGGCGGCGAAGGGGGCGAACTGGGATGCACGGGCAGCCAGGGGCATGGGCAGGTGTGTACGGCTGACTGGGCGAGGCAGATTGATTATATCATCGTAGCGGTTCATGCCTTGTGTCCTCCTATCTGGGTATTGCGGTCGCGCTGGGTGGCTCCGTCCGCGTAGTTGAGACCGCGTAGTATGGAGTTTTTGCCAAACATTTTCTTTATCTGGAGCACGGCTTCCTGGCGACGTCGCTCTTTTGCCAATTCCTGTCGCGCAGCTTCCTTCCGACGTGCCAGCTCGTCATAGTCGGTAAACAGTTCCAGTTGTTCGGATCGGAAAGGCTGGCGGTCCATATCAGCTTCGTTGATAAGATGATTGATTGACAGCGACAGTCGTCTGACGAGCAGGTCGGGATGCACTATGCGGTCAAAAAGCTTGCCTACGGCTTCTGACAGTATTCGCCCTGAGGAGGTGGGCGATGTCAGATTGGCAGTGCCGTTAGCATGCTGAGGCACTTCGCGCCCATACCAGTCTGTGCCGATCTTGCCGTCATATTTAGCCCTTACCGTAGGGTCGTGGAGGCTTGCGGCATCATAGCCGATATGCAGTATCAGTTGGTCGGTCAGCAGATGCTTGTCAACGAGGTCGAGCGCGATGCTGTCAGCCATTTCTAATGCCACTGTGCGAGCCTTGGCTGCGATGTATCCGCAGGTCAGGACCTGTCCGCTGCATAGTGACCGCGACTCTGGTCGGTATGCCTTGACCAGATCCATCGTCACCGGTTCGTATCCCCAGGCATGGTCAATCAGCAGTTCGGCATTGATGCCGAATATTTTATACAGGATGTCCTCATGATGCAATGAAAACCGCGCCAGATCGCCCATGGTCAGTATGCCTATGGAGTGGAGACGGCTGGCAATGCCTCTGCCTATGCGCCAGAAATCAGTCAGCGGCATGTGGTCCCACAGCTCTTGTCGGTAGCTCATCTCGTCAAGTTCGGCTATACGCACTCCGTCACGATCGGGTGGCATCTTCTTGGCTACGATGTCCATCGCCACCTTGCTCAGATACATGTTTGTGCCTATTCCTGCCGTGGCAGTTATGCCTGTTTCGGCAAGTACGTCGCGCATCATCTTCATTGCCAGCTGGTGGGCGGTCATATGGTAGGTGGAGAGATATGAGGTCGCGTCTATAAAAACCTCGTCAATGGAATACACGTGGATATCCTCAGGGGCGATGTATCGCAGATATACGGCATATATGCGTGTGCTGTAGTCGATATATAGAGCCATGCGCGGAGTGGCGGTAATATATTGCGCCGCCATCTCAGGATGCTTCTCCAATTCCCGTCCCGAAGTGGTCTGCCCGCTGCGTCCGCGATGCCGGTTGACCTCGCGGATTTTCTGCTCTATCTCGAAGAGGCGAGGACGTCCGCGCAGCCCCGTCCACTTCTTCATCGCCGGGGATATCGCCAGGCATATCGTCTTGGATGTGCGGGAAGCATCAGCCACGACAAGGCATGTGTCAAGTGCGTCAAGTCCACGCTCAACACATTCCACCGAAGCATAAAATGACTTCAGATCAATGGCGATATACTGCCGCTTCCTCTCCATAGATAGCCGTCTCTTAAGTCAAGTCAGTCACCGCAACTGTCAAGTCCCAGCTGCACCATCTCCTCGCCGTCTTCCTCAGGGCGCACGGCACACTGTGATTCTTCATCTGCATGCCCTGCGTCTTCCGCAGCATTCTGCACCGCCTTTTCGTCAGACTTACCCGTCGTGTCGTTTTCAATAATTTCTTTCATAGCATATCACATAAATCACAAAATCAGTTATGCAAATATATAATTCCTGAGGTTTCATTATGCCGCCCATCATTGTTAATTAAAATTAAACAAATCAACCTCGTTATCCTATACAACAATCAGATTATTCAGTGGCATTTAGTGAAGTCTCGGTATGCTGCAATGCTGTTCATTTGACGACTTGATGCGTGTGGCAGAACATACGCTCAAAAAAAATTTGCAGGTGGAGGTCGCATAACCTGTCAATTTTTGCGACATATCCGTTTGATGTAAGGACATGCCACAATGCTATTCATTTAAGTCTATAATGTGAATAGATACGTCGGAGACGTATCAGTCGTGTGAAACCCCATGCACGGAGCGTCAGCGAACGTACATGGGGTCAGATGATATGCGATTATGGTCAACCTCGGAGAGGTTGGGGCATACCCACGTTCTTGCACCGCCATTCTCATTTTCCATTTCAAATCAATGACTTACACACACATAATCATGTGTACCACAACCTCTCCGAGGTTGATTCTATAGGAGCATCCTGTTCCCCCATGTACGTTCGCTGACGCTCCGTGCATGGGGTTTCCCACAGCTGGCACGTCTCCGACGTGCCTCCTATATTGGATTCATTGACCATGCTATTGCTCCCCTCGCGGCTACGCCGCGTCATTCCGTCAGCGATGAAATCCTTAAGTGGATAGTATTAGATGATGACAGTGCTGATGGCTTACATTGCGTAATGGTAGGAGCTGCGGGCTATAGGCTAAGTTCGGTGCGGAGGAAGGGGGCGGTGGGGGAGGTGCCTGCGGCTATCTGCTCGGGAGTGCCGGTGGCTATTATCTGACCGCCGAGGACTCCGCCGCCGGGACCCATGTCGATGATGTGGTCGGCGCATTTGAGCACGTCGAGGTTGTGCTCGATGACGAGGACGGTGTTGCCTTTTTCCACGAGGCGGTTAAGCACGCCGAGGAGGGTGTTGATGTCCTCGAAGTGAAGTCCGGTGGTGGGTTCGTCAAGGATAAAGAGGGTCTTGCCGGTGTCGCGCTTTGCCAGTTCGGTGGCGAGCTTCACGCGCTGGTTTTCACCGCCTGAGAGTGTTGACGATGGCTGACCGAGTTTGATATAACCGAGACCTACATCTTGTAGCATCTTTATCTTGTTGAGGATGGTAGGCTGGTTGGCGAAAAATTCCACTGCCTGGTTGATGGTCATGTCAAGCACATCGGCTATGGACTTGCCTTTGAGGCGCACTTCAAGGGTCTCGCGGTTGTAACGCTTGCCTCCGCATGCCTCGCACGGCACGAGCACATCGGGTAGGAAGTGCATCTCTATGGTGCGATAGCCGTTACCGTTGCAGCGGTCGCATCTGCCTCCGCTGACGTTGAACGAGAATCTTCCGGGCTTGTAGCCGCGCATCTTTGCTTCGGGAAGCTCTACGAATAGATTGCGGATGTCGCTGAACACGCCTGTGTAGGTGGCAGGGTTGCTTCGCGGAGACTTGCCAAGCGGTGACTGGTCCACAGTCACCACTTTGTCGATATTTTCTATGCCTTTGACGCTCTTGTATGGAAGCGGAGCCTGATTGCTGCGGTAGAACCGTTGCGAGAGGATAGGTTGCAGAGTGGCATTGACAAGCGTGGACTTGCCGCTGCCGCTCACTCCAGCCACGCATGTCAGAGTGCCTAAGGGCAGATGAAAATTGACGTTGCGCAGATTATGTCCGCATGCGCCTTCTATGACTATTTCTTTGCCGTTGCCAGTGCGGCGTACTGAGGGTATTTCAATCGCCTTGTGTCCGTTGAGATACTGGGCGGTGGCTGTTTCGGTCTTGAGCATCTGCTTCGGTGAGCCTTGGTAGACAACTTCGCCGCCATGCCGCCCTGCCTTGGGGCCGATATCCACTATGTAGTCTGCTTCAAGCATCATGTCTTTGTCATGCTCCACGACGATGACGGAGTTGTCAGCATCGCGCAGACGTTTGAGCGAGTCAATGAGGCGTCGGTTGTCGCGCTGGTGCAGACCTATGCTCGGCTCGTCAAGGATGTAAAGCACATTGACGAGCTCGCTTCCTATCTGGGTAGCGAGACGGATACGCTGGCTCTCGCCACCTGAGAGGGTGGCACTGTTGCGGCTGAGTTGCAGATAGTCCAGCCCGACATCCACGAGAAATGACAGACGGTTGCGGATCTCCTTGAATATTTCGCCGCCGATCTGCCGCTGGCGGTCGGTCAGACGCTCCTCCACTTCGCATGACCATTGATACAGGTCTTTGATGTCGAGCGAACAGAGATCGCCGATGTTCTTGCCGTCAATGAAGTAGTGCAGGGCTTCGCGGTTGAGACGCTGGCCGCCGCACTCGCTGCAAGTGGCGCGTGAGAAGAACTGTCCGCTCCATTTCTGGGCAGCCGATCCGGCATCGTCGCTCTGCTGCATCTCTATGTATTTGACAAGCCCGTCGTATGTGTTGAAATAGTTTGATGTGGCAAGCGTGTCGTTTTTGAGGGTCAGATGCTGCGTGGTGCCGTTGAGGATGTCGCTGACGCACTCTTCGGGCAGTTCGCCCACTGGAGTGTCAAGCGTGACACCATAAAGCTCGCATATGGCCTCTATCTGCCAGAAAAGCAATGTGTTGCGGTATTTTCCGAGAGGTAGGATGCCTCCGTTGCGGATGGATAGTTTGGGATTGGGGAAGATCTTGTCGCGGTCTACGATGTTGACATAGCCGAGCCCCTTGCAGCAGCGGCAAGCACCTTGGGGGGAGTTGAACGAGAAGTTGTGGGGAGCCGGTTCGGCATAGCTGAGTCCGGTGTCGGGGTCCATAAGCCGCTTGCTGTAATGGTGCACCTCGCCGCTGTCGGCATCAAGTATCATCAGCGAGTTGTCACCCTGTCGTAGCGCTTCCTGCACAGTCTCACGCAGGCGTGAGTCATCCTTGCCCGAGACTTTCAAGCGGTCTACCACAAGCTCTACCGAGTGGTTTTTGTATCGGTCGAGCTTCATGTTGAGTTCGATTTCACGCAGTTCGCCATCGGCGCGTACGGTCAGATATCCTTTTTTGCGCAGGGTCTCGAACAACTCCTTGTAATGTCCCTTGCGGTTGCGCACAAGAGGTGCGAGGATGTATATCTTCTTGCCGTCAAAGGCTGACAGGATGAGGTCGACAATCTTTTCATCAGTATATTTGATCATCGGTTTGCCCGAGATGTAGCTCCGCGCTTCGCCTATACGGGCATAGAGCAGTCGCAGGAAGTCATAGATTTCGGTGGTGGTGCCGATGGTGCTTCGCGGATTGCGGTTGATGGTCTTCTGCTCGATGGCAATTACTGGCGAAAGTCCGTCTATGCGGTCTACATCGGGGCGTTCCATAGCCCCGAGCATGTTGCGCGCATATGACGAGAAGGTGTCGATGTATCTGCGCTGGCCTTCTTTATATATGGTGTCGAATGCCAGTGACGATTTGCCGCTCCCCGACAGACCGGTTATCACGGTCAGAGAGTTGTGGGGGATGGTGACATCGATGTTTTTGAGATTGTTGACGCGTGCGCCGTTGACTGTCAGGGCGTCGATGCGCCCTGGCAGTGCGGAGGGGGCTGATGTAGCGTATATGTCAGTCTTTGGGGTCATTGTGTCGGTTTTACTTCACCACCCAGTCGTGGTTGTATACCTCTTTGTTGCGTTTGGAGCGGGTCAGGCTCTTTTTCTTGGGGACGAAAACGTCATATACTTTGCCAGATTTGTTGGGCAGCGAAGTCGAACGTATCCATGGATTGAGGGTGCGGAGCTGGAGATAAGTCATGCCATGTTCCTTTGCCCAGTCAGCCCACGAATCTACGGAGGTGTTGACCGGCACGACATAGTAGTCGTAGGGCTGATAGAGCTGGTCGGCTCTCAGACGGTAGCCGAACTCCTTGGGGTGCTCAAGGATTATCTTCATCGCCAGCAGGCGGAATGGGTAGCGCATCGTCTCTTGAGGAAGCCACAGGTCAAATGCCGAGTTGGTGCCCTGTGCTCCTAATTCGCGCGATATGCGTCCCATACCGGCATTGTAGCTTGCCGCTACAGATTCCCAGCTGCCATATTTGGCGTATGCGTTCTTAAGATACTTAGTGGCTGCCTCGGTGGCTTTGATGGGGTGATAGCGCTCGTCCACGTAGTCGTTGACTTCCAGGCCATACTCGCGACCGGTCGATGGCATGAACTGCCAAAGTCCGGCGGCTTTGGCTCCTGAAAGTGCCAAGGGATCAAAATTGCTTTCTATGGCAGAGAGATATACAAGATCCTCGGGTACGCCGTTGGCTTTCAGTATGGGTACTATGATGGGCATGTAGCGGTTGGCGCGTTTGAGGGTCAGCAAGGTGGAGCCGTGGGTAAATGCCATGGCTGTCAGTTCGCGGTCAAGACGCTCGTAGTATTCACTGTTGTCAAGGTCGAATTTCTGCCCGGCAAAGGTGATGCTGTGGGGCAGAGTCGGATTGACCACATTAGCAAAGCGTGTCTCATCGTTGTCACGAGAAGATGCGAGGGCTGAGACTGGAGCCATGACGGCTACTGCTGCCATCAGGGCGGCGATGCTTTTGATACTCGTTGATTTCATAGAGTAGATTATTTGGAATATTGATGTCAATGGATTGATATGGAGTATTAACAAATCTGATTGTCGGAGAGATTAGGAGACCGGGCTATTATTTGAAGTGCAGTATGTTTATGTCACCGCCGAGCTTGTACTGCTGGCCATCATTACCGGTGGCTGTGATGACGTAATAGTACACGCCCGCGGGGACAGTCTTGCCTCCTGCCTTTCCGTCCCATCCTTGCTCAGGGTCGCGGGATGAAAACATCTCCTTGCCCCAGCGGTTGAATATGTGGCATTCGTATTCGCGGAGCGAACGGTAGCTGACCTTCCACTCGTCATTGACCCCGTCACCATTGGGCGAGAACGCGTTCGGACAGCCTAAATATGAGTCCGTGATGGTAATGGTGTAACTGTGGACGGGGTGGGTAGGCATGTCGGTGTCATCTCCCCATGCATAGAGGCCTACGTAGCTCACGCCTGGATTGTTGAACGTAAACGTCCAGTCGGTATCGTCGGTGGTGTAATAGGGCTGCGATAGGTCATCGGCACCTGAAATGACCCACTGGTGATTCATGCACTTATCGGTCAGCTCAGCCTTGAAGCTGATTTCGGCTGGGGCGTTGCCTCCGAGTATGTCGTCGGGTACGTTGGTGCGGTTGAAATTCGAGGGCATTTCATAAGCACGGGCTGCATATATGGCTGTGGCATATTCGTTGTTGAGCTTGGTCCACCCTTTCTCCAACTCATCACCTTCCGTTTCGTCGGCGCGGAGATAGCACATGGTGGAAGATAGCGCAACCATCAGCCACAGGATACATTGTCTCATATGATAGGTCTGTTGCATACGTGAGATGACCCTTATCTGGTCAAATAACAAAAATACGCAAAATCCTCCATAATATGAAACCAGCATGCCTATATTAATAAGCAGTGTGAAAAATTAACATTAATTTTCTAACGTCATCTGAAAAATAATGCTTAACTTTGTGGTCGCATTAGCGAAAGCGATGCCCGGGGTGTAGCACAGTTGGCAGCGCGCCACGTTCGGGACGTGGAGGTCGGAAGTTCGAGTCTTCTCACCCCGACCAATACAGAGGCTTCAGATTCTTAAGAGTCTGAAGCCTCTGTATTGTCTATGTTCACCTCAATGCCGTTCACGAACGATTTGATGCGAGCGTCATGAAGCATGCAAAAAAAATGTAGGGACATGCCGTGGCATGTCCGCCAAGAGCATGACTGCTGACATCCGTGCCTGTAATGCGGAAGGTGTCGCAGAACTCAGGAACCATGCGACAAACACCGTTAAATTTGTAGGGTCGCTACATGTAGCGACCGTTAAACAGCTGATTATAAACGTCTGCGCTGTGCGGTCGCTACATGTATCGACCCTACAAATTTGTTAAATGCGGTTCTCCGACATCCTCCCTACAACATGGCGGTTTTGTAGCCCCTTTAAGGGATAACCGGTATCGACTTGCTACTTTAGGAGTGGGAGATAGGTGGCGTAGCCTTCGGCTGCCATGTCTTCCTCAGGGATGAAACGGAGGCTGGCGCTGTTGATGCAGTAGCGGAGACCTCCGCGGTCACGTGGACCGTCGGGGAACACGTGACCGAGATGGGAGTCGCCGTGGGCACTGCGTACTTCGGTGCGCATCATGCCGTGCGAGAGGTCGGCTTGTTCGGTCACTGCGTCGTCGGCTATGGGTCGCGAGAAGCTCGGCCATCCGCATGGGCTGTCAAACTTGTCGGTCGACAGGAAGAGCGGTTCGCCTGTGACGACGTCTACGTAGATGCCCTTGCGGTGCTCGAGATAGTATTCGTTGGTGTACGGACGCTCGGTGTGGCTCTGCTGTGTGACGGCGTATTGCAGGGGTGTCAAGCGTGATTTCAGTTCTGCATCTGATGGTTTTGGATATTGCATGGGGTAGAGGGTTAGTTGGTGATTGCTACCTTTTCAACAATTTTGCCATGCCTTTTGATGTATATGCCTGTGGAGAGACGGTCAGGATTGACTTTTTCGCCTGCGATATTATAATATGTGGTGATGTCCTCAGATGCGGTGTCCGTAACATCGTCGGAGGCGAGACTGGGGTGGAATGTAGATATGGATTTCAGGTATTCCCATACGGCTCCGGGTCGCCACTGATAGGTCATCGCGCCCTGCTGCATGGTCCAGTCGGGATTGTTGGGGTTCCATGTCTGATATTTCCAGTTGTAGATTTCAGGCTCCCACCACAGCACGCCGTCGCATACCCCTGTGGCTTTCAGTGCCGGGATGAAATACTCCATAAATTCTCGTTGGTCCTCGTTGCACTTGGCTGAATTGCTTTCCACACCCCACGGTATGGCTGAGGTGTAGTAGCTGTTCATGCCGGTCTCGCATATCAGTGTGCGTTTGCCGTATTTCTGGTGTATCTTCTTGACGGCATCCACGCAGGCTTCGGCACGGGTGCGCCACATCGTCGTATTGTCCTTGTCGGCTCCCTCCTGAGGTTGGGGATATATCGACACACCGAACAGGTCATAGTCAAGAGCATCATTGACGATTGAGAGAGTCCAGTCAAGCGTCGCCCATTCCGCTCCGTGCGCGGTCATCAGCACTCGTTTTGCCTGAGGATAGATTTCTTTGACGGCCTTGGCCGCGGCATTGAATATGGTGATGAAGCCTTGGGCACCATTGTTGCTGATAACGCCGTAGTCGGTTACAGTCTTGCCGTCAGGACTTTGCAGCAGAAATCCGCCGCCGACCTCATTGCCTATCTGTACCCATGCCACGTCCACATTCTCCTGTCGGCAAGCACTCAGCACATCAGTGACATGTGCTGCCGCAGCGCGGGCGAGTCCATCGGTAGAGGTGTCAGTCCATGCTGCCGGAGTCCATTGCTGCCCGGGGTGGCACCAGTTGTCGGAGAAATGGAAATCTACCATAACACGCTGCCCATTGTCACGCGCTGCCCGCGCCTTGACCAGCAGATCCGCCTTGTCACACCATACCTGCGGCGCACCAAGGCAGTAGGCATACTGCGGATCCACAAATACCCTCAGCCTGATAGCATCTATCCCGTAGTCGCGTGTCAGAGCGGGCACGGAAGTCGGCGCGCCGTCGGCATCGTACACATTGATTCCCTCAGCCTCCATCTGCGTGTACCATGAGATGTCGGCTCCGAGAGCGAAATCGGGATATGAAGTCTCGGCAAGCGAACTCAGCGGAGCCGCCAAGCCCATAGCCACAGATATACAGCTGTAGATAGCGTTTTTCATAAGCATCGAAGTAAGAATAAGGTATAAAAGCAAAAAATACTCTGAATAAAAGAACAATACAACCGCCTGATTAGCAGAAAGTAACCAAACTATACTGCAAAATAAACCGACAGAAGCGATGCAAATTTACGCAACACCTTTTGTAATTAAAAATATTTTTGTAATTTTGTACTGCCTTTACGGCGCGGTCCTATAGCTCAGTTGGTCAGAGCACCTGACTCATAATCAGGGAGTCCTTGGTTCAAGCCCAAGTGGGACCACTTAAAATCAAGTAGTTAGCTAATTGCTGACTACTTTTTTTATTGCCGATATGCCTCAATTTACGCAGACTGTGTAAACCATCGTGTAAACCGTGTCAACCACAGTAAACGTAGTTTGTTACAAGTCAAAAGTGCTGAGTAACAACGAATCTCCTCTAATGTTGAGGGTAACAAAAGACAGGAAGCGTAGATATGTCAGTCTTGGCATATCTCTAAATCCTGAACATTGGGACTTTTCAAAAAATCAGCCGAAAGCTGACTGTCCTAATAGAGAGTACATAGAATTGATAATCGCTGAAAAACTGAAAGCCTATAATTCTACAATTATTGAACTTCGTGCGACAAATCAGGATTTCACCTCATCATCACTTGTGGATAAAGTAGATGGCGGGAATCTCAGTGTCCGAAAAACGGTCAACGAAATCTTTCAGGAGTATCTGCAAAGACTTGAAAACGAGAAACGGCGCGGCTATATGCTATCTGTACGTTACGTTTACAATTCGTTAATCAATTTCAACCGACATCTGAATATCCCGTTTGCAGAAATTGATGTTGCTTGGTTGAAGCGTTACGAATCATGGCTCAGAAGCCGAGGTGCGGCACAGAACACAATTGGAATCCATTTCCGCACGTTGCGAGTCCTCTATAATATCGCAATAGAGGAAAAGGCTGTTAAGGAAGAACTATATCCGTTCAAATCATTCAAGGTGTCCAAACTACATGAAGAAACGGCAAAGCGAGCATTATCAAAAAATGATGTTGACAGAATCCTGAATTTTACGCCGACAGACGCATATATGCGGTTCGCAATCGACATCTTTGCGTTCACCTACTATTCAGGAGGAATAAACCTGACCGACATCGCGAATCTGACAGAAAGCAACATCATCGCTGACAAGTTGATTTACAAGCGACAGAAAACGGGCAAATTGATAAAAATTCCGTTACAGCCAAAAGCCAAAGGTCTGATAGAGAAATATCGCAATCCTGACAGCTCTTATCTATTCCCAATATTTTCCGACCTCCACCAAACGGAGGCTCAAAAGAAGTTCAGAATACACAAGGTAATGGCAAAGATAAACAAACGCCTTAAACTCATTGGAAAAAAATTAGACATTCCTATCACCCTAACAACCTATGTAGCACGGCATAGTCAGGCAACAGTGATGAAACGTGCCGGAGTGTCAACAGCTGTAATCCGTGAGATTATGGGGCATAGTTCTGAACGAGTTACGCAGATTTACCTTGACAGCTTCGACAATGAACAAGTGGATAACGCCCTGAAATCTCTACTCTAATTCAGAAAATCCCGTCAGTCTATACGATTAGCGGGATTTTCTTTGTAAATTTGCATATGGAAAAAGTACAGATTACGCCCAAAGATACGTGCATAGTTATAGGTAATGGCTTTGACATAAATCTTGGCTTACCAACAAGCTATACAGATTTTGTAAAAAGTACCCATTTCGACGATATGGTAAAACGTGGAAATGAATTAGCAAAATACCTTAAAAGCAAATTTGAATTACAGAATTGGATAGATATAGAGAATGAACTTAAAACTTATTCATTAGAAAGAAGTGATGCTTCTTTTAAGTTCAATTACGAGCTACTTATTTTCGCATTAATAAATTATCTTGAAAAATTAGATTATTCGTTAATGAAACGAACAAGTGTAGCATATAGGTTAATTGAATCAATCTCTGAATCCTGCAATAGCTTCAACATCTTAGATTTCAACTACACCAAATCAACAGAAATATTATTACGAAACAATTATGTTGATGATGAAATAATAAAAAGTAGTTTGATAAAAGTTCATGGAGAAGCCGCGCAAAATGATATAATTTTTGGAGTAGAGGATAAAGCGGAGATAAAACCAGAGCATGTGTTTCTACGAAAAGCATATCCGCGACACTATAAGGCTCTTAATTTTAGCTCATTATTCAAGCAAACAAATAGATTCATCTTTTTTGGTCACTCATTAGGAGAAACCGACCATACATATTTTCAGGCACTATTTAGAGACAGTTGCCAAGACGGTAGTGTTTATACACAGAATAAGTTTAACAAGACTTTTGAGTTTATCTATTATAAAGAAGATGGATATCATAAACTTATGCAACAAATTGATGTTCTTACATACCACAGTCTGACTGAATTTAAACAGTTTAACGATGTGAAATTTGTTGATGTTGAGCAAATTTAATATGGATATTTCAGAATTTATACAGACACGTCCCACATTCCCCTCACTTCCTGATGATTATTGGGAAAATGCGGAATATGAAGATGAAGTCTATTGCAATGCGTGGTTACAGAAATATCCTGAACAAGACCATGCCGACATAAAGGAGCGGTTGGAATACATACGCAGATACTCCCTGCAATTCCCTGATTATGACGGTGAGATATGGGAGCCTGAACAATTTGCATACAGACATTATGACGCACGAAGTCAGAAAATGGATAATTGCGGACTGTCAGAGGAAGAATTTTACAATTTCGACATTCTGCAAGAAGCGATTACAGATTTAGGACTGTCACCAAAAGCCACATTTGAGTTTATTCTATATCTATGGAACGAATTATATAAATGGCTTTATCGTGGCAACATCGAAATGATAGACAGCCGGATTAAACGGCTTATCGCAAGAATTTACGCGCATTCCGATGATAAGTTGGAGCTTGACATAAAGGTAGGTGGCAGACATTTCAAATTCTCCAACAAGCGATTTATAAAGTCGCTCATAGCCAATTATGTAAACAGCAACATAGAATCAGGCGCAGAAGAAATCTATCCGACAAAACGGGAGATTGACTATATTCTAATCTGTACATTATTGAGAAATCTCCCTATAAAGCACAAAAAACAGAAAAAAGGTACGTTCACCCAAGCAGAGAGAAATTTTGGATTATCAGTGCTTTGGCTTACGGGAGAGCTAAACCACATGAAAAACGACGACCCCACGGATTATTGCACAAAAGACAACAACGCCACTTTCGACAAACTGATGAGAGATTACAAGGACATGACGCTGCCTGCAATATGCCCTCTCATTTAGCGTAAGAAAATCTCAAAAATTCTACGCTTACACAGCATTGCGGGTTGATATAATTTTGCCACCGCAATCAGGAAAGCAGACTGCACGTTGCGGCTGACTTAACCCCTGACTGCCAAGAATATTATGGCAACAAAGACATTCGCTAACGTAGAAATTTCCGTAGTAGCTAACAACGAAGTACGCAATGCCGCTTTCGCAAAAGGCATCAACCGAGATGTGAATCTCGCAAACGCAAAGACTATCCTTGCCGACATGAAAGTTCGTGGCTATCGCCAGGCAGAAATCATCCAAATTATCAAGGGCGAAAAAGCTATTGCCGCCGGAGATGTGGCACTTGTTGACATCAACGGCAACCCTATAACAACCGAAAGTGCCTCAAACTACTATCTTGTGCTTGACGGTCAGCACAGAGTTTTCGCCACCTCTCTTTACAACGAAGAAGAAAATGCAACTCCTATCCAAGTTCCGGCAATCGAAGTGGCTCTCGCTGACGGAGAAACAATCGCTGAATACATTTCGGCAATAAACATTACTAAAACAGAATGGAGAACACTTGAATATGTGAGAGGGGCGGCGAATGTTCAACAAACAGCACTCCTTAAGCGTTACAAAGAACTGATAAAAAGCGATGAAAACCCACAAGGTTTTTCCCTCAGTACTCTAAACATCATCTTCTGTGGAAACGCTAAGGCGATGAGCAAGACAGACCTTTCACTACTCTGTCAGGGCAAACAGACAAAAGGCGTTAAGAAAGCAAAGGCAATCGTTCCCTCTCACAATATAGAAAGGGGCAATAGATTCATTAATCTTTGCATACGGCTGGGATTCTCCATGAAAGATATTGCCAAACGTTACTTAGCAGAACAGTTTAATGGATTCAGAACTGAACAAAACGATGACTACGCCTTTAAGGTGTTTGAAACCGTCACCCCCAATGACCGTAAAGCGATGTACAACGAAAAAGGGAATTTAACGGAAGATAAAGTGATTGACCAATTTACCACAATCAAAACACGCATGGCAAGCTAATCATCTACAAGGTTGAAAACGATAAAGGGCAGACCGTCACAAAACGGCTTGCCCTCTTTTTCTTATATAAACTCATATCCGCTTTTTCTGAATCCGTCAGGCATGGTGATTTTCGTGGGTTTGAGCCTGATACCATAATCTCTTTCTAAATGAGAGGCTACCCCATTCTTTTTAATGCCATATTCGGCATACACGGCAGTCATTCTATTTTTAATATCGTTAGTAGTCATTCTATATCCGACTTTGAAGATGCTCCTGAATTTCAGCCGAATATCATTTTGCAGATAATATCCTCTCAATTCGTTTTTCAGTTTGGTTTCCTTATATCCCAACGCCTTGATTCTGTCTGCACCAAGTTTGCTATAATAAGTCCACAAGTCATCATATTGTTTATCCATAGTGGAATCACCAAGAAAATACGGGTTAGTTTCCTTTATATGCTGATACTCGCAATACCGCTTCATTCTGTCCTCAAAACTTTCTTTTCTAATAATACAGTTTAACTGCTCACGATAACTGCGTTCCTCCATATCATCAACTTTCATACCGCTGTCCTCAATCTGCCTCACCACAATCTGACAATCGGCAAAATTCTCTTTCTGAACATCAAACGAAAAGCAATCACTAAGATATGCCAGATGATTCACTACAAACATATCCGTCTGTTCCACATACCGCACATAATTGTCGGAATATTTGTTGATTCTCTGTGCTGTAAGCGTTTCTGCTACAATAGACCGTCTAAACACCTCATTGGTAATGCTGTTCTTATTTTCTGCAATTTCATAGGAATCTTGCAGTTTCTTTTCCAATTCGGCATGGAATCCGGCTGAATCATTTTCGCCGTCATTGGTGTTGTAGATGAAAGTCACTGTCTTTCTAAATGGATTCTCAGCCAACCGCTGACGGCCTACAATCTGTGCTAATTCAGTGGCTATGTCAATCGAAGTGTGTACCCTCTTGTTGTCGCTGATAACGAATGTAGAAGCGCATTTTGAATAGAAGTCGCACCCTGCAAAAGCTGTCGAAGTGCAGAATGTGAACATCTTGTGTGGTTCATTTTCCAAAGGGATTCTACCTCGTTCAAAGCCTTTGCCTAACTTCATAATGAAGTCGTTGTTATCATCGCCACTTCCAACTATTATGTTTACTTCATCAGGCGTTAAATCAGTCTGTTTTATAATGTTGAGAATATTTGTAACGCTATTCAGGAATATCACACATTCCCTTGATTTAACACCACCAATAGAGGGATATATGCCTTTCTTATAATTCCTGACAATCTCCAATGCTGAATCAATCGGACGCTTTGCATGAATCATTTGGATATTAGGACGCTCCACATTCTCCCATTTCAATTCTGTGTAAGGCACATCTTTAAAATAGTCTATCTGTCGCATATATTTGTCGGCTATCGGAGTTGCAGAGAGGTAAGTAACATAGTTAAATTCTTTCAAAACCTCGATAAAATCATTCTCACAATCAGACTTAAAACTGCTGTCAATCAGAATATATTGGTACTCATCGACAACCACACGCCAATCCGATTTATCTGCTATCTGTCTTGCAACTTTCGGCAAAGAATCATACGTTGCCAATATCTTAGGCTTATCCTTCTGCTCCAAATAGTTTTTAATCTCATTCTCTGTAACTTTCCCATATACTGCCAATGTTCCGGCATACTGTTCATGCTTATTCAGAATCAGGTTGATTCGTGGACTGCAAATAATGGTCTTGTGTTCATCTTCAATCGCAACGGAGGTAGCTCCACACCCCGTAACTCCTTTGTTCAATATGCCTTTCGGCAATTCAAATCCGTTCCAATTATTTAGGAACGTTACATTTTCAGGCACATATTTTACTGCCATAATTCAATTAAATTTTTGAAATTCATTATATCCACATCTGCAAAATACTACTGTCTGTTTTCTCAACAGACTATCATCTATTATATAGTGTTTCAGGACAAAAAAATAGACAGCCCTATAATCTCAAAATCTACTATCTTTTCTAAGGGAATCAGGAATGAAAATCAGACACCAACCGCAAAATAAAACCGAGACACGGACATTTCGGCTTTATTTCCATTTTGCATGAATGGATATATGATTAAATCAAAAATGTTGGAGGTCAGACAGTAAAATCCCGATTCCCAACTTGATATAAGCAAATATAGACATTAAAATCGGAAGTCCAAAATGACTTCGGGAGAATCCGTAAATCAACAATTTTCATCATTTTACAACTTGTTTTTTAAATCAGATAGGCAAAAATTGACACATCAATACAGACTATAAAAACACCCCCTCCCACTCCAATTAAAAATCCACCTCCTATTAAAGTCAGAATAGCGACTGACAATTTTCCTCCGAATCCGACAATAATCCAATTATAAAATCGGGAAAGTCAAAACTTACTTTTTTCAAATATACCATATATAAGAGATAACCAAGCGAAAAAGGTACACGCTTAAAATATACCCCCTCCCCATAGAAATACTGCCCCTGAAAATTTTTGAGAGTGCCATGCAAGCGACAGTTCACCCTCAAAAACTCCCCTCCCTCCATGCCGGAAGAAAAACAAAACGGGTTCAGGTCTGCCACCATATAGGAGAATGTAACCTATCCGAATATTGACGGCTATTGCTTTCCTGACGGTAACAGTTATCGTCCAAGTAATCAATAAACACTTTACCCATTATGGAAACAATCACCACAACCGCATTGGCAACAGCCACCACCAACGATCTCATCACCGTAGCAGAAGATGTGCAGTTTGAGGACATCAACGTAACCACCGCTCCCTCCGTCACTTTCCTTGAAGCCAACACATCGGCTATCTCAATCGAGGAGCTGACCGTTAACTGTGTCGTGCCGACATGGGCGAATCAGGAGCTTACAATCTCTCATCAGGACTTCATCAACACCGTGCATGACGCCGCTTGCAACGTGTTCAGCGGTGAACTCATCAATCAGCCGGAAATCCGTGTGTCGCACATCGTCCGTGGGCGCATACCCTCCGCACTCGGCAAACGTGCTTCCGAACTCCTTGAATCGGAAAAGACGCAGTTCTATCAGCGACTTGCCTTTGCGTTCACTATTCCCTCTATCCATGAAACGATAGACGGGCAACGCCTTGAACTCTGCATAGGCGGTGTGCGCAACTACAACGACCTCAATCTCTACCGTGCCAATCGTGGCGCAGAGAAATTCTCCGTCTTTATCGGCTGGAGAATGAACGTCTGCTCCAATCAGGTGCTTACGGGGCAGGGAGCGAAGATTCAGCTTGAAGTGATGTCGCTCCATGACCTCTACAAGCAGGTGCTTGAACTGTTCTACACGTTCCGACCTGCGCAGGACATTCATCTGTTGCAGACGCTTTCGCAGACACGCCTGACTGAAACGCAGTTCGCTCAAATCGTCGGACGCATGAGGCTCTATCAGGCTCTGCCAAACCGCTATCAGCGCAACGTGCCTAAACTCCTGATAACCGACAGTCAGATAAACAACGTGTGCCGTGACTTCTACGGTGATCCGAATTTCGGAATAAAGGACAACACGATTTCGATGTTCGACTTCCACAATCTCCTGACCGAAGCCAACAAGAGCAGTTACATCGACAGCTATCTGCAACGTGCGGTCAACGCAACAGAAGTGTCCGTAGGCATATGTAACGCCCTTCATGGCGATTCGCAATACACTTGGTTCTTGGGCTGAGTGCTTATTGATTCCCGGAAATCGGGCATTCCTCATTCATTGGGGAGTGTCCGATTTTCTTTCCCAAGACACTATATATCAGATATAAAAATCATAATTTTTCGGACATGACAACCGACAGCATAGTTTCGGAGATACAACTGAAATACCAACCGCAACCGCTAACAGAATCAATCCACGGAGCGAAAGAGATTCATAAACTCCTTAAAAACCGTGTCTTTGACGCTGACACCATAGGCTACAAAGAGTCATTCAAAGTCTTGCTTCTTAATCAGGCTAATAAGGTAATCGGTTACACCACCATATCTGACGGAGGATTGACCGCCACCGTTGTTGATGTTCGTGTGGTAATGCAGACCGCATTAGTAACCAACGCCACATCAATAATCCTCGCCCACAATCACCCGTCAGGCAACATATATCCAAGCAGTCAGGACGATAGCCTGACAAAGCGGATAAAGTCTGCGTGTGAACTCATGGATATTCGATTGCTCGACCATATCATAGTAACGCCATTCGACCGCTTCTACTCCTACTGTGACGAGGGCAGACTATAATCTTATGTTTTAGAGCATACTCCATGATTTTTGCTTCCCAATATAGCCCCACCAATGACATTTTTTAGTAACTTTGCGCTTGATTCACAGCCGTGCCATAGAGTTGGCGCAAGTGAATCAGACTTTTTTACTAAAAGGTGTTATTGAAATCAGCTTCGTAATTCAAATCTCGCAAATTTGATATGCAGTGAAGATGATTGACAATAGCACCTACATCGGTTGCTTATACCCTGCCGTGACCGGCAGAATATATAGCAAAAGCGGTGTGGGGCTATTGTTTTATCCACTGCATAGGCAATGCGAGAGCCTGAATTACGGATAAGACAAGATAAATCCTCACACCTTTTTTATGTTCAATAACTTAGACGTTCCGCAGAGGATTGAGGAACACAAATCTATACAATGGGTATCATCAGTTTCTACAAAACTTGCAAAAACGAGAAAGAGATTAAATCCAATTTGGATAGAATCTATGATATTTTTTTTAATGTGGGACAAGCGGAATATAAGAATCCTAAGTTATTTTCTTCATCTGAAATTTCATCATTTGAAGCAGGTCTATGTGTAATAGTAGATACTGTCAGACAAATTGAATATATTTGTGATAATGGTGATCGAAGAATATTACGGTGCACAAATTATCGGAATAGATGGTATCCACCGCGCCCATTAGGAGTGGTTATTAAAACCATATTGGAAAAGGTAATAAAAATCCGAAATAATCTTAATATTCCTCCTGTGTTTCAAGAGGAAATAGATGTGTTCATGCGTTACCAACTAAACGAAAACGAATAATAATGAAAACTATGAGTTTAAAGCAAATTAAAGGACTTGTGCTGCTTATAGCGTTAATTTGTGCTGTAAGTTGCTATGCTCAACCCAAAAGCATTCATTATAAAAAAGAGAACGACTTTTTTATGAATGTAATCTATAATCCGGGGTTCAGCATATATGATTTCCTTCAAGTTGGGCTATCCTCCAAGAATACTGAATTAAAAGAGCTTCATAGTTATCTTGCTTCTAATACTGTCAAGGAACAATGCGCCAAACTCAAAATAGATATTAGAGAAACTTATAATAAGGTTAAAGCTTGTTGGGATGTTTTCTTGGAGGTTGAAAACACAGATTTAAGCTATGATGGATTTGGTAAATACATGACATATAATAGATTCGCCCCACAAAGGTGTCCAAATCCTGAATTAAAGCATAAACTAAGCATTGTGCCACTAAAATTAGAAGAATACTGATATGGAAAATCAATCAATCTTTTTCAATAGAGTTGGCTCTATCTGCACTCACGCAGAAGAAGCCATTGGCTCTGACCTATTCGCGAAGATAACAGTGAATAAGACAAGCGTGAATCCTGTACTTACATTCTCGTCTAATGTTATGTACATCAATAAAGAAAACAAATTGAAAATGCGAAACGGATATAATTTCCAACTCGCCCAACTTCGTAGTGATGAATGGGTAGATAACTTCATAAATAACTTTCAGGCACAAAATCCTGAATGTAAAACCGTTCTTGGTGTTCTGACTTCATCAAAAAATATTCCGTGGTACATCAACTATGTTACCACTGAATTAGCAGGGATTTGCTCTATTGACATACAAGGTCAGGGAATAAATCTATAAACTGTTTATGGATAATCCACTTCGACCATACATATATGAAATAGGCTCTGCGCTTGGTAAACTTGGCTATGAGCTATGCCAACAAGCACAGAATCCGAATCATCCGTTAAATATTCATGGCGAGGTCATACACGCATTAAAAAATGTAGTGTTCAATCTACACAATCTATCGGCTGACCTTGACGCATGGCGTAAAGAAATGTTGAAACGGAATGGAAAGATTGAACTACCCAATATTTATCAAGGAACGGACGGTGTAGATGTTGAAACTACTGCAATGGCTGTTCATCATCTACTCCATACACCGACTTGCGATATAGATTCAGGTGCAGAACTGACATTTACAAATGAACTGCGAAAACTTGAATGGCTCTTTGAAGAATTGCAGAATACGCCTGAACCTATCAGGCATAGTAAGGCTTCATACGAAGATTTCAACTTTAATAAAATAACGGGCAACAGATAATGAAGAAAATAATAATCATACTGTCAGGATTGGCAATGCTTCTTTCAGCTTGCTCAATTCATCGCAATACGATAATTCAGAATCCTATGCTGATTGGCTCATGGGAACAGTCGAATGTCGCTTTGGACTTCGACAAGAGCGGACGCTATCACTATCTTTATAAAGACGGTGATTATCAAAACAAGCAATCCGGCAGATATTATGCTCATGGAGATTCAGTTGTGCTTTATGGTTTCTATCCTGACGCATACACCGCTGAATCGAAAAACGAGCGTTGGACTATCCGCAAACTCACTTCCGATTCTCTGACTGTCTATGTTCACAAAAACACAGTGGTCTTGAATGGCGATACCCTCAACACAGCCGGAAACGAAATCGAAATATATACTCGCAAATAATGAATTATGGAAATATCACCGTGGGACTACTACCTATCTCTAAGACACAAACGGTGGAATGAACTATCTGCTTATGAGCAAAATAGGATAGTCCTTGCCGCATATCTAATTCTTGATGAGTGTGGAACTTTAACTACTGAATCGGAAGTTGAAGAATTTTTACGATTACACCTGCCTGAACAGCCCAAAATATGGAATGAAGAAGATGTGTTATATGGATTCTGGGAGTGGCAATCGTCCAAATAAATCATAATCAAAGTGTTAATAATGCCGATAACTAAAAAGAAAATAATCAGATTCTCAATAATCGCAATGGCTTTAATAGTCGTTGCTGTTATTGGTTGCTATGTAGTGGTGTCGGTCAATGCCAACGGCAAGACCTATGACACGGCAGAGGATATTCCATACAATAAAGTCGGACTGCTTCTTGGCACTTCTCCGATTACTCCACAAGGAGAACACAATTATTATTTCGACAATCGGATTCAGGCTACCGCAGAACTTTACCACAATGGCAAAATCAGTCATATCATAGCAAGTGGTGGCGATTACTCCGATAGAGATAACGGTTGTAATGAACTTATTGCAATGCGAGATTCATTAGTAGTTCATGGCGTACCTGACAGCGTGATTACATTGGACTATCAGGGCATACGCACTCTTAATTCGATAGTCAAAGCAAAAGCGGTTTATGGTCTTGACAGCATTACAATCATATCGCAGAAATATCATAACGAGAGGGCTATATGGTTTGCAGAGCATTACGGACTTCATGCGATAGCCTATAATGCTCCAACGCCTGATATTACAAATAAGCGAATCAAGAACATTTCACGCGAATTTCTTGCGAGAGTGAAGATGTTCCTTGACTTGGCAATAGGGAAACGACCTCAATTTGAGTTAGAGAATAAGCATATTATCATTGGAACAAAGATAGGCCTTACGGATTATAGAGAGCCATTGCCTTATGATGTTTATAAAGAATATTGCTATTATTATGACAATAAGCCGCCACAGAATATATCACTTTCGGATATAATAGGCACATGGGAAAGCAGAGGACGTTACATAATCTATATTCTGACATTAAAACAGAATGGGATTTATAGTGCGGTTTTGAATATTGATACATTATTGAATCCTTACGAAATCAGCTATACAAAGCATGGTAATTATTCTTATGACAGCATTACTAACCGAATAACATTGCTGAATCACCATGCGAGGCATGAATTAGATTCAACCGATTACATTAAATACAAGAATCCACTGAACAAGGAGTTTATAATTGTCAATCTATCAGAAGAAACAATGACCCTCTTTGAAAGTGGAGCATATATAAACCAATATCATAAACAACGTACCTTTTTCTGAAAAATCTACTTTATAAGGGTGAATCCGAAAAAAGTACACGAAACAAAGAAACTCAATCAAATCAACAGCTAAACCCCTATAATCTCTCTGTCAGATGAAATACATACCAATTTTTCTAATCAGCTTGATATTGCTCTGCGCTTTTGGCTGTGGAAGCAAACATCAATCTGATAATAAAGATGTTAAAGCATCAGATTCCATTAGTGAGAGGAAGAATATTTTAATGGGATTTATTGAGAATAAGGATTCTGTTTTTGAAATAGCAAAGGACAGCATAATTCAATATATCAATCAGAACGGAATAGCTGTACCTGATAATCCGATTGATAAATACGGCTTGATTGACAGCTTATTGCATATTATTTATGATTCAAGAATTCCACAAGTTACAACGGCAGATATTGATAACGATTTTGCGATAGCTCAACATCAGATACAGTTTTTGAATTACTATTTACTAAAAGAAATATCCCAAATTGCAGACTCTGAACTAACCAAACAATTATACAAAGAGAATACACTGACAGACAGTTTAATATTAGCTCAACATAGATTCCTTAAAATACATATAGATGATGCAGATTATGACGGCTCATATAGCTTCATCAAATATTATAATACTTCACTTGCAGTTTATAGAGATAGGAATGAGAGCCTGAAAAGTCTATATTTCACAATGATTGATAGTAATTATCGTTCATACGCTCAATATAGTCAAATACAAATCAGCCTTTTTGAAAAAGAATATGCACATATTTTGAATGAGTTAATACCGCAAAAGCCAATTATTGAAGATGAACCGTTACCACGATATGATGAAAAAGCGGACAAAAATGCCGTAAGAAAGATAAGGCAGACTTGGCATAACTTTATGGAAAAGAGAAATGAAATATCCTTTTTACTTTCAGGCAAACAAAAAGACGTGTGGAATAATGCAACCTATCGCTTTCAACGCTCACATTTAATAGCTCTTAAAAATGAGTTTGAAGAAATGGGTGTTTGTGGCAATGAAAAAGCGGAATTACTCTTACCTGACACTTGCACATACGAAGAACTGTTAGCCTATCCAAACTTCACAACTAAATGGAACGAACATCTAAAAGAATTTGAACGATGAAAAGATTGCCATTATTCATTTCTGTAGCCATATTGCTTTGCGCCTTTGGGTGTGGAAGCAAACATAAACCCGTTGAATCTGACCCTTTGGCTCAATACAGAGATACGTTGATAGGGAATTTCAACGGATTGGAGATTGACACTCTTATTGCAGAGCCTATTGATACGACAATAAACCGTGGCTTATGGCATTGGCGAATTAACAGCGCAAGTGGTACTATTGCATCTATGACCATTAAAGGAAGATTCGATGTGAAATTTACCACCGAGGGAGATTTAGACGGTAACGGCACAGATGAATTTGGCATACGTTCTGAAAAGGAATCCGGCACATGGGATTCATACATGGTCTATACATATCAGGAGAACGAATGGAAATATCTCATTCAGCCGATATGGACTTACAGCACACATTTCTATGAAACTTTGAACAACGGCGCAGATGTTGTTCAGCCTACAAATCAAAAAGGCATGGTTAAAGTCCGATTCAGCGACATTCGTAACGATGATTTCTGCATAATAGACACACTAATAAGAATTAATTCACAAATAAGATGGGTAAAATACTTATAATAGGCGTTGGTAGTGGAGGCGCAAATGCAGTCAAACGCATGAAAGAAATTGGAATACCTAATGCTGATTATATAACTATTGGTGATTATGACGTTCCATACTCAGACATACCGCATTACAACCTCATTACTCTAAGCGGACGAGATTCTATTCCTGCAGGCGCAAGTGAAAGAATATGGAAAACGGTTGCTGAGGATGCAAAGGATGAGATTGGAGAGATTATAGAATCCTATCTGAATGAAGAATAAAAATACAGTACACCTTTCATGGATTTTTCTTTTTATAGGGGAGATTCAGAAAAAAGTACGTTGGAGATTTTAAGATTCTCGCCTTAATAATACCTCTATGTCAGAGATTTTCGCTAATTTTGAAAAGACAATTTGGATAAATGTAACCTATCCACATATCGACAGCGATAGTTATTTGAGAGATTAATAAACATTTATTAACAAATGCAGTTTGTGTAAACTGAGGTGTAAACCGCATAAGTGGCAATCTACTCCACAAGCAATAAAAAGCAACTTCTTGACTTTATAAAATCCCATAGCTCAGTTGGTTGCTTCCAAAAGTGAGCGAAGCGAACTTTCGGAAGCCGAAGAAAGAGCACCTGACTCATAATCAGGGAGTCCTTGGTTCAAGCCCAAGTGGGACCACCACAAAAGTAGTCAGCAATTTGCTGACTACTTTTTTATTACCCAAATGTTATACAATGAGATTAACATTTGGATTCGATAGCTACCGATACGCCCCATTATCACGACTTCACTCCACCGTTCGCCATCCCATCCACTTGGG